>JANPHB010000304.1:0-17855 GCA_031424235.1 Pirellula sp.
TAGCAAGTTCCCCGTGGGTCACTCTTGCCGAGAGTGACCTTGAACGAGATAAGTTCCAGCGGTGTAGTATCGCCGTTTCACGGCTCTTGCATTCGATTTGTGAATTTGACTGCGGGGCTAGCCCCGCAGCTACGGACTGCCGCCGTTTCACGGCTAAACAGATTCTTCAATATATATATTGAGACGGTCTCCAAGGCCAATGGGAGAAGGAAAGGCCATAAAGACGATCAAAAGCTTTCCGATAAGTTCCTTTTGCGTTCTTTGTGCTCTTTCGCGGCCAACTTGGACCTTGCAGAGGAGAAGTCGATTCGTCGCTTACGCTTCGGGTTAAAATGGTTCTGTGACGGAGCCTCGGGAACAGTGCGTTCCAGGTCTGAGCCCTGGAACGAGGGCAACCGGGGCTAGTAGCGCCCCACGGCTAATTTACTGTTAAAACAAATCAAAGGATTTGCTTAGCCTAGCCGTACCCAATCTTTGGCAAAGTGCGCTTTGGGTGGAGCGATTTTAGCGACCGCCAAATGGGGGAGGCACAGCGCTTTGTCCACCAAATCGAGGAAAACCTCCGGATCGAAGGGTTTCGGCAAACAATATACGCCGCCAGCCAGATTCAAGGGCTCAATCCAAGTCGGTTCAAAGGTTTCGGCCAAAAAGAGAACCGGAAGCTCACGCGTCGTGTCCAGCCCTCGCAAAAGACAGGCATCGTTGGCCGCTTGGATCGCATCTCGTCCAAAAGACAGAACAATGAGATCAAATGTCATCGCCTGCGTGGCTTTCAGCCCGACCGAAGTTTCCCTCGCCAAAAAACATCGGTAGCCCTTTTGATCCAAAATTGCGGACATTCCGGTCAGCAAAAGTGGGTCGTTTTCCACAATTAAGATCATTGGCGGTTTGACTGCTTGGTTTTCCATCACTTTTTCCTACAATCTGCACCTTCTCACCCATTCAATTCACTCGCAACTGCTCAAACATGGCCGATTCTCAGGATCAAGACAACACCGGTTTAGGGGTTCACCAGGCTGCAAGGCTTGAAAAACTTAAGAAAATTGAAGCTCTCGGCCTGGATCCGTGGGGTGCTCGGTTCGACAACCGCACTTTTAACGGCCCGGTTCGCGAAATGGCAAACCAAGTGCAATTCAAAAAAGAGGATGGAACTCTCGTTCCTCTCCCCGATTTTGACGCTGCAAAATTGCCCGGCGCGGAACCGATTGACTACAAAGCTTGGAAAGCAAGCCAGGGTGCCGGCGAAGAAATCGGCCCAGAAGTCCGCGTCGCCGGCCGGATCATGCTCCTGCGAACCGCAGGTAAGCTGTTCTTTCTCAACATTCGCGATTGGACCGGCGACATCCAAATCATGATCGCCAAAGGCCAAGTGCCTGACGCCGATTTCGATTTGGCCAAACTCCTGGACTTCGGCGATTTGGTCGGCATCGATGGTCGACTTGGCCGCACCAATACTGGCGAGCTGACCGTCATCGCAACCCGACTCCACTTCATGACCAAGACGCTTGAGCCACCGCCGGAGAAGCATGCTGGATTGCAAGATGCCGAGCTGCGACAGCGAATGCGGTACGTCGACTTGACGTACAACACCGATTCGTTGCAGACGTTCCTCAAGCGAACCAAGATCATTCATTCGATCCGTGCGACGTTGGCAACGCACCAATTCGTTGAGGTCGAGGGACCGACGTTGCACACGATCGCTGGCGGTGCCGCCGCCAAGCCGTTCGTGACTCATCACAACGCGCTCGATATGCAATTGTTTTTGCGAATTGCGCTTGAGCTGCACCTCAAGCGACTGATGGTCGGCGGAATCGAACGCGTCTACGAAATGGGGCGTGTCTATCGCAACGAAGGGATCAGCCCCAAGCACAATCCTGAGTTCACGATGATTGAACTCTATTGGGCATATGCCAATTACGAAACGATGATGGACCTGACGCAACAGATTATTTGCGATGCCATCAAAGCGACAGGCCAAGGGTATCAGCTCAAGTGGGGCGATCTCGATATCGATTTCACTCCTCCGTTCCAACGCCGAACCTACGGCAGTTTGTTTGAGGAGCATACTGGTCTCAAAATGTCGGACACGGAAGGTGTGGCGGCATTGGCCAAGAAGATTGGTCTCAATCCTGCTGGTAAACACCCGGATGTGATAGTGAGCGAAGTCTTCGAGGAAAAAGTCGAGGACAAGTTGATTGGCCCGATTTTCGTCATCGACTATCCTGCCAGCATCTGCCCGCTCACCAAGCGAAAGGATGGCCATCCTGAGATTGCCGAGCGTTTTGAAATGTTCATTCATGGAATGGAATTGGCAAACGCTTACACCGAACTCAACGACCCGATCCTTCAAGAAAAGCTATTCCGAACGCAACTAGACGGAATGGCCGAAGAGGACTCGATGGCCAAAATGGACCACGACTTTGTTCGTGCGTTGCGTTATGGCATGCCACCAGCGGGCGGCTTGGGCATCGGTATCGATCGATTGATCATGTTGCTTACCAACTCGCGTAGTATCCGCGACGTTATTTTGTTCCCACTCTTGCGTCACGAAAACTAGGACGACCGATCTAAAAATGGAAGCTGGAATCGTAGGCCTACCGAACGTAGGCAAAAGTACTCTATTCAATGCCTTGACCGGCTCGCAATCGGCCCAGGCTGCAAACTATCCGTTTTGCACGATCGATCCCAACGAGGGGATCATCAGCGTGCCGGACGATCGATTGAACCGCATTGCGAAATTGGTTGGCCCGCAAAAAGTCATCCCGGCGATGCTCAAGTTGGTGGACATCGCGGGTATCGTCAAAGGAGCCAGCGAGGGACAGGGGCTCGGCAACAAGTTCTTGAGCCACATTCGCGAGGTGGACGCCATTTTGCAAGTGGTTCGCTGTTTCGCGGACCCAGACGTGATTCACGTCGGTGGCAAAGTCGATCCGCTTTCGGACATCGAGACCATCGAAATGGAGTTGATGTTCTCCGACATTCAAACTCTTGAAAACGCGTTGCCCAAAGCGGAGCGTTCGGCTCGAAGTGGCGACAAGGAAGCCAAGCTGCGAGTGATCGCGATCCAGCATTGCATGGAGCACTTGAACAAAGAGTTGCCCCTGAGAAAGTTGAAGCTGGAAGAAACAGAAGCCAAAGCGATTTCCAGTTATGGACTGATGACGGCCAAGCCGATTCTGTACATCGCCAATGTGGATGATTCCGATTTGCATGGTACGAGCGAATTGGTTACCAAGATTCGAGCCTTTGCGGAAAACGTCGGAGCGCAGGTTGTGCCGGTTTGTGCCAAATTGGAAGCCGAGATCGCAGAGTTAGATGAGCCGGATCGGACGGAAATGTTGAAGGCGGTTGGGCTAGAGGAGCCAGCGTTGCATACGATTGCTCGCAAGGCTTATGAGACTTTGGGTTTGCAGAGTTATTTCACCGCCGGCGAAAAGGAAGTGCGAGCCTGGACGGTTCCTATTGGTGCGACTGCACCACAAGGCGCTGGGGTGATTCATAGCGATTTCGAGCGGGGGTTCATCCGCTGCGAAGTCTTCACGCTGGACGATTTGGAAAAGTTTGGGACTGAAAAGGAAATTCGGTTGGCAGGCAAACTTCGGACAGAAGGAAAGACTTATGTGATGCAAGATGGCGACATTTGTCACTTCTTGTTCAACGTGTGATTTTGCTTTGCCTCCCCCAATGACTTCGCTCCCCTCGCCCCTTCTAGGGGAGAGGGGCTGGGGGTGAGGGGTTTTGCACTTTAGTTTGATTGAAGACGTGGTTGTAGTTTCTAAGGTAAGTCACGCCCCAGGCGCTTAAATAAATCGCTTTACCGGAGAATTGTTATTAATGACTTCGCCCCTCACCCCCCGGCCCCCTCTCCCCGAAGCGGGGCGAGGGGGAGAAAAAAACACATAATCATTCAAAACCAGAAAGAAGTTATCGAACGTGCTGCATCGTAGGCTCCTTTCTGCCTTTATCCTCATCGCATCCTCACTCTTTTTGATCGGATTGGATCTTTGGTTCCCCATTGCGGGTCAAGCGGGTGTTTGGATGATTCCGCTGTATGTCTTCATGACGCTTGGAACGGCGACCGAGTTGAGCCAATTGTTGGCCAAGCGATGGCCCATTCGAGTGCGAAGCATCTTGGTGCATTGCAGCCTTGCTTCCACCGTGATCTTGTTTCCGGTCTGGTATAGCGTTGTCATGAACAAAACCTATCCGGTCGACTGCCCCGTTGGCCGCACCGGCTGGCTGCTCATTGGAGTGCTGACCGGCGTTGGAGCGAGTGGGCTAGAAGCGATGTTGCGTTTCAGCCAAATTGCGAGAACTTTGGATCCAAGTGAAAACGCGGCGGAATCAGAGCGAACAACTTTGGAATGGATGTTGTCCTCGTTTGTCATCACGTATGTGGTTGGCTGTCTAAGTTTTTGGTTTTTGGTTCGAATGCAGGGAAGTTCGTTTGATGGGATGCTTCACTTAATCGCATTGCTTGCGATAATTAAGTTTGCTGACGCAGGAGCTTATTTTGCGGGCAAGTCTTTTGGACGCCATAAACTGATTCCTTCGATAAGTCCTGGCAAGACGATTGAGGGACTGATTGGCGGGATGCTTTTGAGCATTGTTATCGCCTATTTTTTCCTGAGGGTGTTGCTGCCTTGGTGTGGAGTTCCTGGCGGAGGGTTCGTCTGGGGGCCTGCAGTTTTAGGTTGTCTTCTGACACTGATAGGGCTTGTAGGAGATCTGTTGGAGTCGATGGTGAAGCGGACTGTAGGGGCTAAGGATAGCGGGGCACTGCTGCCTGGTCTCGGAGGTGTCTGGGATGTTACAGATTCCTTGTTGCCGTCAGCAATTGTTGGGTATCTTGGAATAATCGCCAAACTCACATGATCGAAACTCTTCGTCATCTGAGACTGCGATGCCTTTAGTAGAAGCAATCAAACAAACGTATGTCTGAATCGACATTGACTCTGTCGGACCCCCATTTGGCTCTCCAGCTCTTTGGTCCGCAAGACAACAATCTGCGATTGGTGCGAAACCAACTTGGAGTCGCAATCACGCATCGCAATGGCCAGATTCGCATTTCCGGGCCGGCCGACTCTGTTCGGCTGGCAACGGAAATCCTGGAGCGTCTGAAGGACAAAGTCACCCGCACGGGAACGCTTGGCCCCGACGAAGTGGCCGATGCGCTTACGCAGGCTGCCGGCAAGGGGAGCACTACGCCCGCATTCGAACGCCAGGAGCTGCAAATTGGCAATGCGGGTCGGCGGATCAAACCGAGGACAGAAGGGCAATCGATCTATGTCGACGCCATTCGCAGCCACGACATGACATTTTGCATCGGTCCGGCTGGATGCGGAAAAACCTATTTGGCCGTTGCAACCGCCGTAGAAGCCCTCAAAGCACGTCAAATTCGAAAGATTGTTTTGGTGCGGCCAGCCGTTGAAGCTGGCGAAAGCCTAGGTTACTTGCCAGGTGATTTGCACGAAAAACTGAATCCCTACCTGCGTCCATTGATGGATGCGATCAATGAAATGGTGGATTTGGACCAAGTCAAGTTTCTGATGGAGCAAGATTTGATCGAAGTCATACCGCTGGCTTATATGCGGGGTAGAACGCTGAATCAAGCATTTGTTATATTGGATGAAGCGCAAAACGCGACCGTCGCTCAGATGAAGATGTTTTTGACCCGTATGGGTGAGGGCTCCAAGATCGTCGTGTCTGGCGACATCACTCAAGTGGATTTGCCATCAGGAGTCTCGAGCGGATTGCGAGACGCTGTACAGCGGTTACAAGGTATCGAAGGAATCAGCTTTGTGCGACTCAATGAAGGTGACATAGTGCGGCATCCATTGGTACGAAAAATTGTTGCAGCTTACGATGGCCCAAGTCATGGACCTGGTCCCAATCGTTCCATCGGTGGGGATTCAGCAAGCGGTCGGGCTTTCCCCGCCGGCGATCGCTAAGCTTACACAAGACCTATGTCTTCTACATCCAACCCGAAAACACGCAGCGAACGAGCTGCCAATTTAAGAGTCGATCGCTATCCCTGGCGTCGGCTGTTTGAACGCGTCACTTCGTTTGACGCTTTGGCTCGTCTTGGGTTGGCCATTGCGGCTGCAGCCCTTTTAACCATATTCGTTCGCGGTTGGGAACCGCCCTTTGCGTATCGAAAAGGATACATACCTCAGCGCGCGATTCTTGCGAGAATACCGTTCAAGGTCGAGGACGATGTCAAAACCCGCGATCTGCGCATCCAAGCTGGCCGCGAGGTTTTGCCTATCTACGAAAACAACAAAGAGCCGATCGTGCAATTGAGAGGTGCTGTGATGGATGCGATCTTCGCAGTTCGCGAAGCTGCCGATCCGACAGCACTGACTGAAAAGCAAATCGATATCCTAAAGCAATTTGGCGTCTCCGTCCTCAATCCAGACGAACGGCAGGTCACTAACGAACAAGCGTTAATCGCGATTCAAAAGACATTGGCGACCGAAGCGGACATTTCCAAATTTGATGGAGGAATGCGAGAAGTCTTTGCCCCCATCGAAGAGAAAGGATTGCTGCGGGCACTGACCGTTGATGCCGACCAATACAATCATCGCAGCATCCGTGTCATCAAAGCGGGGAATGAGTCGCAAAAAATCGAAGCCGAGTTGCATCATATTCGAATCGCTGACGTTGTGATTACTCTGCGTGGTTCCCTCGAACTTGAGTTTCTCGATCGATTCAAAGCGTCAGAAGCCTTGTTGCTGGCTGATATGGTTCACAATTACCTGGCGACACGGCTGCCCGAGACGCTGACACTTCGCCAAGACCTGAGCAATCAAGCAAAACTCGAGGCGATCAACAATATTAAGCCAGCCACCATCTCGTATGATCCGTCGTTTGGTGCCCTTGTGCCGCTTGGTCGCGTATTGGACCAGAAGGAACTTTCGCTATTGAGAGCGGAACATGAGGCATACACCAAGAACTTGAGCACTCGGGAGAGAGTGCAGCGATTGGCTGCTTTTGTTGGTTTGATTACAGCGCTTTATATTTTGTGTGGTTTCTTTATTTTTCAGTCGTTAGATCGCACTCTGGTGACCAACACGTGGAAATTGTTCCGATTGTTGTTGCTGTGCGTCGTGTGTGTTTTCTTGGCCGTTTTAGCTTCTCAGGATCCATTCCGAGCAGAGCTGCTGCCGATCACATTGACGGCCATCATCGCGACCATCGCGTTTGGTCGGCCAACTGCTTTAATGTTGATGGCGGCTTTGGCCATGTTGGTCGTTTTCTGCACACGTGTCGATCTGGCAGAGTTCATCACGTTGGCGGCTGCGTCGGCTTCGTCCATTCTGCTTTGCGGGCGCATTCGAACGCGGACCAAGTTGTTTTACGTTGGAGCTGGAGTAGCCGTGGTCGTCTTCATGACGGTTTTGGGGTTGGGCGTGATGACTGGGCAAACCGGTGGGGTAGTGACGGACGGCCCGGCCGTTAGCAGTTTCCAGTCATCGACGGCTTCGATCTTTCCGATGCAATTGATTTCAGAAGCGACATGGCAAGCAATACTATGTGCATTGTTGTGCGGACCGATTGTGACCTGTCTGCTTCCATTTGCAGAGAAACTGTTTGATGTCCAAACCGACTTGAGTTTGCTTGAACTGAGCGATATGAGTCATCCATTACTGAGACAACTAGCTCAGCGAGCCCCTGGAACTTACAACCATAGCATTTCCGTGGCAGCCTTAGCGGAGTCCGCCGCAGAGAGCATTGGAGCCAATGGACTCCTTGTTCGAGTTGGAGCGTGCTTTCATGACATTGGTAAAATGTTCAAGCCGAACTATTTCGTAGAGAACCAAACGCCAGGTGCGAATCGACATGATACCTTGCAACCCGCCATGAGCACGTTGGTGATCATTGCTCACGTCAAAGACGGGGCTGACTTGGGCCGTCAACACAGGCTCCCTACGCCGGTCGTGGACTTTATCGAGCAACATCATGGTACTACGTTGGTCGAGTACTTTTATCGACTGGCAACCAAGAAGAGCGAGCAAGATCCGCACGGCGAAGAAATTTCAGAAACATCGTTCCGTTATCCTGGTCCAAAGCCGCAGTCCAAAGAAGCAGCCGTTTTGATGATGGCGGATGCAGTCGAAAGCGCATCGCGAGCGCTCGTTGAGCCAACCGCATCGCGATTGCAAAATTTAGTAGAGCAGATTGCGATGAAGAAATTGCTGGATGGCCAGTTTGATGAATGCGGCCTAACGCTACAGCACTTAGAAACGATCAAACGCTCACTGATCAAGAGCCTAACCGCGATCTATCATGGAAGAATCAAATACCCAGATCAGCAATCGGCAGGCTAACACGACGCGCAAGTTTTGAAGTTGCACTATTTGATTTAGGGGCAAAGCCCCGGACGTTTATATAGCCCAGCCTGAAGGGCTGGGTCAAATCCAGCAAAGGAATTGATAGGGCCAACGGCCCGGCAGTTTGCTTTGGTTAGAGACGTTAGCCAACAAACGGTCGAACCTTTGGCCCTTAAGAGCAATCGCGACGAATACCCAGCCCGTTGGGCTGGGCTACGTAAATTGCTGGGCCGTTGACCCGGAAGCACAGAAAACATGCAACTTCAAAACGCGCAAGCTAGTGAACTGCATTCAGCACGTCGTCACAAGCCCTTGCGTGAAATTGACCATTAGCGGCTGTTCACGACGAATGTCGAGAACTCTTGGAAACCCGGAGCTATCGATCAGCCGGCTAAAGTCGTTACACCAGCGAGCTAACGCCCAACGGCTAATTTTATTGGAAGCCACCAGTCCAGACGTCTTTACAGTGCCAATTCCCTTAAGAATTTTTGGAAAAGCGAGGCTCCTGCCGAGTTGGGGACGTAATGGTTCGGCAGGAGCCTCACCCTCCCGAGTGTTGCGTTGGTCGGGTAAACTTGTTCCATCTGCGTTCCACCAAACCCTTCCTGGAATCCTTTTTCCGATTGAAAACTAACAATGCAAGTTTCAGACCTCTCCATTCCTGATCCCGCCATTGTCCTCGACCTGCTGGAAGCCTTTCGGCGGTCAAAAGTCATGTTTGCCGCCGTCGAGCTAGGCGTGTTCGATACGCTCCAAGTCGGAAAATCATTGGACGATTTGGTTGCCTTGCTTCATTGCGATCGGATTGCATTGATGACACTTTTAGATAGCTGTGTCGCGTTTGGTTTGTTAACGCGAAACGAAGATACTTATTTGAATACTCCCGTTGCGGAGGCTTATTTGACGCAGGATAGTCCTCGCCGCATGACTGGTTATATTCACTATTCCAATCGCGTGATGTGGAAAATGTGGGCGAACCTTGAGGATGCAGTACGCGAAGGCTCACATCGTTGGAAGCAAACCTTTGACTTCGACGGCCCCATCTTTTCGCACTTCTTTCGCACCGACGATGCGATGAAGGAGTTTTTGATGGGGATGCATGGCTTTGGCATGATAACCTCGCCGCATGTTGTCAACGCATTTGATTTGAGCCGCTTTCAGGTCATAGCCGACTTGGGTGGTGCTACTGGACACTTGGCCATTGCGGCTTGTCAGCGCTACGCTCACATGCGTGGAATTGTATTCGACTTGCCGCACGCACTGGAGTTGGCCAACAGCATGGTAGCGCAATCGCGAGTTGCGGACCGAATGGAAGTGATCGGAGGCGACTTCTTTCTGGATGCTTTGCCCAAAGCCGATCTTTTTGCACTTGGAAGGATCGTTCATGATTGGAGCGAGCCGAAAATCAGAACTTTGCTTGCAAGGATTTATGAAGCGTTGCCTCCTGGTGGAGGACTCTTGATTGGTGAGAAGATCTTGTGGGAGGACCGAACAGGACCAAGATGGGCACTTATGCAAAGTCTCAACATGATTGTATGTACGGAAGGACGCGAGCGCACTTTGTCGGAATACGCAGACCTCTTAACGGAAGCAGGATTTAGCACGGTAGACGGTTTCCGAACGTCCGTGCCACTGGATGCAATATTGGCAATCAAGCAGTAGTAGTAAGCACATCGTCACAAGTCTTTGAGGAAGATGAACAAATTAGCCGAACTGCGTTAGCCGCGGCTCTCGACGAATGTCGAGCGATCCTGGAAACCGAGGCTAACGACGGGGGTGTTAAAACTTCGGGGTAGACATGACTTTCTGTTACGCTGTTTTTGTTCCTCAAAGCTTGTCTTGCCCCCAGTTGGCTTGTCCAACTGGAGCAGAAGGTTAGCGGCTAGAATCGTGCAGCTTGCGCCAGACGTCCACGGTCGGCTTGTCCGACCGGTACGCAAGGTTCGTTAGCTAATGAACCTGATTCACCAGTGACGCAAGGTCGAATAGGGTCTTTCCAATCGCCTAGCCTCGGTTCCTAGCTTAAAACCAAATTCACCAAGCGGCACGAGGCCGCTGGGGTCTCAACGGAACGAAAATTGCGCAATCGCAAGTCGCTGCAATGCCAAATTTTTAACACACCGGGCTAACGCCCAACGTCTAATTAACCGGTAAAATCCACGGCGATGTGCTTAGTAGTTAGAAAACGAAAACACAAAGTAGGTTGACGACCGTGTGCGCCACAACGAGAGGAAGCAGCCTGCGAGAGCGAGCATAGTAAACACCATAGCACATTCCAATAAGCGAGGCCGAAACAAATCCGCCCCAAAAGCCTTTATAGAGATGGTAGCTTCCAAACATCATTGCCGAAATCAAGATAGCGGCCCAGCAACTCCCGAAAAGCCTCTCCAGCCGATCAATCAAATACGCCCGCATCACTAGTTCTTCCGCGATACTATTGGCAATAATAACAGTAAGCAGTCCCGCAAACCAAATAATAATCGAATCCGCTCCGAACCAGCGTGGTTCGCTTGACGTTTCCCATTCCGGTGTGGCTTGCAAGTACCAACTCAGCAAATTCAAACAAAACGTTACTAGTCCAAGTCCAACACCAATCAATAAGCCCGCCCCAAAATTTGCAGCACTTAGCGCTCTCTCTTGTTTCTTCAGTCCGTTCAAGGAAAGTATGGGGACCATACATAGAATAACCAACAGAGATCGCCGCCAAAGCCAATCATAATCGTATTCTTCATCACCCGATTGAGTAAGATGCTGGTCACTTTCTGTTACTTCCATCCAAAAATAAGATATGTAGGTGTAAACAGCAATATAGAGATCCCTGAAATAGGCAAAACAAAGAACTAAGAAGATCTCCCCGAGCAAGTACTTTCGGTTGCCAATGCCTTGGCGTGACGAGTCGGCTTGACCTTTTGCCTCACCAATGGTTTTTTCAATCAGGTCCACGTCGAGAGTTGGGTCGGAAGTATCAGGGACGTCAACAAACTTACCGCATTTCGGACAATTTTCGACGCGGCCAAAACTTGCGCCGGAAAAGGCGACTAGCTTTTTGCATCTTCCACACCGTAGCGCAACCCATTGATCTTGGTTTTGCTGTTCGCGATCTCGTTGGGAATTTCGGATCTCAGCAAGTATGTTTCGCGCTTGATCGGCATCGTCTATCGCAACTTGCAGTTTGATGCCACCGACCGCACTTGCAATGAACCAATCCATTGCTACGATTGTTTCATCTTGCAGGTAACAATGAATCCCGGCTTGTTCGAGAGCGAGTACTGCAACTTGAGCCTGATACGATTTATCGTACTCTTCGATGGTTACAAGTGAGTTCATGAATTCGCTTTAGAGAGATCGCCTTGTTTTTTGACTCGCTCTAATATTAGCGTTCCTCTCTTTGGGTGGATAGCTTCTACCTGGAGAGAATCGCGCTGGATTGAGCAATTGCATTGTGACCTCCCTGGTCCTCAGGAGCTGCTTGCTCTAAGGCGAGCGGTAGGCTGAAAACTACCTGCCCAAGAAACTAACGGGAGAGCGAGGCTCCTGCCGAGCCAAGGTTGCAAAGGTTCGGCAGGAGCCTCACCCTCCCGAGCAATGAATGCTTAGGTAAACTCGTTGAAAACATGTTTACAGTGGTGGCCTCCCCCCGGTATGACCAGAGCTGCCGCTTGCCCTTGTACCAGGGATTCTACTCTTTACGCGACCACCAGTAGTTTCGCAGTCGCTTGATCGAACGTTGTTTGGCGCTTTCGGCTGCTTTGGCTTCGGAACGTGGCTCGGGCAACATCCGAGTGTCCGATGATGGCGTTTTTGAAGCTCCCTGTTTTTCGCGGACAACAGGGCTGGAGACCATGACCTTTGGTTTGGCAATCGAAGAATCGCTCCACAGAACCAATCGGCCGCGAGTTGAATTGAGCATGGCTACCGCTGGAGAAGAATCGCCGCTTTGCAAAGAATTCCTTGCCAAGAACAACTCCGAGCGAAGATCACGTCGTTCGCTATCACGCAGGAAGCTAGTGGACACAGCGATATCATCTAGCCAAAGACTTGCGACACCAGCGGTTTCCACTTGGAGACGGAATAGCCCTGGTTCATTGTTTTGAGTTGCGGACTGGAATTCGCTCGACATGTCGACACCGACATAGCCCCATTTTACTTGGTTGCTTGAACGTTGAATTTTGTCGGCGACTTCGCGCACGGCGATGGTTTCGAAACGATCGGATTTCGGATCGTACTTCGAGAGTGAAACGGTTACCTGCTGCGGAATCGGATCTGCAGCCGCCTGAAGTGAGACCATCATTCGATCGGAGGGCGTCATGGCAAATGGATCGCTTTGGATCCAAGCGATCGACGATGGGTTTTTCGATTCGATTTTGACAGAGTACTTTCCCTCTGTGGCTGTTCGTGCGTCGATGTCGACGGATGCGTTCGGATCGATCGATGTCGTCCAGCCAGAAAGACGACCGCGTCTTGAGTTGCTGTTTGGTGATTCGAAGCTCGGATTACTCAAGGTGGCTGAGCGTGGTTGCGGGACACTTAAACGGCCGACCGCTTGTTCTATGGAAACCAAAGCGTTGTCGAGCGAACGCGCCACGAATGATTCGAGGCTATACCAGTAAGTGGGAAACCCTGCATCTGGAAGTAAATCGATGCGAATTGCTTCTCCGGATGCGACTTGCAGCTTCCATTCACTAGCCGAAGAATTGATCTCGACCCGTTGATTGGAATTGGAACTGTCGCCATCGAGCGTGGAATGGACGCGGAAGTCGGTTGGCAAGGTCCCCCAAGCGATATGGATCGACTCGGAAATCGCCCCAGAATTGGAAACCAGCAACGCGGAGCCTCCGTCCTTGGAACTCCAAACCCGAACCTTCGAAAGAGATCGGGCATTCTCGCGATAGGGCAGAGAAGTATTGTTTGCACCGAGGAATGGTTTTGCGATTTGGCCAAGTCGAGCGAACGCGTTGTCAAATTGGCTGACCGGTCTTTCCATTGCGACATGTATCGAGTGCGGACTATCCAGATTCCAATGGGCGGCAACAGTCGCTGGCACGGACGACAATTCATTGGTTTGCGGTCCAACCTCAATCGGTTTAACTAGGATCGAGGAAAGATTATTGAGTGTGGCTGTCAGGTCAGTATCTGTCGAAACCCATTTTGGCTTGCTCTTCAGTTTGGTCAGGAACTCAGTTACCGCTTCTTGATGCCATTGTAGATAGGCACCTTGCAGGCGTTGGGAAATAAACTGCTCGCGCTGCGAACTGTCTTTTGGGAGATTTCCCGCCACGGTGGCTTCGAATCGATCTAGTATGTACGGATTGGTTTGCTCAATAGGAAGAGACAGAACGAGATGAGTATCCCGAGATGCTCTCAATGCAAACCCGCGATAATTGGGCTGGGATCGATAGCGATTTCCAAACTCTTCTATCGCGACTGTGATGGCCTGTTGCACACGTGGGCAAAAGGGATTGTAGAGTCGAGAAACGCTCCCTACTTTCGTAATGGGTGCATCTCGGTGTTGAAACAGTTCTTTGCTGTCTACTTTGGTAAACGCTTCTTCGACCTCGCGAATTGGACTACTGAGTTCAAGCATTGGAATGAACTCGACCCCGTATCGCGAGAGCACTCTGTACATCAATTCGACAACGTCTTTGCGAAGCGGATCGCGTCCTTCGCTGCTAAACGTGCCTGTATCAAATCGAGCGTTCGTACTTAACCTGGAGCTAGGAAAGAGTGAACTCCCTTCGGAGTGTACCGTCCACGCCAACGCTTCAAAGCCATTCGCTTTGCAATAGATTGCGGATTGTTTGGCAAAACGAAGAAATTGCTGCCACTCGTCATAAGTTCGCTTGCCAGTTGCATTCAATACGGATTCGGCGCCAAAAGCGCCTCGAACGTTTGGCGAATGAAGTTCCAGAATACAACTTGGCGAAACAAAGGATGAAAGCTTGGCTTTTGCCCCTTGCATTGGTTTGTCCCAAACGTCCACCAAAACACCATGGAGGTCCAATACATTGTTTGGATTCAGATTCGTAATCTCTAGCTGAACAGCTTCCGAACTCGGCCAAAACAATAGATCAAAGTTCTCTTCCGAGTTCGTATTCGCCAAATTGACTACGCGATCAAGAGAACGAGGAATCGAAGCATCAAAAACTTCGTTGGCAAGGGATGCTTCGGCTTTGGAATCGTGCGCAGTCTTGGAATGAATTGAGACTCGAAAGGCCGCGTTGCTACTCGATGAGTAAACAGAAAGTCGGTGCAATTCGCCAGGTGACAAGTTGTGAAGGGAGGCGATAGCAACATCTCCAGCGTTGATCTGAATCGACGAGTCACCGGTTACGGACTTCTTCTCATGAGCGGTTTCTTTCGGCAATACCGAGAGGGTTCTAGCAATTTCCAAAAAAGGAAAGCGTCTCGAATTGTCGATTCTACCGGCAAGCCGACTGGTCAAAGACTGAATTTCGAAGGAGCTTGGCGAAGGCTGTGACTGAGGTCGCCAACTCGAGTCATCATCGTCGGAAACCCGAGTCGACACCTGCGATGTTTTGCTGGCGGGTAAATTGTTGTAGACGACGAACTGGACAGAACGCTCAATGCTTGGATAACGGAGGATGATGCCCGGCAAGATTCGTTTCGGTTCGATTTTAAATCGAAGCTCGTAAACTCCTTCATCCTTCGGTGCTACCGATAGTACATCGTATGGCTCTCCATTGCCGAATCCATCCAACGCGACCTGCTTCGATTTGCGATAGACGAGAGAATCGTCGTCAAGTCGTATGAGTGCACATTCTAAATTGCAATGAGTCGACAACCACGGAAGATTATGAGGCTGGATTTGTAGACTTAATGGCTCTTCGGAGTTGTAAATGAGATGGCTACGACTTGTTACGACCCTCAATCGATCTCCAGGTACGCGATCGATAGAAAGTCGGCATCCATTTATCCCAAGCTCTTGTGAATCCGGTCCGTCGCGGAGCGATTTCAGAGTCCAAACATACTCTTTTATGATTGTTTGAGACGTTTCTTCGTCTTCGATTTGGAGCTGGAGCTTTAGGCGGTTATTCGATTTCGCTTGAACATGAACATCGCAACCTCCAAATCGAGTGTTCTTGTCGTGGATTGCGAACTTTCCAGTCGCATCCTGGAGCAGGAAACTTGGATCATTCGAATCAATTCCAAGCTGTTGTGTGCAGAGTAGAGTTCCGCTATCGATCTCCAGAGTTCCAACATAAGTAGTCGGGGCTGGACCACCCCAAACAATTCTCAAATTCAAATCAACCAGAGACAACTCCAACTGCGAATCCGTTTGGTCGCTTCTCGCTTGGGCTTGGGCGGCGCAAATCGTTGCAAGAGCTCCCAAGCAAAGCGCAATCGCGCATTGACTGAAAAAGCGAGTCCATACGGAAAAACTCCGCTGTCGGAGCTCAAATCCTGAATTATTTGCATAGCTGAAATAGACCATGCTTGGCACGATACCAAGATTTGGGTCCTGAAGACCACATCAATTTATTTGCTAGCGAACCATGCCGCTATAAGCCCGAGCGCCTGCAGTCTAGGCCGCGTACGCCCCTAGAACGACGTCGAAGAATCTAGTCCTTTATATGTTCTGGTTCGCGTCAATTACGGACGTGTCACGGATTGGCAATCCAAACAGTTGGTATAGACGCGGTTGTGGCCACACATCCCTTTGATGAACGATCGTTTCCAGGTCCGCCCAAGCATGGATTGATATTCAATGATACAGAAGTAGTTGTTGGCTTGCGCGTCATCCAAGATAGCTTTCTCTGACAACCAGATGTTCCAACCTGATGCGCCATCGAAGGTGGACACATTATTTCCTGAAAAGCGGTTAAGCTTGCCACGGATCCCCTGAGCACTGTAGAAGTCAAGGATGGAATCGCGTCGGTCCATTGGGAACGCAAGGGATGCAGTTTTAGGAAGCGATGCAAGCGCAGCTACAGCAGCGACGATTGCCGTCAAGAAGAGAAGCCACCGAATTGAGAATTTCTTCATGAGGAAATCAGCGGCTGTTACGAAGCAGAACTAGTAATTCTCCCGGTTTGGGATCAGTTATCCCTGACTCTAGGGGTGTTATCCCTGATTTGCAATTCTATTATCCCTGATTTCTTTTAGTAATCTCGGTTTTGATCCCCTTGGTCCTGGTCAGGGATGTTTCGGTATCCCTGATCGGAACCCAATGCGGATGAAAACCTTCAATAGCCGCCGGGATCACCACTCCCGACGGCTCCAACGAGTTCCAACCAACTTGTCAAAGATCAAAACGGCTCAACTACCAAGCCCGCATCTGCTTCTCGATCTGATCGCGCCGGCTCTCTATATCCTTGTTTGCTCGATCCATTGCCTTCATTTCCGATCGCCATTCCTCGGCTCGCTCGTGGAACGCGGCGGCCTGTCCGCGGCATCGATCAATATCCGCCTTCGATATTTCCTAGCCGGCTCTCAGCGAGGCGTTCTGCGCCTTGCGATCGAGCAACGAAACTTCGGAAGATAATTCTCGACTCTTGGCTACGTTTTCGTTCAGCTGAGCCATCGACTGATCCCATTGCTTTCGCAATTCCATGTCGCCGCAGCTGTCGAATAGCTCGAAAGTAGCTTTCGTGGCTTCCGATTGAATTGCGAGAATGTCACTCAGCCGGTAGCACATCGGATTAGTGATTTCGGAATGCCGACGTTCAGCCACCTCCAGTTCCGTATTGGCGTCCGCGATTTGATGCTGGACTTGGTCATACTCCTGCTCTAGCTTCGGAAACGACGCAACCTAGGCCTTCAGCGACGTTCGGCGTTCATGTCGCTCGACATCCCGCTGGAGGTCGACGATCGACTTGCCAGTCTCGGCTAGGATTCTTTCCACATCTTGTGGAAGAGGTTCGTTGCCGGACGCGGTGTCGCCTACGATCGACCGATAGCTAAGAACCCTCTGCTGTTGCTTTTGCGTCTATAGACCAATCATCTTTTCAAAAAACTTTGGTACGTTCATTGACTTGCTCCTTTGGCACTTGAGATATGACGTTCATAGTGGCGAACATCGGAATTCCAGACTTCTAAGAAACGACTCGGCAATGAAGACGATGTTGGCGATAGGGTGTGGACAATTGTCCTTACCCGATCCAAGCGTCAACAACCTCTGGGACAATTGCCCCACAAGTTGGATTCGCCATACGCGTTGGATGACATCCAAAACCTGTCTTGAATGAATCGAATAGGAGTTTGATCGCTTTGGTTTTCAAGTACTGTTCCGAACAAACTTCACGCATCCAAATCAGTCTTATGTTTAGCATTCTCAATCGCACTTTTTTCTTCTCCAATTCGACGCCTGCTTGTGTACCCATCAAGTACCCCCAACCCCAGGGCGTGCGTGTACGCACTGACCTTGGGGGGTACTAGGTAACGCTGTGAAGCATTTCAGGACGGCTGGGGCTTGCCCCACCGTCCGCAGCTTTGGAGTTCTAGATTCACGTTGCCCGATCGCATGTCTCCGGATTCGTGGGGGGCCCCCGGGGGGGGGGGGGG
>JANPHB010000305.1:0-31083 GCA_031424235.1 Pirellula sp.
TTTTGGGGAGGTCGCGACCTATGTCTATCGAGTTTTTGAATACTGTGATTGGTTGTTTGTTCTTTGGAGTATGGCTAATTGTCGGCCATATCATGACGGTGGATTATTTTTAGTAACTGATTGACGGTCGTAACGACTAGCAATCTACTAAGTCGTTCCGTTCCTCAACCGAATTGCCAAATGCCTTGACTGACCTGACTTCGATGGCTCTTGAAATCCGACTTCCCAAAATCAAGTACTGTGGCTTGACCAGGGCGATCGACGTTTCAGCGGCGATCGAGTCAGGGGCAGACGCAATTGGCTTGAATTTTTACCAACCAAGTCCTCGCTACGTTTCTCCGGAGACCGCGAGGGAGTTGAGCCAGATCGCTGCTGGCCGAGCATTGCGTGTTGGGGTTTTCGTAAACGCCTCCCCAAGCGAGGTTGATGCGATATTGGCGATTTGCCCGCTCGATTGCGTGCAACTTCACGGCGATGAAACTCCACCATGGGTAGACGAGGCCAGAAAAATCCCTCGTTTTGAAGCGATCACTTTTATCAAAGCGGTCGCCTGGCGTGGGCAAGACGAAGACGTCGAGTTTGTGTCAAATTGGACAGCTAATCCTCATCCAAACCTTGTGGGATTGTTGGTGGATGCCTTCGACCCAATCCAGAGAGGTGGAACGGGAAAAACGGCGCGCTGGGACCTTCTCTTCCCAAGGCACGCGGCTTTTCGAAGGGTACCCATTTTGCTGGCCGGGGGCCTAACTTCGGAAAATGTTTCCCAGGCGATTGAAATAGCAAGGCCGGACGGAGTGGACTTGGCGTCCGGTATCGAGACTCAGCCTGGAATCAAGGACCATTCCAAAATGCAAGCGATCGCGGCTGAGGTTCGGAAATTGCTGAAAAATTGCTACTCGTAGCGGAAGTTGTAAAACTTCCTGGAGCTCGAGGCACTTCAGGAACTTTTACGAGATTCCACTACATGCTCAGTCAACGCCATTCGGCCATAGCTCCGGTTTCCGAGAGTGCTCGACATACGTCGAGAACTTCGTCTAACGCCATGCGGCTAATTTGTCCAAACATTTGAAAACGATGGGAGAGCGAGGCTCCTGCCGAGCTGGGGACGCAACGGTTCGGCAGGAGCCTCACCCTCCCATCTAGCAAATTGCTTGGGCTAAGTCAATAAACCATCTTCACAGCGGTGCGATCCGCGCCCGAGTCGCTTGTTACCGGTGGGCATTTGGGAGAAACCTTGCTAAACTTACGGCTTGAAAAGAGTGGCCTTGTCGCAAACGGAACGACTCGAGTCCCCTTCGCGGTGTTTATCCCGGTCATGTGATCGTGTCAAACATCTCGCTTTTTGTACCTTCGAACAATTTGAATCGGTTTGCCCATGAGTTTGGACCAATACAGTTTCTGCCCTTGCGGCAACGGAAAGAAGATCAAGTTCTGCAAGTGCAATGAGCATTTCCCTGAGATGCAAATCATCCACCGCATGATTGTGGGCGAGCAAAACGTAGCCGCACTGGATCGAATCAACGGCAATTTGAAGACCCTGCCATCGGAGCCATGGCTCCTCGCGATGAAATGCGAACTGCTGCTACAGCTCGGAGAATTGGAATCCCTAGAGGAAACTTCCGCAAAGTTCATTCGTCTGCAACCAGACAATCCGCTCGCAAAGCTTTATCGCTCGCTAGTCGCCGTAGTCCGCGGCAACACCGAAGAAGGAGCAACGCTCATGTTGCAGGCCATCTCGGACGCGACGGAAGCGTTGCCACCGATGACCGCAACGGTCGCAATGAATTTGATGGAGTCGATGGGCCAACGAGGCATGATTTTGCCTGCGTTACTCCATTGCGAAATGCTTCTCGATATGGGGGGCGACATGCTGCGAGTTGCATCCGGCGCGTACGATTCGCTCATTTCTCAGACTAACGCAAACACGCTATCTCGCGAATCGCTCCCATCGCCAATCGACAGCGACGACGCCCCTTATGCCGAACGACTCGCTGAAGCCAACGCCCTCGTCGGCTCCTATCGCATTTCGACTGCCAAGACGAAATTGGAATCGATGCAACGGGAGTTCGGTGCTCAAGCGCCGATCCTTCAGGTTTTGCTGTACTGTCAACTTATGTTGACCGACGTCGAGTCGGCTGGTGCGACCTGCCGAAAAATTTCGGACATTACAACTCTGCCCGTACCGCAACGAATCTATTACCAAGCCCTCGGCTATGATCTTGCGCCTCGGGCGACCGGTGTCGCTGTCAACGAAGAGCTTTGCCAGTACGTCATCGAAGACAATGAGTTTGAGCAGAAGTTGCTCGAAAACAAAGGGTTGTTGCCGATCGCCGTCGATCAACTCAAAGGCTTGCTCGATGCCATCTTGAGCGAAGAAGTACCGCCCAAGCTCGCATTCGTTTGCGTTGAACCTGTCTTGCAAGAGCAGTTCGGTGAATTGGAAGCATCACGAAGCGGCAGCTGGATGGCTTACTACGGAAAGCAAACAGACAAACCCGCTCGCTTGATTTCGCTAGAGCCACCTATCGGTTCTCGACGAGTTATGCTCGAAAACATCAAGAAGGAATTGGGCATCGGTTCCTTGAACCGAGAGCTTATTGAGAAATTGCCTTCGTCGTATCTGTCGCAAGTCACCGCTTCGATCATGCTTCGAAAGCAAGTCGCACCGGAACGTCGTTCCGCTCTCAACGATGCGTCCCGGCAGATCGTGTTAGATGGATTCCTCGATTATCCAATGGAATGTTTGGGCGGCAAATCGCCTCGAGAAGCGGCTGGCGATGAATCGCTCAAGATCAAATTGGCCGCACTTCTTTTGCACTGGCAAGGCTCTGGGACATCTTCGTTGACGGACAACCAATTCAAAGAGTTGCATGAGAAACTGCAACTCAAAGTGCCAAAGATTTCGGCTTCTGAAGATGTCTTTGACATGGTGGGCGGTGCCAGCTACTTCTGGACCGATCTAAGCGATATCGATCCGAACAGCTTGATCCAGTTGATGCAATCTTCGCTGCAACGCGGCGTGACCTCGGTTTACGAAAATCTGGTTCAACGCAGCGAGCAGATGCAATGGCCTGAAGAGTCGCGTCTGTCGGCCGAATACACCCAGCTCAATCTCAAGACCCGAACGACGACCGACCCGCTCGAAGCGGAATCGTTGTTGCGTCGCATTGTCGAAGCGGGCAAGGAACTGGGAGTGCCGATTGGAAACGCAGTTCTGGAACGAGTCGAAGTGTTGAATATGCTCGGACGACAAGGCGAATCCAGACAATTCTTGGAGCAGTCGTTGCGAGAAAATCCAAACGATCCGGTTCTCCTTCAGTTTGTACAGATGGCCATGATGCGACAGCAACAAGCTCAACGTGGTCGAGGCGGTCGCCCTGAGGCTGCGGTTGCGGCTAGCTCGTCACCAGCATCCGGCATCTGGACACCCGGCCAAGCCGAAGAACCGCAATCCAATGCTGGAAGTGGTTCTGGCGGTGGAAGCAAACTTTGGATTCCTGGCCAGGATTAAAGCCCACAGTTTTGAATTCAATCTCGTCCCCAGGCTCAGCCTGGAGACGCACTGCGATCGAGGCTCCCGCCTCGCGTTTGGCATGGATTTGTGAACTCAGGAGGCAGGAGCCTCCGTTGCATTGCGTTCCCCGGCGGAGCCGGGGAACGAGTTAATGTGGAATCGTTTAACAGTTAGCCGTAGGCGTACTTGCATTGTGATGAGTACTCCTTCGGCCTCATGGTCTAACTGCGGACCAGTGTCATTTGATATCCACGGATGCAATCCGTGGTAAACAGTCCTTTCTTAGTTTGTTTTTTCACTAGCCCCCGACGATCTCGTCTCGTCGGAGCCTAAGGTTCGCCGCTAGAACGGATCTCATTCTGGAACGCCCGCATCCCCTCCCCGCCAAGCTCAACCCCAAAAGCGTTGGGCTTGGGGGGGCGGGGATGCGGAAAACGCCTGAGGTTGTTTCTAGCCGCGAACCTTTACATCCGATGGGACAAGCCCATCGGGGCTCTCGGCAAGAACGACCCACTGGGTTTAGCTTAGCCAGGCTGGTAGCACACCGAGGGCTGGTAGTTCGACCATTTGCACTTTTTCGATGGCACTAATGGCCATCAACTGATCAAGTGCAACCTTGGGTGGAACGCCGTCCAAGTTGAGTACGCCAATTGCGTGGCCGCCTGGCTGTTGGGTCGCGCGACCGACCGACATTTGACCAATGTTGACTTGATGTTGCCCGAATACCGTTCCGACTCGCCCGATAATGCCCGGCACGTCGGTGTGCGTGAAGAACAACATATGACCATCGAGATACGCTTCGAGTCGATAGTCGTCAATCGAGATCAATCGCGACATGTTGTTTCCAAAGACGGTCACTCCGGCTTTGACGCGCTTGGTACCGCCGCTAACTTCTGCCGTGATCGACGAACTAAATGCACCGAGCTCACGGTTTCGATTCTCTGTCAATTCAATTCCACGTTCGCGGAGCAACATCTCGGAGTTGATGATGTTGACGTCGTCGGCCATCGCTTTTTCCAACAACCCAGCACAAAATGCAGCTGTTAGGAGCTTGGTGTCTTTGTCTGCAACTTCACCGCGGTAATTCAATTGGCAAGCCCCGATACTGCCTTCATGCCACTGAGCCATGAGCAGTCCCAAGCGATACGCGGCGTCGAGATAGCCTCGCAACGCATCGAGCGTCTTCGGATCCAACGAGGCAACGTTGACTGCGTGCCGAATCTCTCCGGTCTTGAAAAAATTGATCAAGAGTTGGATACCTTCGATAGCTACTTGCGTCTGCGCTTCTTCGGTGCTGGCTCCCAAGTGCGGGGTACAAATGACTCCAGGCATTCCAAACAGCGGGCTATTCGTGCAAGGTTCTTCCTCAAACACGTCCAAAGCGACACCAGCGATGATCCCTCGCTTGAGCCCCTCGATCAACGCAGCTTCCTCGTAGATACCGCCACGAGCACAATTGATCAGCCGAACGCCTTTCTTTAAGATTTCGAGTTGGCTCATCCCCACCAAGTACTTGGTCTCGTCGGTCAAAGGCGTGTGGACCGTCAAGTAATCGACACGCGGTAGCAAGTCCGCCACCGAATTCGATTTTTCGATGCCCATCTTGGTGGCTTGCTCGTCGGACAAGAACGGATCAAACGCGATAACTCGCATTCCGAAAGCTAGTCCACGCAGGGCAACTTCGCGGCCGATACGCCCCATGCCAATCACACCAAACGTTTTGTCGGCGAGCTGGGTCCCCATGAACGATTTGCGGTCCCAACGTCCCTCGCACAGACTTTGATAAGCTGGCGCAACCGAACGTGAGAGGCCAAGCATCAGAGCGAAGGCATGTTCGGCCGTGCTCAACGTGTTCCCGGCCGGAGTGTTCATGACCACGATACCAAGTCGCGTCGCTGCCGTCTTGTCAATGTTATCGGTTCCGACTCCGGCACGAACGATAGCTCGCAGCCGCTTGTTGCCTTCCAACGACTCCGCCGTAATCTTCACGCCGCTGCGTACAATGGCTCCGTCGAATTCGTTGAGCGACTTGCGTAGATCTTCCCCCTTGAGGCCTGTTCGAACTTCGTATTCGAAGCCCTTCTCGGCATTGAGGAGGTCGAAGCCTTCTTGAGCGATTGGGTCCAGAACTAGAATGCGAAACGCCATGGAATAGTTGCCGATTAAGTTAGAGCCGTTTGATTTAGATGAGTGGAGCTGAAAAAGATCCGTTGACTAAGCGTTTTTCGACGCGAAGTCATCCATGAGTTGAGCCAATGTCTGGACGCCGGCCATCGGCATAGCGTTGTAAATACTGGCCCGAATGCCACCAACACTTCGGTGCCCCTTGAGCGAATCCAAGCCATGCGATTGCGCTTGCGCCAAGAATGTCTTTTCAAGGTCTTCGTTCGGGAAGCGAAAGGTCGCATTCATCAGCGAGCGCGATGCCTTTTGGGCATGAGCCAAGTAAATCGAAGGATGCTGATCGATGGCGTCGTAAACGGTTTTGGCTTTTTCTTGATTGATCTTGTACATTGCGTCCAAGCCACCGATCGTCTTTTCGACCCATTCGGTAACCAAACCTAGCACGTAGACTGCAAAAGTTGGCGGTGTGTTCCACATCGAATCTTCTTTTGCGTGGTTGTTGAAATTAAGGTAACCCGGCAGCGATTCGCTCGAGCGAGCCAACAAATCTTTGCGAATGATGACGACCGTGACACCGGCTGGCCCTGCATTCTTTTGGGCACAAGCGTAGATTAGGCCGTATTTGGATACATCGATCGGGCGATGCAAAATATCGGAGGAGCAATCGCAGACCAAGGGAGCTGCCGAAGTCAGATCATGTTGAAATTGAACTCCTTGGATGGTCTCGTTGCTGGTGATATGGACATAGGCCGCGTCGGGGCTGATTTTGAGATCGGAATCGGCTGGAATGTGGTCGTAATTGCTAGCCGACGCATCGTAAATCGCTTCGGTTTTGCCCTCCTTTTTGGCCTCACCGATTGCGTATTTCCCCCACGAACCGGTCAGGACATACTGGGCTGCACCCGATTGACCTCGCAAAAGATTCATCGGAATCATCGAAAACTGAAGCCGAGCTCCGCCCTGGAGAAAAAGGACGTCGTAATCCGAAGGAATGTTTAACAATCGGATGAGCCTTTGTTTGGCCGCTTCCTGAATTGCAATGAATTGCTTGCTCCGGTGCGACAGCTCCATCACCGACGCGCCACATCCTGGCAGGCAAAGCATCTCGTCCCGAATGCGTTCGAGGACAGGCACCGGCAGCACAGCCGGACCGGATGAGAAGTTAAAAAGTCGTTTTTCCATTATTCCCGTGTTATTCAGCGGTCGAAATCATCGGATGCTCTAGAAACACCAAACATCCCCAGCAGGTTCGGATTTTACGTCTAGAATGCCTACTGCGGAAGGACTCATGTCCCACCCATCCCGCATTGACCGTTTTTACAGAATGTCACGTAACTAGCTAATGTCGCATCGCAACACTCGCCAAGTCGTCGAAGATCTTCGCAAAAACGGCCGGCTTATTGAAATATCCGATCCTCTATCAACACATTTAGAGATCGCCGAGGTTCAACGCAGGGTTTACGAGCGCGGCGGACCTGCCATTCTTTTTTCTAATCCCGTTGGAAGTCCGTTTCCGATGGTCAGCAATCTCTTCGGATCGCTCGATCAGGCACGATTTTTGTTTCGGAAGACGATCGATCGTGTTCGGCGAGCCATCGAGCTAAAGATCGACCCAAACCAACTCTTTATGCGACCGTTGCGGTACGCCACTGCGCCATGGACCGCTTGGACGATGCTCCCCAAAAGTGTTCGGCGAGGAGCGGTCCAGCAAAATGAAACCTCCATTGAGGGACTACCAAAATTGGTTTCATGGCCAGACGATGGCGGCCCATTCATCACACTGCCTCAAGTGCTCAGCCAAAGCCGATCGACTTCGCTCATGCAGTGCAATCTGGGCATGTACCGAGTCCAACTTTCTGGAAACGATTACCAGTCCAACCAAGAGATTGGGCTGCACTATCAGTTGCATCGCGGCATCGGTGTTCACCACCAGCAAGCATTAGCGGATGGTCGGCCTTTTCGCGTTGCGATCAGCGTTGGCGGCACACCTGCCATGACGCTTGCTGCGGTCATGCCATTGCCAGAGGGCTTGAGCGAATTGACCTTTGCCGGCGCTTTGGCAGGTCATCGCATCCCGATGATCACATCCAAAATGCATGCACCACTATACGCCGACGCAGATTTTGTGATTCACGGAACGATCGATCCGCAAGGCATGAAACGTGAGGGACCATTCGGCGACCACTTAGGGTACTACGCCAAGGAGCATGACTTTCCTTGGATGCGAGTCGACAAAGTCTATCACCGCGACGGAGCTATCTGGCCCTTTACGGTCGTCGGCAGACCACCGCAAGAAGACACCACCTTTGGACAGCTCATTCATGAATTAACAGGTCCGATCATTCCAACGGTACTACCCGGCGTGAAAGCCGTTCATGCGGTCGATGCAGCCGGAGTCCACCCGCTCCTATTGGCGATCGGAAGCGAGCGCTACTCACCATATCGTAAACCGGATCGACCCCAAGAGTTGCTAACGCAAGCCAATGCAATTCTCGGACAAGGCCAGATGTCGCTTGCGAAGTATTTGATGATCATTAATTCCGTGGACAATCGATCCTTGGATATTCACCACATCGATGAGTTTATGATTCATCTGCTTGAGCGCATCGATTGGTCTCGCGATCTGCATTTCCAAACGCGGACGACCATGGACACGCTCGATTACAGCGGCGATGGTTTCAATCAAGGATCAAAAGTCGTCATGGCTGCAAGTGGCGCGAAGCGATGCACCCTTGCGACCGAATTGCCCGCTGGCTTTTCATTGCCAAGTGGTTTCTCCAATCCGCGATGGTGTCTGCCAGGCGTACTTTCTGTGCAAGGATCAGGTTCAGCATCGGAATTTGTCCAACACTTCGATGGGCTCGCAAGGACATTGGGTTCGGCTTTGAATGACCAAACCAACTGGACCGGGACTCGGATGATCGTGTTATCCGACGATTCGGACTTTACGAGCCGAACGCTCAACAACTTTCTTTGGGTCACTTTCACTCGCAGCAATCCCGCTAACGACGTCAATGGGATTGGAGCTTTCACGGATCATAAACATTGGGGATGCACAGGCCCGCTCGTGATTGACGCGAGACGCAAATCGCATCATGCACCGCCACTTATCGAAGACGCTGTCGTGACAGCCAAGATTGATGCTCTAGCTGCCAAAGGCGGTCCGATTGCCAAGTATCTGTAAAACTTAAATGGCTCGTTACGTACTCACTTTGTTAGCGGATCGGCGCAAGCCGACCGGTGAATTACCTTCGTTTAACAGTCAGCCGTAGGCGTACTGCCAAAAGAACGCGGTACGCCTACGGCTGACCGTTAAACGAAAAAACCAGCGTTAGCCGCAGCTCTACCGGCCGAGTGGAAGCGTCAAGAGCGGTGCTTTCGACTTAGTCGACTCTAGCTCAAGACGAGAAACTTCGATCAACAACGCGAAAGTCGACTTGGAGTCACGATCGCGTTCATCAATGTAATACCAATATCCTTTGTATTGGACAGCAATGTGCGCGCAAGGTGGACGTTTCTTGGATTGTACGCATCGCACTCGAAAAAGTCCGCCCAAAACTTGTTGCCAATCAAACGGCTCACTGTTATAGCCATTCGTTCGAGGGGCGACTCCGCTGGCCAAATGCTCACGCGGAACCTCGACTCCTTGAGAGATGAAGAATAGGACTTGTAACAAGGACCGCGTTTCCAGGTCCAGGGACACAAGGCCTGTGGCTGGCATGTCCTTTAAAAACGGATCCAGTTTTCCTGACGTCAAATCAAAAGTTCGCTTTGAAGAATTGAGTTGAAATGCATTGCAAAAGACGAACCAATCGGAATCGCTTTCGACGCTAGGATTGACTCGCATAACAATCTGTTTCTCCTGCCGAACGAGAGTCACACCGTCAGCTGACACTTTGAGTTCGACATCATTGTGAATCGACTCCAACGCGTTCTTGGCATTGTTTTCACTGAGAGCAAAAGTGCTCGAAACAGCTTTTTCCCGATCATCCGAATACAGCGCAATCAGATTTTTGTCTTGCAGTCGCTGCAACGCTTGCACCCCCTGCAAGAAAGTTTCGTACTCCGGCGGACAGAGCGGTGTTGGGCCGCTGGCCGTTTCGGCATTGGAAACCCAATTCAGATTTTCTAGATACAAACGAAAGACGGTGGATATAGGCCATGTGGTTTTGGATAGATAGGCTGCTCCTTCGAGAGAGATTGGCGAGAAGAGTCGTCGCGTAAATTCTTCGTCGTCTTGTGGCGTGTAGCTGAGAGTTGGACGCGCCGTACCAGACAATTGTGCTTGGGGTAGGATTGTACCTCGATAGCTGCCGATATCCCCCGCGCCGGCGGACGCAAAGAAGGGAACGATACCGAGCCCGGCAACAACCTCTTGTTGATCGGCAATGCTAGAAATGGCCAGACTGCTGGGTGTGTCGGTGTATCGCAAGCGAACGATATTCAGCAGCAGTTGTTCCTCGGAAGTTGTTTTGACCGCGTCGTTGTATCGGAGGCGGCTGTGCATGAGTGTACGCGGTCCCAATGAACATCCAACGAAGTTCAGGAATCCAAAAAAGACAAACGCTAGCAATCGCGTCTTTTTTGAAAAAATCGACGGTTGCGGAACATGGGATAGCGGCATGGGAAATGTATCGACCTTGCCGGATATGCCGATCAAGGAAACTGGAGATCAAACAAGCAAAAGCTTGTATTGAATGAGGTACTTTGAATGATGGCTCTCTTAAAGCCCGGAGGGCGGCAAAGGATGTGTCAGCCCGGACGACGGTGTATCCTTGCTGATGGCGTAAGCCGGAAAAGGACGTCTCAGCCTCTTCGGGCTTGGTTGTATTCGGGCTTAGGATTTCAAGCCCGAAGGGCTGACATAACCTCTGCCGGGGTCGAAGGCGGTTATCACCACCGGCAGAGGATGTATCAACCCTTCGGGTTTAGTACAGCGGCATTAGGGCCTGTCGTATTCCAACTGGCAAAGGATGCGCCTTGGGATGCAGTGCGTGTGCAAGAATCTCGAGGCTATCGACGAGCCTTGGCCCTGGTCGGCTGAAGTAGGCGGAACCATCCACCACGAAAACTTTGCGATTGCGAACGCACTGCAACGACTCCCAACCAGGATAAGACTGCAGCAGTGGCAAGTCTTGCAATGTCCGCTCGACGCCAAATCCACAGCATGCAATGAAAAGCACTTCGGGATCGGCATCGACGATGCTCTCCCAAGTTACGGATCGAGACGGTTGGTTCATTTTGCCGATGATTTCGCGTCCACCTGCCAACTCCACCAGTTCGGGATTCCAGTGCCCTGCACAAAATGGGGGATCGATCCATTCCAGCAGCATTACCGATGGCCTTACCGGAAGCGATTGCGTCTTGTTGGCAACGGCTTGAACTCGCGCTTGCAGCAATTCAATTTCCCGCTGGGCTGTTTCGGAACAACCAACGGCGTTCGCGACTTGCTGCATGCACTGCAGGACATCGTTCAAGGAGATAGGTTCAAGATTGATTACCTGCGGGTTTCCAGATAACGAGCAAACGGCCTGTTTCACTTCCGATTCGGCAACCGCGCATACATCGCATAGAGCTTGGGTGACGATCAAATCGGGACGAAGCGATTGTAGGACCGGCATGTTGAGGGTGTAGAGTGCCTTCTCGGTTTTCAACCGCTCCCGGACCAACGCATCAATCTGACCGCTAGTCGCATCATGCGGAATGAGCGTATCGGTTACTTTCGGCAAGCCGACAACCGAAGATGGGAAGTCGCATTCATGAGTGACGCCAACAAGCTGTTCACGCAAACCGAGTTGACAAATGATTTCGGTCGCACTCGGCAACAATGATACGATTCGCATAGGGTATCCTTTAGTAATAGACATAGCCGGCAAAAGTCAAAGTAGTAGACACATTCCATGTGCCGTTCACCTGGAATCATTGTCAATTCACTCCAGCGGACGGCACGACGGAGCGTGCCTGCTACTTTTGTCCGCTGTGACATGATAGCTTTCGCTAGCTTTTAGGGGCATAGAGCGCACCCTACGATAGGAATTTGATCAATTCGCTGTACAATAATGGTCGCGGCACTGTGCGTCTCTTTTTGACGAATTTCCAGTGCTTCCCGCTATTCATCCCGCCAAATAGGCACAAAGAGAAAGCCTCTAACAATAACTTCAATGTCAAACTCGACCGCCCCTCTTCTTGAAATCAATACCTCACGCCAATTCACTAACTGGATGGCTGAGTGTCAGCTGAGCTTGGCCTTTACCACCTATCAAGCTGGAAAATTGTTTTTGCTGGGGCTCCAGCCCGATGGGCGACTGTCTGTATTTGAGCGGACGTTCAATCGATGCTTGGGCCTTTGGGCAGATGGCCAAACCATGTGGATGTCATCGCTCTATCAACTATGGCGATTTGAGAACGTCATCGATCCGGGGCTGAGTGCGAATGGCTACGATCGGCTTTATGTTCCGCAAGTGGGCTACACCACGGGCGACTTAGACATTCATGATGTCGCGGTGGAGTCGAGCGGTCGAGTGGTGTTTGTGAATACGCTTTTCGGGTGCTTGGCAACGCTCAGCGATACGCATAGTTTTGTCCCGCTTTGGAAGCCGCCGTTCATCAGCAAACTAGCAGCCGAAGATCGCTGTCATCTCAATGGGCTGGCGCTGGAAAATGGTCGGGCTCGATACGTTACGGCGGTTAGTCAATCCGATGTGGCGGACGGATGGCGTGATCGGCGGCACGATGGCGGTTGCGTGATCGACATTCATTCGAACGAGATCATCGCATCAGGCTTGTCGATGCCGCATTCGCCGCGGGTCTATCGCGACAAGTTATGGCTGTTGAATTCAGGGACAGGCCATTTTGGATTTATTGATCGAGCAACGGGCAAATTTGAGAAGGTCGCTTTCTGTCCAGGATATTTGCGAGGCCTCTCGTTTCATGGCGACTATGCCATCGTGGGGCTATCGAAGTCGAGAGAGAACAAAACCTTCTCGGGTCTCGAGTTGGACAATAACTTGAAGTCTGGAGATGCCGAAGCTCGCTGTGGCGTCCAAATCATCGACCTCAAGAGTGGCGACGTTGTGCATTGGATTCGAGTCGAAGGAGTGGTGACGGAGCTTTACGATGTGGTGGTATTGCCGGGCGTCAAGCGACCACAATCGCTAGGCTTCAAGACCGATGAGATTCGCCGCGTGCTGCGCATTGCTGAGAGCCAGCCGCTGTGATTTCTAGTTTTCGAAATCGGCTCGGACCACCTGGACAGGCATAGCAAATTCAATGAAAATGCCTGCGAACCTATCCGCCATTAGGAAGACTCCTATTGGCGTGCATTGGTCTTGGTTGTCCATTTCTTTGGCCGCTAAGGCATTTGCCTCAAGAAACTTTTGATCCCTCAAGCGAATTATCCCTAGATGCCACGATACAATCCAGCCGTCATCGAACCCAAATGGCAATTGCACTGGGAAAAGAACAAGACGTTTCGCACCCCTGAGATGCCTTCAGGTGATAAAGTCTACATTCTCGATATGTTTCCCTATCCAAGTGGTGCCGGCCTCCACGTTGGTCACCCTGAGGGATACACGGCGACGGACATTCAGGCTCGCTATTGGCGAATGCGTGGCAAATCCGTGCTTCATCCGATGGGATACGATGCGTTCGGGTTGCCGGCCGAGGAATACGCGATTCGGACAAATACGCCGCCGCGTGTGAGCACCGAGCAAAACATCGCCAACTTCACGCGTCAGTTGAAAATGCTCGGCTTCTCCTATGACTGGGATCGTTGCCTCGCCACAACGGACCGAGAGTACTTCCGATGGACGCAGTGGATCTTCTTGCTGCTTTTCGATACCTGGTTTGATTTGGAGCAGCAAAAGGGGCGGCCCATCTCGGAACTTCCGATTCCCGCGGATGTCGCTGCCAAGGGAGAGGATGCCGTTTCGCTTTATCGAGACAAGCACCGATTGGCCTACCAAGATGAAGCGTTGGTGAATTGGTGCCCGGGGCTGGGAACAGTTTTGGCCAACGAAGAAGTGATCGATGGCAAAAGCGAACGGGGCAATCATCCGGTGCAACGCATGCCATTGCGCCAATGGATGCTCCGAATCACGGCTTATGGCGATCGGCTCATCAGCGATCTCGAAGGTCTGGACTGGACTCCAGGTATCAAGAAATTGCAAGCGGACTGGATCGGACGCAGCACCGGCGCCGAAGTCGACTTCCCAGTCGTGCCAGCTTCTGAATTCTCGAAATGGCAGTCCACTCGTCGCGGTCAGCCTTATCCGGACAACATTCCAGCGGATGTGCTTCGGATCTACACAACCCGCCCGGATACGTTGTACGGCGCGACGTACATGGTCATTGCCCCGGAGCATCCCGTTGTTAAAACGATCACCACTCCAGAGCAATTAGCAGCGGTCAAGCAGTATTGCGACAACGCGGCCTTCAAGAGCGATCGAGACCGTACGGACGGTGACAAACGAAAGACCGGCGTGTTCACCGGTGCCCACGCTATCAACCCTGTTACCGGCAAACCGATTCCGATTTGGATCGCGGATTACGTGCTGATCGGTTATGGCACGGGTGCGATCATGGCAGTACCCGCCCACGATGATCGGGACTTTGAATTCGCCAAGGCATTTCAGCTCCCCATTCAATGTGTGGTTGAGCCGTCCAAGAACGACGCCGATCGAGAAACCATATTGGCGGGGGGAGTTTGTTTTACCGGTGATGGCCTAGCGATCAATAGCGGTTCGCTCGACGGACTGGGAACCGAAGCGGCCAAAGCTAAAATCATCGAAGAGTTGACAGCAAGTGGCGTGGCCAGACAAGCGATCAACTACAAGTTGCGGGACTGGCTCTTCAGTCGGCAGCGATTTTGGGGCGAGCCATTTCCGATCTTGCACGAGTTGGATGCAGCTGGCAAACCGACCGGAATAATTCGTGCCGTGGATACCCAAGACCTGCCCGTCGATCTACCGCAATTGGAAGACTACAAGCCGCACGGCCGGCCCGAACCACCGCTTGCGAAAGCGGACGATAGTTGGTTGTACGTGACGATCGATGGCAAGCGTTATCGGCGCGAGACCAATACCATGCCTCAGTGGGCGGGCTCCTGTTGGTATTACTTGCGTTTCATCGATCCAACGAACACTTCGGCCATTGTCGATCGAGCCAAAGAGAAAGCTTGGATGCCAGTGGATTTGTATATTGGAGGTGCGGAGCATGCCGTTTTGCACTTGCTGTACGCGAGGTTCTGGCACAAAGTTTTGTTTGACCGCGGGTACGTTTCTCACGCGGAACCTTTCCATAAACTAGTCAATCAAGGAATGATCCTAGGTGAAGTGGAGTACACCGGGTTTCAAACCGCCAGCGGCGAGTGGGTGAGTACTGCCCAAACGGAAAAGGGAGAAACAGGTTTTGTGCACGTCAAGACCAAGGAAGCGCTCAATTCGATTTCGGTTGCCGATAGCGATGTAACGAAGTCTGGGGACAATTTCGTTTTGGTCTCGGACCCAACGATTCGCATCGATAGCCGAGCGCATAAAATGTCTAAGGCGCGTGGCAACGTGGTGAATCCGGATTCTGTCGTTACCGAATATGGTGCCGATTCGCTTCGACTGTATGAAATGTTCATGGGGCCCTTGGAGGCAACCAAGCCTTGGAGTACGACGGGCGTCAATGGCGTGCGAAACTTCCTCGATCGCGTTTGGCGATTGATGGTAGATACCCACGCTGAAGAGAATGCTTTGGTCGATTCGATACAGGATGTCGAACCGACAGCCGAACAGAATCGCGTCATCCACAGCACGATCATGGCCGTCACGCGCGATATTGAGTCACTCAGCTTCAACACCGCGATCGCGCGCATGATGGAGTTCGTTAACTTCTTTACCAAGGAATCCATTCGGCCACGGAAAGGGATGGAAGCACTCATTCTGGTGCTGTCGCCTTACGCACCGCACATGGCCGAGGAGTTGTGGCAGGCACTTGGCAACACCGAGTCGCTGGCTTATCAAGCTTGGCCGGTATTTGACGAGTCGTTGACCAAAGCCAGCGAAATCGAAGTGCCATTGCAAATCAACGGGAAGCTTCGCACCAAGCTCATGGTTCCAGCGGATAGCACAGCCGAGCAACTAGAGCAAGCGGCTCGCGGTCACGAACGGCTAGCCGATTGGCTTGATGGTAAGCAAATCGTCAAGGCGATTGTCGTGCCGGGGCGAATGGTTAACTTCGTGGTGAAGTAGAGTGTAAAGCGATTGTCCTCAATCGTTCGGCAGGCACCACGTAGCAGAATTCGTGAGAATTCTGCGTTCTTTAGCGAGAAGCGCAAGCTAGTGAATTGGTTTTTCAATTCACTAGCTTGCGTGCTTTGAAGTCGCACTATTTGATTTAGGGGCAAAGCCCCTGTCGTTTACATAGCCCAGCCTGAAGAGCTGGGTCAAATCAAGCAAAGGAATTGATAGGGCCAACGGCCCGGCAATTTGCTTCGGTTAGATATGTTAGCCAACAAACTGTCGGACCGTTGGTCTTGAAGAGCAATTGCAAAGAATACCGAGCCTGTTGAGGCTGTGAAAAAATGTAAGGCGCCCTTTTTAGGGCGTCGAAATTGGCCGATTTTTGCAGTAACGACGGCCTGAAGAGGCCGTCCTACGAATATATTCACGGCCTCGTTGGGCTAAGCTATGTAAATTGCTGGGCAGTTGGCCTGGAAGCACAGAAAACTCGCAACTTCAAAGCTTACGCATCGGGTTACCATGATAAGCAAAACGAATCGTGAGATCGCCATGAATTCCCCAAGCGAATCAACGAAAATCAAGCTGATGCGGTTCGCGTTGATTCTCTTCGGATTAACTTCCGTTTACTCTGCGTTACGGGAAAGTGCGTGGCTTGGCGGAACGGATCAAATTCTGAAGCTTGCGGGCTCAAAAGTACGTTGGAAGCATACTTGGGTTCCGTTTTTTAGTCGAAAGGACATGTCTGAAACTCGGGTTTTCGATTTTGATCTTGGGAAGACATTATCTGAGTATCGAGAGACGGGGTATTCGCAACAAAGATCTGTCAGTCCTCTCGGACCTATCGCTGAAATTCATTTCGATGGGTCGCAGAATACTCGTCACTTGGTGATCGTTGATTCGGAAACTGGGAAAGCGATTGCAAAAAGAGAAGTGGATGATCCTTTTCTCAGCTCACCATTTTCATTTACATCGGACGGTCACTATTTCGTTTGCGATCGAAATCCGCAGAGTCCAGGTGATCCAGAGGGGATTGGGTTGTTAAACGCAGCGACCCTTCAAACCGTCGATTCGTTCGAAGTTTCCGTACCTTCAAGCTCAAATTCGTTAAGCTGCAGGATTGCGGGCGACTATGCGTTTTTTAAAGACACGAATCAACTTGTCCATTTTGGAGAAGGACGAATTCGAGTCGTTCCGATTCAGGGACTTGAGCCAAATGATCGTGTCGAATCCATCAGTTCAGACGCACTAGCGCTCGTTCAACGCGGTATACATCAACTGATGAATGAGCCCAGCAGGGACGAAAGCGACGAAGTTCAAGACGATGCGACGGAAACATCTAAGATCGAATCGCAGAGTGAATCGCTCGGAAAACCATTTCTCATCAATTTGCTTTCGGGCGAAGTTCAAGAGATTGAAAAATCGATTGAACATGCTGGTCATCTTGAATTTATTGGGGTTCGCTGGCTCTTTTGCTCGACGATGGAAGGACTTGATATTTTGAATCGAAACCTGACACGGCACGTGAAATTTCCACATGATTCCAAGACGCATTCAATTTTCCTTGATTCACCACAGCCACAACCGTGGTTCAACGGCCAAGGCACTAATATTACAAAACTGAAGACCTACAACATCGAGTCAGGGGTTTGTCTTGACAGACAGAACTTAGCAAGAGCGTGGATAAATCGCTACTGGTTGTCAGTACTCTGCATTGGGATATGGTCCCTCGCATGGATTGCATTTGAACTTTGGACTGCGCAGCGGTTGGGGCTGACTTCTGCTGGGCTGCTGCTGGCTGTTTGGAACGGTCTTTCCTACAGCTTCGTGCTTGCCTTTGAATACACGGATGATCTCGGTGTTCGAATATCGGTTGGGATTATGATGGCCGTGTCTATTGTGCTGGCTGCGTTTCTGAACTACAGCGGAAGTCATTGGCTTAGTCGCATCGCGATTTGGTTCAGTTTAATGGGGATAGCATTGATTGGACCTTGTTCGGGAGGAACCGGCTATCGATTCGAGATTGTTTTTGCGTTGATTGGAGTTACTCCAGTTGCGGTCATGCTTATGCGGATGTTTCGACTGTCTCTAACGTCGCAAAGGCAACCTTCCACGAAGAGGCTTACTCTTACGACGTTGTTAGAGTTGCAAGCGGCAATTGGTCTTTCAACCGTCGTTACCCTGAACTTTTTCCGATTTTACCCGGAGCCATTTTCGTTAGTGCACTGTCTCGTCTTGATGACGATAGTAGCAACGCTAGGTGTTTCCTTGCTAGGCACGATTTCCAAATTTGGGCGAAGCCGAATAGGCTTTGCAATGGCAACGATATCGTTTGCAATTATCGGATTGATGGTTTTGGATAGATTGCCATGGCGATGGCAAAATCCCAGTGCGGGTACCATGTCCTTCAACTCCCTGCATGTCGGCGGCGTACTGACTGAGCCACAGCTTTCGCTGCTAATTATGGGAGGCCTGCTTGTGATTCTGGCAAAAGGAATGGGAACTTTCGACGCGAAAGAGATTTAGCGTAATTTGGGCGTGCGGCAGAAATGTTTGTTTTTTTCGTTTTTCAGAGCAGCAACAATTGAGGACAATTGTGCGACACTAATTCTCGCTTGGTTTTCGCATGATCCAATTTCCGATGTCATCCAAATAAGTGTAGATGACCGGGACTGCCAGCAGGGTCAGCAATAGCGACAGCGTTTGCCCACCGGATGCGAGCACGGCAATCGAACGCCGTTCTTCCGAGCCTGGACCGTTTGCAATCAGCAATGGCAATAGGCCAGCCACGAACGAAATGGTCGTCATGAGAATCGGTCGCAGTCGATCGCGGTTGGCTTGTAGAATCGCTTCATGACGTGGCATGCCTTTGCGTCTCAAAGCATTCGTACAATCCACTTGCAAAATCGCGGCTTTCTTGACCACACCAAAAAGCACCAGCACACCCAAGGCCGAGTATACGTTGAGTGTCTCGTTGCCCAAGTACAAACTGATCAGCCCAAACGGAACCGAAAGAGGCAGCGTAAAGAGAATCGTAAACGGATGGGCTAGGTGTTCGAACTGAGCTGCGAGTACGAGGTACATAAAGACGAAACTCAAGAGGAACGTCCATCGAAACTCATTGAGCGTTTTCTCGAGCTCCTTGCCTCGCCCTAAAACCCGCGTCTCGAAGCCAGGCGGCACACCGATTTCTGCGGCCATGGCTCTGAGGGCTTGAACGCGATCCGCTAAAGCAAACCCCGTTGGAATATTGGCTCGAATCGATACCATGCGTTGTCGATCCAAGCGATCGATACGGGCTGGCGCGTCGCCGAAATTAAACTGAACGATGTTGTCGATGCGAGTCAGCTTCGACGCGTTGTTCTTCGATGCCGATTGCGTATCGATTGCAGACACCAATTTCCCGGCCGCCGGGTTGGCTCGCACGTAAAGTTGGGAGATCGACTCTTTGTCCTGACGATCCAAGCCGACGAGTCGCAACTCCACGTCATAGGCGTCGTCGATCGTTGCATCGCGATAGCGAGAGACGCGTTCGTCACCGCCAACTGCGATTCTCAGCGTATCCGCGATCTCTTGAACTGAGACCCCCATGGCGGCGGCTCGTTCCCGATCGATCGAAACCAGAAGTTCGGGTTTGTCGAGCCGCAACGTGGTGTCGACATCGACGATGCCTGGAAGATCGATGGCCTTCTTTCGTATCTGCTCGCTGAACTCTGCGAGTCGTTTTACATCGGGGCCGGTGATGCAAAAATCGATGTCCACATTGGGACCTTGGCGAAGTGAAGTAAGATTCCGGATCGAACATCGGATATCCGGCACGGTTTTGAGCAACGTACGAATCTCGGCCATTTTTTGTTGTTGGCTGAAATTGCCATCAAACGCCTTGCTTGGCTTGCCTTGCAGTAAAGCGAAGAAAAATCGCTCAAGCGAAAAAGTTCGTTCGGCTGCGTCTTGGAGTCGCACAAACACGCTACCGTTGTTGACTCCACCAAAGCCGCGGGAGCCAACGCTTGTGAGAGTCAAGGCTACACCATGAACAGTTCGCAGTTTGTCTTCAACCACTTGAAGAGCCTGATTCATGCTAAGAATCGAGGTACCTTCTTTCGCGTTCACGCTCACTTCAAACTCAGACTCGTCGACGTTGGTTGGAATGTAGTCCTGACGAACCCAACTATAGAGTGGAATATTGGCCGCAATAGTTCCAATGCACAACAGCAAGGTCAGAAACCGGAACCGCAGCGCCAGCCGGAGCGAGCCCATGTAGCTCATCTCGATCCAATGGTAGAACCCCTTTTGTCGTGTCGTCTTTTGCGAGTGCCCAGCAGTATCGCTGTGCTTGGGCTTTTTCAGAAGCAAACTGCACATCATCGGAGTCAGTGTAAAACTGATCACCATCGAGACCAAAATAGCAACGGTAGCTGTCACACCAAACTCGAAAAGCATCCGCCCAGTGACGCTCGAAAGGAAAGATACGGGCAAGAACACGATAACGAGCGATACCGTTGTCGCAAGAACCGCCAATCCGATCTCTTTGGTTCCATCGATGGAAGCCTGATATGGGTCCATGCCTTGCTCCTCGATGCATCGAAAAACGTTCTCCAAAACCACGATCGCATCGTCGATCACGACCCCGACCATGAGCACCAGCGCAAGCATGGTTACGTTGTTCAATGTGAATCCAAACGCCTTCATGAACGCGAACGTCGCAATGATGGACGCGGGGATCGCGACCGATGCGATGAGGGTAGATCGCCAGGATCGCATGAACAAGAGGACGGTCAAGCATGCCAAAATCGATCCCGAGACAAGGTGGTTTTCGATTTCGTGCAATGCGGAAAGAATGTAACGAGATTGATCCTGGATGATTGCGACCCGCACGTCATTGGGTAGCAAGGACTCGCTTCGTTTGAGACGCTCTTTGACTCCTGCGATCACATTGACCGTGTTTTCTCCAGACTGACGTTGCACACTCAGTACCACCGTTGGCTTGCCATCGAGTCGGGCCATTGTGCGAACTTCTTTGGTACCATCGACGACCGTACCAAGGTCACCAAGTCGGATCGACGAGCCCCCTACGGTATCGATCACCAAGTCATCGAAGTCCTTGGATTCGGCGACTCGGCCGAGTGTGCGCATCGATCGCTCTCGAAGCCCTTCGTCCACACGACCACCTGGAACTTCGGCATTTTGACGTACCAGAGCGTCGCGGACTTGCACGATGGACAGTTGATAGGCGGCGAGTCGTTTGGCGTCGATGTTGACTTTGATGGCACGTTCTGCAGCCCCGGAAATGGAAACTTGGCCGACACCCGGGCTCGATTCAATGATGCTTTTGACGTAACGATCGGCCAACAGATATAGCTCACCCGGTGTCCGGTCGCCGGAAACCGCGATCGACATGACAGGTGATGAATCCAAATCCGATTTCTGGACTACCGGTGGATCGATGGTTCGTGGAAGTCGATTCGTGACCGAGGAGACGACGTCCCGCACATCCTGCACCGCGGCATCGATGTCCCGGGAAAGTGCAAAAGTCAACAAGACCATTGAACTGCCGTCGGTCGAGATGCTTCTGAGTTCCTCGATGCCGGCAACGGTGGAAACGGCATCTTCCACGATCTGGGAGATTTCCGATTCGACTTCCTGGGAGGCGGCTCCTGGGTAGCCGGTCCGAATTGAAACGGTTGGCAAGTCCGTTTTTGGAAACCGGTCGATTCCCAGGGAAGGGAAGGCGACGACACCAGCCACAACCATCGCCATGACGAGCATTAGCGCAAAAACAGGTCGTTTCACGCAGATTTCGGCGAGCCAATACAAGGTGGGAACCTAATTGAGGTTGGGGGAGGGCAAGTGAAACGCTAGATGGAGCTTCACGGCGGGAGTCCCAATTGTAATTGGAGATACATTCCAAAGAAGGAGTGTTTTTAGGTTACGCGGTTTTCAAAGTGAGAGCGGGAGGGCGAGGAGCGGTTATTCGGGAGGGCGAGGCTCCTGCCGAGCCATTGCATCGCCAGCTCGGCAGGAGCCTCGCTCTCCCAAAAACAAAGGCGATTGTCCCAAATCGCCTACTTGACGATTTCAATTTCAAACAACTTTGGCCAGTTCTTTCCTGTCGCATAAATTTTTTTGCTATCCGGATCTTGCGCAATTCCGTTGAGTACCTGGTCTTTGTCTTTGCGTTTGTTTCGAGGGAAAAGATTGCTCAAGTCGATCCAGCCTAGCAACTGTCCTGACTCAGGCGAGATTCTGGCGATACGATCGTCGTACCAGACGTTCGCCCATATTTCGCCGTTGATGAACTCGAGTTCATTCAAGTTCTTGATACGTTCGTTCCCTTGCTTTACCGATATTTTTCGCAACTCTTTGAAGGTGCTGGGATCAACGAACCGGATATCCGAGGAGCCGTCGCTCACGATTAAGTTTTTGCCGTCATCCGTAACACCCCAGCCCTCGTAGGCGTATTTGAAATGCTCTTTGTATTGAAACGAATCGAGGTCATAGGTGAAACATAGATTGTTTCTCCAGGTCAGCTGGTAGATCTTTCCGTTTAGGATCGTGATCCCTTCGCCGAAGTATTTTTCGTCAAGCGGCAATGACTTCAGGACGGTGCCGGTGGTTAGATCTACCTGGCGAAGCGACGAGGCTCCGTTGCGTCCTGTCCCCTCGTACATTTGGCCATTCTTGATTACCAAGCCCTGAGTATATGCACCTGGATCATGGGGATAGGTAGCCACAATCTGAACACGCCAAACAGGTACAGATGGCTGCCCGATCGGAACACATCCAAGCAAAGCGAACGCGAAAAACGCAAAACAAATCAGCGATCCACGCGGCATTAAGAAATCTCTCCAAGGTTCGAATGGTTGTTGGCTTCAACAATGGCCGGAAACGTTTTAGTATCGCTGACTGACGCGGTCAACGCCAGTACCTTGGTACGGAGTAAGCTGTGCGCTGTAAGGTATTAATGGTTTCGTTTAACAGTCAGCCGTAGGCGTACTTTCGAATAAATTTAGGCAACGCGGTGAAGCATTTTGTAGCGAAACTCGTCAAGAGTTTCGGTCATTTGGGCGATACAGCCGAAAGTCTTGACGACTTTCGCTACACAAAAGCCTCGTCTTAACAGCGCTAGCCCATCGTTGGCAAAACGATTCGAACGGTGGTACCGCTGCCTAGTACGCTTTCGATCTGCAGGCGGCCATCGAGTCCTTCTACAATCGTTTTGACTATGTTCAACCCCAGGCCAGTTCCTCTGGGAGTCGTGGCCGGATCGCGTCCCGAGTCGCTTCGAAAAAATCGCCGCGAGACGCGCGCTAGATCTTCCTCTGAAATTCCGATACCTGTATCCGTAACGCGAAGCGTGCATTCGTTCTCAGTTGACTTGGTCAATTCGATCTCGACCGAACCGTTCGGCTGCGTGTACTTGATCGCATTGTCGATAATGTTGTGCAAAACGATTCGCAAATGCTCTGGATTGGCGAAAACGGTACATTTCTGGAGAGCATCGAACTTGAGAGAGACATCTTTGGCTGAGGCCAGCGCCTCAAAGAAGTCGCTCGATTGACGAATCATTTCGTCCCAGCTTATCTCGCTCCTCTTCGCTTTGACTCCAACGGCATTGGCTTCGCACAGGAGCAATAACTGCTGAACCAGTTTGTTCAGATATTCGCATTCATTCAAAACGCTTGTCAACATGTCCGACGACTTGCCGTCCGGCAGTCTGCCTAACACCACTTCGACATTGCTCGTGATGGCAGCTAAAGGGCTGCGCAGCTGATGTGCCGAGTTTGCGATCCAGTCTTCGTTGGCTTGAAGCTGCGATCGGACGCGAGCCAACAAGGCATTGACCGTTCCTGCCAAACTATCCAATTCATCGCCACTACCTCGCAATCCGAGCAACTGCGATCGGTCCGTCACCGAAAGTTCAGCGGCTTGTTTTGTCAAATCGGTCAATGGATTGAGCAACTGCGCCGACAAAAACAAAGACGCAACAGGCCCTAAAACTCCGACGATCAAAAAAACCCACAGCAGTAGTCGATCCAATTGCGAAAGCGAATCTTGTACGAGTTCGAGGGAACATCCCACTTGGATCCAGCCGGTCGGTATAGCCTTGTCACTTGCCGATGAATGATAGACCGGCCGATTGAGGAACCGGTAGTTTCCAAACTCCTGCATTTCGCCCTTGCTGAGATGACTTGCCATCATCGCTTCCGGCACACTAATCGTCTCCCAGACAACGTTTTCGTTTTTATCAAAGACTCGGAGGAACCAGTGATGAAGTTCATGAGTGGCTGCGTGTCGATTCCACGCTTGAGCTCGCTCCGGGCTGATCGGGCCCGGGATCGACTCAAGCTGCTCGACAAATTCCTGAGCGTCATCGCGCAAGTCCAAATTTGTCTGATTGTCCAGAAGGATTGAGACGACGTTTCGAAACGCAAACCCAACCGCGAGCGCAGTCAGAAGGATAAACAGGGTCAGGATAACCGCCGTCCGAACCCGAAACGTGAACTTGCCCCAGTAACGCATGCGAGATTGACCGAGCAAGTTGCCTGCGGTCTCCTGCGTCGTCATCTCATCGCCCAAAACCACGTTGTTACTCGATCTCTGTTGGCTTGTTTGATTCATCGCTATCGAGAGGTTCTAGGTTCTCGGTTCTCGACTTAGGCTCAGACTCAGACAGCATGTAACCGCGACCGCGAATGGTATGAATCAATGGCTGCTCGAAACCGCGTTCCAGCTTGCTTCGCAATCGATTGATATGAACTTCGATTACGTTGGTTTCCCCTTCCCAGTTGGTTTCCCAAAGCTGGTGACAAAGCATTTTGCGAGTGAGGACTTGATTCTCATGGCGAATAAAGAGCTCGATCAGGGACGTTTCCGTCGGGGAGAGTTTCAGCTCCTTGCCGTCGCGAAATACGCGTCGAGTCGTAAGATCGAGCAGCAGCGGACCGTAGGTGAGTGTGCTTCCCTCGATGCGATTGTTTCGACGGGTAATGGCTGTGATTCTGGCAATCAGCTCGAGCATCTCAAACGGCTTAACCAAATAGTCGTCCGCTCCCTCGTTTAAGCCCGCGACACGATTTTCGAGCGAACCAAGCGCAGTCAAAATCAGAACTGGCGTCGGATCTCGCTGAGCACGCACCGCTTTCAGAACATCCAAACCGTTTTCGCCCGACAGCATCAGATCCAAAATTACCGCATCGGGCCTGCGGTCCCTTACGGCTTGGATCGCGACGGGCACCGTTGAGACGATTTCGCATTTAATGTTTTGGTCTGATAATCCCTCAAGGATGGCGTTTGCTAAACTTGGGTCGTCTTCGACAAGCAGTACATTGATTCCCATGGTAAAAGGTTTAAGCCGGTTGGCCATCCAATTTCGGTGATTTGTTTGCGTAGGTAACGGACTGCAAAAGCGCCGCGGCATACCCGACAAAATCACCGCGTTCTTTCGCATGATCCAACATCAACTGAAAATCCTTGGAGGCTTCTGCAAGTTCCAAAAGCGAGGGTGCGATCCCAAACGGACGCATCCCCCGGGGCATCTTTTTGATCAAAAACTGCATCGCCTCGGCAGGCCTACCAACTCGCGTGAGCAAGTCCGCGTAGGTCTCAATCGCAATCGTACCGTGCTCTTGCGGGTCGAGCGACTCTGCCTTTTGCAGAAACATTTTCAAGGCCGCATCCACGTGCTCCCCCAACAATGCGCGAAACATTCCAAGCGACATCGGGTAAAGATCCGCAAACGGCTCTTCGCTTGGGTATTGGTATTGCGAGTGGAGCTGCCGGCCATACTGAGCCAAATCGACTGCAAGTCGAAGCTGGGCTTCGTTATCGAGAATCCTTGCAAAGCGGACGGTCGAGGCAAGGTGCGTGGTATCTAAATGGTACGTTCCGTCCCGGAGCAATGTCGGTCGCGTGGACAATAGAAACTCCAATGAAGTCGCCGAGCGAACGTCGCTCGACGCGTCGCTTTTTTCACGACGGATGATGTCGGACTTGAGGCTTTCAAGCAATTCCGTATGAACGTGTTCGACCAGGGTTCCAACCGCAGCTTGCTGGTCCGCCCGGCCTCGCATCGACACAACCGAATCCAACATCGTGATGGTGTTGCAAGTTCCCCGCATATCAAGCGACAACTTGGTCCCACGCGCTACATCGATCGCTTCGTGGACGAGCAAACCGAGAAAGGTATCCAGATTGTCTTGCGTCACAGGCACATCGCGCATGGCTTCCGCGGTTGCAGCTCGGTCGCCAACAGCCCGCATGTACATCCAACCTTCTTGGAGATTCCCCTTGCGCATCATGGCGGTACCAACCTCGGTACACGCCCCAAGCAGTTTCTTGTCCAGTTGGTCTTGGAGTTCCTGCGAAATGACCTCATGCATGCTCGTCGAGTGAGCGCCTGACAAATCGGTATGAACGGCAGGCAACCCAAGCTCGATTCGATGAAGCATTTTGAGTGCCTCGAATAGCTCGGGGTATCGCTCCTGGCCTCGCATTTCGTTCACGAGCAATTGCGCCGCAGCGGCAGCCCCGTTATCGAGAGTCGTTTTTTGAAGCGTGTCGAAGAGGTCTGGTGGTTTCAATTTGGGAGTCGAATTAAGTGGGATAGGGTTAAAGTGGGTCGCATCTGCCGGATGCGACCTGTAAGCATGCCTGTTAACCGGACGTGCAGAAAGCTTATTGATTTATTCGTTTAACAGTCAGCCGAAGGCGTACTCTGCCTTCTTTGCCAGTACGCATACGGCTGACTGTTAAACGACGTGCATTTGGTCAAGTATTAAATCAACAAGCCCACACGCGTCGGGTTACCAGCAGCACAGAACCACAAACATTTTAACCTAAATTTCAATTGTCCGTACAGCCAAACCCACGGTCGACGCTCATTGCGTCAAGATAGCCAATGCATTGCCATGCATAATTTGCTCACGTATGGCTGACCCAATTGCGAGAGTTTCGGTTAGGACTCGGTCCATGTCTGCCATCGTCGACGCCGAACCGGCAAGGTATCCGTGGTCACGGTGTCTAGTTCTGCGCGATGGCTCGACGAGGACGGACTGATTTCCGATCGAGTATTCGCCGGCAGGCATACCGGCCGCGCTCATCGAATCGGAAATAATGATACCCCGCGTTGGGCCAATGATTTCCAACCAGGACTTCAGCAGCCAAGGGGGCAAATGAATCCCGTCGGCAATCAAGGTGATCATCAACTTGTCTCGAAGCGCTAGAACACGCTGCATGATGTTATCCTGTCGGTCGACTTGATGGATGCAACCGTTTCCTAAATGCGTAAAGCCTCGGAGTCCGGAGTCAATCGCTCGCTTGAGCGTGTCGAAACTCGCGTCCGTGTGGCCAGCGAATACCGAAATCCCTTCGTCGGACAGTCTTCGCGTCGTTTCGCATGCGGCATCTTGCTCCGGCGCAAGAGTAACGAGGCGAACCAGACCGCGGCCAGCTTCGACCAGACGCATCGCATCCCGCTGATTTGCTGCCATGATATGTTGCGGTGGGTGTGTACCATAAAAGCCCGCACGATTGGAAAGGAACGGCCCTTCGACGTGAATACCTCGGACCAGACCGGATAAGCGCGGACACGATTCAACGATGGATGCAATGTTGCCGATTCGATTGCACATAGCATCCAACGAGTCGGTAATAATCGTTGGCAAAAAGCCCGCTATTCCGCACTCTTTTAGCTTGGAACATGCGAACTCGAACTGCTCGGTCGTCAACAAATCGCTGTTGAAGTCAACGCCATACGCACCGTTGACTTGAAGATCGATGTACTGCATGTTAGACCCTAACTGCGTTCGGCTTTAGCGAGAGTAGCTGGACTGAGCTTCGAGGCGCTAGCATTATCCAAGACTAAGGTCACGTTGCTATGCTGCCGAAGAATCGAGGCCGGCACGTTCGGTGTCAACGGGCCGTCCAAAGAAGCAGCCACGGCTTCTGCCTTGCGTTCATCCGGTACGCTGCAAATGATCTGCTTTGATTGAAGAATGCCATGGATCGTCATGCTGATGGCTTGGCTTGGGCAAGCCGCCAGGTTGGGGAACCAGCCTTCACCTACTTGCTGTTGTCGGCAAGCTTCATCGAGCGTAACCACATGGTAGATTTCGCGGGTTTGAAAATCGGCAGGTGGGTCATTGAATGCAAGGTGCGAGTTTTCTCCAATGCCGATCATGGCTAGATCAATGGGGGCTTGTTTCCAAAGCCGCGACGCTTCCTCCACCACTTCTGCTGACGCCTTTTTTCCATCGAGAAAATGGAACGAACCGATGGGAACCAAATTCACAAAGCGGTCGGCGAGGTACCCGCAAAAACTAGCAGGATGAGTCCGATCCAAGCCTAGGTACTCATCAAGATGAAACCCATCGACACGCGACCAATCGACGCCCCGTGACTTGCTGAGTACTTCCAGAACTTCAAATTGGCTCGATCCTGTCGCGACCACTAGCCGCACGCGAGCTTGAGTTTTGAGCAGCTCCCGAAGCCTTTCGGCGGCAAGCTCCCCCGAAAAATTCCCCAAACCCTGACGATCCTGCGCGATCTTTACTAACACAATTTGGCTCCATTTAGGCACGGTTGTTGCTGTCGTTTGCTCCTCGATTACCCCAGCATACGGATTTTGCGGCTAACCGGTACAAAGGTCGTCGAAAATCCAAAGCCAAACTTGTCTAAAAACTCGTTTTAGGCGTTTAAATCGCCTTTGCGGATTGACAAAGTGTGTTTGAACGCAATAATGTCTGCCTAATGAATTCCTCTCTCGGAGTAAAAACAATGTCAAGTTCGGTGCGTTTCGCCAAGGTTTGCCCAACTTGTGGGCGAACTTTGCAAATCCCGGTCGAGTTATTGGGAAGGGAAGTTTGCTGCCATGGATGTGGAGCATCGTTCAAGGCTTCGACCACAGAAGCTGTCCGTCAAAAAAACGTCGAAGATATCGATCAGAAAGTAGACCGGCTAATCCAGGAAGCGGACAAACAGTTGGAGCATTTCTCGCCGGCAAGTTTGTAAATTCGCCAGTAACTGCCAAAGTAGCACGCACGTGCCGCCCGTAGCTGGATTCGTAAGAATTCAGCTTCCGTAGTTAAAACGCAAGAACGAATTGCGTTTATCCTTCCATCGCTGGATCCCACTCCCAGATGGTTCGATAGGCCCCAATCGATTCAAAGTATCCAATCATGTTCGCGTAGAACTCGTTGGTCGACAATGTTGCACTATCGCCGATCACGATCAGTTTCCGCTTGGCACGGGTTAAGGCGACGTTCATCCGCCTCGTGTCGCCCAAAAATCCAATTTCGCCCGTTGCATTGGAACGCACAAGCGTAATGAGAATCGCTTCTTTCTCCCGCCCTTGGAAACCATCGACCGTATCGATCTCAACAGCCTTCAATGGACAGTTTTGACGAAGCCATCGCACTTGTGCTGCATAAGGTGCGATGATGGCCACGTCCTTTGGCTCGATACCGGTGCTACAAAGTTCTCTAACTTGCTGCAGGACCCAGCTGCCTTCTTGCGCATTGAATCGGCTCTCTCCATCGATTTCTTGCTCTTCCTCCCAGCCTGCCCCAGCTGTGTCAACGAACGTCACTGGAGTCTGAAGCATGTCCGGATGCGGACGGGCGACCAAGTCGGTGAGCAGATGCGTTCGAACGGTTTCATCCGCTTGCAGACTGCCGTCATAAAAGCATTTGGAGGAATACTGCATGATCTGTTCATGCATTCGATATTGGACGATCAACTGCTTGGTAACGGTTGACCCATACGAAGCGACAAGCCGTTCCATCAAACTGACCGCGAACCCTTCGGCGGCAGCTTCCGCAGATAGGATGGTTGGTGGTAGTTGGCAGTGATCACCAGCCAACACAATACGATCGGCTCGCAATACGACTGGCCAGCTACCGGGCTCGGTGCTTTGACAAGCTTCGTCGATGACGGCCAAATCGAAATCTCTTCCGCCGAGGATATCCGGGTCGAAATTGGTCGTCGCACAAATAACTTCGGCCCGATCCAATACGTTGGCGATGATTTGCCGTTCGTAAACACGAGCGTCATCGCGTAACCTGCGAGACTCTTGGCGCATGTCATTGCGTTCGCCAGGCAACGGTTTCGCTCGAGTAAACTTGCTCGCCTTCCTGGCGATCTTCTCAGCTTCACGCATCATCTCGCCGACCACTTTCATGGCCGGGTCTTTTTCAACGATGGCATCGAGCGTATAGGCTTGCAGTTCTTCTTGGACACGCGCGGGATGTCCTATGCGAACAACTCGCATCCGATTGGCCACCATTTTTTCGAGCAAGTTGTCCACACCTGTATTGCTGGGAGCACATGCAAGAACCTTGGCTCCCTTAGCAACCGCTTGTCGAATCAACTCAACGACGGTTGTGGTTTTGCCGGTCCCCGGAGGACCATGGATGATGGCAACATCTCTGGCAGACAAAGCGAACTCGATCGCTTGTCGCTGCGAATCGTTGAATCGCGGTTCCATCTCCAGCGGAATCAAAGGATCGAACCGCGGTTCGCGCGACTCCAAAAGAATATCTCGCAAATGTGCAACTCTTCCCTTGGCGTTTTGCAGAGATTTCAGAGCATTCAATTGCCGATTGCGAGTGATCTCGTCCATCGAGAGGTCCAATCGAAAACGCTCGCCTTCCGGCCATTCGTCAAACGCCACTTCGATGGAGCTAAACTCTTTGGCGCAAACGATCCCGTAGCCGCAGTCACCCTCGGTCAGTTCCTCGGAAGCGATCACTGGCGAGCCGACTCGAAATCGATTCCATGGCAAATCCAGGGTTCTATTCCGTTTAACGAAGGTAACCAAAAACCGACCACCCAACCCCATCCGATGGTCCGTGATCACTAAGTCGACCAGCGTATCGCCGCGGGCTTCGGCATTTTTTTGCGAACGAATCTTGCGGCGTTCAATCATTCGCTTTCGTTCGGACTCGGATTCCATGTCGAGCCATTCGCGTAATTGCTTAAAATGCGATTCAAGTTGCTTCGGCATGAAAAAACGTTGTCTACCCAGGGGTTTCGGCTGTGTTAAAACTGAGCCGGGATTGTAACCGCTAGCACGACGCGCAAGCTAGCGCGGATTATTCATTGGTTGTTGAACGAAAACGGCCCTCTGTGCGTATAAGTTGTTTATCACAAGCAGCTTACGACGCATCAGAAGGACCGACCATGAGTATACAGTCTGCAACGCAAATGTCATTCGGATTTTGG
>JANPHB010000306.1:0-13293 GCA_031424235.1 Pirellula sp.
GAGGCTCCTGCCGAGCTTGATGCGTAAATGGCTCGGCAGGAGCCTCGCCCTCCCAATTCCCCCCAAACGTTTTGTTGTATTGTCGAGCGATAGCAAAATTCGGTCAAGCTGCAAACGAAGCTAGTTTCGCATGAGCTTTGCCCAGCCAATCGGCAGACAAGCGAATCTCGTCTTCGGTCGTAAAACGCCCTAAACCAAATCGCAAACTGGACCGAGCTTCGTCGATACTAAGCCCAATTCCCAATAAAACATGGCTTGGATGGGGCTCGGCGGAGGTGCACGCACTACCGCTGCTCACCGCCAACTCCGGAACTGCCAGCATCAGCGACTGCCCCTCGACTTTCGGGAAACAAACGTTGAGGTTGTTGGCAAGCCGTTTTTCGATGATCAATTCTGGGCCATTTAGCTTTAGACCGTCAATCCGCTCGTTCAGCAACAACCAAAGCAAATTACGAAGTCTTTCCTGCTCCGCCATTTCACTATCGCGGTTTGCTACCGCTAGCTCCATCGCTTTCGCCATTCCAATGATACCGACGCTGTTGAGTGTCCCGGAACGAAGATTCTGTTGCTGGCCCCCACCCAGGATTTGAGGCTGCAATTGGACCGAAATGGGTGATTGGCGTACTAGCAATCCGCCAATTCCTTTGGGCCCGTAAAACTTGTGCGCCGAGAAACTTACCAAATCCACCCCCAAAGCCTGAACATCGATCGGCATTCGCCCCACCGCTTGGCTGGCGTCGGTATGAAGCGGAACACCAAAGCGCTGGCAAATTTTCGCGATCTCAGTCAAAGGCTGAATGGCGCCGATTTCGTTGTTCGCCATCATCACACTTACGAGCGCAGTCTTCTCGTTGATGGCTTCAGCAAGGCGATCCAGGTCAACGATGCCGGTATCCGGTTCGCCGCACTGACGAACTGGGAGCCGAATGATTTCGAATCCATTTTTCTCAAGCCTGGAAAGTGGGTCGAGCAATGCACGATGTTCGGTCACCAGTGTGACGATGGTACGTCTCTTCTGTTTCGGATGCAAAGCGACACCGAACAGCGCAAGATTGTTGCTCTCCGTTGCTCCACTGGTCACAATGAGTTCGTCGCTGGCAACATTGAAAAGACCAGCCATATTGGAAATGGCCGTGTCCACCCATTCACCGACAAGACGCCCTGCCCCATGACTTGAGCTGCCAGGGTTGGCATAATGCGTTTCCATCAGTGGCAACATGGCAGCAATGACCGCGGGATCGATCCGCGTCGTCGCTTGATTGTCCAGATAGATGGCCATCCCTACGCTTCCGCAGAAACGAGAACGCCGACACAGTGGCCTTGATGCGTTTGCGAGATTTTGATGAAGTGCTCTTTGGTGCGAGGCTTGGCTTGTTTCGAAATGACTTGAATCGGACAATCGGCCGCAGTGGTTTGATGGTTGGGCGTCGGAGCGATTTGACCTGCACGCATGCCAGCTAACGATGCGATCCATTCGACCAACCCAGAACCGCTCATGGAATCGCCAATCGCTCCTTTGTAGGAAACGACGGGCACATCCTTCAGCACTTTGGCTATCGCACGGGCTTCTGCGGCATCGAGAGCGATCGTGCCGTTTGCGGCTGTATTCACATGGTCGATGTCATCCATCCCCAAGCCGGATTTCTGAAGCAAATTGGTCAACGCATTTTCGGTTGCCAATTGGGTGCCGCTCCATCGCGTCTCAGTTCCATTGCCAAAGGTATTGGCCCAGCCCGTGATCGTCCCGAGAATCGTTGCGTTGCGAGCTTCGGCATGCGAGCGACGCTCGAGAATTACCGACGAAGCCGACTCGCCAGAAACGGAGCCGTCGCGGTCTTTATCAAAAGGTTTGCAAGCGGATGCAGGATTGGTGTACGCCTTGGAATAGTCGTCTTCATGACGTTGCAGCATCCGAGTGTACGTATTCTGCGAAGCCGTTGAACCGACCACCATGACATCTGCGTTGCCTCGACGTATCACGTTGATCGCTTCCAAGGTGGCGTTTAAACCGCTGGTACCAAGAGTTGTGATCGTATTGCATGGGCCTCGCGAGTCGAGCGCTATTCCAACGTGACAAGCCGCCATGTTGGGCAGAGACTTGAGCATCCACAGTGGATACATATTCTCAATCGCTTCGGCTGCCCATCGGCTGTGATCCATTATGCCATCAGCCGCACACAACCTAACGATGCTTTGGACGTCATCGGTTTCGCTAAAAATAATGTCCCCAGAAAACACGGTCCCAAGCCGATCAGACGCAACGGATGTCGGCGAAACGCCAGCCATTCCGCAGGCTTGCATCGCGGCACCAAAGCCCAATTGAATCTCCCTACACATCACCTTGATGATTTTCTTGGGCTGAACGTGCTGCTTTGGGTCGAAGTCGCGAATGATCGACCCCATCCAGTACTGACCATCGACTCCCTGTTCCGGTTTCAAAAAACCAATTGCGGATTCACATCGGAGAAGAGACTGGTAGTAGCTATCAACATCATTACCGAGAGGTGTGATCGCGCCGTAACCGGTTATCACTACATCGTCTGGCCCAGGGGCTCGTTTCGAGTTCATCAATGGACCTAAATCTGGTAGTTCGAGTCGTGTACTAGCTCATCGCCTTGCCCGCTTCGAATTCGAAGTTTAGGCTTTTCCAAAACAACCGTGGAATGGGGAGCAACGCTGCTTGTAACCCATACACTCGAACCGATCACGCTGTCATGCCCGACGGTTGTCCGTCCACCTAATATGGTTGCATTCGCGTAAATCACAACCCGATCCTCAATCGTCGGATGCCGCTTTGTTCCGCGGATCAATTGTCCATCCGCATCGGTTGCAAAACTAAGTGCCCCCAGCGTTACCCCTTGATAGATCTTCACATGGTCGCCGATGTCGCACGTTTCTCCAATCACCACACCCGTTCCGTGATCGATAAAGAACGATTCACCAATGGTTGCACCTGGGTGAATATCGATGCCCGTTTGCTTGTGCGCCCACTCCGTCATCATCCGCGGGATAAACGGGACGGCAAAATGCACGAGTTCGTGAGCAATTCGGTAAATCGTGACCGCTTCCAAGCCGGGGAAGCAAAAAATAATTTCGTCTCGATTCGAAACGCTGGGGTCGCCATCATAGGCCGCCTCGACATCCTTGGCCAAAGTTGCGCGCAAGTGCGGAATTCGTTCTAACAACGCAATTGCAATCGACTGCCCCTTGGCCTCGTAGTCGATTGGATTGTCGCACGGATTGAAGTTTGGCGTTTTGGCATCAACTTTATCGGCATGCAGCAAAGCGCGAGCGATTTGGGTCGTCAATCGATCGTGAAGTGAATCAACGAGATTTCCAACGTGGTAAGTGACGTTGCCGGCGTGCAAACCTTCACGTCTTCGAAACCCTGGATAGAGCAGGTCCTTGAAATCCTCAAGGATTTGAACGATCACTTCGTACTTTGGAAGCGGGCAGTGCCCAAGGTGATTAATGCGATCGCGTGCGTTGTAAGTAAGCACAATCGCATCCGTCAGGCGTGGAAGCTGTTCCTTGAGTCGAAAATCGGATGCCATCTTGTTTACCGGTCTGTGCCGATGTGTTTGGTTCGTAAGGGTTGTGTTGCAAAGATCGATTGCTTGGAATCGGTCGGTTGGATAGCGCCCGGCAAGAGTTTTTTGGCTGCACGGCCATGTAGCACCACAATACCCCAATCGCCTATCTTCCGCAGCTTTCCCATTCCGTCAAGATTGACCTGCTTGGAAAGGGGGCGCAGCCCCAGTGTAAAGCGATTGTCCCAATCGCTTGGCGGGCACTTGTGGCCCATTTTGACCATGCGGTCGAGGTACGAATTGCGGTTTGATTCTGACTTTACTTGCTTTTTGGCAGCGCCGAAACGATTGAGGACAATCGTTTTACACTCCAGAGTAGAGCGATTGTCCCAATCGCTTGGCGGGCACTTTTGGCCCATTTTGCCTTGCGGTTGCGGTGCGAATTGCGGTTTGATTCTGACTTTACTTGCTTTTTGGCAGCGCCGAAACGATTGAGGACAATCGTTTTACATTCCGGCACGTTAGGCCCATTTTGGCAAAAAAGCCAGCCACCCCTCTGCGTGAGGGTGCGAATACTCCGATTCAACCCCGAAACTTTGGCCTCTAATCCGTGTTTCAACTAGGTCAGCGATAATCTTCCTAACGAATGATACGCAATCTAGCAATTCACAGTAGTATTGCATTTGACGGTCATGGATAATATTCGAACCTGCTGGCCAAGCCTTTCCAACCGGTCGCACCCCCTCCATTAACCCCGCTAATAAAATGTCACTCCATTTTCCTCGACTTTCGCTTCCTAGACGCGGGTCAGCCAAAGCGATTTTGATCTTAATTGTCGCGCTCGGCGCTTGCGGGCTGGGTGGATACGCTTGGTGGCAATCCAAAGGTTCCGGAATCTACTCCGCCTCGAAAGACGATCCGATTCTGCACGAGGTACAAAGTGGCCCTTTTGACCACATCGTTTTGGAGCAGGGAGAAATCGAAAGCAGCAGCAACAACGAAGTCAAATGCGAAGTGAAAGGTCGCGGCGGTAGTGGTACCCCAATTCTGTCACTCGTCGCCGAGGGGATTTACGTCAAGAAGGGGGATAAACTATGCCAACTCGATTCATCGGCACTCGAACAAGACGTTAAAAATCAGCGAATCGTCGTCAGCACGGTTGAGTCCAACGTGATCAACAGCGAAGCTGCTGTCAGTAAAGCCGCTATTGCCAAACAAGAGTATCTCGAGGGAACTTACCTCACGGAGCGAAGTGCGATTTTGAGCGAGATTGCACTTGCAGAACAGGGACTTCGCAAAGCCGAATTGTCACTTGAAAGTGCAGAACGACTCGCGGTCAAAGGAGTCCTCAAGTCTCTCCAAATCGAATCGGAGCAGTATGCACTTAGCAACGCGAAAAGCAATCTGGATTCAGCCAAGGGAAAGCTTAGAGTTCTCGATAATTTGACGAAAGAAAAAATGCTGGTCCAACTTAATAGCGATATCGAGACGGCTCGTGCGAAGTTGGATTCCGACAAGAGCACTCTCGTTGAAGAAAAGGAAAAACTCGAGGAGATCAAGGGACAAATCAAAGCTTGCGCGGTCGTCGCTCCAGCTGACGGACAAGTTGTTTACGCCAACAAACAAGGTAGCCGTGGCGGTTCCGACTTCACCGTTGCCGCAGGTGCTCTTGTTCGCGAGCAACAAACCATTTTCTTGCTTCCCGATCCAACGCGCATGCAGGTCAAAGCCAAGGTCAACGAATCCCGAATCACTTTGATTCGAGACGGTATGCCTGTCAAAATCAACGTGGGTGCCGCGGCGGACGAATTGCTGGGACGCGTTATCAAAGTGAACAAATATGCGGAACAAGGAAACATGTGGGGGCCAACGGTTAAAGAATACGTTGTGATCGTCCAAATCATCGAGCCACCGCAAGAAATCCGAACTGGCATGACGGCCGAGGTACGAATCTTCGTCGAGCAAATCGCCGATGCCGTTCAGCTCCCCGTCCACGCTGTCTACGAAACGAAGAAACATCATTTTGCATTGGTCAAAAATGGCGATGCTTGGGATACACGTGAAATCAAAATCGGTGCGACCAATGACAAATACGTAACCGTGGTAGATGGCGTTAGCGTTCAAGACATGGTCGTCCTTGACCCTCGAAATCATCTCGACAAGATGGAGATCCCAGCGATTGCAGAAGTCGACGACCGTGAAAAGCTCGTCAAGATCGCGGCCGAATCACCCAAGGGCGGACCAAAATTCGGTCCCGACGCAAGAGGTGCCGGTGGCGCTCCTGGCGCTCCTGGTGGACCTGCAGGTGGACCACCCGGCGGAGCAGGTGGCATGAATCCAGATGCAATTGCCGCAAATATGCTTAGAAATATGGACACCAATGGAGACGGCAAACTGAGTGCTGCGGAAGTGGCCGACAACGAACGAATGAAAAGCAGCTTCGCAGACTACGATACGAACAAAGATGGCTCCATCGATCTGGCCGAAATAGTTGCCCAATTCCAAAAGCGAATGGCTGCTGGTGGTGGCGGTTCGGGCGGCGGTGGCGGCAGTGGAGCTTCCCGAGGAGCGCCATCCAACTAATGGTCTTAGCAGAAAAACCGCAAGCGACACGATTTGCTTGCCGCGTCGCAGATCTAAAAAAGGAGTATGTCTTAAAAAGTGAAACGGTACGCGCCTTGCGAGGCGTGACGTTTGATGTTCCCGAAGGTGACTATGTTGCAATCATGGGTCCTTCAGGCTCCGGCAAAAGTACGCTCCTCAATATGCTCGGCTGTCTTGACCAGCCCACCTCAGGCAGTTTGTGGCTAGGTACCGACGATGCCGCCAAGATGAACGACGATCAGCTTGCCGACATCCGATCGCAACGGATAGGTTTCGTATTCCAAGCCTACAATTTGATTCAACAGCTAACTGTCGTCGAAAATATTCAGGTCCCATTGTTCTACCAAGGCAAATCGCTAACCAAGCAACAAAAAGAAAAGAGCATCGAACTCGCTCACTTGGTCGGTCTGGGGGAACGCCTCGGCCACCGTCCCACGCAGCTCAGCGGTGGTCAGCAGCAACGTGTCGCGATCGCCCGTTCCTTGGTAAACGACCCCTTCTTTATCTTGGCTGACGAACCGACCGGAAATCTCGACTCCCGAACCGCAGAAGAAATCTTGCAGCTCTTCGAAAAGCTCAATAATGAGGGCAAGACGATCATCTTGGTAACGCACGAAGATGAAGTCTCAAAACGGGCTAAACGTGTTGTCCGTCTCAAGGACGGTCGCTTGCAATGGGACCGCCAAAATACTCTGGAAGTCCGACAGGCTGCCGCTAAATTTGCTTTTGAAAACTTGCCGGTGGAAGAATGAGTCTTTGGATTGGAACTATTCAGCTTGGTGTCAAAAGCCTTTGGCTTCACCCGCTCCGTTCGTTGCTGACCGTTCTCGGTATCTTCATCGGGGTCGCTAGCGTTATCTGGTTGCTGGCCATCAGCAAAGGCATCGGCGACGAAGCCCAAAAACAAATTGAAAGTCTCGGTGCGGACACGATCATGATCCGCACGATCAAGCCGCCAAGCGCAAAGATGGCTACGACTGGCTTAACACCCTACGGCCTGACCCGCGAAGACTACGACTTGTTGGTCTCCACGGTACCTACGATTCGTAGCGCGTTGCCGATACGTGAAATGCGTCGCCAATTCCAATTCAAAGATCGCAAACTCGACGGCCGCCTCGTTGGTTGCACTCCTGAATATGCCGACGTCACCCGTCTCAAAATCCGCGCCGGTCACTTCATTACGGACGCCGAAAATTTTGCGATGGACACTCACTGTGTGATCGCAGCCAAAGTCGCCGATCGATTGTTTCCCTACGAGGATCCCGTCGGGCAACGTATCTACATGCCGGAAAACAAGAATTTCTACTTAGTCGTCGGTGTGCTAGAGCCGAAGAGCGCGACCGCAGCGATCGGTGGCTCCATGGCTGCTCAAGATTTTTCGAACGACGTTTACATTCCAATCAAGACGTTACAACAACGCATCGGCGACGTAGTCATGAGCTTCAGCGCCAGCTCCCGCGAAGGCGAAAGCATCGAGCTCAATCAGATTACTCTTCGAGTACGTGAAGTTTCGGACGTAAAGCGAACGGCCGAGTTGGTCGATGATGCACTTTCGAGTCACGACAAAATGGAGGACATCGCCGTCGTCGTTCCCCTAGAGTTGCTCGAGCAGGCCAGGACAACTCGCGCCATGTTTATGGTGTTCATGGGAATGATCGCAGCGATCTCCTTGCTGGTCGGCGGTATCGGTATTATGAATATCATGCTTGCCACAGTGACGGAACGTACTCGCGAAATTGGTATCCGCCGAGCTCTCGGCGCAAAGCGGCGAGACATCATTCGCCAATTTTTGGTTGAAACCAGCGTTCTGAGTTTGGCGGGTGGAATATCGGGAATTTTGTTCGGACTCTTATGCGGTCCTGCCGTAAACGGGGCGAGGATTTTGGCCAACCTTTGGTTCGAAAAACAGATGGCGGGGCTCCCAGATGTCGTACGGACTGTCCAACCGGCCGTCGTACCCGAAAGCATTCCCGGCGCCTTCTTTATCTCGCTGGCTGTCGGGCTAGTCTTCGGTATCTATCCAGCCATGCGAGCTGCAAAGATGAATCCAATCGAAGCCCTGCGGCACGAGTAGTACTAAAGTGGGTTACTCTTGCCGAGAGTGACTAGGATTCTGTGCGAGTTTGCATCTCGTTTAACAGTCAGCCGTAGGCGTACTGGTTTGCATTAAAAGTACGCCTTCGGCTGACTGTAAAACGACTCGCCATTCTCAATCTCATTACAACCCTCAAAACTCCTACACTTTTCGAAAATTGCTACGCAAGTAGCAACCACATAGGCCCTCACGTCCATAGCTACATCGTAAGCTTCTGCACGACGAAATCAGACCTCCACCACCTAATGTGCACGCGCGCTCATCATGTCTACGTTGTCCGGACCTCCGGTTGGCTCAACACCTGACGCTCACGGTTCCGAACAGACGTTCGTTGGCGGAAAACGCCAATCCCAAAACGCTCCAAGTGCGAAAAGCGAGTTTGCTTCGAAATCAAATCTCACTCCCGTTCCATCGAGAATGCCAGGCACCTCGGACGTTTCCGCAAGCAAGCTTATAGGGAGCCGATACGAAGAAAAAGAGGAAATAGGTCGAGGCGGATGCGGTGTTGTCCTGCGTGCTTATGATCGAGTGATGCAGCGAGACGTTGTCATCAAACGTGTACTTGGCAATTCCGGCAACACCAAGGAAACGGTCTCCCGCTTCTTGAACGAAGCCCGCATCACCGGACGTCTCGAACATCCAGGCATCGTGCCAGTCCATGAGATCGGCCAAGGGGACTTGGATGGTATCCCCTACTATGTGATGAAATGGTTGCACGGCGTGACACTCAAAGAAGTGATCAACGACTATCACTCCACCAACATCGCCTCGGAAAAGCAACGCAAGTTCCACGAACTGCTTAATCGTTTTCGGCAAGTCTGCCAAACACTGGCTTATACTCACGAACACAATGTTATCCATCGCGACTTGAAGCCTGCTAACATCATGGTCGGCTCGTTTGGCGAAACCATCGTTCTAGATTGGGGACTTGCGAAAGATCTGGGAAAGCAATCTCGCGAGTTGCAACAAGAGTCAGACGAAGGGCCAAAGAATGAAAAAACCCTTGGTGTTTCGCTCCAACCAAGTGACGAAAAATGCGATTCGAAACGGAACGCACGGTCTCGAAGCGCCAGCAACAATCACGATGGGCTAACCCAAATCGGTGCAGTCATGGGTACGGCTGCCTATATGTCTCCCGAACAGGCACGAGGAGAATCGGATAGAGTCGATAGCCGGTCCGATGTCTTCTCGCTCGGCGTTATTCTTTATGAAATCCTGGCTGGGGTTTCCCCGTTCCGTTCCAACAGTGTTCAGACCACACTAAAACTAGTTGCCATCGCCGACTTCAAACGCCCGAGGAAACTTAATCGACAAGTGCCACTGGCGCTGGATGCGATCTGCAACCGAGCCATGCGTTTGGCACCAGAAGATCGTTATCAAGATGCCAAACTTCTCGCAGACGACATCGAAAACTACCTGTCCGGCCACGCCGTTACGGCATATCGCGAACCCTGGTGGGGCAAAATAGACCGCGTTGCCGGCAAACACCGGACATTAGTTCGATCTGCGTTCGTCGCGCTCTTTGCGATCGCTATGTTGAGTATCCTTGGGGCCGCAAAAATTGACTTCGCGAGACGCGCTGAAACAACGGCTCGACTGCGCGCAGAGCAAGAAACACGAGAAAAGGAAAATGCTAACCAGCGCGAACGCATCGCTCATTCGAGATCGTTGACCCAACTACAAGCTGCGAGGAAGTCGGTTGACGCTTGGCTGATCGATCTCAGTGGCGATCTCCAGTTTTATCCTGGGCTTGCACCTCTTCGTAGAGAATTGCTTGAGAAAGCACAGCAGTACTATCAAGCCAATTTCAAATCTACCAACGACTCGGCCACAGAAGCGTTGGAGTCAGCTCGCAGCAGCCTCCGACTTGGCGATGTCGCTCGATTGTCTGGAGAGACAACCGAAGCCAGAAGCAGATACACGGCCGCTGAAGAGTTGCTCGCACGTTTGAAAACGGAGGACGAGCTCCCGGAGCAAACGATCTCGACGCAATATGCAAATGCGTTGCTTGGTTTGTCGCTGTGTTCCTTCGATGCAAACGATGAACACGATGCCGAGCAGGACGGGATACAACTCGCAGAAAAAGCTGCAGAAGCAGCCAAACATGCATTAACTCTTTCTCCTGAGGACAGGGACGCCAGGAAGACATGGCTCCGCACACAGCAGTGCTTAGCAAGAAACAAGGCCAAGAAAGCGCAGCCAGCGGGTGGAGCTGTTTTGCTCGAAAAACCGATTGCCATGGCGGAGCTCTTGCACAATGAAAACGACGACCTCAGTACGTTTTATCTGCTGACCAGTCTCGTTTCCGAACAATCACAAATGCTTGAGTCCGATGGTCAAACCGAGGCTGCTATCGAAGGCTACCAGCGGCTCATTCAAATTTACTCGCAACAGCTTAGAAAAAGCCCACAACGCCCCGACTGGCTAGAACAACGAGCGAACGCGCATAGTCGACTCGGAATCTGCAACACACAGGTCCTTAGAAACCAATTGGCGGTTTCCGAATACGAATCGGCTGAGAGCGATATGCAAACCGCATGGATGATGCGCTACGAAAACGCTTACTTCCTTGAAAGCTTTTCGGTCACCAGCGCAAACCTCGGCAAAGCGCTCTTCATGAATGGCGATCTTCAACAGGCGGAAACCTTTTTGCGAACCGCCATCGATCGCCTCCAGGAAGTCATCCAACACGATGGCTCCACCCCAGATCGCATCCAACGTATGGCGAATTTGTTTTTATCACTCGCGACAGCGATCGAGGTGCAATCCCGCGAAGAATACTCGAAACTCCTCCAGGACACTAGAAAACTTCTTAACCACCTCGCGAAGGATGAAACGCAAACGATCCAATTCGTCGCGATGGATGCACAATGTTCGCTGCTCGAGGCACAGAACGACATGAGCCGAAACGCATGGCAGGAGGCAACTGTCCTATGCGACGATGCAATCAATCGGATTCCTAGAACATTCGAGTCGGCATCGGTCAACAATTCTGAGGTCTCACTCATGCACGGAAGATTGTTGGAACTGCGATCCCATTGTCAATGGAAAATGGATCTGCCCGATGAAGCAAAAGCCAGCTGGTCCAAAGCTCAAGCGATATTCGATGAGTACCAGAATTCAAAGCATCTTGAAACATCGGTAATGGCCATGATCAGCAGCATCGAAAGTCGGTGCGAATCCGAACTTGCATCGGGAGACGATCATCGCAAGTCGCTTGCACAGTCGCAACGCTTGATCACGGTTGCGGCCAAACACGCTGCCAGTTGGCATTGGCGAGCAGTCGCAGCTTGGCGTAACAACCGCCTCGAGTTGGCTCTTGATGCGATCAAGCAGGCAAAGCGATTGCGAGCGAGACCGGCACTTGAGGACGAATTGCTGGAAGCCTTGCTGACGCTCCCCGAGTCGAAAAAGGAAGCTGCCTTCGTCGCACGCATTGAGAGCCTGGCCTCAAAAGAAGCCCTTCAAAGTCGGCACATCGCCTTTCTACTTCGGGAAATTTCGAAAACACAGGACTGAGTCCCCTGAGCGTTTCTGAAATTATTGTAGGATAAGCGTCTCAGGCTTTTTTCGAGCCAACATGCACGTTTACTCTACGGCTTGAAAGGCCATTATCACATCTTGACGATGACCAGCATCGCACATCAACTCGATTCCATCCGCTCTCAGTTCCCTTCCCTTGCTCGAATCATCAACGGCGAGCGTGCCATTTATCTCGATGGTCCCGCTGGCACGCAAGTTCCTCAGCGCGTGGTAGATTGCATTGCGAACAGCATGCTGCACCACAATGCAAATCGCTCCGGGCAATTTGTCACGAGCCGCGAGGTGGATGATCAGATGAGCCATTGCCATCGCGTTTTCGCAGATTTTTTGGGCGCAGCTTCGCCTGATTCGATCGCGTTCGGACCGAATATGACTTCCTTGACGCTCCAGTTTTCACGAGCGCTAGCCAAAGAATGGAAATCAGGTGATCGCATCCTGGTATCAAGCCTGGATCATGATGCCAATTTTACTCCTTGGGTGTTGGCAGCAAAGGATGCTGGGGTCGAGGTCAAAGCAATCGGCATACGGGCCTCAGATGCAACCTTGGACTTGGACTCACTGAACGAACTCTTAACAGATCGAACGCGGCTCGTTGCCGTGACGGCTGCTTCGAATGCAGTCGGTTCGCTGACTCCGATTCGGGAGATTGCAAATCGGGTCCATGCGGTCGGGGCTGAGTTGTTTGTGGATGCGGTTCATTTGGCTCCGCATCGTTCGATCGATGTGACCGCGTTGGATTGCGATTTTTTGGTCTGCTCCGCCTACAAATTTTTTGGCCCACATATTGGCGTACTCTATGGTCGCACTGAGCGAATGCAGGAATTGACAGCGTACAAACTTAGGCCAGCTCCCGATAGCTTGCCGGGCAAGTGGATGACGGGCACTCAAAATCATGCGTGCATCGCAGGGGCAGCCGCGGCGGTGGATTACATTGCTTCCCTATCGCCGAACACAGACAACGGTTCGAACCGACGATTGCGTATTGTGGATGCGATGAAATCCATTTCAGAATACGAGTCGCAACTGGTAGAGCAGCTCATTCGAGGGCTAGCGGTTATTCCCGGCATTCGTACCTTTGGAATAACCGAGAGCCATCGGATGTCTGAGCGTGCTCCAACCGTTTCCTTTCAAGTAGACGGCCGAAAATCGATCGATGTCGCGGAGTACCTCGGCGAAAATGGCGTGTTCGCTTGGCATGGCAACTACTATGCCTTGCCATTGACGCTAGCGTTGGGAACAGAACCCGACGGCATGGTTCGGCTCGGTTGCATGCACTACAACACGCCAGAGGAGATCGACCGTACGCTCGACTTGCTCAAGAAGTATGTCTCAGTTGCCTGATCACCCGCCAAGTGTTGTACCACTCTATTAGCCGTTGGGCGCTAGCGCGGATTATTCATTGGTTGTTGAACGAAAACGGCCCTCTGTGCGTATAAGTTGTTTATCACAAGCAGCTTACGACGCATCAGAAGGACCGACCATGAGTATACAGTCTGCAACGCAAATGTCATTCGGATTTTG
>JANPHB010000307.1:0-5595 GCA_031424235.1 Pirellula sp.
TGTTAATTCGAGACATTCACTTAAAGCATCCATGAAATCTTTATCGATCTTTGGCGAAGGTGCTTTTTTCGATGGCCGGAGGTTATGTTTGCCTCCCTCGATTCGAAAAAGCTCAATATCCGGATTAAATTTCTTGCCATGTGTCTCTAGTTTCTCACTGGACCCGAAGTAGATTTTCTCGTCGCTTGTGCCATGGATAATGCGAACGGGACATTTCACGTATTCGAGGTATTCATGGGTTGGCAGTCGGTAACGAAAAAGTTCCGGGATAAGGATGGGAAACCTTTTGCGGCCCGCATCCGGGATCGACCAATAGGGAGTTTCCAAAACGAGTCTCTTTGGTTCGTTTTCCTTGGCCAAATAAGTCGCGATGCAGCTTCCGAATGAGCGCCCCCATACGATGTCTATTTCTTCCACCTTGAGAATCTCCTTGTAAACCATCTGAGCGTCTGCAAGTAAATTGACCTCGCTGATTTGCCCTTTGCTATTGCCGAAGCCTCGGTAGTCCATTGTCCAAACATCGTAGCCTGCGTCCAAGAAAGGTTTGATTTCGAAACGGCACTTCTCGATGCTTCCTCTGTTTCCGTGCAGATAAAACATCTTGCCTCGAGTAGGTTGACTGAGCGAATCATACTTTTGGAAGTGGATCGCCACTTCGACCTTTGGCTCCACTTCATCGGCCTCTGGCAGCAATCCTATGTGGGGACTTACGAACCTATTGTAGGACGGCGTAAGCTTTTGCATTTCAGCATAACCGCTCGGATCTTTGTCCCGTTCCGGGTAACCATTCGAATTTTTGGCAGCTTCAATCAGAAAATACTCTTGAGCCCAATAGAACACGAAGTTAGCAAACAGCAGTAATCCAAAGATGCCGACCGCGATGCGTTTGAGAATCAACCACCAATACTTTTTTCGTTTAGCTGTTTTTTCGTTATTCATTGTGTGGCGTTCTCGTTGTTGCCCATTTCAAGGCTAGTGCTGTTTGCTGCGTTTGATCCGAATTTCCGAAGCCAATCTTCCAGCTTGGCATAGACTCCTGCGGTGATGGGCTCGTTCAAAATCTCGTGTTTTAGTTTATTATAAACTCGCGTATCTACGACCGACTTTGGGGCAACCAACGCAAAACGATCGCTGCCACGGGGACTCACGCATCGGTCTATTCCCGAATAGAGTAGCAACGTAGGAGTTTTCCACATGGCCGCATGCAGTCTTACGAACTCGGCCGCTTCCAACATAAAACATGCAAGGCGTCCAGAGACTCGATGATGCACCAATTTGTCGCTTCTAAACGCCTCAACGACCTCCGTGTCGGTACACAGCCATTCGGGCTTCAGGCCATTGCCCAATGCCAAGTCGGGCATGACTTTCCCAAGCGATTTGAGAAGGATCCTTTGTACGAACGAAAGGTGGAACGCCAACGCTGGTGAGGACAAAACGCACAGGTCAACAGGTCGCCGCCATGACGCATTTGAACTGGGCTCGGACAACGCGGCTACGAATCTCGCCACGACTAAACCGCCAAGGCTATGGCCCAGCAAAACCAATTTTTGATTCTCGACCATTGGCTCAATGGTATCGAGTACCGAAGCGAGGTCATGCAAGAGATCGTCGTGTTCATGGATGACTCCTCGCTTGCCTGAGGAACCACCGTGCCCCCGATGATCATAGCCGACGACGGACCACCCCCAGCCGTTAAGCGTCTTTGCAAGTCGATCATAGCGACCGATATGCTCGCCTAGACCATGCACGAGGCAAACGACACCGCGCGTCGTTGTTAAGTCGGTTGCTGGCCAATGCCGCAAACTGAGCGTCAAGCCATCACGAGTAATCACCGAGTTGGGGTGTTCACGCATCGGTAGGTTCTTGCGTGTTCTTAGCTGCCATGGTCCAACAGGCTCGGATCTCCTTGATTCGGCGTTCTATGGTAGCCACGGAGCAAGCCAGCGTGGCTGCGATCTCAGAGTTGCTATGTCCCTCAAGTCGAAGGCATACGATCCGCTGAAGTTCTTCGTTTGGTAGTTTCGCAAAAAGCCCTTGGCACTCTTCCTCAATCATCGCGACCTCTTCAGGCGACGGCGTATCGCCTTGAACCCCATCGATGCCAGGGCCTGAGACCGAATCTGACGCTGAATTGGAGCCAAACGCGGACTCGCCTCTCACCCCCCCGCTTCCCGCCTTGAGAGTGTGACTCTGCCTTTTTCGATCGATCACTTTGCGAATGGTTATGCGTCTTAGCAGACGGAAAAGTCCATCCTCCGAGTCCAACTCGGGAAAGCGATCACGTTGAACTGCCCTAAAGAAGCTGGCCATAGCGCTGGCTGCAACATCCTCACCATTGAAGGCACGTTGCGGAACTCCCAACGCCGAGAGGCGTTTCTCAGCAAGCTTGACAAGGGCCGGGTAAAAGTGATCCCAGAGTTTCGTAATGGCAGCCTCGTCATGTTGCTTTACTTCATGCAGCTGTTGAGGAATTGAATGCGCATCGGACGTTTTTTTCATCAGTCTATCTTTGGATGAAGCTGGGAATGAAAGAACTTCGCCTTGCCGACCTCAATTCCTAATTTGGACAAAATTGAGGGGATATGCGTCCACTTTTCGGTTACCAGGGTGTCGACATTCTAACCCCTTGTACTATCGCAGTGCACCTACCACTTGAATTTTCGTTTTACTTTGAGAGCTGCTGCGGGGAGGACGTCTTGACTCACTGTACGAAGTTGCATTTACCCCACATAGGACTTCTCCCTTCAATGTCCATGGCTCTCAACATTACCGGAATTCCGACCGAACAAACTTCCGCGATTACGGACTTGATTCTTGCCGGACAATCGATGGTCTGTTTTTACCTCGTTCGCAGGAGACCGGCAAACCAGTGTTTTGCCCTTTCGCTTTGGGCGTGGATCTTTGGGTTGTTGTCTTTTTCGAGTCTGCTTGGTGCGTTTGTGCATGGATTTGAGTTGAGTTCGGAAACTGTAGCAATCCTGTGGTGCCCGCTCTACTTTGCGTTGGGCCAACTGGTGGCGTTGGTTGCATTGGCTGCGATCGCACACTTTGGGTATCAGAAAATCTGTAGAAGTATGGTGCCGGCTAGTATTGGCCTCGCATTTGTATTCGCGGCTGTAACGCAAGTATGGAGCAATTCCTTTTTGCTCTTTGTCGCCTATGAAGCACTCATGATGACTTTTGCCTTAGGGATTTACATTACTTGCCTTTGGCACCCCACGAAGCAAAGGGGCTCGGGTTTACTCGCACTAGGCGTTTTCTTGACTTTGATGGCGGCAGCTGTAGATACACAGTCTACTTGGCGACTTCAATGCATTTGGGCTTTTGACAACCATGGAATATTCCATTTGATTCAAATGTCGGGCTTGTCCATAATCTCATTCGGTTTAATCCGAACACGAGAGCCAATACTGAATGCGGAAGCAGACAATGCCAAACGATGAGATGAATCCGCTGGACATGGACTACCAAGTCTTACAACGAATTGGTCCCATTTGCGATGCATTTGAAGCCGAGTTTCGGAAGGGCATTGAGCCGGTCATCGAAGTTTATTTGGCAATGGGAATGGAATCGGATAGAAACGCATTGCTGCTAGAGTTGTTGAAGCTAGATCGTGAGTACCGAGTTAAGCATGGCAGTACGTTGCCATACACAATCTACGCAGCCAGATTCCCGAACGACCACCTTTTACTTCGTTCAGTATTTATGGACGCCGAGACAATGGCAGCCGATTCCGCCGTGGGACCAAGGCCAACGCACTTCGGTCGAGACTTGCCAAGAAGACTAGGTCAGTATGAGCTTTTAAAGGTACTTGGGCACGGCGGAATGGGGGTGGTCTATCGTGCGATGCAGTACGCGGGCGATATTCCTATTCGAGAAGTAGCTCTTAAATTAGTTCGGACGGACCAATGGTTTGGCGTCGAGGACACGCAAAGCAACGTACTGCTTGCGAGGTTCCGTGAGGAGACTCGTTTTGCGGCGCAACTCGACCATCCCAACATAGTAACCGTCTACGACGTTGGTCAAATCGATGGGCTCGATTACTTCTCAATGCAGTGGATCGACGGGACGGACTTGTCGTCTGTCGTGAAGGCAACACCGCTAACTTATCAGAGGATTGCCGAAACGCTTATTCCTATCGCCAGGGCGATCGCATTTGCTCACGCGAAAGGTATCGTGCATCGCGATTTGAAGCCAAGTAATATCTTGCTGGATAAGCAACTCAAACCTTTCATCGCGGACTTTGGTTTGGCCAAGTCGACGAGCGGCAATTCGGACCTGACACAGACCGGCCAGATCTTGGGGACGGCTGGATATATGGCTCCCGAGCAGGCGGCAGGCGAGTACCAAAAGATTGGGTTTTCAGCCGATATTTATGGTTTGGGTGGTTTATTGTACTTTTGCTTAACTGGCCAAGCTCCGTTTGTTGCAGAGAACGTGTTGGATGCTCTCGTTCAAGTGCTGGAGAGCGAACCCGTTCCGCCAAGGACTCTCAATAAGCAAATCCCTCGTTCGCTTGAACTCATTTGCATGCGATGCTTAGAGAAAAATCCGGAAGACCGTTATGCGAATGCAAACGAGGTAGCAGAAGATCTCGAACGGTTTCTGCATGGGCTTCCCACCCATGCCAAGGCACCGACGGTTATCGATCGCCTTCGACGATTTGGCCGTAGATCGCCAGTGATCGCCTCGCACCTGGGGGCGCTTGGGTTGGCACTGGTCATCGGCCAATTGAAGTTTGCCATGTCGGTCAACAAAGACCTAAACAACCACATCCAAGTGAGTTTCGTCACGCTCGCTTGGATTGTAGTAAGCGTTTTGTGCGGTTTGTTTGCAAGCAGCAAGAAGCTTGAGACGATGGTTGCAACGTTTTGGCTTTGTGCTGATGCCGTTTTTCTTACTGTTGTGATATCGATGATGTCGAGTCCGACCTTTCCCCCAGGTCCGATACTCATCGGCTATCCCATGGTGGTAGTAGTAGGCGGAATGTTTTTCCGAGCTCGAATGGTTGTGCTCGTCACCATCGCGTCTATGCTTTCCTATATCGTTCTGTTGGCCCTCAACCCGTATATTCTCGGCAACGCCTTCCAGCATCTAATTTTTCTCGTTTTACTAGCTTGCATGGGAATTTGTAGTCTGCACCAGGTCCGTCGTTTTCGAATGCTGAGTAACTACATCGAGACTCGACGGGAACATTCGCTCTAACGCCCACGCGTTTTTCTATCTCGCGACTTGTTGCGTCAAAAAACCCTTGCGGGGAATGCCCCTGGGATTTCGGTTGTAATGCTAGGACCATGTAATCATGGAATCCCAAATGGCGCAAAACAATCCTTTAGCATTTTCGGGAACACAAGAATGTACTTTAATGATCGCTCTGCGAACTTTCGCCGGCTTACATCCGTTGGCGGGATTGAATTGACTCGAAACCGATCGTTTTTCGGAATCACAGCTACCCAGTTCTTGGGTGCGTTCAACGATAATTTTTACAAGCAGCTGATGCTCCTACTGGCCATTCCCGTTGTACCTGGAGCTCTGGACCAGCAACAAGTTGCGACAATTGTCTTTGCTTTGCCGTTTGTCTTGTTCTCTGGAATC
>JANPHB010000308.1:0-2197 GCA_031424235.1 Pirellula sp.
TGGAGCCGTGCTTGGAATTGCCTCCGGCGCGGTTGCGTTGCTTTTCTTTGCCGTGTGGGGCAAACTCTATGGGCATGGCGAACTTGGGCAAATCCAGGGTATTGCTCAAATGATGACGGTCTTTGCTTCGGCGGCGGGGCCACTTGTGTTCTCGCTCTGCAAACGAATGACAAGTTCCTACTCTGCGATATTTTTCGTATTCGCCGGTACGCTTGCGTGCATGGCCTTGGCCTCGCTGGTCACGCCGCTACCATCGCCAAGTCGCAAGCCTCCTATTTCAATCCCCTAACTCAATAGAATCACCATGCTACAGATTGCACCCATTTCCCGAGTTCGATTCCATATTTCGCTCAATGTTAACGATCTCGAGCGATCGATCGAGTTCTATCGAATCCTCTTCGACATGGAACCCGCGAAACAAAAGAGCGACTACGCCAAGTTCGAACCCAATGATCCGCCTTTAGTACTGTCGCTCGAACCCAACGGGCGTGCGGGAGGCGGCACACTGAACCACCTTGGTATCCGAATGATAGACGAACGCCAACTGGTCGCGTTGCAAGAACGATTGGAGAAGCGGGGGATACGATCGGAGCGAGAGGAAGGAGTCGAGTGCTGTTACGCCAAACAAACCAAATTCTGGGTGCAAGATCCAGATTTGACTTTGTGGGAGTTTTACACGCTCGATGACGATGAGCTTGGCCATCGTGGAGCGGGGCAAGCGATCGAAACGATGACGAGCAGTACGCTTCCGAACGAAGAAAACGTCTGGGAGCACAAGCTAGGGACTCCGTTTCCTGTCCATATTGATGCTTGCGATGGAACGATGGATGCTGTCGTCCTGAGGGGTTCGCTCAACGTGCAATTGAGTGACCTTGAGCAACAATCGATCTTCAAAGAGGCGAAGCGAGTACTGAAGCCAAGCGGTCGTTTGCTCCTCAGAATCCTCTCGGGCGACAAGACTCATTCCAGCCCCAAGTTGCCTGGCAAAGGTGCTCCGGTTCAGTTTGTGCCGGCAAAGGACGATGTCATGGGCTTGGTTTCGCATGCAGGGCTACGCGGGATTCGATTGTTGAAGTACGACGAGAAGCCATGCTTTGAAATCGACGGCGTCAAGATGCGTGAAACGCACATTGAGGCATTCAAGCCAGGTGAGCTTGCATAGCATGCCAACTCGATCCGGCTTGACACGCCGGAGCGTCGGTGTTTACTCGGCTACCAGCCAGACATTCAACTCCAAGCGGCTTGCCGACCATTCAATGAGGCAGATGGGGTACATTAGGATGTGTTGATCGGTGTCGTGCCGGAAAGTTAGTTGTTCGCCGAAGCGAATCCTTCTGTGGCTGGTTTATGACTCAGGAAAACCCATACGAACCAACTGCGAGGAAAACTGACAGGCAATCGCCACCGGGTAACTATTCGACTTATGGAATTCTATTCGTTTCATCTTCGTTGCTTATTGGCGTGGCTTCTCGCGTGAGGATCGACTCGAGTACAAAGGTATGGACGCACACTTGGGATGGGCTGCCGGACGATAAAGTACCTTAAATCGTGTGGTCAATACTTGGGATGTGTTTGATCGCCACAGCGTGGGCACAGATTAGGTCGCTAAAGGCATCGCAAAAACTTGATGTGATATCGTTTTGCTGGTGTGTTGCAATTTTCGTGCTTGATGCTTGCTTCGCAATGGAAATCAACGAATCCGAGAGCCAACTATGGCTGTAATCTTCGAACAACGATCGGCACGTGGCCTTGATTTCGCATGCGCCGCACAACCTCGCTAGCTAGACCGCACGTCGCTCCGGTTTGACACGCGTTTGACACGCCGAAGCGTCTACGTTTACTCAGCCCAGGCCAAACATTCGGCTCCAAGTAGCTCGCCAGCCCATTCGACCGGCCAGTTGGCGTAAATTAACATTTCGTTTACCGGCACCGCGATCAAAAGCGATCGTCGTATGAGGCAATTTGGCGTCGCGACTATGCGTCTCGTCTTCGGATTCGTTCTTGTCGCTGAATTGCCGCAACTTTTATGTTCTCGGGTAGACCGGGTATACTTAACGCCCTCGTCAGATCCTCCGCGGCTTTGTCACTTTCTTGAATGGCGGAGTAGGCAAGCGCTCTATTGTAGAGTGCCATTGCCAGCACATCATTGGAAATGCCTTCTGCGTCAATCGCCGACGTGTATTCCAAAACGGCTCCG
>JANPHB010000309.1:0-1820 GCA_031424235.1 Pirellula sp.
CGGAGTTGGCTCCAGAACTCCCCGTCGTGATACTCTCGAAGCATTCGAAGCAACTTGGTCCGTTCGGCATCCGGTAGAACATTCAGAACGACTGGAATAAGCGACTCGGTGACATTGTGAACAGCTTCACTTCGCAAACAAACCGGCACGATTCGCTCCGCTTCTACAGACAAATCAGATTCTAGGGTCGCGACGACACTCGCAATGTTTCGAGCCTTGATGGAGTCAGCATCGCGCAAATCGTAGGGAGGCTTCCATTCGGCGAAAGGGCGAAGTTGGTCGATGTGCGATAGGGCGACCACGATAGGAGGAATGGATCGAAGCATATTGGCAGCAAATCGTTCGCGAAGGGCGGCCAGCAACTGTTGATCGGGATCGCGAGCGGCGGTGGTGGCCGAGCACACCATGATGATCAAATCGCATTTCATCAGCTCCATTTCAAGTTGCTTTATGGCACGACTATCTTCTTTGCCGCCGAATCCCTCCGTGTCGAAGAGAATCACCTTTGGCAATCCATCGCGCTCAAGCACATACGGGGTAACCCCCACGGTGCATGGCAAGGAATCCGTTGCTGCCCGCAACTCTCCGAACATTGCATTCACCAAGCTTGATTTACCCGCTTTCGCCTGCCCAAGCAGGATCAATCGCAGTGGCTCGTCTGTGTGCTTGATCTTGGTTTTGTCCGCCCTCGCAGCATCCAACTGAGATCGGGTTGATCGAAAATCTTGAAAAGTTGAATCGTGCAAAGCGAGTTGCCCACTGTAAAGCTGAATGGCGTACTCACCCGCTCGCCTGATGCAGTAGCCAATGGCCCAACGTTTCGCCTCGGACAATGCGGTATCGCTCAAGTCGCCCAGGAGATTGTCGTTCGCTTCCTTAAAAACGCCCGAAACGGGATTCGACACAAACCGGAGGAATCGATACGCCAATCGCAACGGGCTATCGCTGGCCGTAAGGGATGCGGCTGTGTTCCACAATTGCGTCAAGTTCTTGAGTTGCCGAATCGTCAGAACATGTGAGCCTGGAATATGATCCTTGGCTGCCACTCGCAAATCGTGAAGCACATGCTCCGCGATCAAGATCGCATGCGGAACGGTGATCTCCATCGCGGGTTGTGCCGATGTTCGCCCAAACCGTACAGCCACCGAGTCGAAGAGCTCGATGACAACCAGTCGCCAGGCGTCCATATCATCCAGGGGAGGTGGATTGGCCTCCGTTTTTTGCGCTATTGCCTCAATGACCTCGCGCGCACCTTCCTCGCCGCCAGCGCCGAGCGATTGGATGGACACACGAATGGCCTTCCGCTTTCTAATTCTGAAAAGGCGGTCGATGTTCCATCCCAAAAGCGATAACAATGCTGCCGCCACCGCAAACCAAGTTAACCATCCCTTTTCATAAAGCCACCAACAGCCTGCCCCCATCAAGAAGACGTATGGAATCAAGGAGAGGACGGCGACTAGAACGAATCGAAGTTTCCATCGGAGCATGATTGGCTTATTGATTGTGGTTGGGAACGGGAGGCGATGTGGGTCTGCCGTTCAAGAATGGTTATTCGGTGGAGGTTTTATTCTGCCTCGCTTTAAATAGTCTGCGAACCGTCTTCGCCCTTCTTCTAGTTCCTTTGCATAAAACTCTCGAAGTTTGGCTGCGTCAGGGGTTGCACCGCGTCGTTGCTGGGCAAAGTACCAGCACAACGAGCAGCCCAGTGCATACGTCGTGGCAGCATTGTAGGCTGCCCCAAATACGCTACCGAATACAGGCACAAATTTTGCAATAAAGCTTCTTACCAATCTAGCCAACATGCTTCCTCCCACAGCGGT
>JANPHB010000310.1:0-2645 GCA_031424235.1 Pirellula sp.
TTTGGGTAACAAACGCATTGGCCATACCGCACATCCGATGCAAAAAAGACTCCTGAAACGGCTACCCGAACGTGGGGTACCCGCCCAGCCTCCTACTGCAATCATTGGACCATTCGGAAATTAACGTGCGATTGCCGTGCGTTGCACCCACACTCAGTTCCAAATGATTGTGCAACTTGATTGTGCAATGAGACTTTCGATAACTGGGATGGCTTGATTTCCAGCTCAACCGAAATAGAAAGCATTTACCGATTGATTCGCACTCGATTCGTCTACATCCTAGCCGCCACGGTTGTCGTCATAGCTGGCCTGGCATCACGCAGATACCGAGGGAAGCTTCCTGCGTTCCTGGCCGTGTACGCTGGCGACACACTGTGGGCTCTGATGCTGTTTTTGTTGGTCAGCACGCTACTGGCTGGTCGGCCGATCCAAACGCGGGCGGCAGCCTCTCTAGCTCTCGCTTTCTTGGTCGAGGTCAGCCAACTCTATCACGCCCCTTGGATCGACTCAATCCGTCAGACCACGCTGGGCGGGCTGGTGCTGGGGTTCGGATTTCTCTGGACTGATTTCGTTTGCTACTCGGTCGGCATTGCGACCGGATCGCTCACAGAGTGGGGGATCAGACGTTTCGGTGGGCCAAAATTGGAGAAGGTTTCTGGCCGTTAGGATTTGCAGACGCTGTGTTAATCAAAGCCATCTTTGGAAACGGAGATCTTGAGAGTTCTCAGTAGAGATCTGGGTTGCCGGAGGGGACGGCTTTATTCAGGCACGGCATTGGTTAGTCCCCGCCACGAACTCACTCCGGTTTGACACGCCGGAGCGTTGGTATCTACTCGGACCCCTGCCAAACATCCACTCAGCCAAACATCCACCCATTCAATCAGTCAGCCAGATGGATTACATTGAGAGTGTGTTTACCGGCGCAGCGCCGGAGTACTTCTGTCGACTGTGTCCATTGACGATTGATTCGCTTTCTGTGCCTTTGAACAAGGTTCTCCGGTAACCAACGTGTTTAACCTTTCTCCTGCCGTTGGTGTGATCGTGTTGCCTGCAGTTGCGGCTTTTCTTTTCTCACTCGCGGCATTGGCATTGAAACGAGCAAATCAACTAGGCGTGGATGTTTGGCAAACTGCTTTTGTGGTGAATATCTTCGCCGGGGCGATTTATTCAGTGTTGTGGTTTGTCGGTGGTCCGTCGATGCGAATCGAGTTATCTTATCAACCCATGCTAATTGCCCTCTGTCTTTTTGTTGGAATGTTGGCTCAGTTGATGGCGTTGAGTCGCGGCGACGTTTCCGTCGCCGTGCCGGTGATGGGGCTTAAACTGTTAGTCGTAGCGATCATGAGTCCAATCGTGGTGGGCGAGGCCATTCCATTTCAACTCTGGATTGCGGTCGCGCTCTCGCTTCTCGGTGTAATCATGTTAAACCGGGGTGGAAGGAGCGGCAGTTCACGCGGCTTCACAATTGCAGTTACTTCCGGTTTGATGGCAGCTATATCCTTCGGCGCGTTCGATCTGCTCGCGGCAAAATGGGGGCAAGCTTGGGGAGTCGGTCGATTGCTCCCTTGTGTTTTTTGGATCAATGCAATTTTTTCGCTCGCTTGTTTGCGTGGTTTTCTTTCAGCGCTCAGTTCACGCTCAAGACCTGCGTTGGCTTGGCTTTCAGTCGGTGCAATACTTCTTTCGCTGCAAGGCCTTCTCTTTATCGGTTGTCTCGTCGTATATGGACGCGCCGCACAAACCAACGTTTCTTATTCGATTCGCGGCCTCCTGAGCGTGCTGCTTGTGTGGAGCGTAGGGCGGTACCTTCAGAACGATGAAGGCAAGTTAACCAGAGCCTTGCTCGTGAATCGGCTCATTGGTGCGGCTTGTTTGCTTTTAGCCATTGCTCTGGCGGTGCAGTAAGTATATCAACACTGTCCCAAACACGGCCGTCCGCGTGAACCGGATGGATGAATGGCGACTACCATCGCGAACTTGACAGCCGCCACTGGCAACCGACCACCGCGAGATTCATGCGCAACGACTTGGGGATTCACAAGCTGATCATCCACTTCTGGGCAAAGTGGGATGCATACGACCGAAGCATGGACGCCAACTTGCTACCGTCAATCGAACGGTACGATGGTCGGGTCGAATTCCGTTCCCTTGACATTGACATCCCGCAATTGCAGGACGTCTGTCGCGATGCGGGGATCGGGAATGTCCCTGCCCTGGCGTTCTATACTCGCGGCCATGTCAACCGTATACTTGTTGGCGTTCGAGAATCGCAAGTGATCATGGACTACATCGAAACATGGCTCGCAGACTGAAGGACCGAGAACAAAAATCGGTACAGGAGCCCTGCCACCTGGCTAGCCCGGATTATTCATACTGAGCCGCGGGCGCTAGCCGCGTTACGGTTTCCCTGGAAAATGCTGTGGTCGCGGCTAGCGCCTGCGGCTCAAATCGAGCGCCGTGAATAATCCGGGCTAGCAAGAGGCGCACCCAACGGAGGTTAAACACCAACTCGCTTATTGTGACCCGCACACGAAATTAGTTGGCCGAAGTGGGAGCCCATTTGGAGCTCGGAATGTAGGCCAAAATAATACTGGTGCGGCGTTTTTTACCCCGAGTTTGAATAACCTACTTTTAGCCGAAATTGT
>JANPHB010000311.1:0-6796 GCA_031424235.1 Pirellula sp.
ACTAACAACTAACAACTAACAACTAACAACTAACAACTAACAACTAACAACTAACAACTAACAACTAACAACTAACAACTAACAACTAACAACTAACAACTAACAACTAACAACTAACAACTAACAACTAACAACTGACAACTGACAACTGACAATTGACAACTGACAACTGACAACTTACAATTCACCGTTCCGCCATAACGCTCCGCCCCCGTTCCTTTGCAACAATGATATGGTCCAGTACGCGGATTCCGACCAAATCTCCGACTTGCACCAATCGGTCGGTAACCGCTTTGTCTTCTCGGCTTGGTGTTGGGTCACCTGACGGATGGTTGTGAACCAGGAGAATCGCCGACGCGGAGTCGCGAATTGCGGCTCGAAAGACTTCGCGAGGATGGACGAGACTAGCGTCGAGCGTTCCTACCGTTATTAGATGCGAGTTGATTGGCCCGTGTTGAGTGTCCAACGTCACGATGTGAAATTCTTCTTGTTTGCCATCGATAGCCAATCGACTAAAGGTTCGCATGCAATAGCGAATCGCGTCGTCGGAACCACGGATGCGTTCGGGTGGCTTGGGTTGCTGGTCTTTGAGCAAGGCAATGCGGCGGCCAAGCTCGATTCCTGCCATGACTTGTGCGTAGCTGTCCTTGCGAATTGTTTTGCTGATGTTTCGCAGTTCGGGCAGGCTTGCATCGGCCAAAGCTGCGACGCGATCCTCGGGGAATCGGTTGGAAAGCTTTCGGCCAGCCTGAATCGCTGATTCGCCGACGATTCCAACTCGAATCAAGATTGCGATCAGTTGAGCGTCCGTCAGTTTGGTAGGTCCGTCCCGAAGCAACTGTTCGCGAGGGCGATCTTGCTCAGGCGATTGCTTGATTTGTTCGCCATAGACTTGGTTTTCGATCCAATTTTCGGGCGTGCAGCTTGAGTCCCGAACCCACCGAAAAAACTCCTGCTTGTCACGCTCCACGCGACTAAGCAGTCCGTCGCGGGCGAGCAGATTTAACACCTTTGTAACGTAGGCTGCGTTGGCGTCGCGGCAGACTTGTTTCGCACCTTCCGAAGAAAAATCATCCAATTCTCGGATCGCATAAAGGATCGAAGTTAACTTTTGCTTGCGCTCGTCGCTCATTTGCAACCTTCAAAACCGGGCGTTTTACTTCAAAAAGACGAAGATTCAACGGCAAAAGTGATCTCCCCTTACCATCTCTCTAGAATTCTCCAGATCCAAATGCCGATTGCTACAGGGGAGAAGCCTCTAGAGGCGACATTTTCCATGGTTTTAGATCCATGTTGCCTTCGGTAGGGCCATTTCCTAGGATGTACTTGTGATAAAGTAAGGCTTTTGGGCGGGGAAATTCGGACGATTACCGAGGCAAAACCCGAGTTACCAATTGCCCGTCGCATTTTTGATCCACATTCAAATCTCAGCAAGAAGTTTACCATGCGCACGCGAATTCAGAGCATTCGAAAAAGGTCCACTCGCAAAGCGTTTTTAGGAGCACTCCTAACGTCCTTCGTCTTTGCGACCCAAGCGATGCCATCCGCCGCTATGGCTGACGACATTGCAAAAGTGCGAGATGTTTCCGGACAACCTGATGCAAACAGAAACGTGATCCGCGCCGTCCGGCAGCTGGTTGAGCGAACTCACATTCTGCACCCGAAATTCAACGACCTCGTTTCTTCGCACGGCTTTGATCTTTTCCTGCGAAGCGTCGATCCGATGAAGTCCTATTTTTTGGCGTCGGACATCGAAGAGTTCAAGCCGTACGAAACGCTGCTGGATGACCTGCTGAAGAAGAACGACATTTCATTTGCATACATCGTTTACAAGCGGTATCTCGAGCGGCTCGACCAAGTCATCCCGATCATTCATCAGCAGATCGATGCAAAGCACGACTTTACAATCGCTGAGTCGATTACCTCCGATGCGAAAGAGATGGGCTACGCAAAGGACATGAACGAGCTAACAGACCGCGCTCGAAAAACGATCAAACTCAATTTCCTTTCCAAGCGAGCTGACGGAAAGACAGACGATGAAATTCGAGAATCGCTCCACAAGCTATATCGAACCGTCTATAACTCGAAGTCCCAGTTTGATGTCGACGAGTTGCTCGAACTCTATTTGACTTCGCTTACGAACGCTCTCGATCCACATACGACCTACATGGCTCCCCAAGAGCAAGAAGAATTTGGGGTTCACCTCAAGCTGGAACTCAAGGGAATCGGGGCCACGCTTCGACCCGACGATGGTGCGACGATCGTGGAAACCCTCGTTGCCGGTGGTGCTGCCGATTTGGACGGCCGCATCAAAGTTGGCGATCAAATCGTCGCTGTTGCGCAGGATGACGGCTCGTCTCCTGTCGAAACCCAAGACATGAAGCTCAAGGATGTCGTAAAGATGATCCGCGGCGAGGTCGGAACGCGGGTGAAGTTGCACGTCAAAACCAAAGCGACCGGGACAGTCCAAATTTATGAAATCACACGAGCACTGATCAAACTTGAGGACCTAGGAGCCCGGTCTGAAATCGTCGAAGACGGTACCAAGTCCGACGGCACTCCGTACAAAATTGGATACATCAATTTACCAAGCTTCTATCTCGACATGGATGGATTGCGTGCCGGCAAAAAGAACTTCCGGAGCACAACGCGAGATCTGGAAGAAATACTTGGAAACTTCAAAGCCAAGAACGTGGATGCAGTCGTTTTGGATTTGAGCCGCAATGGCGGCGGATCGCTACCGGAATCGGTCTCGGCAACGGGACTTTTCATCGACCAAGGTACTGTGGTTCAGGTAAAATCTCCGGACGGCAAAATCGAATCGCTCGATGATGACAAGAAAGGTGCCGCTTGGACCGGACCACTGGTGGTCAAAATCAGTCAAATGAGCGCCAGCGCCAGCGAGATTTTTGCAGGCGCCATTCAAGACTACCAACGCGGAATCATCGTTGGTGATCCGAAGACTCATGGTAAAGGTACCGTGCAGACCCTAATCGATTTGGTGCCGCCAATCGTGCCTAGTACCGACTCCAAGAAGTCCGGTGCGTTGAAATTGACCATCCAACAGTTTTATCTGCCGGATGGTCGGTCGACTCAACTAGAAGGGGTATCAGCCGACGTCGTCCTGCCTTCGATTACGGCCAAGTTAGATATTTCGGAAAGCGATCTCGATTACGCACTTCCAGTGGACAAGATCCCTGCTCGTCCTCACAAAAACTATCACATGGTCGACAGTGCCATGAAAGTCATGTTGCAACAAGCTGCAGACGCTCGTATTTCTCAAAACTCAGAATTCGAAAAACTCATTTCAAAAATTGATGCTTACGTCAAAGGAAAAGACGACAAGACGATTCCGCTCAAGGAATCAGATTTCCTCGCGCGTCGCAAGGAAATGAACTCGGAAAAAGAAGAGGATGAGACAAACGAAGCCAAGGCAGAACAAAAGAAAGTGTATAACAACACTTTTTATAACCAAGAGGTCATTCGCGTAACACGTGATTACGTAGAGGCTCTCAAGGTGAACAACAAGCTGACAGCCAAGTAAATGCGTGAACAAACAAACTCTGCGGAGAGTCAAGGCTCCGCCGAGCCGAAATCAAAGCGAGATAGGCATCCCAAAAGGTTGCCTTTCTCCGTTTTGATCGTTGCCCTGTGCCTCTTTGCTTCGATCCCAGTAGCCCGATGGCTTGTCTACGATATTGATCATCAATTGGCAAACATCGTGGGCATGGGCCTTTTCCTATTGGGAAGCGGTGTCTTTTACATGGGGCTGTGGATTTGGTTTGCCAATTCCTGGCGAAAGCATTTGGTCTTTTTCTTCTTGCCAGGCACGCTTTGCGCGATGGCTTATCTGTTTTTCGAATTCGTCGGCTTCACCGGCGAGACTATGCCTGTATTCCGCGCCCGAGCCTGGCTAAGGGGCACGATCAAGTCTCCTGAGAGAACGCGTCCTTCCACGGCCGAAATCGCCACGGACGCCACGCGAGAGAGTGCAACGATTCCGTTCGAATCCACTCAGTTCCTTGGTTCGGATAGAAATGGCATCGTCTCCAACAGTGAGTTCGCTGTCCATTGGGAAACGCAGCTTCCTAACGTTCTATGGAAAATTCCAATTGGAGAAGGCTGGTCAAGTTTTGCGGTCGGTTCCGGGCTAGCGATAACCCTCGAACAAATCGATGAGCAGGAGAGCATCACGGCCTTCGAACTGACCACAGGTAATGTGGTCTGGCGGCTGAAGTCACCTGGTCGACATACCCAAGCGTTTGGCGGCGTCGGTCCGCGATCGACGCCAACCATTCACCAAGGCAGAGTTTTTGCGCAGACGGCCATGGGAATCGTGTCGTGCGTTGAATTGCAGACAGGTAAGCTGATTTGGCAACAAGACTTGCTCAAACTGGCAGGCGTCGACAAGGAAACATCCGAAAAGGCGATTCTTTGGGGCCGAAGCGGCTCGCCGCTTGTTGTCGATAACCAAATCGTAGTTCCATTCGGCGGACGGAGCGGCGACAATTCCCTTCGGTCTTTGATCTCATTTGAGTTGGAGACCGGAAAGGAACTTTGGAGAAGTGGCGAGCAGCAAATCGCCTACTCTTCACCTGTGTTGCTGACCCTTTGTGGCGTGCGTCAAATCGTGAACGTCAACGAAGGCTTCGCTGTTGGTTACAACCCAATCAACGGCAAAGTCCTTTGGACGACCGAATGGCCAAGCAACTCGAACGGCGACGCTTGTTCGTCACAAGCAGTCCAGCTCGATGAACGGCGATTGCTGCTGGGCAAAGGATATGCATTGGGTTCCAAAGCCATTGAACTAACTTACAGCGGTTCTGCTCCGGAAAACGAGTCCGACGCAGCATTCTGGAAAGTGGATACAGTTTGGTCCAATACCAAAATCCTCAAAACGAAATTTACGAGCTCCATATTGTTCGATGGCTCGCTGTTTGGCTTGAGCGATGGCGTTCTCGAATGCGTCGATCCGAAGGACGGATCCCGAGTTTGGCGAGGGAAGAAATATGGCCAAGGACAGTCGATTGTTGTCAATAAGCACTTGCTCGTCACTACGGAGGACGGGCGAATCGTGCTGATTCCGGCCACGCGAGAGGGGCTTGGCAAAGCAATTGCCGAGATGCCCGTGCTGGAGGGAATCACTTGGAATGTGCCAGCGGTCGCAGGTCCGTACTTGCTGGTCCGAAACGCCGAGTTCGCAGCATGCTTAATTTCGAGCGCAGAAGCAGGGCATGATGCCAAATCCGCCACCGAATAAAAGCCGGGTCATCCTAGGCCTCGACCCAGGGCTCGCCATCACGGGCTATGGTATCATTCGAAGTGGCCCCAAGATCCAGCTGATCGAAGCTGGCGTCATTCGAATCCGCCGAGATCAACCACTCGCTGCAAGGCTCAAAGAGTTGTACGCTGGCATCATGGAGGTCTTTGAAAGCCTCCCAATTGAGGAAGTCGCAATCGAGCAACTCTATTCCCATTACGAACGTCCCAGAACCGCGATCTTGATGGGGCACGCGAGAGGTGTTCTCTGTTTGGCTGCGGCCAACTCGGGGAAGGCAGTTCACTCGTATGCACCGACCAAAGTCAAGAGTCTGCTAACAGGCAACGGTCGAGCTCCGAAATCGCAAATGCAACTAGCGATACAGCAGCAGTTGATGTTAAAAGAAGTACCCGATCCACCTGACGTTGCCGACGCTTTGGCCATCGCTTTGTGCCACCATTTCGCCACCGGCCCCTTTGCTGAACTACTCAAGAAATCCAGGAAGCCACTTTGATCACCAAAGTCACAGGACAGTTGCTGACACTCGCAGACGATTGCGCAACCCTTAACATTCCGCCATTTGAATACGAGATTGCGATCCCCGAGTATACGCGTCGGCATCTTCAAGCGGAAATCGGCAAGAGTATCGCCTTGCATACGATCCACTACATCGATGGCAATGCAGCTCAAGGTGGGCGACTCATGCCCAAGCTGGTCGGATTTCTGACGACGATCGAGCGAGATTTTTTTGAGCTCTTTTGTTCGGTCGATGGAGTCGGGGTTAAGAAGGCGCTGCGAGCCATGGTGCGACCGGTGCAAGACACCGCGATCATGATCGAACAGCAGGATGCCAAGGCCCTGTCCACGCTGCCGGGCGTAGGGCCAGCAACTGCGGAAAAGATCATTGCAACCTTGAGACGCAAGATGCCTCGTTTCGCATTGCTGGTGCGGCGAGAAATGCCAGGCGCTGAAGTGCAAAAGCCAGGCGTGGTGGACGAAACGTTCCAGGCATTGCTGGTGCTCGGGCACAACGAAGCGGACGCACGTCGTCTCATTGAACAAGCGTTAGCTGGCTCGAAGAAGTTTAAGGACACCGAATCGATGATCCAAGCGATTTATCAAAGGCAAGCCACCGGCGGGTAAGTTACGCTTCTATCCCGATAGGGATTGCAGAAAATAGCCGGGGGTTGTCGCGAAGCGGCGCACCCCCGGGGAACGAAAGGACGCGCGATTGACCCTGGAGGGGTCACAGATTCTTCGATCCCTACAGGATCGGAATGAAACAACTTTTTCCGGTGGTGTCGCTTCGCTCTACCACCGGCTATTGTCTGAAATCCTTTCAGGATATAGAGTTGCGACAAGAATTTAATTGTAGCAACACCAAACCCTTAACACCCTAGTGCCGTGATCCCGAATCAACCTTGATTGGGAATCGCCTTTGACAGTATTCTTCGCCAATTAGCCAGACTCACTTTTGCTTGGGAGCGACAACATGCCAGGGAAGGCAGCGAAGATTCAGGTAACTGAACGACAATT
>JANPHB010000312.1:0-3487 GCA_031424235.1 Pirellula sp.
CAGTGCGCACAATGCTGCCGAGTATCTGAACAAGGCAATTTGGACATGCAAAACTGGCGGCTTCAAACGCATTCGAATGCGAGGTGACTGCAAATTCTCTCAAACGGAATATCTCGATGGATGGGATGGAATCGGTGTTCGCTTCCAGTTTGGATACGAAGCGAAGGCGAATCTTAAGGAAATCGCAGACAATCTTGATCCTTCGGCATGGAAGAAGCTGACCAGAGCAATGCCAAAAAACAAGACCAACGAAACTCGCACAAAACCCAGCAATATCAAACGACAGATCATTCGAGACCGAAACTACATTCACCTTGAACTTCTGCACGAGGAGGTAGCCGAGTTCGAATATAAGCCCCATGCTTGCGAGAAAACGTATCGCATGGTGGTTGTTCGCAAGAATATCTCCAAGGAGCAAGGAGATGTCCGGCTCATAGACGAGATCCGATACTTCTTCTACATCAGCAATGACTTGCCTTCGGTATCGAGCGAGGAAATCGTGTTTGGCTGCAATGACCGTTGCGACCAAGAAAATTTGATTGCACAGCTCTCCGGTGGCGTTCGATCACTATGCGCTCCAGTCGACAATCTGGAGAGCAACTGGGCCTACATGGTGATAACGAGCATCGCTTGGAACTTAAAGTCCTGGTCTGCCTTGCTAACACCAGTCGAGCCGAAACATGCGGAACTACATCGCACCGAAAAGAAGCGACTACTGACCATGGAGTTCAGAACGTTTCTTTCAGTCTTCATCCATGTTCCCTGCCAGATCATTCGTCACGCACGTCAGACGATCCATCGGTTGTTAAGTTGGACGGATTACTCTTGCAAATACAAAGTCTCGTCGTGGTCGTAAGGTTTCACAAATCGAGCAGAAAGATTCGGAACTCTTCGGGCCTTTGAACCGCTCGCTTTCATTCGACGGATCCGTGGCAGCATTTGGAAACGCAGAGGGCCGGATCTCCATCGTTTTCCACCCTAACACAAAGCAAAAGCAGCCGGCAAAGATCGTAAAAGTGAGCGATAAACCGATTGCTGGTATCGCCGTTAGCGCGGACGGCAAGCTCGTAGCGATTGGGAGCAACGACAATGCTATTAGGATTTTGGATACCCATTCGATGACCTTGATCCACGAAGAACGATCTTTTGATGAGCCGCCTCTGATTCTTACGTTTTCTGACGACAACAATTTTCTTGCTTGCTCGGACCACCGAAAGATGCGCCTTATTCCATTGGCGAAATTGCGAACCAAGCCAATTTCCAATTTAAGGCTTAAAGAAACGATTGCTTCAATCGCCATAAGGGATTCGAACGACAAGACTGCGCGGGCCATCATTCAATCCACTTCGAGCAGTCGAGTTTTAGTAGTGCCGATGGATAATAACATAGATCCGTACGCACTCACGATTCCCACCCTAGAATCGATCACGCTTTCAAGCGACGGGCAATCCCTCTGCGGTTACGACAGGAATGCATCTAAGATCCTCGTCTTGAGGACGGACAATCCTGGCGAGGTTGTTTCGACGATTGTAGAATCAGGTGTGGAGTACGTGAGCTTCAGTCCCAAGAAGCGTTGCGTCGTCTGCTATTCAAAGAAGGGCGATTATCGCAATTGGAGTTGGAACGCGATTTCTTATGATGGATCGGTATTGTGGCAAGGCGTGAAATCAGCATCTGTTGAATTGCCAATTTTTTCAGATAGCGGGGAGTTCGTGGCTATCGGAGGCGGATCCAACGGTTATGTCGTCAATGCAAGTACCGGTAAGGAGTTTGAACAAGTCAGTCTTCCAATGGCATTTAGCTTTGACGATTCTCATGTTGCCTCCTCCTTTCATTTGCGTTACTGCTTTCTCCAGTCTCGAATGCGTACCGAGACCAAGCGGCTCGTGGGTCATACAGACAAAGTCACCTACTTGCACTTCTCGGTCGATGGCAAGCGGCTTTTTACGGGATGCGATGACGGGGGTGTGCGACTTTGGAATACAGAAAACGGTGAGCTGCTGCTCAAGCTCTATTCGTTCGACGAGCCGGTCGGTGGACTGGATCTTTCGTCTGATGGCAAGCAGTTGGTCGCGGTAAGTCGCTCAGGTCAAATCCGTGTCTTTGATGCCGACTGACGATCCCCGAGCAGTTTACCTCAAAGAATGCTATGCACCATTCACGTCAAGTGGATGACCAGCATGGACGAACAAAACTTCGGCAAAGGGGGCGGATTTAGCTGGCCCCCTGCGACACCACGGGTTCGCACCACGCGGTTCCTCTCTAGATAGCAGCTTGGGTCAGGGACGCAACAAACTTGGGTGAGTTTGCCTAACCGCCAACCCGCTCCGGTTTGACACGCGTTTGACACGCCGGAGCGTCGGTGTTTACGCGTCTTACAGCCAAACATTCACTTCCAATCAACTCGCCAGCCCAATCAGCCAGCCAGATGGTGTACACTGCGTAAGTGTATCAACGCCTCGCCGGAGAATTACTCGTTCTGGCTTCAATCTCGCTAAGGTTTTTGCATGCGTATATTCAGCTACCTACAATGCTGCCTGCTTATTCATTTGGCCGCGGTACTGGGATGTGAAAGTAAAACACAACCGTCCATCCTAGTACCAATGTCAGCGAGTTCGAATAGCGAAGGGAATACAAACGTTGATGGGATAGTTGACGAAGTTTTTGAGAACCACCAGGTCAAGAAAGAAGAGCTGCGGCTTTCGGCAAGCGAAGTTAAGCAAAGTTTGGGTAACAATAAAGACTGGGCCGACTTTTCCTTCGAGGAGATTCAACCCGGACAATATAAAGGTAAAGCATCGTCAGCGCAAGGGGATTCGTTCATCGTAGAAGCCCGTCAAACGGCGGATGGTATCTATTGGCGTTGGGCGAATGCTGATGGTCCGGTAACGTCTGTTAAATCGTACATTAAATGGTGATGCGATAACCCACTCTGTGCATAGCCAACTCAGACTCTAAGTTCGCACAATAAAAAATGCTCACGCGTTCGGATCGCGATTGTCCTTATCGGCTAGAATCAAATGATCGCTTTGGCAAACCACAACCGCAACGAACAAAGAAAAAAGCGGCTAGGGGCCAAGATTTCGCCGGTCCCCTGCCACGCCACCTGGCTAGACTGCGGGGCCGAATTTGGCGGTTCATCTCCTGGGAAGCAAGCTTGGGGCAAGGACGCAACCAACTTAGGTGAATGCGCTTGCCCCCCAACCCGCTCCGGTTTGACACGCCGGAGCGTCGGTGTTTGCTCGGCTACAAGCCAAAGATTCGAATCCGAATAGCCCTCTTGGCCATTCAACGGGCCAGATGGAGTACATTGAGAATGAGTTAAACGGCGCCGGGCCGAACAATTCCTAGTGCCGTGATCCCGAATCAACCTTGATTGGGAATCGCCTTTGACAGTATTCTTCGCCAATTAGCCAGACTCACTTTTGCTTGGGAGCGACAACATGCCAGGGAAGGCAGCGAAGATTCAGGTAACTGAACGACAATT
>JANPHB010000313.1:0-14975 GCA_031424235.1 Pirellula sp.
TTCGGGACAAGCCCGAGCCGGACAAAACGACAAATATCAAAAGTCAATGTCGGCAAAAGTGACTAGCCAAAATTCGCACCTCCCCGACGCGACGATTGAATCGTTGCCCTTTGTTTTCGTTGTTAGAAATGCTTCACAGCGTTGCCGCTTCGGGGCGAGGGGAGCAAGAAAAATAAAGTTACATCTCGCCTCGCGCCGCTTTGGCACGTCAAAACATTGGTGTTGCTCCGGAGGTAAAGTACCCGCCAAGCGATTGGGACAATCGCTTTACACTTGCTTTCGCATGCAGCAGTTCTTGTACTTCTTGCCAGAGCCGCAGGTGCAGGGGTCATTTCGGCCAAGGCGTTCGCCTCGGTTACGAATGGCTTCGATGCGTGGCGGTTCACCGCCAGCCGCGTCTGCCGATGCGAGATCGGCTTCTTTCTCGGCCAGTAGCTGACTGGTGGCATCGTACGAATCATGTCGAGCGACCGATTTGTTCTCGACCCAGGAGTCTGAAACAATGTCGCTGTCCATGGCTTCCATACGGAAAATCACGTCGGTCATACGCTCGCCGATGGAGAGCCACATTTCTTCGAACAGCTTCATTCCCTCGCGTTTGTATTCGACCTTGGGATCCATCTGGCCCATGCTTCGGAAATTAACGCTGCTGCGGACATGGTCCATCGCGAGCAAGTGGTCTTTCCATGCTGAGTCCAATTGCGTGAGCAGAACAGTTCGCTCCATACGTCGGATTTCGGGGAAGTACCTGTCGTCGATCGATTGCATGAACTTGTTGGAAAGCTCCGTCTTATCCAGCTTCTTTAGCTCCTGCGTTTCTCCGGTCCAGCCGATTGTTTTCCGCATCCATTCGGCAACCGCTTCCATTTCCGTTGCGGAATTCCCAAGAACATCCTTAAGCGACTTGCTACTCTTTCCGAAAATACTCTCGGCTTTTTCGGCTGCTGTTTTCCTAAGTTCGATGGCTTTCTCTACCGAGCGTCGACTAATGGCAACCAACGTCTCAGTCGACTTTTCGGAGTCTGCTTGCAGTTGTTCCAATACGGTTAGGTCTTCGAACCTTGTCGATGCCCAATCGGCTAGTGCTGCGCCATCGATACTATAGTTGTTTGGGCCGGTTTGCTGTTGGAATCGACTGAACGACACCATGATCGGAAACTGGCTTTCGCGTTCGATGTAAGTTTCCTCCGCTTTAGCCAGAAGTTTTTCTGAGAGTTGCTCTGTCTCGGGGCCGCGCACCTCTTCCAATGCAATATCGATTCCAAACTTGTTTTTCATCCAGCCGACGAGCATTTTCAGCCCGAACTCCTCGCGCAGGAACGCGTCCCCTTCGGAAAGATCGATCCCTGCGATGTACTTTTGAGATTGGCCGATCAGCTCCTCGTCCATGCGGTCGCGGTCAATCTTGCGAAGCATCCCCACGGTATAGTTGGCCCCGAATCTCGCATTCACCCACTTGGCCATGGCCTCCCAGTTCCATTCCGATGGCTCCTCTTCGGTGGGCATGTTTTCGTCGAGCGCATCGAGGATCTGGGTTTCGGCAGTTCGTTCGGCTTTGTCTTTGGCGTAGGCAACAGCAGTCGCTGGATCAACGCCGCGGAAGTCCTTTGGCTCTAGTTCGACACCTAGCTTAGAGCCCGCCCATTTCGCGTAGGAATCCGGACCGAACATCGGGTCACAGAACTGCGCAACGTTTTTCTCGATTTGCTGGCGGAGCTGAAACATGACAAGATCACGACAGCTTGTGCCGTCTAGGATCTGTTGGCGATAACCGTAGACTTTTTTGCGTTGGTAGTCCATGACTTCGTCGTATTCAAGCAAGCTCTTTCGGGCTTCAAAGTTTCGCTCTTCGACTTTCTTTTGAGCGCCCGAGATTCGCTTGGAGACATAAGGGCTTTCGATCGCGTCCCCCTCCCCCATCCCCATTCTCTTCATCCACTCGCGAACCCATTCGCCAGCGAAGATTCGCATCAGGTCGTCTTCGAGCGAAAGATAAAATCGGCTGGAGCCCGGATCGCCTTGACGACCGCATCGACCACGCAATTGAAGGTCGATTCGGCGAGATTCGTGTCGTTCTGTGGCGACAACATAAAGGCCGCCAAGTTCGCGAACTCGTTCCCCTTCTTCCTTCATCTTTTCGCGCTGGTCGATTTCGTGAACCAGAGCGTCCCATTCTTCCTTAGGAACTTCTAGGCGGGTCGGGTACTTGTCTTGCAGTTGCGCCCACGCCATCGTTTCCGCGTTGCCACCGAGGATGATGTCCGTTCCACGACCGGCCATGTTGGTTGCGATCGTAACGGATTTTCGGCGGCCGGCCTGTGCGATAATTTCGGCTTCGCGTTTATGTTGTTTGGCGTTGAGAACTTCGTGAGTGACGCCGCGTTGATCGAGGAGTTTAGATAGTCGTTCGCTCTTTTCGATGGATACCGTACCAACCAGGATTGGTCGCGAGGAACGTTCGATCGTGTCGACATCGGCAACAGCGATTTGCTCAACCTCTTTGGAGTCGGACTTTTTGATTTTGATGTTGGTTTCGTCTTCGGACTGAATGGTTCCAATCAGGAAACCTCGTTTTCGATCTTTGAAATGGAGCGTGTCGTATTTGTGGACACGTTCAATTTCGTCGGCAACAGCTGCGTACTTTTCCTTCTCGGTCAGGTAGATCGAATCTGGGAATTCGATACGTTGAAGACCGCGATTGGATGGAATAGCGGTAACGCCGAGATTGTAGATTTTGCTAAACTCGCTCGCCTCGGTCATGGCCGTTCCCGTCATGCCGGAGATCTTCTTGTAGAGCTTGAAGAAGTTTTGCAGAGTGATGGTTGCGAGAGTTTGAGTCTCCTCCTTGATTCGAACGCCTTCTTTGGCTTCAACGGCTTGGTGCAGACCATCGCTCCATTGACGACCATCCATGAGTCGACCTGTAAACTCGTCGACGATGATGATAGCTCCTTCCTTGACGACGTAGTTCACATCGCGTTTATAAAGGTGGTGTGCTTTGAGCGCATTGTCCAACAAGTGTGGCCATTCCATGTTGCCGACGGTGTAAAAGCTTTCGACACCTGCGAGCTTTTCTGCGTCGCGGATCCCTGCATCGGTCAGGTTTACCGTATGGTCTTTTTCGTTTACGACGAAGTGCTCTTCCTTTTTAAGAGCCTTTGCCACGCGATCTGCTTCGCTGTATTTTGCGAGGTCGCGGGCAGCTGAACCGGAGATAATAAGCGGTGTTCTTGCCTCGTCGATGAGGATATTGTCCACTTCGTCGATAACGGCATAGTGCAGCGGACCTTGGACCTGTTGCATGTGCGCTGGGAACCGGTTGTCACCACGGCTGGCCATGCGCATATTGTCTCGGAGGTAGTCGAACCCGAGTTCATTGTTGGTTGCGTAGGTGATATCACAGGCGTAGGACTTTTGGCGTTCATCGTTGTCCATACCGCTCTGGATATTACCGACGGTGAGCCCCAGTCCCATGTAGAGCGGAGCCATCCACTCCATATCGCGACGCGCGAGATAATCATTGACGGTCACGACGTGAACGCCACGTCCTTCGAGCGCGTTGAGGTAAGTAGGCAAGGTAGCCACGAGCGTTTTTCCTTCGCCCGTGATCATTTCTGCAATGTTGCCGCCATTGAGAACCATACCGCCTATCAGTTGTACGTCGTAGTGACGCATCTTCATGAATCGGCGGCCCGCTTCCCGACAAGTCGCAAAGGCCTCGACGAGGATATCCTCAATCGTTTCGCCGTCGCTTAGTCGCTGCTTGAATTTGTCGGTTTGCTCGCGAAGCTCACTATCGCTCATCGCGATCATTCGAGGCTCAAGCAAACCAACCTGCTGGGCCTGTAGCGTATAGCGTTTGATCTGTCGTGAATTTGCAGACCCGAAAAAGGTAGTAAGTCCACGATCGATTCCCCCCAACACTCCATTGATTGTGTTGGTGGTACCTTCCCAAAATTTCTCGAGCAGATCCATTATTAAAATTCGTCCGAAAGTGGATTCTTGGAATCTTTCCAATCCCCCGACTCAGGACTGGATAAAAAAACAACAACCCCCATGAGGGTGGGGTGGGCTTGAGCCCATTTGACCGATGTATTCTACGCATTTTCGACAATTGGTCGCCGGGGAGGGTATCGATTCCTTTCTTTTGCGTCAATCGAACTCCTGCAAAGATCAATCCAGTAAGGCTTTGCGATGACAAAGCAGTTGGAAACGAATTTTGATTTTCGTACCGAATGGGGGGACAAGGAAAGACTCTTTGAGATTTTGGAGACATTCCAGCTAGAAAAGGGATAGATTTTTTGGCTACCGAACGAAAAATATTTTCGTACCCCGAATCAGTCCACCAAACTGCGCCTGAGACAAGACTCTAAGAATCTCCCATGCCGCTGCTAAAACCTGAACAGGACATTTGGCCGCTCAATTTATTGGACGAGCCCGAATCAGAAGAGTCGGAATCTGGGGGATCCGGCCCAGGGGAAACAGGCCCAGGGGAAACCGTGGACGCCGGTAGGAAAAATCTCCTCGAATCGAACGGGGCGAGGGAAGATGACCCGACGGAAAGTCCCGTTTTGACGCCTCAGTCTGACATTGTCGTCGCTAATTCGAAGGCGGAGATTGGGACTTGGTGGGCACTTTACACCTTGGCCAGGTTCGAAAAAAAGCTGATGCGGCAGCTCATTGAAATTGAGATTCCATTTTATGGTCCTACGATTGCGAGGCGTTATCGCTCACCTCAGGGGAGAATGCGAACGAGCGTAGAACCTCTCTTTCCGAACTATGTCTTCATTATGGGAGACGAGATGGCCCGTTTCAACGCGGTTTCGACGGGAAGTGTGAGTCGGTGGATGCCTGTTGCTGATTCATTGGAACTCGTAACCGATTTACGCCAGATTCGCAGGTTGATTCTTACGGATTCGCCATTAGCGCCCGAGTTAAGGCTGCAGCCTGGTCAAAAAGTGAGAGTGAAAACCGGGGTCTTTAAGGGGTTTGAGGGGACGATCATTCGACGGGAAAACGAAGTTCGATTGTTGATCTCGGTGCGTTACATGGGACGGGGAGCCAGCGTCGCACTTGACGATTGCCAATTGGAACCCATTTGACATAGAATCTGTCATCAACCTATGATCTGCCCTTTGTTGATCGTAGATTGATATTCTCGCACTTTCTCCATTCTGCATTTCTCCCATCCATGATTGAATCCCCTGTCTTTGTTGCCGGCCATGGTGGTATGGTAGGTTCCGCAGTTTGCCGTAGACTTGCATCGATTCCTGGAGTTGACGTTATAACACGCACGCGAAAAGAATTGGACTTGTGCGAAGAGTCGCAGGTAAACGAGTTCTTTTCAAAAAACCGGCCTGCAACCGTGATTTTCGCCTCAGCCAAGGTTGGCGGGATTCACGCCAATAAAACGTTTCCCGTCGAGTTCTTGTCGGATAACTTGAGACAAGAGTTGGCAACGATCCATGCCAGTTATCGGAATGGCGTTAAGCGCTTCCTCTTTTTAGGGAGCACCTGTATCTATCCCAGAATGGCTGCTCAACCAATTAAGGAGCAAGAGTTGCTCGCAAGTCCGTTGGAGCTGACCAATGAAGCATACGCTTTGGCAAAGATCGCAGGTTTGAAGCTTTGCCAATATTTTCGCCAGCAGTATGGTGTAATGTACCACTCCGCAATGCCGACGAATCTTTATGGCCCTGGAGACAATTACCATCCTGACCACAGTCACGTACTCCCGGGACTCATTCGCCGATTTCACGAAGCGAAAATTCGTGGTGACGAGACCGTGACGATGTGGGGAACCGGAACTCCCCTTCGGGAGTTTTTGCATGTCGACGACTTGGCGGAAGCGATTCTGCATCTATGCCAACTCGACAATCCTCCCGACTGGGTGAACGTGGGCACAAGTGTCGATGTGAGCATCCTGGACCTTGCGCATTTGGTCGCGAAGACGGTTGGCTTTACCGGCAAAATCCTAACCGACCCTACCAAGCCCGACGGAACGCCTAGAAAACTAACCGACACAACTCTGATCAGGTCCACAGGTTGGGCACCGAAAATTGCACTGGAACAAGGTATTGTGTCGACCTACGAATGCTTTTTGAAAGAGCAGGGTGCGGGTGACCTACGGTCCAAATAGGCCTAGAACAACCCTCCTACTTTGTCGGAGTGGAATGGGAACTTTTTCCCTATCAATTTCGAAGCAACTGCCTTGAACACACCTTCGTGGTCCGTCACGGCAGAGCTCCCTGCGCTGGCATCCACAAAGGTCCATCCTCGCTGAACCTCGCGGGCAAAGTCCACAACTAAGCAACGCGACTCGAATGCAACAGATACTCGTCCAGCGTAGTTTGCAAGTTGTTGCAAGTCCGCAGCCGACGGCGGGAACCCTGTTGGCGACGGCACCTCCTTTAGATGCAGAAAGGACCAAGCAAAAGGCTGGCCATCAACGACCCACACACGGATTTCTTGAGGCAGGACCCCGTACGTACCCGTGCCAGCGGGCACGCATTCTTTCCACTCGCGCGCAATCACCATCGCGTTCCAACCTAAAAGCCTGCGAATCTCCTCCGCCTCTAAAAGCAGTTCATTTGCGTTTCGGACTCGAGAGATTGATCCGCCGAGTTTTAGCGAACTATCGGACGCGCGAACAAACAATGGATAAACGATGTCGTCTGGAATTGGTTCATTCCAAGCCAGTCGCCAAGTGCGAGACATCGGAACCTCCACGGACTTGGCTGCCATGCAATCCAAAACAGAAGCGAGACTCATAAGAGGAAGTCGCTCCTCCGCTCGATCTCGAAGATTGGGGCGGTCCGCTACTAATTCGGCGTACTCCGAAATCGAACCGGCCACGGAAAAGAAAAAACCGTCCTCCGAATTGGACTGCGACTCAGCAATGGGTTGCCCCTTGAGGTCATCTAGCCAATACAAGATACGGCTGCCGCGTCGTTGATGGACAGAATCGTCGCGGTCATCGTAGAACAAGTTCATCAAACTAGCGTTTCGGTTATTAGGAAACGCAATGAGAGTAGACGTATCCGGAGAATTGGTCAAACCAAGTACGCTAAGAATCTTGATATTCAACGATTATCGACGCGGCTACCACGATAAAAGTGGTAGCCGCAATCTTTTGTGGTCGAAATCTACTTCTCAATCGCGGATTTCAATCGAAAAACTGTTCCGACGTCAAGTTGTGGCCGATCTGGCAAATCGGTCGAAAACGTAATCTTTCCCTTGATCTCTTTGCCAAAATCCTGTGCCTTTGGACGAATAATCAACGGAAGTGCATGCAGAGTTTTCGTTTCTTCGTTCAGCTTTGCTTCGATTTCAAATTCGTTGCTTTCCACCGATTTGATGAGAAACGGTTGAAGCCCTTTCAAAACGATCAACTGCTTAATGGGTTCGCCCTCCATGATATCACCGAGCGATAGCGTTTGCGGCGACACAGAAACTTCAGGGGCAATGTTCGCCACCAAACGGAGCGGGACTGTGGTTAAGTTACGATCGTTTGTGTGAACGATGATCTCGCTTTCCAATGGCCCGACAGGGGCGTCACCTGAGATCGACACGGCTAGTGAGTAGCGAATTCTGCCATTTTGACGAGATACTTCTGTCGGAACTACTGTCACAAAATTGTCGCTAGTAGTAACTTTGTTGATTTGCCAAGCGGGTTTCCCAGCATAATCGACTCCGACCTCTATCGACTTCGAAGTTCCCTGCAAAATGTCGCCAAAGGTCGCTTCACCTGGCTGAAAAACCACATCTGAACGGATGTATCCTTTGACATGCAACTGAACTTCGCTAAACGATGGCTTATCGAATGTGACAGTAAGCGTTGCTGCTTTCGAGCCCGTGTGGGTGCCTGTGTTGAATTTGGCTAAGATACTTCCTCGTCCACCAGGTGGAACAGTCTCGGTCTCTACGCTAGGTGACGTACAGCCACAAGAAGTCCGAACGCTGCGCACGTGAATGGTCTGGTTGTAGGGATTATCAAAGGTGAAGCGATATTCGGTTTTTGCAGCCCGCGCAACAGTTCCGAAATCATGATTGGTCGTTTTGAAAAGACCTGTAAGTTGGTTTGCCGATAACGACGTCGACGAGGCCGCTACGAAAATAACGGCCGCCACGAGAGAGCGCATAGAAATTTTCTCCAGAGATACTTTAGCATGGATTGGTTGGAATCGGGCTGTTGCTGAAATGTGTTGTTGGAGCCATCGATCGAATCGTTGGAGCGGAAGATCGATGTCAACACAAAATGCAACGGGTTTGGAGCGACCCGATAGGTGGCATTAGCCACGTGAATCGGTTATCAGCAAAAAACATGATTGCAGCCCAGCCATTTGTTGCCGTTTTTTCAGTTCCTCTAAAGTTGGCTCCCCATTTCCGGAAGTCTAGAAATACTTACCAACACCCCACAACGATGAAAACCGGTAAAGTTAACCGCGTTACCTGGAAAAGCAAATTTGGTATAGTTTACAATAGGCAGTTGGAGCACTTTCAAAACCGGAGCAGATAAAGTGAACGAAGTCGACGAAGAAACACCGATCAAGGGCGATGGGTTAGGCAAAATACTCATTCCTGGCGCTGTGATTGCCGCCATCGTTGGAGCTGGAATCTTCTTTATGAACAGCGGCAAGAACGAACCTAAGAAAGCTGAAAGCGAACCCGTCGACGTAGCTAAGGGGATGCGTGGACAACGGCGAGGAATGATCGAACTCGCGCCAGCCTCAATTACTGCGCCAATGAGTATCAAAACCATGAAAGCAGGCCTGACGGAGATCATCGAAGATCTATTGACGAATCTCGATGGTGTTAAGGATTCCGAAAGTGCCGAACGTGCTTTGCCCGGACTCAAAGAAATCGTTACGAAGATCGATGCGATGGGGCACGGACTCAATACCCTCTCGAGCAACGAGCGAACCAAGGTCGACGAATTGCTACTCACACAAATCGAAAAGCTTAATCCCGTCATCGACCGCATCAACGCAATGCCGGAAATGGGGAATGCCATCCAACCTTTGCTTGAACAAGCGAGGCAAAAGCTGGTTAGTTACACCAACTAGGTGAAGCGCGCGTGTTACAAACATCGCCCACTTTTCATCAACAGGTCCCACTTTGATAACAAAACAATTCCATCAATAGGAGCATGGATGCCTGATTCACATAGCAAGGATGCAGATGCAATCACGGACCTGTTGTCCGCGTACCGGACATTCGATGGCCCTTTCGATGAATTGACCAACAGTCAAGGTGAAGTTCGTTCCGCATACCGTCGTTTGATCGGCGTTGAACCTCGGCTAACAGGGCCAGAAGTTTACGTTCGCTGGAGATTGGCAAAGCAATCCCTCAAGGACAATCCGCCAGCCTCGACCGGGCAACATATCAAGTCTGGGGTACCGCACGCATGGGCTCTGGACCCAATTCCTTTTGTGCTTGAAGCGTCAGAATGGACCACGCTTTGCGCGGGCATGCAGCAACGGATGCAAGTGCTCGATTTGTTGCTGCAAGATGTTTACGGCGAACAACGCCTGTTGGCAGAGGGTGTTCTTCCGAGCGAATTGGTGCATGGCTGCCCGGCTTTTTTGCGACCCGCGCGACGAACGCTAGGCGTCCCGGCGGGGCGAAAGCTCTACCTCTATGCTGCCCAAATCTCGCGAAGCAGCAACGGAAACTGGCAGGTCCTAGCCGATCGGACTCAAGGTCCTAGCGGTTGCGGCCACGCGGTCGAAAACCGAATTGCGATGTCTCGCATCCTGTCCGAAGACTTTCAGAAACTACAGGTGCAACGATTGGCTGGTTTCTTCGGAACCTTGCGTCACTCCTTGCAAGACGCATCTCCGATTCGAGAAAAGAACGCGAGATCGGCGTTGCTCTCGCCTGGTGTTCAAAGCCAAACTTACTTCGAAGATGCTTACCTCGCAAGATACCTTGGCTATACGCTCACTCAAACGACCGACTTAACCGTTCGTGGCGGCGCGGTTTACCTAAAGACGTTAGGCGGACTTGTTCGAATCGATAGCATCCTGCGACGTCTTCCGGATACCATGTGCGATCCTCTGGAGATCGACCCATCATCCAGCGAGGGCATTCCAGGCTTGGCGCAAGCGGAGCGCGGCAACACCGTCTTGCTCGCCAATGGGCTAGGTACAGGTTGGACCGAAAGTCCTGCAGTGACCGCGATTTTGCCACGTCTTTGCCGAGTGCTTCTGAACCAGGATTTGCAATTGCCGAATATGCCCATGTGGTGGTGCGGTGACAAAGATTCGATGGAATATGTCATTGCAAACATCGGCAACTTATTGCTGCGTGATTCTTTCGTACGACATTCTGCAACACAGACCAATGGTGCTCACCTAAGCTCATTTCAACGCGAAGCGATCACAAACGACATACGAAAAACTCCCTGGCGATACGTTGCGACGGCTATTCCAGAGTTTAGTCGAACTCCCACTTGGGTGAACAATCACGTGGTGGCTTGGCCCTCCGTGATTCGACTCTTTGGCTGCGCAACCAAAAACCGACTTGAGATCATGCCGGGAGGCGTCGCTCGCGTGGCGGACTCCTCTGAAAAACTAGATGAGAGCCTTACCTGTGGCTCGATGAGCAAAGATGTTTGGGTGCTCAACAATGGACCTGTAAAACCAGTAACATTGCTGGGGGGAAGCAAACAGAATGTCGAACTTCGACGCACCGCGATGGATCTCCCGAGCCGTGTTGCTGAGCATATGTTTTGGCTGGGACGGTTTGCCGAACGCATGGAGTTTATGGCAAAACATGCTAGATACTGCAGTTCCCAGCTCACTTCCGAAGTATCCTCCGATTCGCTCCCATCCCAATGGCAAGTCGTACGAGCACTTTGCGAAAGTTCCAACTTGCCGGTTGAGCCACCTAAAGATGAGACGTTGGCTCTTTATGACATGCGGCAGACGGTTCTTCACTTTGTATTCGAGCAAAATCAGTCGGATGGTCTGGCGAATGCCTCAAGCCGAATCCTAAGAAACGCAGAAACGATTCGAGATCGGCTCAGCTTAGATTCCTGGCAGATCTTGAGCAGACTTGACTATTCGACGCTGATACCCTGGCAAGGACAGCGAGAACGCATGGGGGAATCGCTGTCAACCCTCAATCAAGTCATCAGTCACCTATCTGCTTTTGCAGGCCTCGCATCGGAGAGCATGACTCGAGGACCAGGCTGGCACTTTCTCGACTTAGGCAGACGCATTGATCGAGCTCAGAATCTGCTACGGTTGATCGAGATGCTGTTGGTTCCCTATTCAAAAAGCTCGCGGCAGTTGCTCGAAGCGTTGCTCGACATCTGCGATAGCTCGATGACCTACCGCTACCGATATTTGATGAGCTACGAAATCGGTCCTGTGCTGGACTTGCTGGTGGTAGACCCGTCGAACCCTCGCGGCCTAGCCTTCCAGTTTGTTCAGATCATGCAGCATTTGGACGCATTGCCTGCGGCCGATAAATCCGAGGTGGCTCGATATCGCAAAAAGATCACGGAATGCCGCGGCAATCTGCGACTCTTCGATGCGGATGCGTTAGGTGAGGATGTCGTCAAAGATGAAACGGGCAAAGAAGAACGAGCCATCTTACGAAGCCGGCTACGCGAGTTTTCTTTGCAATTACATGATTTAGGCGACTACATTTCGCGTCGATTCCTGACCCACACGGCAGCCCGCCAATTGGATGACATGGTGAATCAGTAGTTTTAAGTTGTCAGTTGTCAGTTTTAAGTTTTAAGTTGTGAGTAGTAGTGAGTAGTGAGGCTTAAGGCCTAAAGCGTAAACTGACAACTGATAACTGACAACTCTCTAATGTCCGCCTTTGGCTGGAACTGCTGCAGCTTTTGCTTTGGCACCTTCCTCGGCCGCCTTCGCGTCGAGTATTTTGCCGGAAGTTAGCCGCTCTATTTTACCGGAAGGCTCTTCGAACACCTCGGTCAACACGTAGACTTCTACCCGTGAGTCGCTAGCCAGATCGACTTGCTCTGCAACAAATCTTGGATCGGAGTTGCCAGCAGCGCTCGGACGAAGGCGACGCGGATCGATACCTTGTTCTAGAAGGTACTGTGTTACCGACATGGCTCGTTTGTAGGAAATGTTCCAAGCGTCTAAGGAGGACTGGGACGTATTCCCGTTGCTCGCGGCATGGCCCCGGACCTCAATTCGATGCAGCTTGCCTTCCAACTCCGGAATTAAGTCCAAAAGTCTTTCCTTGCCGTCGTCGCTTAGCTCCGTAGAGTTCAACGGGAAAAGAACGATCGTGCCAACGTTACTCTTGTCACCTTCATCCGTCATCTTGCGATACTTGTTTTCGCCTTCGGATTTTTTCGTGCCGCGCACTTTGGTTACGCGGCGAGCTCCATTGCCATTGTTGTTGGAGGGCAGCATCGACTTGGAGTCATTGCCTGTTAAGCGTTTCCCACCTGGGTTGCGAAAATGTTCCGCTACAGCCGTGATGACTTCGGGCTTTTGCGAGGTAAGCCACATCACCATAAAGAACGCCATCATCGCCGTTACGAAGTCTGCGTACGCGACTTTCCATGCACCACCGCCACCGCTTGCCATCGTTTACGCTCCACCTGCATCAACAGTTTTAAACAGCTTTTCTATGTCTTCGCCGGAAGGTCGTACATCGCTTTCGAGTCCGCGCCGCCCCGCTTCAATTGCCATCTTGGGTTGACTTCCGTTGAAGAAGCCTTGGAGAATCACTGCAATCGTTCGGAAATAGGCAGCCTCCGCGTGGCCGATGCTACCCATCTTGGCTGCGAGTGGTCCTAAGAATCCGTAAGATGCGAGAATTCCGAGGAACGTTCCAACAAGAGCAGAACCCACGTGGTGACCGATTTCTGCGGGCGGCCCATCGATGTGCCCCATCGTTACCACGATCCCGAGAACTGCTGCGACGATCCCGAACCCTGGCAAGCCGTCCGCAGTCTTGGACAACGCATCGACTGGATGGTGGTGTTCAGACTCCATCGCGGCAATTTCAGTATCCATGAGGGTGCCAATGTCTTCTGGACGAACCGATCCGTCGATCACCGGCCCGAAGGCGCCTTTAATGAACTCGGTTGCATGATGGTCCGCCGCGAGCTTTGGATACTTGGCAAAAACAGCGCTTTTGTGCGGATCGGAAATATGTCCTTCCAAAGCCAGAAGACCATCTCGGCGAGCAATTCGAAATAACTCGTAAAGTGCCGCGAACGTCTCCTCGTAAGAGGCCTTAGAATACGGTGCCCCCTTCAATGCTTGAATCATACCCGCAACGATTCCTTTCAAGACAGGAAACGGCGACATCACGATCAAGGCGCCAAGAGAAGCACCACCGATCGTAAAAAATTCAGAGGGTTGATTGAGCGCCATTACGTCACCGCCTGCCCAAATAAAGCCGCCGATAACTGATCCAGTAACAACGATACAACCGATTATGACTACCATACCTAAGATCCTTTGAGTTAATGACCCAAGGTATATAGCCCCTAAAAGGACCTATGGCAGAATTTTCTGGTCCGCTCAAGGCTCCTGAGTAGATAGAGTTTTTCAGAGATTCCGATCGTAGCGACTGTAGCGAATCTAGTGTCGCACCATTGTCCCAATTGTCGCCATGAACAATTGAGACAATTGTTCGACACTCAAGTCGTCTTGCCGCTTGCGCTCTTACCGTTGGTTGCAGCGCGATGCCGATGCGCAAACTTTAAGGACCTTGCCTTGACAGCCCGAAAAGCCCTTAACAAGTCATTCGCATCTCGATAACGTCGACTTGGCCTTAACTCAAGCGCCCGACGTATGACCGCAATCAAATCCGGATGGGCTTTGCGGCGTAACGTTGCATAACCAGCAGGTGGCCATTCAAAAGGCCATTCCGGTAAATGCCCCGTCAAGATTTTGTATGCGATCAAGCCGATCGAGAAAACGTCTGATCGCGCACTAGGACGCCCCATGGCCTGTTCAGGAGCCATGTATCCGACGGTGCCAGAACCTGACGCAATCATTGTCTTGACGATGGTGTGCTGAGCTACTTTCGCGATTCCAAAATCCATCAGCTGCAATCTGCCATCTGGCAGCAGAATCATGTTCTCAGGTTTGATGTCGCAGTGAATGATCTTGTTGCGATGCGCATAAGCAACGCCATCAATCATCTGTTCAATCAAAAGCAGCGCCGAATCGAAAGATATTCGATTGCGTAGTCGGCAAGCCAACGTCTTTTCACCTAGTCGACTTGTAATGACAAATCGACCGTCGATGAAACTCGCGTCCTTTAACGGTAGGATATTCGGATGATCGAGCTTGGCAACCAATCTCGCTTCGCGGTGAAAATTGTCGAGCATGCTCGCCGTCACGTTGTATTGGTGAGGCATCTTGAGCGCGACTCGGACTCCCTCGATGGTGTCCAACGCTTGATAGACGAACGCAAAGCCACCTTGAGCCAATCGGCGTTCAATCCGGTATTTCCCGAGACGTTGACGGGCACGCAGCTGCGTCGAATCGCTTCGTGTTTTCGCCATTGCACTGAAACTCTGTGCGATCATATGGATAGGAAGTACCGAATACGAGAAGCGAACAAGATGAAAAGCGATCTATCCATTTCCACGCCTGGCATGTTGCTTACCCCAGGCCTATTCTATTCATCCAACGGAAGAAATGCGCGTGTCTCCAACGGAAATACCAGACTTGTTATCGGCAAATCCCCCAACAGTTCCTCGCGTGCAATTCGGCTTCACCGGATTATTTCGACTGTTGGCCGGACGGATATGGTAAACCCTAACGTTTAACCAGACTCTCCAATCGCATTCGCAATCGAGAAATTTCCTGCACTTTGGAAAACGCGGCTAGCGCGGATTATTCATTGGTTGTTGAACGAAAACGGCCCTCTGTGCGTATAAGTTGTTTATCACAAGCAGCTTACGACGCATCAGAAGGACCGACCATGAGTATACAGTCTGCAACGCAAATGTCATTCGGATT
>JANPHB010000314.1:0-46835 GCA_031424235.1 Pirellula sp.
AATTGTCGTTCAGTTACCTGAATCTTCGCTGCCTTCCCTGGCATGTTGTCGCTCCCAAGCAAAAGTGAGTCTGGCTAATTGGCGAAGAATACTGTCAAAGGCGATTCCCAATCAAGGTTGATTCGGGATCACGGCACTAGCTTTCTGACCAGAACTCGGATGGCAGTCATAAATTTCTTTTTTTGGTGGGGGCGAATCGTGACAGCGACGTGGCACTTCATTTCATCGTAGTATAGAATGTTTACCTATTCAACGCATGCTCATCGAAATCGAATGCACGTTGTATCGCTTTCGAATTCCCCCTCGAATCCAAACTTATTTAAATGGTGGCTTCGCAAATCGGGTCCCGATGTTTTCTTACGGTTTTTGCGGTTGGTCTATTGAGCCTAGGCATGACCGGAACGGATTTTGGCGATGACACGACCAAGTCGGAGGACAAGACACGCTCCGAAAGTTTGGACCTGAAAATCAATCACACCGAGTATTCGAACTCCGTGGCATTGGTTGGCAAAGGTCGCTTCTTGGCGATGGCGGGTAGAGGGAATGTTGATTTTCTTCTCGACTTTTCGTCGATGCGAATTGAGAAGTTGTTCACAGGAGATCGCCGCGGTGGGCACTTGATTGCTGGAACAGCGAACAAGCTATTTTGCATGTCTGAATCTGGGGATGAGATAACTCGTTTTGATCTGAAGACGTTTCAAAAGGAAAAGTCCGTTCTCTTTCCTGAACTTGCAAAGGGAGTCGGCGTGGACTTGATCGCTGGTGCCTATGGAAACGGGCCGCTCGGTGTAATTACCAAGCGAGGTGATTCCTATGGGTTGGTGCTCCTCGACATCGAAACACTCGACGTCGCGAACCCGAAGCCTTTTTTGGTGAGTCCAGATTGCCAGGTTTCGTCGGATGGACGTGTCTTCTCATGTGTTCTTGAGAATAGGTTGTTGGTATACGACTTGGATCATCTTCGCTTGAACGAGACACTTCCCGCAACAAAGTCGTTGCTCGAGGTCACCGCACCGCAGGGCTATGCTCCTACGAATTTCAATGGCTCCGTGGTCTTTTGTCAATTTGGCCCGCTGTCTCGAGGTGGAGTGCCCCTGTTTTCAGGCGGCCGATTTCCAATCATAGATGGTATCGTGGTCCCATCGAGTCAAGGAAATCTCTTTGCCTTCATTGGAAATTCTCAGGCGAATCGCTTCAATGAGCCCAAGAGTTACGCGACGATCTATTCTGTAGGGGACATCGATCCCATCGGTGTTGTTCTGAATTTGCCACTCGCCACAGAAACGGAGGGGCGTTCGCTAAATCGAATGCAGCCGACCATACCAAGCTTTAAACGCTTTTGGCTTGTTCCTGAGCACGAAGCCATTGCGGTGATTGGAGTTCATCATATTCACATTCGAAAATTCAGCGTGGCGGCAGAGCTTAAGAAGAGGCCCAATGTATTGTTCATCGATTCGGTCCCACCTGCGAATGCATTCGCAGGCTCGACCTTGCGACACGAAATCGACGTGGTGGCCACAAAAGGACCATATACGCTTCACCTGCAGGAGGCGCCTGCCGACGCTAAGCTGGTGCATAATGTTTTTTCGTGGGATGTACCGAATGATGTCGAGGCGGGCGAAGTTGTTGTGAGAATCGAGATTCAGGATTCAGGGGGGCAAAAAATTGAGTACCCAATTCCGTTGCAGGTAATCCAGCATTCGTCTTCAGGAAATAAAAAGGAAGTGAAACCAAAAATCTCGGACTCTCCGCCTAAAAAAAGCTCAAGCTTTGAGATGAGAAATTGGAAAGATCAATCCGACATGGTTATTGGTCGTGGACGATTCGTTAGAATTTTGGACAAAAAACATGTTGAGATTGAGCGTGAAGACGGTTCATTGGAAAAACTGGATGTGAAGGTATTGAGCCTTGAAGATATTCGATACGCCCTGGCTATGAGCAAAGCCACGAAAACCCGAGAGTAAAATACCCAGTCATGATTTCCTCGTTGTTGTTGATTCGAGCCCAACCCCACTGCTCGAAACATCCTTGCAATGCCAAGTCCGGTCAAAACCTTAGGGAGTGCAAAACCTTTGGGAGGGCGAGGCTCCTGCCGAGCCGCCGACGCAATGGTTGGGCAGGAGCCTCACCCTCCCGAGCAATGATTTGCTTGGGTAAGCTTGTACAAAACATGTTTACAGCGGTGGCCCGAAACGCAACTAAGAACACGATTCTCATCGTGGCGTTGTTTGGGTGGTTGTGCAGTCATTGGACGTTATTGACTATTGCCGACGAGCCAACAATCCTTGAATTGCAGTCCCCTCCAAAGCAAGTTGTATTGGCTGGGGGAGCTTCCTACATCGCATTGGCAGTTGTGGATCCACCCACCTGTGTAATAGTGGATGTCAAGTCGCGGACAATCATCAAAGAACTGCGACTCAAGGACCAACACTGTCTGATCGCAGGAACGCTATCGCACCTATTGGTCATTGACCCTACAGAGAAAACGCTTGATCGGTGGTCGCTTTCGAATTGGGATCGCGAACCTACAATTCGTATCCCGATGAAGAATACGATTGTGGGTGCAGCAAGTGGATCGTTTTCTGATGGTCCACTATGCATGGCTGCGATCGATCGCCCCCAACGTAGAGCTGACAGTGAGTTCCTAATGACTCACATCGATCCTTTTGTTCCAATGAAGATGATTAACTCCTTGCCAAATCGGGGACATTATGAGTTGTTCGGAGGAGGAAGTAATGCACTTACAGCATCTGGCGACGGTTGTTTATTCGAGTTCGATTCGGGTTTGCGATTTCAGGCCTACGGGACGAGTTTCCGTTGCATGAAGAAGAGTGAGATTTCCTTTCCCGATTTTTCAGGTGCAACTAGCTACGGAAAGAACGGACGTTTTTCTTTTCGGGATGGTTCCGTCTCAAGAATACCAACACTCCCAAGCATTTCGGAAAAAGCTGGCTCATGGACACCGGCAATGGATAGCGAATGGTCAGTAATCCATCGGCCGACAGGTGGGGCAGAGATCCTGCCGCCAGGAAGCACCGACCCCGCCTTCGTAATTCCTCGCGTTTCCGGAAAATCGTTCAATCCAGCTGAGCCGATCTCACGGAGATTGTATTTGATTTCAAGCAAGTCGACTTTGTTGGAAACGACAACCAGCAACGTGATTCGACTTCATCGGTTCAATATCAAAGCACCACAGTTGAAAGGGGATTTCCTGCACAGTACCTCTGCGCCGCAGACTAGCATCGAAGCTGGCAAAAAATTTGAGTATCAGATAGAGGCAAACTCGAGTACGAAGGAGTTCACCGTTGGCCTGGCGTTGGGCCCCGCAGGTATGGTTCTGGAGTCCAATGATCTGAAATGGGATGTGCCAGCCAATTCCCCAACGGCAGTCCATAACGTCGTTTTGCAGCTTTCCAATTCCCTGGGCCTCACCTTTTTCCATTGCTTTCGATTGCGTGTTGCCGGCAGCAACGTTGCCCAAAATGGACTTACCCCTAAGTCGGAAGTGATCCATCTAGAAAAAGAACCAAATCGGCGATCCTTGGCAAAGGAAAAGTGGTCTGAGATACTCTTGCCCGCCATACCGAATGCAATGACTTCTGTCGGAGGTTCGAGGTATCTCGCAATTGCTTATCCAGACGTCCCCATGGTAGACCTAGTTGATGTTGCAACGCGAACGGTTCGCTCGCTTCCGTTGCCGTTCGCTTCCCCTTTTCATTTGGCAGGAACGGCGTCGAACTTGTTTTTGGTCTCCAGCAACGGAACCGTCTTTGTCTTTCGGCTCGAAAACCTTGAACTGCAGCGAATCAAAACGATTCCCAATGTGGATAAACTGATCCATGCCATCGCAGGCACCTATGGCAATGGCCCGATCGGTTTGGTTTCGTATGTGCCTGAAACGTATTCAATCTGTTTGACCTTGCTCGATGAACAATCGTTGGAGCCTCTAAAGAAATCGGAACCATTTACAACGAGCTACAACGCAAGCGTTTCCTCCGATGGCCGCGTCTTTAGTTTTTTGGGGCAAACTAGGGTTCGATACTACGACGTCGCCCATTTTGATGTGCCGGATGAGAACCCTGTATTGCAACGCCCCGAACACTGGCATAGGCCGAATTTCAATGGGTCCCTTTTTTACTCAAAAAATGGAATCGCTGATCGGGATGGCGTAAAGCCATTCCCAAAGCGAATGGCAACGGAATCTGCCATGCGAACGGTTGTCCCATCACTTCACGGTAATTTTTTTGTGGCCTTCGAAAAGTTAGGCGTAACCAATGTGGATTCGCACGCCGAAGCGACCGTTTATGCAACTGGATGGGACGAGCCCATTTTGAAGCTGAACGAACTGCCCGTCACTTCATGGGAATCATTCCAAGCATACGAGTCAGGCTTTGCGATTTCAGACGAAAAGCATATCGAGCGAATCAAGCTCATTCCTGAGTATCAGACACTTGCAATACTTCCCCCGTGCGAGAGCAAGTTGTATTTTCGAGATTTTGATCTGGATCAGGCGTTGCGAGATACGAATTCCTTTGTCGTCGACAGTGTTTTTCCGGCGAACGCATATCAGGGCAAAACGTATTCACATACCATCGAGGTGGTTGGCGTCGACGCTCCATATGAGTTCGCCCTCGAATCGGCTCCCGACGGTGCTCGAATGGAAAAGAACACGATTGTATGGAAAGTTCCTGCCAAGTTCCCGGTAGGGGTTGTAAACCTCTGGCTACAGATCAAAAGCAATACGGAGAAGGTCGTTCGCTATCCTGTTCCCATTCAAGTAACCAAGAACATCGGTGCAGAGATCGAGGCAAAGCCGGCTGAGATCGCTAAAGTCATTGAGAAGTCCGAGATTCGAAATTGGATTATTGGAGAGTCCCCAAAAGCAGTTAGAGGGAGTTTCGTTCGGCTGGTCGAGAAGAAGACCGTGGAGATCATGCTCTCGGATGGCTCCATTACGCGCGTACCGATTAACGATCTGAGCTTGGACGACATCGAGTACGTTCTTGCACGAGACATTCCAGATAACAAAGCCCGTGAAAAATGAACTTGAACATCCATCTAAGCTTATTGATGAAGGCCCATTTTCGCCATCTCTTTTCCGTGTGCTCCGTAATCATTGCAATTGGACTAAGCCTAGGCTCCCCCCTTCACGCGCAGCTTAATCAGGCCGATTTGAAAGCGATCAAATCGGCATCGGTCTTCGTTGCCACCAAAACGTCGAGGGGGTCCGGTTTTTTGGTTTACAAAAAGGATTCAGTCGGGCTGGTCGTTACCAATGCCCATGTGGTTGGGGACGAAACCATTATTTTGGTGGCCTTCAATTCCGGTTCGGACCAACAGTTGGATGTAAAGGGTACGGTCGTTGGTCGCGACAAATCGCATGATCTCGTTGTGATTCGTTTGGAGTCCGACAAGCTACCGGCGCCGGTTAAACTACAGGAAATCGAACCGGATACCTTGATGGAAACGCAACTGGTCTACTCCTGCGGATTTCCTCTTGGGGAATTGCTTTCACTGACAGCCAAAGCGCCAGAACCAACAGTATCGAAAGGCAATATCTCAAGTTTGCGTTTAGCTTCCTTAGCGATCCCTGAACAAATTCAAGCGGATATTGCCGTCAACCCAGGAAATTCAGGAGGGCCGCTCTTCAACGCCGAAGGGCGAGTCATCGGCGTTGTCACGATCAAACTCAAGGGCTCTGACATTTGCTTGGCGATACCATCCAGCCAAGTTAGATCGGCACTTGAAGGAAATGCAAATGATGTGGAAGGTCGCTTCAGCGAATCGGACCAGCAAAAAACGTCCGTGTTTTTCACTGGCGTTCTGATGGATCCGCTCAATCAAGTTAGTAAGGTGAACATGCTCTTCGTCGAGGGAAAGCCAAAGTTTGATACCGAGCAATCCAAGAAAAAGGCCTGGACCTCGATGAACGCACCCAAACGAGTCGAATGCAAAATCAAGGGGACTCAATTTTCTTGTACCGAAGCGTTAGACTCGATGTCCTTAACGCGACGGAACATCTTCTACCAGATCGAAACGATTCGAAAAAACGGATCGAAACACTATTCTTCACCTGAACCACTATCGCACCCGTTGAGCGAAGATTCTCTGGCAGAAACCAAGATAGGCCCCCCTACTCCCACGCCGACCACAAAGGGATTGTCTGAGCGAGAGATCATCGCCATCAATAAGAAGCTTGGACCGAGAGCCATCTCACCAAGCATTTTTCGGAATCGTCCCCCCAGTGATCCAATTAAGGATGCCATCGCGAGGAACGATCGTGTTGCACGAAATGCACCCGAAGCCTTGCCTTCTAAGCCCGAACCGATGACTCCATCGAGAGATCCAGACATACAAAATCCGCCAAGCGCGAATCCGTTTCGAAAGGTTGAACGCAGACCAGCGGCAACAACGAAAGACGCGGTACCGACTAAAGATGTGAGTCCGCCGAAGCCTGCGACGCCAACAAGGAATGTCGAGGAGATGAAGAAACTCCTCGCGAATAGTTCTTTCGAAACAGATTTAAAGTCGTGGAAGGATATCGCGCCGAAGTCCGTTCGGAATTGGGACAAACCCTTTTGGAATACTCCAGTCGAAATTGAGGGCGGATTTTTGACTTCTAGGATTCTAGTCGACGCGAGAAAACTGCTTCCGAGACTCGTCTGGAACCAAGATGGGACGACGCTGTTTGCGATGAGTTCCGGGGGCAGGTTGCATGCAATCAGTTTCCTGGAAACTCAGAGCTCAGTCGAATTCGACCTTGGCCGAGAGGTTGTTGATTTTGGCTTTACTTCTCTTGGTTTGCTTGTATTGACGAAAGACGAACAATTACTTCTCGTAGAGTTTCCGTCGATGAAATTGCTTTTGTCGACGAAGGGAGGACCAAATGCGAGTCTCTTTACCTCAAGTACTTCGGACAAGTGTTTTATGTCGTTGCTCGAGGCAGAGACGTTGCTTGTGGCCGGTTACGATTTGTCAAGAAAGGTGCAACTCGTCGAATCGGTCGAGTTGACGAACCAACACTCGCTCGCACATTGGGTTGATGTTGCCAGCAATCAGCTGCTAACATTCAACGGTTCAGAAATTCGCAGCTATGCCATCACTCGTGCTGGTGTCAATCTTAAGGAAGCACACGAAGTTTCAACTGGAATAGCGAAAGTAGGAACTGGCCGACTTATCCCGATTCAGGAGAAACAATTGGCCATCTTAGCAGGTGTCGCGGCGGGTGACGGTCCTCTTCCGGAAAACGCTGGCGAGTTTCTACTATATGAGCGAGAGAACCTAGAATCACCAATCGCGTCAATAAAAATAAAAGACGTACCAGTCGTTGCTGTTCTTGGTCCTCGCGACACGTTCTTTGCAGGCGGACTTCTACATCCTTTGTGGATATTGGACAAAACGGGACTGAACAAACCTAAGGCGATCCATGCTCCTGGCCGACCAAGCAGTGCTGTGGCCATCTCGAAAAACCCATCGGGCGAATTTGTTTCGATTTTGACGAGAGAGACCCTATCTTGGATCAAGGTCAAGCCGATAGTACCCGCAAAATGAGCAAGACCCAAGAATGAATTCATTAAAGAATAGGCCGTTGTTGAGCAAATTTCGCCCGCTTGTTACTGCCGTGCTCGTCTCAATCGCTCTCGTTCTCGGTTGGATGCTTGTGCGTAAATGGCAACGAGACGCTTTTATGTTGGCGGCCCCCTCAAACGTTTCCGTGAATACGCAGAATAGTGGCACGTCCAAGCCCAACGCCGCACTTCCTACCCAGCCCCAGCAGGTAGGTATCGATTCCAATTTGAGCAAAACTCAAAAGGAGATGCTAAAAGGAAAACCGCAAGACATCTCAGATCTGAATGGTTTGCTGGTCAAGTCAAACGATGCCGCATCGCACTATCGATACTTGATGCAGGTCTTCAAAAACAAGAACCGCATCGCCTTTGATGCCTATTCGGAGTCGTTTCCCAACTTACCGGAAGTGCTCATCGAATTTCTCGAGCAGGAACCCAATCGGACGTTCGATCTGATGTTTTCAGTACTGCAAACGGAAGACGCTAGATTGATCAAGACCATTGCTGATCTCCCTTCGATGTCAAGGCTCAAGGAACTTAAGGGCCGAAACCTGCCTATTACCCCTATACTTTTAAAAGCCATCAACACCAACGATTCCGCTTTGTTTCGTTCGATTGAACCTATTCCATCAGCAACTACCTTCCATGGCGTAAACGCGATTCAACCTGCCACGCTACCGAGCTTCGCTGACGACTACATGGAGTACATTGTTCGAAGTCCAAGCGATTCCATTTCAAAACTGGCCGACGACACCTTTTCGGATAAATTATTTCGCACTGAACTTCTGAAATCGAATTCCCCTGTCTGGGCGCGCGCGTTTAGTAAGTGTTCAGCCAAGTTCCGAATTGAATTCCTACCCTCGGTGATCGAGGCAAAGAACAAACAGGTTGCAATCGGCGCTTGTTCGGATGGCTTTGACCCACAAGATTCTAAATTGCGTTGGCTTACCAGCAAGCAAGAGATAAAAAGTGATCCTGCAAGCGTCCTCAATACGATCGAGCAAACGTGGCCTGGATGCCTAAAGGATGTAATAGCGACGATTCCGGTCGCAAGATTGGCACCTTGGTGGGAAGCTGATTTGCAAAGTTGCAGCTGGCTTGATCACAGAGAACGGCTGGCTAAGTGGCTTCCTGTGTGCAAAGGGGAACTTTCCAAAGGAACCAAGATGGGGCTTGGCGGTAGAGATCTTCAGACAATGATGATTCAAGAAAAGCCTTGGCTGATTCCTTGGGTGGCGGAGAACAATGTCGTCGAGTTAAAAGAGAGCATACCTGAAGTCCAATTCTATCTTGCGGTCAAGAATCGAGATCGTGTTCGAATAAGCGAAATGCTAACGGTTCATTTTACCTGGTCTCAACCAGGACGGATCTTTTCGCCTGAACTATTCTTGATTCAGGAACGGGACGAAGATGGATTAAGGAATTTGCTAAAGCGTAAGTTCACTCTCACCCACCAACCAAACACACCATCTGCAATCTCAGCTGCTTTCCGAGTTTGTCGAGACTCGAATGGCAAATTGGAACCTGCTATTCCAACGTTGCTGGCCGAGCATGGAGCGATCGAATCTAACGAGGTACTTTGGGAACTCTTGTCCGAGGATTCCGAAGCCGTTTTTGACCTCTTTGAAAAGGCTCCTGCATTCACATCAGCATCCGCCAATTTTTTACCTCAACTTATTGTGGTTTCCATGTCTCGACGCAAGCCGACCATCGCCAGGAAGCTCTTCGCGGCCCTGATGTCGATCGAGCAAAACAAGCGGCTAGCGTCTGGAATTGCGACACCATCCGCCTCGTTGGATGACTTCTTAATCACATTGCAGAAAGATCTGTATGCGACAAAAACGGCAGACCTATGTTTGGCCGCGGTTGAAAGCCCTGAGCTGATCGAGGATTTCTTGCTGCATGGAATTTCATTTTCCTATAGCGATCTTCTCTTTGCAACGGAGAAGAAGAAGCCGGAGTCGGTGTTGGCCCTCCTTCGCGATCCCAACCTGCAATTGTTGACCGTTGAGCAGTTAAACAAGCTTAAGGATCGAGCCAAGAGCCGTGGCGACCAAGTCATCCTTTCAGCAATCACGAACTTAGAAGCAGCGCCCTAGTTTTCGGATAACGCTAGAGGATTCCCCGTGTCTACTCAAAATGAAAAAGCGTCCAAGCGCAGCTGACTGCCGGCAGGGCGAAAGTAGCTTGACCGTTGATTGAGATGAGTCACAATATGAAGCGATCTCCGCTTCTCTATTTTCCTTTTGAATTCCCAAATGATGATTGCCCAAACTGGAATTGATTCCGTATCTTCAACAGTAGTGCCTCCGGCCGAATCTGCGAGCACCGCCATTTGGTGGTTGATTCCGCTTGCAATTGCTTGTTTGGCTTTGACTTGGTATCTGCGCCGGCTGAACAATGCCACGTCGAAAAACTCTAGCCGAAAAGACTCGCAAAAGAAACTGTCGTCCAAAGCAAAGTCCGTCGTGTCGGGCTTGAGAGACGAACAGGAGGCTCCAAAAGATAACGATAACAATCGCCAAATCAAAGCGAGTTCGAAAAAGAAAAAGAAAGTTCAATCGAAGAACCAACAAAACAGCAAGAATCCAAATGGAAAACAAGACGATGCGAAGGTAGTCATCAACAGCGTTGCAGAGGCGGCTATTTCGACTGAGAAAATGTCCGCGTCCGCGAAGTCGGCCGAAAGTGCGATGGAATCGGCGTCCACTTCATTGCCAGCAGCAACCACACTCCCCCCTGTTCCAGTGGCGGCAATCTTTGAACCGCTTCGAAATGTAGTTCCGCCGAGACGACGGAACGCATCGCTTGAAGCTTCAACTGAAGACAAGAAGCCACAGTCGGTAAATGAGGAATCGGCCAACCGTCCTGCTTCGGGTGGGAAATTCGAACGCATGGTCCCTTCCACAGCTTACACTCGAGCAGCGGCAAGTCGCTGGCCAGCTTCGATGACAACCCAAGTTGAAAGGCCGGTTCAAGCTAGGCATGCTGAAGCCAAACCTGAGTCAAAGCCAGTGGCCAATGTTGCCGCATTGCCGACAGTTGCGTTGCCACATCCCGCGATCCCTGCAGCCAAAGGGCTGAAGAGTTTCGTATCAAAAGTAAAGAGTGCGAGTTCTGCTGATTCAGTTACGGAAGGAAGTGCTGCCGAGGAGAGTCACGCGAAGAAGGGAGTTCAATAATTCGTTTCTAGGCATGATTTGCAGGATAAGATAACGCGTAAGGGCTTAGCGGCAGCGCGAATTGAGCCGCAAGCGTCTTAACTGCGAAGCAGTGACATTTGATAGCCACGGATGAAATCCTAACACCCCTTGTCATTACCCGCGTCGTTTTGACTTCCGTCGTACTCAATGAATTGGAGCTGGTGCTCAATGGAGCAGGCTCGCTTTTGGGCAAAAAAATTGGGTGGCAAAAAGATTAATCGCAGTGATGAGACAATTTTTTGCCCTTCATTTTTTGCCAAGTCGCTTTCGGCTCGTATCAACAATGGATTGCTATCGCTCGTTAAATACCTTGACCGACCGGCTGGCTCGATTGAGGAAGTCGACTCTCTGGATTCACCGATTTCGGTAGTAAGTCCTTTTTCGGAAGTGCCGTCTTGGTATTTAAACCATTTTGTTCGAACCCCAGGTCGAACAGAACGTTTTGGCTACGGGCGTTTCCAAAACCGTAGTGATTTTGACGGTCTTGGCGAACCTGACGCTTTTGGCGGCAATAGATTTCGTCAAATCGCCCTAGGTTGGCGTTTGAGGTGGCGAATTCGGTACCAAAGCCTTTGCGGATTGCGTAAAATGGATGGATGGGGCATCCTTTGCGCTGCCCTGAATCTCCTCATCCTTCATGCAGTTTGGTTTCCGTTTGTTTCCGCCACCACCCGTTGCTCAAACCCACATTAGACGCCAATCGATTGGGGCTAGCCTTGCCCTTTTCGGTATTGCGGCTTTTTTGAGCTTTTGGCTGTCTCGCGTTGGTTGCGCCCAAGAACCGGACGGTATGCCACGTTTAACTCTTCCGGACAAAACGCCAGATGTCCTGTACCCCGGCATTCAGCCAGATGCCTTTCTGATACGAAATGGGATGGGGGAAACGATTTTGGTTCCGAAGGTTCGGTATGAGGCTTTCGAGAGGTTTCTTAGCTCAGAATCCGATCGGTCCATTCCGGTATCGGCAGAGTTGTTGGATCAGTTGGAGGTAGCAATCAAGATAGAAGATTCTATTGCCAGAATCCAAGTCAACGCCAACGCAAATCTTGCGGCAGCAAATAGCAAATGGCTCAGCGTTCCAATCGCTTTAGGGAACGTTCAGGCCATTCCGAATCAAAATGGAAGCGAGAGTGAAAGTGAATCCGAGTTCCCTCCAATACGAGTTGCAAACGACCGATCGGGTTACGTTTGGCGTCTAGCTCCTGGTGAGATAGGAAAACGAAGTCTCAAATTTGATGCATTGTCTAACGTACGAACTTCGGCACAAGGAAGCTCACTCAGATTGGACTTGCCAGCTGTGCCATCGCTCATTCGAATCGCATTGCCATCGGGAAAATGGGAACTTAACATTGTTGGCAATGGCTCTGAAGTGGTCGAGCCTTTTGTCACGACCGAGAGCAATTCGACTGCGTTGGTTCGAACTTCAGGTGGCCCGGTCACGTTGAATTGGGTTAAGAAATCGGTTGACGACCAAGCACAAGCCATCGAAGTAAGAAGCCTGACCAAGTACGTGCCATTGACGGAGTCTGGCGAATTTAGAGTAACTACCAACTTAACCATTCGTGGTCCCAAGAACTTGGGTGGTCGACGCTTCTTGATAATACTTCCAGAGCAAAGTCAATGGCGCGAGCCTACACCCGTTGCAAGTTCCTTTCTTGGTTTTCGTGTCAGCCGGTCCGAGCAACTGTCCGAAAAATCCAACACGATACTTATGTTGGAGTTTGAAGAGTCATTCTCACGCATGGAGTTGGAACTCCCAATTGAGTGGCAATCTTCAAACTCGACCGAAACGAACTTGATCTCCTTGTTCATGCCTCGTGTCGAAGGCGTACAGCGTCATACGGGAAGTATCGACCTGAGTGTGCCGCGAAGTGTTTCCTTCCAATGGGAACCGCAATCTGGGATTCAGTTTGTCAGGCAAACGTTATCGAATGACGGAAGCGAATCTTTGACGTATAGTTTTGGCTTCTCTCAGCAAGAGGAACCTTTGGTCGGTAAATGGATCGAAGGAGACGTGGCCTCCGAATTACAAGCGACATATAATGTCGTGTGTGAGCCATCGATTCAACGGTTGAGTGGATCGATCGAGTTTTTAGGCGATGTCCGCCAATTGCCGTTTCTACAATTGGATGTGCGAGGCTGGACAGTGGATCGCGTCCAGTTTCAGCCGTCAGGTCAGGATTTGAGTCTCGCTTTGATTCAAAGTCGGACGACGCCTGACCGCGAAGACGCGCAGCAAAGCACCACCTCGATTCCGCTGAATTTGTCTGAGTTGTTAGATGCGAACCAGTTCAAGAACTCTGCCTTGGCCGGCAATCGGCCCCCGTCCGAAACGCTGCCTCTGCCTGAGGACCCAAATGCAGCTACGTCACCCGCACGTGAAGAAGTTCGTCAACAAAACAGAGGAATATCCTTTGTACTCTCGCGTGCGAATCCTCCCGAACGCGATTTGGCATCCCGGAAACAACCGCTCGTTTTCAATTTGCCAATGCTCTCTTGGCTAGATCCGGAATCACAGCAACGAGAATCGCTGTCGGTAGGCGGTGATTTGACAATCCAGTCGACTTTTCTGAAGTTGCAAGAAGGGGAGACGCAGACAGGCTTGAAAAGAATAGTTGAGTCGATTGGTAGGCAAGGTGGAATGATTTTAGGAGCTGGCTCCTCGACAGATTCGACTCGTTCCCGTGCGGAACTCAAGTATCGTGTCGGGTCGACAAAATCATGGCTTGAATGGAACGGTAACGGAGAACGACTTGGGAGTGTGCTTCAGGCGCGATGTGAAACGAAGTTGCACTCAACCAACGAAGGGCTAGATGTGTATCAGACATGGACGCTCTTGAATGCCGATGGAGTTTCGACAAGTCTACGGCTAGCGCTGCCAAAAGAGTGGTTCGACGAAGGCATTAAATTCAGCGACATATCGAGCGAAGTCGGCCAGTTGGATTTGAGTGTAGATGGTGAAAAGGTGACGGGTACTCCAGTCGCCAACAAATTAGGCGACTCGTCCTCGATGTTGATTTCACCTTCGCTGGAGCAACGATATATATGGATGAGAATTGCATTGCCAGAAAGCAAAGGCAACTCAGCCGCCGTTCGAGAACAAAAGTTAATGCTCCGCAAGCGTATTCCTTTACGTGAGAAGCTGACAACAGCTCCATCGTCCTTCGAATGGCTATTGCCTTGGGTTGGTTCGGACCGTCTTGACGATACCGTCGAGATAGTAAGGTTCGGAGGTACTGTGGTACATAGCGAGGAGATACGGTGTTCAATACAGTCACCCGTAGGTGGCGATATCAAGCCATCACGCGAAGAAATTGCAACCACGGGTCTTCCCTTTGATCGTACGAATCTAGAGCCACGCTTGGTTGGCCTTCAGAGTCATCGATCGGAAGTTGACGAACAAAGCTGCGAACTTGATTCAATGTGGCTACAGACGATTGTCAACGCGAGAGAGCAGCGGGATCGCTTTGTGTATCGAATCAAGACGAATGCGAAAGTACTGTCATTTCGAATACCTGCGAGTCAAATTGCGAGTGCTGAGTTTCTAATCGATGGAAAAAAGATATTGGGGATCCGTAACGCAAACGATGTTCAGCGAATTGATTTGGCTATTGATGCAATCGTTTCGGACTCGAAAAAGCTAGATAGAGACGTTTTGGTGGTTGAGATTTTTCTTTGGTCTCTGAATGATTCGCAGTGGTGGAAATCACTTCGTGCCGATTCACCGACCGTTTTGCACTGTAGGTCGAAAGCCCCATTGGTTTGGCAAGTAGTATTGCCAACGACTGTGCATTTGGTTGGAAGCACGTCTACGCTCTCTCCTGGGTATCGATGGAAATGGCAGGATCTTTATCTCAGGCGGAGCAGTGAATGGGATCAGGAAAAGATTGGAAACTTGATCGGTGCTACCCCTCAACGTTTTGTGAGTGAGGAGACCAATCAGTACGTTTTCTTTTCCCTCGATCACACGGTTGCCATGAAGGTTTGGGCTGCACCGCGATTCCTTCTCTGGGCACCGGTTGCATTGTTTGTACTGATAGGCTCCTTTTTTGTGATGGAGTTTACTTGGATCAAAAGACCCTGGGTCATCACTACTTTACTTTTGATAAGTTTGGTCTTTTCGCAATGGGCCTGGGATTTGTCGATTGCCTTGGTTCAATGCCTGATTGCCGCAATTGGCATTGCCGTCATGTATTCCACTTTGAAATGGATTGTGGATCGGAAATCTCGTCGACGAAGTGTGTTTGCATTGCGGCCTGGAATTGCGATGAATCTGTCTGCGGCCCGAGCTCCGTCGCTTTCGGGATCCGATGTCCTTGCGAAAGCAGTGGCCTCGACCGCAGCCTCGCCTGGAAGCCAACTGATTGCGAAGACAGCACCTCCGACGCCGCAGTCGGGCGATTCTGGAGTTAGCGCAGAGGGCGGAAAATGATAGGCGATCTCGGGCTTATTCGCTTGCGAAGGTATTCGCCATTGCGTCTGACTGCTTTGTTTTTGTTTCTGACCATTTCGACAGTGATCGCGCAGGAGGGTGAACGTCAGCCGGCAGAACTCCCGTTTCGAAGGATTTTTGTTCCCCAAAATGATCTTAACGCGATTGGTGTTGACGGTCTTGTGCCTATCGATGTCAAGCTCTTGGAGGACCTACTTCGCAAGCATACTGCAGCGAGCCAAGCCGACCAGGCAAAACAAAGCCCGAGCGACTCCAGTGAAAGTGCTCAGCTTCGTTCGGCTTATTATGTTGCTAAATTGATTGGCGCAGATCTTGTATCCGAGAGATCGCATTTATCCTTCGTCGGTGGCAATCGCGTCGGAGACCAAATTGCCTTGGCTCCTTGGTCGCTTGCAATCCAGCCAACGATCGGACTCAAACTCGATTCGCAATCCTCCCCGGCATGGACCTTCAACGAGCGCGGTGAGCCTCGACTGGCTGTTCAGCCTGATCGAGTCGACAAACCGGGGGCAAAGCACGGCCAGTTTGAGTCAACTTTCAGCTGGTCGACCAAAGCAGATTCCACGAGTACGCCAAACAAACTCAAGTTTTCGATGGAAATCCCTTATTGCGAGAATAGTTGTCTCATACTCGCATTGCCCCCTCAAGCCGAAGTGCAAGATTCGTTAACGGTTGTTCAACGGGTGGCAGATTGGTCCCAGATCGACCAAAGGTTGACTAACTGGAGCGACTTCGCAAAGGAACATAGGAGAGAAGCAAGTACAGGACTAGCGTCCGAATCTGTTTGGTTGATTGAGCTTGGTGGAAGCCAAACCGCGTCTTTTTCTATTCTCTTAGGTGGGGACAGCCGATCGCAAAATGCACAGGCAACCTCAGAAGGGCGACGCTATGAGCAGCTGGTACGAAATCAAAATTTGCAACACTTCATTGACGGAAATGAGATTCGCACTGTTTGCGATGCAGAAATTTTCGTCTCACCGGAACAACCCCGCTTTCGACTTAGCTTACAGCCCGGAGCCAAGTTGCGCCGACTGACGGTAAACCAATTGGATGTAGATTGGAAAGTCGAACAAGGATGGATTGTTGGAGCAACCGGACTTGCCGGACAGGAATCCAATTCGGCAACTTACATCAATGTGATGGCGGAGTTCTATTCCTCATTCGCAGCCGACCAACTTGACAAGATCGAAACCGCTGCGCCGTCATTTGACCATAGCTATGTTATGTCAGGCACGACGGTTGTACACAATTCATCCCCCTGGCGTTTGACGCAGGTGAATTGCGAAGCAAGTCGAATTGTTCAGCCGATAGAGGACACGCGTGCCAGCAACGTAAATCGAATTGAGTATGCTTGGAGTGCACAACCGCCGAAGCTTTCGCTCGGGCTTGAACGAACCGTCTCCAATCGACGTTGCGAAACTCTGACTCGGATTTCAAACGAAGAAACAGGAACCTCAGCTGTCATTCGTGCTAAGCTACTCTTCTCCGAACAGGATTCCAGTCATACGAAAGCAATCATTCTGAAGGGATGGAGATTGCAATCGCTAACCGCAATGGACCCCAATGATTCTGCTTCTCTCCGAAATGAGAACGAAACGATTTCGGGACGCGAATTTCAGTTAACCTGGGATCGAGTTCAAAAGAGCCGAGTGGCCGAGATCGAATTGCGTTTGTTTCGTATCGCGGAGGAATCCATAGGCCAGCCAAGGCAGATTGATTGTCAGTCCATTTTTCGCTTGCCGGGGTGGCAACTTTCCGAGACCATCGTCTTGGATCAAAATGACGTATTCCATCTGGAAGCTCATGATCCCTTGCTTGATCGGATGATCTCAGAAGACCTTGTTTCAGATTGGCAAAAACCTCTTTTGCCCAAATCGATCAAGGGAAACCTATTTCGCTTTGATACTCAAAGCATCCCCCAGCAACTAGTTTGGACGAAAAATTTGGTTCGACCTCGTGTGAGCAGCAAAACGGAAATTGAACTCTCCGGAAGCTCGACGATTCTCGCTCGGCATGAGTTACAACTCAATATGTCATCCAATCGAAGCGAAGCTTTGGCAATCGCGGCTCCTTCCAAGGGCGTCATCTGGAGACGAAAGGAAGGGGAACTTTGGGTACCTTTGGCTCCGATGCCGTCTAGTCCAGCGTTAACAAAAGACGGAGCAGGTTTATGGCTGTTCGACATCCAAACTTTGGGTCTGCAGCCGAAGTTGTTAGCAGTTGTCAACAGCGAGCTTCAGGAGGACCTCGAGGTCGTTTTCCCGGTCCCTAAGGTACAAGATTTTGAAATAGTATCCCAAGTTGCGCAGAGTTTTTCGAACGAAGTCTTGCTCGATTGCGATCACTCGTCAGCCGAGTGGACCTTCAATGACATAGGCGCCAAGATACTGGTTCTTCCCGCAAATGCGGACAACAGTAACACAAGTGTTTCAGCAAGAGTCTTACGAAAGGGCCTGTTCAAAAAATGGTTCTTCGACGCAAGCGAGCTTCATGTAGCCGTCGATACCATGGGCTCTCAAAAAGCATCGCTAAGCCTTCACTCGAATGCCACTTCTCAAGGACCTGTTGTGCTCGAGTTGGAGAATGGTTGGGAACCGCTTGCCGTTCGAATTCAAGGTTCAGCCAGTACCCAAGAGATACCAGTACGACTCGATGGCCAACGTCTTGTGATTCCTCGACAACTGGTTGGTCGGAGTGGTAGCGTTGTGTACGAAATTGATTTCTTGGGACCTCGATTGACGCCAAAGAAAGGACTATTTACATCGGGACAGAGTCTCTTATTTCAATGGCCAGTTTTTGCAGTGGACGCAGAGTGCGTTACGGACCGAAAACACCTTTGGCTACCTAAAGAACTCCAACTCGATGGTATCGATAACGATGGCAAAAACACACTGGATTTGGGCGAGTACAGTAACTGGCCATTATGGGGTTGGAGTCGGGGAGTTTTTGAAACTGTTTTTGGTAATAGCGCTTCCGACGAATCCAATTCGGCGCAGCCTAACGTTTCCGCATTGCATCGACTCCTACCTAACTGGGAGTCCACAGGGTGGAGGTTGGTCAGCGAAGTCCAAAATTGGACGGAGCCAGACCTCAGTCACCACAAAGGTAATGCGAAGACGCCTTTCAGCATTAGTCGAATCTCCCACGATCGCGCTCTACTTTGTTTGTTTTTCGTCGTGATCGTACTTATCACACCTCGCCTAATGCAGCTTCGATTTCATGCTTCGACTTGGTTATGTGTGTGCTTCATTTTTTTAGCACATTTTTCGCCAATTCTCGTTGCTCGATTTGCGTTTACAGGGTTGATTGGGATGTTTTTGGGCTTCCTTGGCGCGATACTGTACGAGTTGACACATAAGCGTTCGAATAGCGAAGCGAGCCAGTCTCAAAGGAATTCAGCAAAATGGTCCCCCTGGAACGATCGCCAATCGGAGAACGAATCCGGTTCTAATCATTTAGGATTTGGTGTCGCCGGGACACTGCGATCAAACGCGGTGAAGATGAGTTCACTTGGGCTGTTATTCGTCTCTTGTGGCCTCTTGGCAATTCACTCTCCCCTTTTCGGTTCCATGGCATTGGAACAAATGGTGGCCCCTGACGATCAAGTCCTGGCCTTTCAAATTCTTCTTCCTATAGATGACGCAGGTGAGTTGGTTGGTACAACTGCCTACGTGAAGCAAGAAATGTTGGATAGTTTGACAGGCAAGAATGACGGGACCCGAGGGCTTGATCGTGGAACGTTCCCTGTATCTGCAAAGTACAGTTTACGTGTAGGGATGCGAGGACGCTTTAACTCAGCGGATCAGCTCACGATGAGTTACGAGTTTATGGTCGGAGAAGATTTGGCTCCCGTACGCATTCCTGTCAATGGCTCGCAGTTACTTCTGCCGCGGTTTAGCGTAGACGGTATTGATTTGAGTCTCGGAAACAGACTTCGCAGCAATGGAACATTCTGGACCTGGATACCCGACAGGCCTGGAAAAAAAACGGTTCAAATCATCGCCCAACCTATCTTGAAGCAAAGCGAATTGGACCGGAACAAAGACTTTTCAGCTCAGTTGCTGGACATCGCGATCCTTCCTCTTGCAAACGCTTCTATCGAAATCCAAACCGATTCGAAGAACAGCGTTGATATTGTTTCTCGTGGAAGAGTTACGGACCCGGAGAGTGGTCGATTCGTTGCCATGCTCGGGGCGGTAGACCGTCTGAATTGCAGCATTCGAACGCCCATAACCAAGTCCAATACGATCGCAACATCCACAACGGAAAATGGCGAAGCTCCAACAATGCACACGGAACTGTTCCTCCAAAACGACATACTTCAGGCAAAAACCATTGTTGATTTTCCTCGTAACCATTCTTTTGGTACACAAATTGAAATGGAGGCCGATCTCCAGTGGTTGCCTGTTGGAAGCAACTGGGGGGACGCTCAACTCGTTGAAACGCGAGTTGGCAGCAACTTGTTTAGACGTCGCTACGTTTTAGAGTGGAAGACTCCTTCGAATAGCACTGCTGGAAGTCCATTAACATCGCGTGATCGACAGATTTCCGTCATTTGGGTCCCGCAGACGACAACTCAAAGTTTGAATGTCCTGTTTGCTGACTGCCTCGAACGGGGGACTAGACGAGGTACTTTGCGTTTTGCACGATCGTTCCCGTCTTGGAGCATAGAGGGAATCGGTAAAGGGATCCCAGCCATCGGCTATAAGGACAGGCTGGATTGGCCCGAGTTGAAAACAAATCTGGCTGCCCTTTCCCTTCGAATTCCTCCGAACGGTGGGTTCGGTATCCTGAAGCCAAAAGCGGTTTTGGACAAGCCACAACAGGCGCGAGTGACAACGAAGTGGAGTATTGAGCAAAATCGCGAAAGCGTCTCATCTATGATTGCGTGGTTTGGAAGTAGCCAAACCTCCGAGCCTCTCGTCCTTGAACTTCCCGACGACTATCAAGTGACGGAAGTATATAACCGAAACGGGCCTATCCGATTTTTGCAGAGTAAGGCCAATGGCAAGATCAAGCTCCAAGTGCTGGCCGATCGAAAGTTCCTGGAAGTGAGCGATCTATGGATTCAAGCGCGAAGGCAAGTTGAATCCGCAGAAAATGCAAACGAGCCGCAATGGCGATCGCCACCGTGGATTGATTTGCCGACGAGTGTCTCATCCGATCAAATGTTAGAAATGCAAGCGACAGAGCGAATTGCTTTGAACCTCGAGTCGGAGCAAACCGTGTTATACGGGAAAGGCCTGAGCGTCCCTCTCTACGTTCAGCAAAGATCGACTTCGGAGCCTCAAGCAAATGGAACCGACGCGCCTCGATTCAAGATCCTTCATCGTGAGCTTCCGCTAACAGGAACTTTGCAACTCAAGCTTGATTCCACTGCGACCCCCAAGGAAATTGAGGTAAAAGCAGAGCTAACTCGATCTGTAACATCGCGTCCGTTCTTTGTTTTGGAGGTGCCATACACCTTAAAGGATCGATGGCAGAGCGAAGCACGAATTGTTCCAATTCCGTGTCCCGACGAGAACACTGCCTGGTTGCAAGTGCACTTGCCGGAACCTGCGCCAAACGTTGATTTATCACCTGTCACAGCGATAGTGCGATTTTCTCTTCGCCAGGATGATTCGGCTGCTGGGTTAGATAGCCTGACACGAATCCGAGCTCTCGATACCGATCGGATTCCAAAAAAGCTCATCGATTCGGCAACAGAGCATGACACTCGCAACGTTTTGGTGCGCGAAGATAAAACGAAAACGGATTCGATAGAGGATACTCGTCCAGATATCGGGCCAAGCATCGCAATGTCTATCTTTCATGTCCGCGACGAAAATTTCATGCCGACGCAGACCAAGCGATTTGTTCTGCTTGAGTCGCAATTTTGGCTAACGGAAACGCTCGAGCACACGGCAAAAGATAACGAATTGGTGTGGGAAATGGCTGACGCTGTTGAAGTCTTATCCGTTGAGATGGATAACAAACCCATTCCATTTCGGCAAGAAGGCGATCGTGTTCGATGTGCATGGATACCTTCGGGACTATGCTCTGATGTGCGAGTGTTTTCGAAGCACGAAGTTCGTTCGACACGTAAAGAAAAAGTTCATGTTGAAGCACCGCAACTGAATGGGAATCTCCAACAATCAGCGCCACTTTTACTTCAGGATAGTGAAGTCGCAGTTTCGATACGTGGCGTACCAATTCCGTCAACGGACTTTTCGGACGCGATTGGCGATCTCACTCACACGTGTTTGGATGTACTGGAGAAGTCCAAGAGGTCATGGCCCAAGTTGGGGAAGATTGAGCCAGGGTCTGATTTTGACGACTGGAGAACACACTGGAGCCAAAAATCGCACGGCTATATGGAAGATTGGGCAAGTACCGTTGACTCAATCGAGCCAAAAGCCTTTGGTGACGCAGTGACGAAATGGCATTCACTCAAATCGCTTATGGGAACGCAAAAAGCGATAGGGAAATCGGAGGTAGAAAGACAGGTTTCAAAATCGGAACTCAATCCGCAGTCCAGCGAATCACAACCAACTCTATGGTATTCTTTTTTTGGATGCATGATCATTGTGGGAGCGGTAACCTGGTTAACTCCGTTGATTGGGACGTTCCTTCGCAATCGCCCCTGGTGGTGCTATATGATTTTGGGCCTCTTTGCCTGGTTAATCACAGGCTCCCTACTACCAACCCTGGTCATGGGCACAATTGGGTTGGTAGTTGCCGCCGACTGCTATTGGATGGTTATCTCGCGACTTCGACGAAGCGAGCTTCGCGGACTACGGTAACTTTGATTTCACCAGGGTAAGTCAGCTGCTCTTCGAATGACTTCGCGATGTCGCGGCAAATCTTGGCTGCGACCGCATCGTCGGTATTCTTGGAGCTAACAATGACTCGCAATTCGCGGCCCGCTTGAATCGCAAACGCTTGTTCGACCCCGTTGAATCCTTTTGCGATCGCTTCCAGTTCTTCCATGCGTTTGATGTAACGTTCTAGAGATTCTCGCCGCGCCCCCGGTCGAGATGCACTGCAAGCATCGGCTGTTGCAACCAAAAGAGTGTAAGGAAATTCTGTTGTCAATTGATCATGGTGACCAAGCGCTGCATGCACAACCTGTTCGTTTTCGCCATTGCGTTTGAGCAAGTCCGCACCGATTTTTGGGTGGCCCCCTTCGAGTTCGTGGTCCGCTGCCTTGCCAATATCATGCAAAAGTCCACATCGACGTGCAACTTGAGGATTGAGTCCAATCATTTCGGCCATCATGCCTGATAGGAACGCCACCTCGACACTATGCCGGAGGACGTTTTGAGAATAGCTTGTTCTAAAGTGCAGTCGACCAAGCATATCGATGGTCCGTTCGTGAAGTCCTTGGATGTTGACTTCCTGCGCAGCTTCTTCGCCTTTGCGTCGAATGAACGCCTCTATTTGCTTTTCTGTGGCGGCAACGATTTCTTCGATACGCGTCGGATGGATGCGGCCGTCGACCACAAGCTTTTCAAGGGACTGGCGTGCGATCTCACGTCGGACGGGATCAAAGCCGCTTACGATGACCACACCTGGAGTGTCGTCAATTATAAGGTCGCAACCGGAGATCTTTTCGAACGAACGAATGTTTCGTCCTTCTCGACCGATGATTCGCCCCTTCATGTCGTCGCTGGGGATGTCGACGGTGCTGGTGCTGCTCTCGGAAGTTTGCGCCGAAGCGTAACGCTGCATAGCCACGAGCAAAATATCTTGAGTTTTTTGCTGAGTGATTTCAGCAACTTTCTTTTCGTGCTTCAAGATAACGGAGCCAAGTTCGCCCTGCAGTTCTTTTTCCATGATCGACATCAACTGCTTTTTGGCTTCATCGATCGACATGCCGGTTACACGCGTCAGGTCTGTTTGCTGCTGCTGAATGAGCTTGGTGTACATCTCATTCTTGCGAGCGACATCCTCCATCCGTTCGGTCAGTTTTCGCTGAGTGTTCTCAACGAGCTTTTCTTGTTTGCGAGCATCATCGGAAGACTGCTTGAGAAGTTCTTCTTTGCGTTCCAGTGTCGATTCCCGTTTTCGCAGTTCGTCCTTCTGCTTTTGAATATCGCTATCGAATTTGGATTGAACCTGGAGTAGCTTTTCTTTTTTCTCCAGTTCGGCAGTCTTGGTTAGATTCTCACAATCCAACTTGGTCTGTTCCAAGAGCCGCTTGGACTGGCTTTTGGCATCCCGTCCTTGGAGCATATTGATGCCGTACATAACCGCGGCGCCGACAATGGCGGCGGCAGCTGGAACGATCCAACCGGCGGCGGATGTTGGAGCGGGAGTAGGTGGCTGAGCGAACAGCGTGAACTGTGGCACCAATGGCAGAAGTGAATTGAGCACGGGTTGTCTTTCTGGAAGTGAACAGACGGCAATGAACCGTTCGAAAGACGAATTGGCCAAAATAGATCGGCTCAACCAACAAAACAATAGTTCCGATGAGACCACTCGGGACAGGCATATCGAGTCGATTCGGTGTCAGCAAAACCGAATAACAAGAGATGTCTGGATTCCATTTTGCAAACCTTGACGCAAGTCGGCCGCTTTGCATCGCGCATTGAACAATGCCTTTGCAAAACGCAATTCATCAAGCAATGCTGATGAGCCGAACTCGAATCGTGTTCGATGTAAAATCACAGAGCTTTCGATCGACCTGCCAACACCGCGAGCGGGAAGGTTAGGACGAAAAACGGCAGATGCGAATACAGCGAGTGCAAAAAGGAGAACAACGAAAAGTGGGATCATGTGACCGTAAATTGTAACGTTAGTCGAGCAATCAGGGCACAACTCGAAAATCGACTGCCACGATCCTTTGTGAGAATCGGGAAAAGTGTCATTGCGACTGTTTTTGAATTTCTCGGTAGTCCAATCAATTTAGGCTCGTCTTCAGGAAACCTGAGGAAGCGACCATTCGCAAATGGTAACACACTGCCCCCGGTCCGAAAACGACTCAATGAAAAACAGCCCGAAAAAACAGGGAGGGATTCGCAAAAGGCAAAACTAGAGATTCAAAAAGCCTGTGGGCCCATCTGAATTGCGTAAGAATGCGATGCAAGGAAGAGGCTGTCCATTGACGTTGTCCCGGTTTGACACGCCGGATCGCCGAATTGGCAGTAAGAAAATGATTTTCAAAGCAGGCACCGAATCTGGTCACCTGAAGCTCGCCTTGATGGGGACTCGGAAACCCCGTCCTGTTGAGTTTGGCAACCAATGTGACTCGGCCACATTCGGCAGTTCTTTGTTCGTGTTTAGCGTCACGCTTCGCGGGGTGCGTGTCGACGCGGATTTGGAAAGGCTGCCTAACGCTTCTTGGTTAGTGCGAGTCAACCTTAACGGGGGGGAATAATCCTTTGAACTGGCCTTGAGTGCTTGAGAAAGTGTATATTCTACCTCTATGCATCGGTACGACACTCGGCCTGCTCGTTTTTTTGAGCAGTGTTCGGCTTTGCTTCAACCAGATAGTTCATGGATAGTGCGTGTTTTTGATGCCAAAATCAATTCGATGCCGTACCGGTGAAGTCTCGTGTCGAATTACCGAGTACGTCCTTCAGTTTTTTGAACGAAAGGGCCTCTCGACTGCACACTTGACACAGGGTTTGGCATATTCGCTTGAAGAATTGCAAACGAATTTTGCTTCAATGCCGTGGGACGATTATCTCATTTTCTTTCGCAATTATTGCGAAGGTCTTACGCCAGCGGAGATGGTGGAACTTTGTAGTTCCTACAGTCGCTATCCTCTTTTGCGTCCCTTGCTTTCGGCGGCAGGACTCTTTTTCAAGCCAGTGCGATATTTCGAATTAGCGGCAGAACCGAAAAAAGGAGCGTTTTCACAACTCTTCCGATGCCTCGAGCCCAGTCTCTCGCAAATCAACAGCCGCGAAGTGGATTTCTGTTTGCGTGTTCGAGAAGGCTACACACTACCGCCCGATTTGTTTTGGCAAAGTCATGCAATCGGACTTTCCTCCGTGACGACTCATTTCGGCCTTTCTCCATCCTTGGTTTCTTGGGAACCTGTTGATCGAGGGGCGCTATATCACATTCGTTTGCCTGCCCATCGGATGTTCAAATTTGCGCTATCGTGGTTGACGGCTTGGTTTCGACGGGACACCGTCGAAGATGTTCGCAATGCATTGGCTTACGGCTACGAACGTAGTTTGCTATTGGAGCAAGAGATCGAAGAGCGTAAACGCGTAGAATCGACGTTGCGCGAAACGAAGCAATGGTTTCATTCCATTTGCGATTCTGTTCCTGGAGTTGTTTACCGATATGTCTTGCGGCCGGATGGTAGGGATGAGTTTACGTATGTCAGTGCAGGCATCACTCCCGTCACCGGCCTTGCTGCATCCGAAATCACCGCGGATGCAACAAGACTTTGGTCGCTCATTCACCCTGACGATGTTCCAGAATTGCGAGAGTCAATTCGCGTTTCGGCTCGCGATCACACAAATTGGTCGAGCGAATTTCGATTCGTGTTAGCTGACGGCTCAACACGCTGGGTCAACGCGAACGCGACGCTTGAATCGAGTCTTGGCGAGGCGGGTATTGCGTGGAATGGAATTGTGACAGACATCACGGATCATAGACGCACCGAGGGGAAATTGCGGGCACAAACCGCAAAGTTGGAAGCAATCACCACGACTAGCATTGCACATATCTTGGAAATCGATCGCGAAGGGACGATTCTGTACGCCAATCGAAGTTCGGCCGGTCGAACCGTAGCGGATTTGATAGGGAAACAGGTCACTGATTTTGTTACTGAACCTGAACGCAGTCGCGCGATTGAGATTTTTGAAACAGTCTTTAGGACGAGGCAATCCTTTACGGGAGAGTTTTACGCCAATGACGGCAACGGTGGTCAGCGTGGCTACATAGTCACGATTGCGCCTATCGAAAGAACTGAGCAAGTTGACGGACTCGTTCTCACGGCGTTCGACGTTACGGAGCAGCGTCTTGCGGAAGCAAGACTGCGCGAACAGGATAAGTTACTGCACAAACTCTCCGATCAGGTACCTGGAGTTATCTATCAATTTCAGCAGTGGCCAGATGGTCGCTCTTGCTTTCCGTATGCAAGTCAAGGCATTCAGAACATCTACGAAGTTACATGTGCGGAAGTACTAGAATCGGCGGAGGCAGCGTTTCAACGACTGCATCCTGATGATGTTGCCGCTGTGGTGGAAAGCATCCGTCTTTCGAGTGCAACGATGGAACCTTGGCGTTGTGAGTATCGAGTTAAGCTTTCGGTACGGGGTATTCGCTGGTTGGAAGGGCACGCGGTTCCTGAGCGCATGTGCGATGGCAGCACGCTTTGGCATGGATTTATCCAGGACATCACCGATCGAAAACTTGCCGAGGAGGCATTGCTTCTCAAAGAAACCGCTATCTCCACTTCCATCAATGCGATCGCCATCGCATCGCAGGAAGGCGCTATTATCTACGTCAACGATTCGTTTGTGAAGCTTTGGGGCTACGACAAAGCGAGCGAGATTCTAGGGCGGCAAACGAGGGAATTCTGTGCGGTTGAAGAGAAAACGCGCCAAGCGTTTCTTAAGACAGTTGAAAATGGGAGTTGGGTTGGCGAATTGCGCTGCCTTCGACGAGATGGATCGCCGTTTGACGCTCAGATTTCAGCTAACATTTTTCGCGATGAACAAGGACGGCACACAAACACGATGGCGTCGTTCGTGGATGTTACCGAACGCAAGCGAATTGCAGAATCACTTCGTGTAAGCGAGGAGCGCTGGAAGTTTGCTCTCGAGGGGGCTGGGGCGGGGGTGTTGGACTGGGACATCACTTCCGATCGCATCCTTTTTTCCGATCGTTGGCGGGAGATAACTGGCTATGCGGCAGGTGAACTGAGTGAATCGGGTGATAGTCTAAAAGCGATCGTCCACCCTGACGATTTGCCGGCTGCGATCCGTGATCTTGAGGCAACACTCCAAGGCCGCAAAACGCTGCACCGCATTGAGCACCGCCTCAAACGCGCAGATGGATCCTGGGTCTGGATCGAATCGCGAAGCACCGTGACTAGCCGTGGGCCTGACGGTTCCCCGTTGCGTATGATCGGAACTCATACCGACATTACCGATCGCAAAATCGCGGAGGAAACGCTGCGAGAAAGTGAAGCCCGTTATCGGCGAGCCGAACGGGGAACCAATGATGGCTTGTGGGAGTGGAACATTGCCACCGGAGAGAACTATTTTTCACCTCGCTGGCTAGAATTGCTCGGTTATTCCGCAGGCGAGTTGCCCTATTCGGTCGAAACGTTCCGTGATCTTGTACATCCAGATGATCGGGCTTGTGTTCTTGATGCTGTCGAGCGGCATCTTCACAACAATCAGCCCTATAGCGTTGAAATGCAACTCAGGTGCAAGGATGGCAATTATTTATGGGTACAGTCGCGTGGCCAAGCCGAGCGAAATGAAGCTGGTGTTCTAGTGCGTATGACAGGCTCGATAACGGATATTTCTGATCGTCGCCGCGCACAGGAATCATTGCGTAAAAGCGAAGATCGATTGCAACAGGCGATTCGAGTCTCGCAATTTGGCATGTTCGATCACGATCACCTGAAAAATTCGCTTTACTGGTCACCTGAGCAACGGATTATCCATGGTTGGAATGAAAACGATCCAGTCACGTTGGACGATTACTTAGAGCTTGTTCATCCTGACGACCGCGAGGAAATTGTAGAAGCGATTCGCAAGGCTCACGATCCGGACGGTGCGGGATTGTTTGACGTTGAGCATCGCATTCTGCGCCGTACAGATGGCGAGGTCCGCTGGATTGCCACTCGATCGCAAACCTATTTCGACGGCGAGGGAGACTCACGTCGTCCGGTCCGGACCGTGGGTGCCGTGCTCGATTTCACCGATCGGAAGCTTGCCGAAATGGAAGCAATCCAGTCTCGTGATATTGCCCAACGTGCTTTGGTTGATCTAGGAATCGAATCTGCACGCGCTGAGCAGTTTTATCGAATGGTCGAGCAAGCTGGTCAAGGCATAGGCCTTGCAAAACTGGACGGATCGCTTTTGTATATGAATCCAGCGTTCTGCAAATTGCTGGAGATCTCTCCGAAAGCAGACATCACGCAATATAAGTTCTGGGATTTAATTCCCGAGCATTTTCAAGCGTTTTTGCAGGATACCGTGCTTTCACAGGCTCGCGATACAGGTACTTGGAGTGGCGAGTTTCCTTTGCAAACTCTTTCCGGAAATCAGCTAGCGATTTTTAACAGTGTGTTTCAGTTCCGGGATTCGGACGGCGAGGTCGTTGGCTACTCCAATATTGCCACCGATATCGCCGACCTGAAACGCATTGAGAATTCACTTCGCGAAAGCGAGGGGCAGTTGGCGGAGGCTCAAAGGATCGCACGTATCGGAAGTTGGAGTTGGGACGCAGTAAACAACAAGGTTTGGTGGTCGGATGTGCTTTATGAGATTTTTGGCATCGATCGAGAGAGCACGCAGCCGAGTTTCGAAGCCTTTCTGGAAATACTGCATCCGCTCGACCGACCAACAGCAAAACTTCGTGTTGAAAGAATGCTCGCAGGTTCAAACGAATTTTCAAACGATTTAAGGTTGATCCGGCCCGATGGGGTCAGCATTTGGATACTCAGCCGTGCTCGAGCCATACATGATTCGGAAGGTAACCTCATTCGCGTCGACGGTACCGATCAGGATATCTCCGACCGGAAGAAAGCCGAGTTGGCGCTATGTGCAAGCGAGTTAAAGTACCGCACGTTGATCGAAACAAGTAGCGACGCAATTTTCCAGATGGACCTAACAGGACGCATTATTAGCGCCAATTCGGCTGCAGTAGAAATGCATGGTTATACCTTGGAGGAATTGCTGTCAATGCATATGCAAGACCTCGACGTCCCCGATAGTGCCGCCGCGGTTCCTGAGCGAATGACAAGATTGCAGCGAGGAGAGTCGCTCACATTCGAAGTCTGGCATCATCGAAAGGACGGTTCGACATTCCCGCTCGAAGTCATCGCGTCGGCGGAAATGTTGGATGGAGAGTGGTTCGTGTTAGCCTTCGATCGCGACATTACGGAACGCAAGCGTGCCGAAGAAGAACTAAGAAAGAGTGAAGAACGACTTCGACTTGCACTCTCTGCCTCCTCGGCGGTTGCATTTGTTTGGGATGTGCCCAGCGACTCGGTAATTCGATACTTCAGCAACGAACCGGCACTGCCAGCAAACCTTCATGCACCGGAATCGGTTGCTGCCGTTCGTGCCATGATACACCCCGATGACATCGCAGTTTTCGACGCAGGCGTGGCAGCTTGTCAAACAAGTGGAGCCGACTATCGCAACTTGTACCGCATCGTCCGCAATGATGGCGAGATTCGGTGGCTGGAGGAATGGGGGATAATGGGCCTAGATGGAGAGGGGAAACCATTGCAATTGACTGGTATTTCGATCGATGTCACGGATCGAAAGGAGGCGGAACAGTCGCTAGTTAATGAGAAGCAACTTTTACAAGCGGTCTTTGGTAGCTTGCCGGGTGTCGCCTACGCGTTCGATGAATCTGGGCGTTATCTAAGATGGAATCACAACTACGAAAAAATTCTCGGATGGTCCGATGAAGACATGCGTGGCTTGACTGCCATCGAAACCATTGCACCACGTGACCGTAAACGAGTCTCTAGGGCAATACAGTGGGCATTTGAGGAAGGGCAATGTGCAGCCGAATTTTATGCGTTAACTCGTGATGGACGAGAAGTACCGCTTTATATCTCCGCCGTGCGTGTAACTTTGAGTGGCAAGCCATGTCTCGTTGGTCTCGGAATCGATATTTCGGATCGAATTGCGGCAGAATCGGCACTACGGGCTCGGGAGTCACAGCTTCGAACCTTTATCGAAAGCGCTCCAGCGGGGGTCGCTATGTTCGATCGTGATCTCAGATACATCTCATACAGTCGCCGATGGCTTTCCGACTATGGTTTAGGAGATCAGAACTTAGTGGGGCGTTCGCACTACGAAGTATTCCCAGAGATTCCGGAGCGATGGAAGGCGATTCACCAACACTGCCTCGAAGGGAATTCGCAGCAGTGCGACGAAGATCGATTCGACCGAGCAAATGGAAAATCTGATTATCTGAGATGGGAAATACAGCCTTGGTACGAGGCGTCCGGCGCAGTAGGTGGTATCATTTTCTTCACTGAATCGATCACCGAACGCGTGACTGCTGAAGAGCGATTGCGTGCTTCGCTTCGCGAGAAAGAAGCAATGTTGAAAGAGATCCACCATCGTGTAAAGAATAATCTGCAAGTGATATCCAGCCTGCTAAGCCTCCAATCAATGCGTCATACGCGAACTGGTACGAACGAAGCTCTGAATGAAAGCCAGAATCGCATTCGCGCGATGGCTCTCGTACATGAAACCTTGTATCGCTCGGATGATCTTGCTAAAGTTGACCTATCGCATTATCTCAGTGAACTTTGCTCCTATCTCTTCCGAGCCTTCGGCGTGGATAGTTCTCGTATCAAACTGGATTTCATTGTCCAGCCAATTGCCTTGTCGCTTGACAAAACAATTACGTGTGGGTTGATAGTCAACGAAGTAGTCTCGAATTCGCTTAAGCATGCGTTTCCCTCACCTTTGGCCGGGAATGTTTCGATAACATTCCAAGAAATGACTGACGGTCGACTGACCCTGAAAATTGTAGACGACGGTATTGGACTTCCAACAGGATTCGAATTTACGCAGAGTTCCTCGCTTGGACTGCAATTGGTCGCAATTCTCAGCGAACAAATAGGTGGTCAAATGTCACTTTGGCATGACAATGGTACCCACTTCGAAATTTCATTTGCCCGATAATGTAGGTTTCACTATGGCTGACAGTACGATACTCATTGTTGAAGACGAACGCATTGTTGCAAAGGATTTGGAACTGCGACTAAAAATGCTCGGGTATGTCATTGTTGGTTCTGTTGCCAGCGGAGAAGAAGCAGTTCAGTTAACTGCGCAGTTACTACCTGATCTCGTAATCATGGATATTCGACTCAACGGGGAGTTGGATGGAATTGAAGCTGCTGATCGCATTCGCAAAAAACATTTTATCCCGGTCATCTATCTGACGGCTCACTCGGACGAAGAGACCTTGCAACGCGCGCAATTGACAGAACCGTATGGTTATTTGCTGAAACCGTTTCAAGAACGCGAATTGCGAACAGCGATCGAGATGGGACTTTATAAGCATCGGATGGAACGCAAAATCCGTGATGGCGAGCGTCGATACGCTACCACGCTATCGAGTATTGGTGACGGAGTGATCGCGACGGACCGGTTTGGCGTTGTTACGTTTATCAACCCTGTGGCTGAAAATCTCACGGGATGGAAAGCGTCTGCTGCGATCGGGACACCTCTTTCCGATGTGTTTCGGATTCATAACGAGAATACCCGCAAGTTTGTTGAGAAGCCAGTGGATCGCGTTTTACGCGAGGGTGTCGCAATCGGTCTCGCGAATCATACAATCCTGACCGACCGTAATGGAGTCGAACGACCCATTGACGATTGTGCAGCTCCCATCCTCGACGACCTCGGAATACAGGACGGTGCCGTCTTCATATTCCGTGACATCAGCGAACGTATACGAGCGGAGCAGAATCTGAGGTTAGCACACGAAGTTGCTAGCCGGGCCAAGAATGAGTTTTTGGCCAACATGAGCCACGAGATACGCACACCGCTAACGGCGATCTTAGGGTTCGTTGACATTTTGAGCGACGAAGAGACACTCGATAAAACTCCCGAGGTACGCAAGCAGATCGCCCACACGATCAAGAACGCTGGTGCACACTTACTTGCGATCATCAGCGATATCCTCGACTTGTCCAAAATTGAGGCCGATAAGTTGACCGTTGAACAAGTCGATACCCGGCTGGTCAATATCCTGTGCGAAGTCGAAAAACTGATGCTCCAGACAGCTACAGGCAAGGGGCTGACCCTCAGCATGGAAATATCCAGTCCATTGCCAGACCGAATCAAATGTGATCCAACCCGCCTAAGGCAGATCTTGATGAATCTCGTGGGTAATGCAATCAAGTTTACAGAGGAGGGCACCGTAAAAATCACTGCAGGACAAGAAGATCAGGACGGGCAATCGCGGTTGGTAATCGACATCGCGGATACTGGGGCGGGAATGACGCCAGAGCAAGTTCAAGGACTGTTTCAAGCCTTTAGTCAAAGTGACAGCACAGCGACCCGTAGACACGGCGGTGCAGGCCTTGGGCTAAACATTAGCCGCCGACTCGCCAGGATAATGGACGGAGATGTCACGCTTTTGTATTCCGAATTAGGAAAAGGGTCCTGCTTCCGTATCGTCCTACCGATTAAGCAAGTCGAGGGTAGTACTACGATTACTAGTGTCAATCAAATCGAGCTAAAGGGAGAGCCCGATCCTATTGTTGTAACGTCGAAGCTTACCGGGCGCATCCTCCTGGCCGAGGACGGCTTAGACAACCAGCGGCTAATCCAATTCGTAATGCGAAGAGCTGGGGCAACCATCGAAACTGCGGATAACGGTCGAATCGCCTTGAGCATGCTCGACCAAGCTGAGGCCGCAGGAACCCCCTTCGACTTGCTGGTGACCGATATGCAGATGCCCGAAATGGACGGATATAGCCTTGCCCGTACATTGCGAGATCGCGGTTCCAAGCTTCCGATCATAGCCCTGACCGCAAATGCGATGGCAGATGACAGGAAGAAATGCTTGGACGCAGGATGCGATGACTACGTTGCTAAGCCAATTGATAAGTCCATTCTCATCGCAACCTGTGCCGCACGGATCGGCCAGACTAGAGACGAAGAATAACTTTGCCCAACCTTATTCTGCAATCTCAAATTGACGATGAACTTGAACCGTTGACTCGCTGTATCCTATCAAACGTTGATAGTCCAGAAGCCGCTGCTATGCAACCGAAGGTGAATTCGAACCACGATTCCGCGACAAAGCACTTAATATCTGAGCGATCAGTTTGGACCGATCGATAGGCTTAGCAGCATAGTCGTTGCAACCTGAGTCGATGCACTTTGTTTGGTCTCCGTCCATAGCGTTTGCAGTGAGTGCGATGATCGTACCGAGGTAACCTTGCGATCTTAATGTTCTAGTTGCTGTGTATCCATCAAGAACTGGCATCTGCATGTCCATTAGGATGACATCAAACGGATTTTCTGAGATAACGCCATCTATTGCAGCATCAACGGCTTCTTGTCCGTTTTCAACGATGGTAACAGTTGCACCCGCTTTTCGCAAAACGAATGAAACCAGTCGTTGATTGTCAGGGCCGTCTTCGGCGTACAAAACGCGAATTCCAGCCAAAGGGAATTCAGCAATTTCGTTGTTGCTGCCTGCTTTCGTTTTGTTGATTATTGTAGCTGCGTCGATTAGCTCGATATTTTCAAGGCAGCCAGTAGCTATCGTAATGCGGAAGCAAGTTCCTTGTCCGGCGACAGAGCTAATGACAGCTACGTCTCCACCAAGCATCGATGCAAGGCGTTTGCAAATGGTAAGTCCAAGTCCTGTCCCGCCGAAGCATCTAGTGGTAGATGAGTCAGCTTGCACGAACGGTTGAAACAATCTCGACTGTTGCTCGGATGTCATGCCCATCCCAGAATCGATCACATCAAATTGCAGTTTCGGCGAATCCGATTGGATCAACTTTATGTTGATATTTACTCCTCCAAGCTCAGTGAACTTAATTGCGTTGCCAACGACATTCAGCAATAGTTGCCTTAATCGAGTTGGGTCGGAAATTACAGTTGCTGGCATGCGAGATTCGTATGTGGCTTCTAGAGAAATTCCCTTCGCGGTTGCGGAGAGTTTCAGCAGAGCCACGACTTCTTCGACAATATTAGCTGGTGCGAACCTCATTGATTCGACGCGCAGTTTTCCCGCTTCAATTTTAGATAAATCCAAAATGTCGTTGATAATGCACAACAGATGCTCGCTGTTACGATGGATGGTTCGAATGGCCTCGATTTTTTCTGCTTCATTCCGGAAGCTGCTATTACTATCCATTAGAAGCTCTGCGTATCCCATGATCGCCGTCATGGGCGTTCGTATTTCATGGCTCATGTTCGCCAGAAATTCGCTTTTCGTTTTGTTCGCAGCATCTGCTGCTTCCTTTGCACTTACCAATTCGCTGTGCATTCTGAACGAATGCTCGCTGATGGAAAAAAATGCTCTCCTTAGCTGGATTTGGTTTTTTGAGTCGAACCACTTTAGAGCAGCCATAATCAATGGTGCTGAAATAATGGAAAGCAGGAAAGCATTCAATCCTGCATTGCGTGCCTCTGAAACATATGGCACAAACATCGAGACCGATACCATCAAGCTTGCTTCCACGGTGGCTATGATGGCGACGATTGTGATGAGCAATTTCACGTTATCGCCTGAGGCAAAGTTCGCAGTACTCCAATCGAGAGTCCTGTCCTCGTTAAGTTCCGAAGTGGTTGAAATTCCCATGGATAAACTACCGCGTTGCCTCCAATAAAAGGCTTTTGTTGTGGTTGTTCTGTGCTTAGACGCCTTGTTAGATTAGACTAGGCTACGTAGTCGCTTTTCCAGATTCGACCTTTAATTTTGCACGGATTTGCACATCTCTTTCAGGCCAAGTTCCGTAGTGCTGACTGGGAATTACTCCGATGAGCCTCTTGTCAGCTGCGGCAGATGCCCCGTCAGGCTACAATACCGCTTGTCACGCAACGTTTCAAAGGAGCATCATGCGCTTTCTACGGATTCAATTCGCCATTTTGGCTTGGTTTGCAACTAGTTTTTGTTGCGATCGACTTTTGTTGGCCCAGCTGGATTCGAAGCCGTTTCTGGATCGCTATTGCGTTGAATGCCACAATGCGGATCAGCAGGAGGGCAAGCTGGATCTGAAGGCCGCTTCGATGATCGGCCAGACGCCCGAGACTCTTAATCGGTGGGCTTCCATTCATGATCGCATCCGTCAAATGGAAATGCCGCCCAAGGATAGTCTGCAACCTGCGCCCGATGAAAGAGGGGTTTTCTTGAGTGAGCTATCTAGCTCATTGGTAGCCGTGGATCAGCAAATGATCAACACTACCGGCAGAGCATCGAGTCGACGAATGAATCGATTCGAATACGAGAACACGTTGCGGGCGCTGTTCCATTTACCCGACTTGCACGTGCGTGAGTTCTTGCCGGAGGATGGAGAAGCGTTCGGGTTTAACAAGGTGGGTAGTGCGTTAAACGTGTCGCACGTTCAGATGGCGAGATATCTGCAAGCTAGTGATTTTGCTTTGCGGGCTGCGATGGCACCACAGACGATTCGCCCAGATTCCAAACCTGTGCGCTACTTTGCTTGGGATCAGAGGAGTTTGTTCGCAGGGGACTATCCAAAAATCCGATTGACCTTTCCCATATTCGGGGAGCAGATTTTCGAGCATCGTAAATGGCGAGAATGCACCGACGAGGAGCGTACACCGGATTCACGAGACAAACAGGCGATCGCGATCTTCTGCTCCACATTCGAACCGACAGAAATTCGATTTAGCAGTTTCCGAGCTCCGGTCGCAGGCCGATATCGATTGCGATTCGCGGGCTATTCGATTTGGGCATCACCGGATTGCACGAAGCTGTTCGAGGGGCGAACGACCGAGCCGATCTCCATTTATTCGGATCGAGCTCCTGTCGTCTACCGCAAGCTAGGTGGCTTTGATTTTCAACCTCAGTCGACGGTACAGGAGTTAGAAGTTCATCTGGGGGTTGGTGAGACCATTCGGCCCGATGCAGCGAGGCTGGTTCGAAGTCGACCGCCAGATCACAAGAACCCGTTGGCGTCCGACGAGGGATTGCCGGGGGTGGCATTCCAGTGGATGGAAGTGGAGGGACCGCTTTACGACGAATGGCCTCCGGCGAGTCATCAAGTGCTTTTCGATACCTTGCCATTGGTCGACAAGCCAACGCCGAAGCCTGATGAGAGGCTCATACCGCGAGGTGATCGTCGACGAAATCGAATCGTTGCCGGGGAGACCGAGGTGATATCCGCCGCTGCCGAGCAAGATGCCGCTCGATTGATGAAGCGATTTATGGAACATGTTTATCGAGGGCCGGTGCCCCAAGAAGAGCTGGACCGATTCACCAACTTCACGCTCAAGACTTTAGCGGCCGGCGAGACGTTTACGGAATCGATGTTGTCAGGCTACACCGCAGTTCTCTGTTCACCATCTTTTTTGTATTTCAATGGGACGCCGGGGCGTTTGACCGATCGAGCGTTAGCGGTTCGGCTGTCGTATTTCTTGTGGAATGGTCCGCCGGACAAAGAGCTTCGGGAGCTCGCAGATGCTGATAAGTTGCATTTGCCGGAAGTGCTTGCGGCTCAGACGAACCGCATGCTAACTTCTCCTCGATCGCAGCAGTTTATCGACAGTTTTCTCGATTATTGGCTCGAGTTGCGGCACATCAATGCGACATCCGCAGACGTATCGCTTTATCCCGACTATGACTTGGACGACTTGCTGGTCGAGTCGATGCTCGCCGAGACGCAGCAGTATTTCCGAGAGCTGATATCCAAAGACCTGCCGGTGGACTGTCTCATCGATTCCAATTTTGCGATGCTTAACGAGAGGTTGGCCAATCACTATGGCATTGCCGGGGTGAAGGGCGTTGCGATTCGTCGCGTTGAGTTGCCTGAGGATAGTATTAGGGGAGGACTTTTGACTCAGGCTAGCAGTTTGAAAGTGACAGCAAACGGAACCACGACCTCTCCGGTGAAGCGAGGTGTATGGGTGATGGATCATATCATGGGTCACAAACCGCCATTACCCCCGGAAGCCGTACCGGCTGTCGAGCCGGATACTCGGGGTGCCACGACGATTCGAGAGCAGCTTGCCAAGCACCGTTCGATCGAGTCTTGCAATGCTTGTCACAAGAATTTTGATCCGGCTGGGTTCGCATTGGAGTGCTTTGATGTGCTTGGAGGATATCGCACAAAATACCGTTCTCTTGGGGCGGGAGACGCCATCAAAGGAATTGGGCACAATGGAGTTCGCTATCGGTTTCGCGAGGGGCAGCCGGTTGATTTCACAGGAGAATTGCCAGATGGTCGATCTTTTGCGGATGTGCGTCAATGGAAGCAGTTGCTGAAAAAGGATGTAGAACAGGTCGCGAAAAATCTGATACAACAATTGGTCGTGTATGGTACGGGTGCCAAGATGCGATTTTCCGATTCCCAGCGGGTTGAGGCCATTTTGGATGCGACCAAAGGCACAAATTACGGCGTACGCAGCTTGATTCACGCGATCGTTCAAAGTGAAATGTTTGTTCAGCAATAGTGCCAGGCGAGAAGTTCGGCAATTTGACTTTAGGAGAAAAACATGGAATCCGTTAACAGACGCAAATTCCTCAAGGCGGCAGGCGTTGCCTTGTCGCTACCTTCGTTGGAAGCCATGCGGCCTGCTATGGCGCGTCACTCCGATGAAAAACAAGTGCCGCGACGCATGTTGGCTATCTGCAATAATCTGGGGCTATTGCCGGGTGAGTTTTTTCCAACCGGGAGTGGTCGCGACTACACGTTGTCTCCGTATCTTGAGATTTTGAAGCAGCATCGAAACGACTTTACCGTTTTCAGCGGTGTTTGGCATCCTGACGTCGACGGTGGGCATCCGGCTGACAATTGTTTTTTAACTGCGGCACCGCACCCCGCTCGAGGTGGTTTTAGCAACACGATTTCTCTCGATCAATTCATTGCTGAGCGGATTGGACACCTGACTCGATTCCCATCGTTGAATCTTGGGGTGAATCCGATGCAGGGGCAGCGAAGTCTTTCGTGGACCAGTTCAGGCGTCTTGATCCCGTGTGAGGAGAGTGCCTCGACTGTGTTCCGGCAGCTTTTCGTTTCGGGAACGGCTCAAGAGGAGAAAAAACAAATCCGACGTTTGCAGCTTGGTCAAAGCATCCTTGACGTCGTCGCCGACCAAGCGAAAGATCTTCAGAAGTCGCTTGGAGCCAACGATCGCGATCGGTTGGATCAGTACTTTGGAAGCGTACGCGAGCTCGAGCAGCGCATGGCAGCATCTCGCGCTTGGGAGGAGCGACCGAGGCCAAAAGTTGAGGTACCTGAGCCGGTGGACCCAGCCAACAATCGAGCTTACATGGAGAAAGTTCGTTTGATGTACGACTTGGCGCGATTGGCATTTGAAACCGACTCAACGCGATCGGTGGCGTTATTGCTGGACAGTGTCAATTCGCCGGCCATCAACATCGAGTCGATGGAATTGAGTGATGGTTATCACAATCTTTCGCACCATGGCAAATCGGAGGCGAAACTTGCACAGTTAAAGGAGATCGATCGTTCCCATATGCGATTGCTAGACCAGTTGTTTAGCGATTTGAGGGGTGTCAAGGAAGATGGCGTTTCCCTGCTTGATCGCACGATGGTGCTTTATGGTTCGAATTTGGGGGACGCGGACCGGCACGTTACCACGAACTTGCCGATTCTGTTTGCGGGAGGTGGATTCCGTCATGGTCAGCATTTGGAATTCGATCGCGTGCACAATTATCCGCTTCCGAATTTGTTTGTGTCGATGCTGCAGCGAATGGGAATTGAGGTTGATCGCTTTGCGTCGTCCACGGGCACGATGCGCGGATTGGAGATGGCTTAAACGTTAGTCGTTAATGCGAGCGGCGAGAGAGAACAGACCTAGCACGACGCGCAAGCTAGTGAAACTACTGTTCAAATCACTTTTGGGCGCTTTGAAGTTGCACTATTTAACATCCGATCGTACTCGTACTCAATGAAATGGTACTCGTGCTCGACTAACGTGTTTCGAGTACGAGTACGAGTACGAGTACCGCTGGGGCTGAGTACGAGCACGAAAAGCCAGGTTTTCCTCGTTGGCAACCTTCGGGATTTTCGAATAGTGCAACATCAAAACTTGCGAGTCCAGCCAAGGTAGTCCAAATCACTAGCTTGCGCGTCGTGCTAGAGTGGTATTTATGCTCCCGCTCGCCTGAATATGTCGCAGAGCAGATCGCCGTAGGCATGCGTTAATGGTGCCCAGTACGCCGTCGACTGCTTGTTGAAGTCGGATATTGCATTGATCAATTCGATGGGGAGCCAATTTTGGGATTTTCTGGTACAATTTATCGGCTGTGAATCGTCACATCTGAATAGGCGAGAAACGCTTGGCATGCCTCAGGCTGGGCAGGCGAAATTCAAAATCGCAGATGGCTAAATCCAAAACAACGAGGGATGGTTTGAGCGTAATCGTTGCGGGAAAAGAAGATGAAACGTTGGACGCGGACAGTCCACTTGCCATTCAGGCTAGGCCGGAGCTTCAGGAGGCGAGCGGTGATCGTTTCGACATGGAGCTTTTCGAGGGTGACACAGGGTCGAGTCACAGCGCGAATTCGCTTGTGCAGACTAGGCTCAAGACGGCGGCGTTGGCGTTGGGATTTGGATTTGCCATTTTCGCCTTATGGACTCTTGTTCGGGAATTAACCGTTTCGAACTTCCATTTGGGTTTTGGTTTTCTAGCGGTTGAACTGCTTGCCACTGCCTCATTGATTGGTGTAGGGGTGTGGTTGTCGAGTGTCCCTAATGCGTCTACCTCGTGCTTACGGTGGTGCGAATTGATGATTTTTGGGGTACCAGCTTTGTTCTTTTCGGTTCTGCATTATCTCGAGATCGTCTTCATGGCGAGGACGTTTGAGTTGATTCCGCAGATGCCTATGGCGGGCTGGCTCATTCTGATTTTTTCGTATGCCATCTTTGTGCCGAGATCCTGGATGAGGATCTTGATCGCCGTGATAGGGCTGAGTCTGTTTCCGTTGGTTTCGACCGGCGTGGCATTTTGGCTTCATCAGAACGTGCGAGATGAGTTGTTTTTCGATTGTTCGAGCGTGGTCGAAATGGTATTGGCTTTAGCGGCGACGATTTTCGCGTCGGTCTCTGGGGTACACATGATCACGCGTCTTCGCACGAAAGCGGACGAGGCCAAGGAGCTCGGTCGTTATCGACTCAAGGAAAAGATTGGTTCCGGGGGGATGGGAGACGTGTATTTGGCTGAGCATCGATTGATGAAGCGGCCGTGCGCAATCAAAGTCATACGCGCAGAGAAGGCAGGTGATCCAAGAGCCATTGCCAGGTTTGAGCGAGAGGTCAAGGCGACGTCGCGATTGAATCATTGGAACAGCATCTCCATTTACGATTATGGTAGAACGTCGGATGGTACGTTCTTTTATGTGATGGAGTATGTGACGGGGCTTAGTTTACAGCAGTTGGTCAATCGACGTGGGCCGCTTGCGCCGGGCCGAGCAGTGTACTTGCTCAAGCAGATTTGCAGTGCTCTGATTGAGGCGCATGCGATGCAGTTGGTGCACCGCGACATCAAACCGGCCAACTTGATGGTCACGGAATTGGGCGGTGCCTTCGATGTCGTGAAGCTACTCGACTTCGGCTTGGCCAAGCCAGTCGTTGACGCGATAACCAATCAAGAGGACTCGGAGTTAACCATCGCAGGGTCCTTGACGGGTTCGCCGCTCTACATGTCACCTGAGCAGGCGATGGGAGAGATACAAGCGGACCATCGATCGGACATTTATGCCGTGGGTGGCGTAGCATTTTACATGTTGACGGGCCGGCCTATGTTCGAGGGTGAGGCGACGCTAAAAATATTACTTTCGCATCTTCACGAAAAGGCGGTTGCGCCATCGACGGTTCGCAAGCGAGCCAGCGGGCCAACACTCTCGAATGAGTTAGATGCGATCGTTTTGAAATGCTTGGAGAAATCTCCATTTGAACGATTTCAGTCGGCTCGGGAATTGCTGGACGCCTTGAATTCGTTGCCTGAAAACAATCATTGGAATGAGCGGTTGGCTGAACAATGGTGGACCAGCAATTGTAGCCAATATCAAACTGAGAACGGATAGTTGAATGGATTCGGACCAGTCGCGAATTGAAGCGGACTTGCGAGGTGTCTTGGATGGTGAAGTTTACTGTCATCCGTTGCGAACCCAATTGTACGCGAGCGACGCAAGTATCTACGAGATTGCACCGTTAGCGGTCGTTCGCCCTCGGCATGCCGACGATGTTGCGCAGTGTGTGAAGTATGCTGCGGAAAATTCCTTACCACTGTTTCCGCGAGGAGGAGGAACAGGCTTGGCGGGTCAATCGCTTGGACCGGGGATTGTATTAGATTTCTCGCGTTTTATGCGCCGGATGCTAAATATTGATCGGGAAAAACTCGTGGCGAGAGTGCAGCCTGGGTTGGCGCTAGCGGATATGAATCGGATCTTAGCAAAGGACCGGCTAGTGTTTGGGCCCGATCCACCGACGAGAGCCGTAACAACGATCGGCAGTGTTCTTGCTATCGATACACTCGGGAGTCATTTCTTGAGGTTTGGAACTGCAGGGGCGACATTGCTTTCTGCCCAATGTGTTTTGGCGGATGGCGCCCAAGTCAATTTGGAGCGTTCGAATTGGCGTGTGCCAAATTCGAGCAATGCCAAGCTCAACCATCTGGTTTCCGAGGTAGGGCAGTTGTTATGGACAAATCGAGCCGTAACCAAGTCACCACCATGGCGTGGAGTTGCTCGAGGTTGCGGTTACCGGCTGGAATCCGCTTTTGATCATGATCATGTCGACATGGCGCGATTGCAGTCTGGGGCTGAGGGAACGCTTTCGATTCTGACCGAAGCGACGGTCAAGATCGAGCAAATGCCTGGCGCTCGGGGTGTCGTATTGATGTTCTTTGAGAAGCTTGAGTTGGCAGCGAGGGCTGCGTTGGATGCTAGACGAGACAACGTCGCAGCATGCGATTTGATGGACCGACGTTTGATGGAAATCGCGAGAGAGTTGGATCCTCGCTACGAATCGATGTTGCCGCGCGGAGCCGAGGCGTTGCTCTTGATCGAGCAACAGGGAGATGATGTCGCAGAAGTACGAAGTCGGCTTGGCGCGTTGATTCAGCGTATTGTGCGAAGGGCACCGTCCACTCAGCATACTCGCATCGTTGTCGATGATGCCGAACGTGACTTCATCTGGAAGCTAAGTCGACGCGTTATACCGCGATTGTACCGGCTCCGCGGGTCTTCCCGTCCTCTTCCGTTTGTTGAGGATATTTCGATTCCGCCCGATCGATTGCCTGAGTTTTTGGTGGAGATGCAGAACATTCTCAAGGCGGATCGCGTGACTGGAACTCTGTTCGCTCATGCGGCCCATGGGCATTTGCATTTGAGACCGTTTCTAGATCCACACGAACCGGACGATGTGTTGAAAATGCAACGCATTGCAGATCGTATTTTTGAAAAGGTAATAGAGTATCGAGGGGTTATTTCCGGGGAGCATGCTGTTGGACTTAGTCGCAGTTCTTATTTGAGGCAGCAGTTGGGCGACTTGTATCCGATTTGTCGGCGGATCAAAGAGTTGTTTGATCCGAAGGGTATCTTAAATCCTGGCAAGCTGATAACGGATGCTGCACAAAAAATCACCGACAATCTGCGGCCTCCCTCGATCGTGATCAATCCGAAGCGCAAAGTTGCGCAGGTTGCTGGCATAGAAAGCACAGATGCGAAAGGGAATGGCAACGCCGCAGTCGTCGACATCACCAACGGAACGACGCTTCCTGTGAACGTGGACGTGAGTCCGATCGAGGCTGTAGCAGGGGGCGTAGAAATTGCGAGCAAGACGTTCCTTCCCATTTTGGCTTGGCCTGAAAATGAATCCCTAGAGATTACGGCCAACTCATGCAATGGTTGCGGCCGCTGCCGGTCGAATGCCCCTTCGGAGCGGATGTGTCCGATGTTTCGGTCGACGCGAGGAGAGGAAGCGTCGCCGAGAGCCAAGGCCAATTTGGTGCGTGGGCTGATGTCGGGCAAGCTTCCAATTCATCTTGCAGAAAGCGACGAGATGAAGGCGATTGCGGATCTCTGTTTTCACTGCCACCAATGCAAGATTGATTGCCCAGCGTCAGTGGACATTCCCAAGCTGATGATTGAGATCAAATCGCAATATACGGCAACGAATGGACTTCGGCTCAACGATCGGTTGTTGTCTCGGCTAGATGCGCTCACGGCCATGGCAAGTCGGATGCCAATGCTGGCTAATTGGGCGTTAGAGAATCGTTATTCGAGGTGGTTTCTTGAGAAAGCAACTGGCATTGCGCAGGGAAGGCGACTGCCATCGATTGCCAAGCAGCCGTTCATGAGATGGGCTTCAAGAAACAGACTGACACGGCCCAATCGTGGTGCTGGTAGAAAAGTACTTTATTTGGTGGATCATTACGCAAACTGGAACAACCCTTTGGTGGGTATAGCGTTGGTTGAGGTTTTACAGCACCAGAACGTCGAAGTTTATGTTCCCTCGTGGCAGTCGGTTACTTTTATGACCAAGATTGTTATGGGGGATATTGAAAAAGTCCGTCGCATGATTGCACCTCAGATTCGTCAATTGGCGGAAGCAGTCCGTCAAGGATTTCAGATTATTACTACGGAGCCAACCGCGGCCCTTTGCCTGAAATACGAATATGTACAAATCCTCGATAATGAGGATGCCAAATTAGTGGCAGCAAATACTTGGGATGCCGGACAATATTTGGTGCAGATGCACTCCAACAATGAGCTTGAGCTCGACATGAAGCCGTTGACGACGTCGGTTATCTACCATACTCCTTGTCATTTGCGAGCATTGGATCAAAATCATAGCGGAATGAAATTGCTAAATTTGATTCCAGGTTTATCCGTGCAACATGCGGACGCAGGCTGCAGCGGGATGGCTGGAACATATGGAATGCGGAAAGAAACATACCGCACGAGTTTGCGAGTGGGGTGGGGATTGATCAGTAAGATGCAAGAAACGACAGCCCAGATAGGTAGTACCGAGTGTGCTTCCTGCAAGTTACAAATGGAACAAGGCATCGCGAAACCAACCATCCATCCAATCGCACTTCTGGCCTTTGCGTATGGAAAGCTACCTGAAGTTAGGAATTGGATTCAAAGTCGCAACGACGGTCTTACAGTGCTATGAGGTCCTACGGTTGATCCTAACGAACATGTAAGGAAATGATCGCATCAAAGCGATGTGTATCAATAAGTAACAACATGCTGAAATAATAAACGATTGACGCAATCGAAAGATGCTCTATCATCATTTCATGGTTACTAAGTACTTCTTCAGTGCTATTGAACTTCGCAATAAGTGTTGATGCTTAGTGATTTTACGCTGCGGGCGTAGGTTGACGCCCTAAAGCTAAATTACTTATTAGCAATACGAATTCCGTAGCGTTGAAAAAGTATTTCAACTTTAAACGGCCTTCGGCAGTCCGAAGTCACTGGCGTTTTTTCAAGTTGCCGAGTGTACATTGCAGCCACAGAAAGCATGTTAAATAAATCAAGAAATCGTCACGGTCGCTTGATGGTCGTCGGTAGTTGGAACACTACTGACTTTCAAAGGTATCGTCCGCAGAGGTAAGCTTCAAAGGGACTAAATTCATGGTAGATATTGAACGCGTGGTTACGTTAGACGAATTGATGGACCGAGTTCCCGAAGATTTGGTTCGGGATGCCGAAAGCCGTCGAATCGAAGAAGAGTCAGCAACAATTAGAGAGTCAAGCATGTCGAAAGAGCCGAGCAAAGCAAAGAGAATCCGAGAGTACCTGGACAAGCATCCTGGTGCGAGAAACAAGGACGCCGTAGAGTCGCTAGGTGCTTATGGTGTTACCGCAGCTGACGTGGCAAACGTCAAAAGCCATCAAAAAAGAACTGAGGGAACTACTCGAAGTTCGGCACCGGTTCAGTCAAAAGCAAGACCGGAAGTGTCTAATTCCACATCTTTGACGAGTAGTGGGCCGACCATCAATTGGAAGGAACTGGAGGCTGGAGTGGCCTTTGTGAAGGCTGCTGGGTCTGTTCAACGAGCTCAACATTTGCTTATAATCATTGACCAAATCAAGGATTGTTAGTTTCCGATGTTTGCAGGGATGTTTTGAATGAAGTTCGCTCGAATGATGGCCGGTATTCCTTCTTTGAATGCCGGTCTATACCGCAAGATTCGATTTTTAGTTGGAGATCCCGTTGCATGGATCGAGTTCTGTTCTGAAGAAGGAGTGGCTGGGGTTCAGTCAACGGAATCGACTCTCATTTTGCGGGACATAGAAATGCAGAGAGCGCGAGCTTCTGCCAACGCTACGCACATTGCGTGCCCAGCCGATTTCACCCCCATCGGGGGGATTTCTGGTGACCGCGAAACGGCGACCGCCCAGAGCGCTGCTGAGTTTGTAGTAAGGAGCGGTTGCAGGCGGGTTACTGTTGATCGCTCTTTGCCGATGATGTACGCTGAAATGTTAAATCGTGCAGGAATTGCGGTCCATTGCGATACCGAATGGGGATTGATCGAACGCCGACAGAAAGATGCTTCGGAAATTGAGGCGATACGATTTTGTCAGCAGCAGACTGAAGACGTGATGAGGCTCGCGTGTCAGACGATTGCTCGTGCTGGCGTTGGCGACGACAACGTTCTGATGTTTGAGGGGCGTGTTCTTACCAGCGAACGGATGCAATCGATGATCGACGTATGGCTCCTAGAGCGAGGATTCTCAAATCCTATGTCAATTGTCGCAAGTGGCCCTGTTGGAGCAGACTGCCACGATCACGGGCATGGTCCGATTAGGACAATGGAGCCAGTTATTGTGGATATTTTTCCACGTGACAAGAAATCGCTTTACAACGGAGACTGCACCAGGACAGTTGTTCATGGAAAGATCTCGCCAAAGATCGCGTCAATGCATGCCGCGGTTGCCAAGGCCAAAGCTGCTGCGACAACCGCCGTTCGAGCTGGCGTAACCGGACAGTCTGTCCATGAAGCCACCAGCCGTTCCATCGAAGCCTCAGGGTACCAAATGGGATTCCCACCAGAAGGGGCTAACGACGAGTTCACGTCGATGACCCACGGAACCGGGCACGGTCTCGGACTCGAGGTGCATGAGCCACCGTTGTTGGCGCTAGGCGGCCCAGAGTTGCTCGTAGGGGATGTTGTAACGATCGAGCCTGGACTCTATTGCAAATCGGTCGGAGGAGTTCGACTCGAAGACATGGTGGTTGTGACCAGCGACGGGTGCATCAATCTAAACTCACTGCCTGAGGGGTTGGACTGGTCGTAGTTGGCGGTTTCTGGAGTTAATTCAACAAGTATTTATTGCTTGGGAGGGTGAGGCTCCTGCCGAACCTTTTTACCGCTGGCTCGGCAGGAGCCTCGCCCTCCCGAAGGTTTTAACTGGTCTTGGCTTTGCATAGATGTTGAGAGCGGTGGCCTCACCCTCCCTAAAAACGAATTGATTGTGTAAGCTCGTTGAAAACAAGCTTACAGGGACGGCCTCGCTCGCCTATCGTGTACTTTCAGGTAGAATTCACTCCACTGCAACTTTTGCGGATGTACACTAAGTCGAGCGGCAGCATGAAAACTACCCTAGCACGACGCGCAAGCTAGTGAATTGGACAGTAAATTCACTAGCTTGCGCGTCGTGTCCCTGCTCATCGGCAAACCCGTAACCCCGGCCGCTCTGCAGCAGGCCCTCGCGCGGGCGTCAGCAATGAGGTGAGGAGCGGACGGGGGAAATGAGTGCTGATTCCGGGGC
>JANPHB010000315.1:0-33223 GCA_031424235.1 Pirellula sp.
TTGCGGGCGGGGGGGGGCTCCCCCCCCGGGCCCGCTGTTTGTTTTTTAATTTTTTCCCACAAAAAACCCCCCACCCCGCTCTCCCCCCCCCCCCCCTGGGGGGGGGCGGCGAATCCGGTGTTGTCATTTTCGTCACGCGGCCAATTAGAACACCAAAGCGGTGTCCGGTCGGGACAAGCCCGAACCGGACAAAACGACAGATATCAAAACTCACTGTAGGCAAAAGACACCTGCCAAAAATCGTACCTGCCAGATGCGACTCTCACCGTTCCTGCGACACCTATCGCATCGATGAAAGCAAAACAACCACGAGTACGACAACGACGATTAAGGTCAGCAGACCTACAACAACTCCCGTCAACTTCACGTAGGAAAACGGTGACGTCCCGAAGACTTCGCCTGTTTGGCCGTTGACCAATACTCGGTAGGGTTGGTCTTTGTATTGGTACACCAATATCCAAATTGGCAAAAGCAACGGTACGCTCCGCATGTCTTGAATGCGAACGTTGGTGTTAAGATTTCGGATGCTGCCTGGGATCGATTGTTGTGCTTGCCCTGCTTCGTACTGTTCGACCAGTGCTGAGGCACGCATGCGGGCATCTCGACGCGTTACTCGAAACTCTTCGACAATGACATTGTTCAAATCGATGGACTCCGGTTGCACCGCACTCGAGATATTGAACGGGGCTATCTCTTGCACTTCGGCTGGCGTGAGTGTTCCGCTCGCGCCGACCAACACATCGTCGTAAGTCCCAACGCGGGTCCCGGACATGGGCCGCCAGTTCCCTCTAGCACCTGGAGTGACTGCCGAACTATCGGCCGTCCAAGCGGTTTCGGTTGTCGCCGAGAAAACCCAAAAGGGGACATAGACGTGAGTCACTTTGTTGAGAGTCGAACGCTGCGAGGCGTCGCCAGGCTTCCAAAAACCTTGGCTGAGCCACGTCCGAAGCAACAATTCCGCTTGCGATTGTTCGATTTGAAACGGCACCACGCCGGAAGGGCGAAGGGTTCGTGCATCGGATCGCGAGGACATCTTTTCGCTGCCGCAAAATGGACATCGCAACGTCTTTGCCGAAGCGTCGTAGCTCATCGAGGCTCCGCACTGATCGCAGCGAAAACTCATGACGCTTGCTTGTTGTGCTGTCGTTGGGGCAGGGTCGACACCTACCCCTTCGGAATCAACTCCTTTGGTATTCTCTGTCCCGCAGTTGCTGCAAAACAAGTCTTCCGCATCGAGATACGTTCGGCATACGGTGCAGCGAGTTTCGATGTTCATTGACTGGCCCCCGATTGATTCAGGATGGCAATCAGGACAACTGCGCCGACAATGAACAGGACCGCAGCAATGACAACGATGGCGATACGCGAACCTGACCATGGCTTCTCGCCGACCATTTTGCCTGTCTGGCCATTGACCAAGAACCGATAGACTTTGTCGCCATACCGATAGCTCAACACATGCACGGGCAGCAAAACCAGATCCGAGCCACCAACATCCAAGTCTGTTTGGACGGTCAACCCCGATTGGACATCACCCGGCAAAAACCGGCTGATGGCATTGCGTTCGCGATTGCGAAATTCTTGTTGGGTTGTCGCCAACGCAACTTCGCGGCTAATCGAATACTCCTCGGACAACCAACCAGCAAGATACATTGGTCGGTAACGCATCATGGTATTGAGGCGATATGGCTGAATGGCGAGCGCCTCCTGTTGTGGCAACCCTTTGGAAGCAGAGACCATGTAGCCTGAATAATACTTGCGATAAACTCCAGACAAAGGCCACCATTCGGTTTCCTGGATGGTGCGGGTTCGAGTTTCGGTTTTGCCTTCGGCGTTCTTGACCGTATAGGTCTCGGTGCGATACCAATGTTCACCGATCTGCGCAGACCATTGGCTCATGGCGATCATCGAGAAGTGCCAGAAGGGTATGTAGACACCTTGCTGTTTTTCCGTGGCTGCTTTTCGAACTAAGTCGCCAGGTCGGAAGAAACTGTTTTTGCCGATCCATTGAAAGAACAGTTCCTGAGCTTTTTCGCGGGACACTTCAAAGCCGATTATGAATTCCGGGCGCTGACTTGTGCGTTGTTCGAGCGGCAGCTCTGCAACATAAGTCGAGTCGCAAAATGGACACCTGAGGCTGCGTTGATCTCGAGGTGCATCGACTTCGCTCCCGCAGCTCTCACAGCGAAAAGTACGAGTAGAGCCATTGGCATCCACCGCATGATTTTCAACGGAGAGCCGCCCACCATCGGTCGCCATTTCGGATAATTTCGGCAACGGAATGCTTGGGCTAATACTGGGACGCTTGGTCTGAGTCGCGGCGCCAGCCTGAATTGCTGGGGGCGGCTGAAGTGCTGGACTAGCCGGACGTGGGCTGTTGCCCAGACCAATTGGGTTGGGCGTTTCGAAAGGGACTCCGCAGGAAACGCAAAAGCGTGAGCCGACTTGGCGGGGTGTTCCGCAGGCCGAACAAGGCATCAGCGAGCTTGCAAGGGAACGATTCGGGTCCTGGAGCGGATCGTAATCGATAACTTGGGCATCAATGATTTCGGGCTCTTGCGTGGAACGCTTGGTCATTCTGGCCTTTGGGGAAGATTTTGGAGCAAAGATAACAATTCGGTTATCGGACTGATTTCTTGCGAACGAGCCTGAATTCCTGCAAAAGGATGACTACGGAATATCTTCATTTTCTGGTAAAACGTTTGACAAGGAAATTGCAAACTTAAAAAATCTCTCACAGACTGCGTAGCGATGCCTCAACCGGCCAACGGTGACCTAAATCCGGAAAAACATGGACCTTGGACAATCGTTCAACGAAACGAAGTATACCGCGATGCATGGCTGTCCGTTCGGATGGACAATGTTCTTAGACCGGATGGACTCCCAGGAACTTACTCGACCGTACGGATCAAGCCTGGAGTCTGCGTCATTCCGGTGGCCGACGATGGCACTTGTTACATGACCAAGGAGTTTCACTACGCCGTGGGTCGAGACACGATCGAGGGGATCAGCGGCGGAATCGAGGACGGAGAGACGCCCGAACTGGCAGCGTCGCGTGAGCTTGAGGAAGAGGTCGGCATCGTGGCTGGTAAACTGGTGAGTTTGGGAGTCGTCGACCCCTTGACCGCTGCCCTTCGCTCTCCGACACAAATGTTCCTGGCGACCGATTTGAGATTTACCCAGTCCAATCCGGAAAGTACCGAGTGTATTGAACGCGTTGAATTTCCTTTTGCAAAAGTCTTGCGAATGGTCATTGAAAATGAGATTACCCACGCTCCATCCTGCGTCGCGATTTTGAAAGCCAATCTGATCCTCAATACGTTGCGCCAGGCCTAACAACCTCGAATAAGAATATGGCACGAAAGCAATCGCGAAATCCAAAATCGCAAAATCAGCGAAGACGTTTTCGGCCAGGCACCGCTCCGGGTTCGATGATTGTCGACCCAAACGCGAACCCGACCAGCATTCGCGTCATGGCGTTCGGTGGTACCGAGTTTCTCGAACGCGAGGTTCAAGACATCGCTGAGATCCGATCGATTATGGTCGCGTACCGAAGTGTTTGGATTGACGTCATTGGGCTTGGCAGCCAAGAAAGTCTTGCTGCGCTCGCACAGCTTCTGCAATTGCACCCGCTGGCCATGGAAGACGTCGTCAATGTCCATCAGCGAGCCAAGGTGGACGAATTCGAAGACTCCATTTTCGTGGTGTCGCGCATGGTCGACGGCGAAGACGCTCTTCAGATGGAGCAGCTGTCTTTCTTCCTGACCAAGCGAGTGCTGTTATCCTTCCAAGAACGCCCTGGCGATTGCTGGGAGCCGCTCAGGCAACGCATCCGGACGCATAGGGGCAAGGTATGTGATTCGGGTGTCGACTACCTTCTTTATGCGTTGCTCGACGCGGTGATCGATAGCTACTTCCCTGTAATGGAACGCCTAGCGGAACAAGTCGATTCGATCGAGGCTGAGATCATCCAAAGTTTGGATCCGTCTCAAATGCAAAAAATCCATCAATTGCGAGGGCAACTGTTGGCGCTCCGAAGAGCGATCCGTCCGCACCGCGAAATGATCAACGAATTGATTCGCGATACGTTACCGCACATCAGTCCAGACACCCGCATTCACTTGCGAGATTGCTACGATCACGTAGTTCAAGTCGTGGATGCAGTCGATACCTACCGCGAACTCACCTCGGACATGCGAGACTTTTATCTGTCGAGCGTCAGCAACAGCATGAACGAGGTGATGAAGGTTCTGACGATTATCTCGACCATTTTCATACCGCTCTCGTTTATCGCGGGGGTATACGGAATGAATTTCGATGGAACTTCGCCGTTGAATATGCCCGAATTGAAATGGTACTACGGCTATCCATTTTCGCTGGGCCTAATGGGGCTAGTCGCTTTTGGCTTGCTCATTTATTTCCGAGGCCGTCGCTGGCTCTAGGGCAATGGCACACACTTTCGATCGCGTTTTTGTAGCGGCTGGGCGCGAGCCCTCCGGTTACGCGACAACTACTAGCCACTTACCAAACTGATTGGGGCTTGTTGATTTAGTCGTTTAACAGTCAGCCGTAGGCGTACTGCGAAAAAGAACTCGGTACGCCTACGGCTGACTGGTAAACGAAGTTCCTTGACAGGACGGCTTGCGCCGTTCCGCTAACAAAGTTAGTGCCATTTGGCTGTCTGGGCGTCAAGACTCTCACGTCAACTGGCCACATGCGATGCTAAGGGGACTTTCGTTCCCGCTTCCTTTGCGATGGACTTCGCAGGAACGCTCGTCATGTTTGCAAACGGGTCGGCCCAATCGCCCCACTGGTCGAGATAGCTTCGGTAAGCTGGATGCACGTCCGCTTGATTCTCAAGCATCTGTTTGGTCGCATCCGTTAAATTCCGTTCTTGCTCCAGCGTCAAACGGCCCATCATGACTTGGACTCGCAAGAAGACGAAGTACGTATCGAGCACATCACAGCGACAATACTCGCTGATCTCGGCGGTTTTGCCAGCCGCATAGAGATCCTGAACCATGCTGCCTTGAACGTCGAGCTTACCCGGCTTGTTGAGAAGACTAGCTGCCAGATTGAGACCGCCACGGAACCAACTGCTTCCGAAGTTGGTCAAGATTTCATGCAAGTCGAAATGCGAGTGCACGTTGTAGCGATTGCGATACTGCTCGAAGGACTTGTCGTGGATATTGAACCAAGTGGGGACGCTGATTCCATATCGGAAAGCGGACAGCTCCATAAGCGGCACGTCAAAGGATCTGCCGTTGAAGGTGACGAGTGTTGGTCGGGCGTAACGTTCCCAGCCCATCCAAAAATAGCGAGTGATGACGGCGGGGCGAAAATGAGGTTCGTCGAGCGAAACGATCTCCATCAAGCTGAAATCTTCGCGAATCTTGGCCGCCACAACTGCGATCGGAGTGTGGTACGTATAGGGGATAAAATCCCGGCCACTTTCGAAAATGAGGTCCTGCCGAAAGGCATCGATCGCCTGTTTGGCGGAGTAGTTGCGATGCGAGTACCGCGTTTTAGCGATGGCTTCACCGTCGGCCACACTTTCGACATCAAAAAGCAGGTATTTGACTTCGTTGGTGGCGGCAGACATAGAACGAGGCTCGGTGAGTAATGGCAGTTTTGGTAGTTAGATGGATGTTTTACCAAAATTGCGATCGATCTGCGATAGAATCGCGAATGCGATGTGATTTTTCAGCCTCGTATGATGAATTTGCTACGCGAACGAAACCCCAGGAAACACGCCCCATCGATTGAGAGCTCTGAAGGAGCGGTATTGGCCGTGAATCATTCCTCAATCATATGCAATGTTGTCATTAGGCCAAGTAGTTTCAGGGGGAATGCCGTCGCTTCGCGACTCTAGGCCTATGCTCTCAACGCAGACCACGGATTTCATCCTCATCTTTACCCACATCTTTTTGATTTTGCTCCCCTCGCCCCTCAGGGGAGAGGGGCTGGGGGTGAGGGGTCTTGCACTGTGTTCTGATTGGATTTTTGGCTTCGCTGGCAAATTCATGCGATCCCTAAAAGGCCTAAACAAATCACTGAACCGGAGACTTGTTACTGACAATTCTACCCCTCACCCCCCGGCCCCCTCTCCCCGAAACGGGGCGAGGGGGAGAAAATCGCAGGGTTTTCGTTTGATTTCAAGGGACTTAGATTTCTAGATTGAATTAGATGTGGGTAAAGATGAGGATTTCATCCGTGGCTATATAATGCCACTGCTCCGCAGTTAGTTGCCACTGGCCCAAAGCGCACCCTCGACAGGCACCGCGCCTACAGCGGTCTTTTGGATGCGCCCCTCTTTGTCCTTAGTTACCTTCTGCAGTACTTTGTCAGCGATGGCCCAAACGCTTTTGCCATCCAATTCGGCAGCGAGATACGAGAAACCAAGCTCCCGATCTTGGATTGGTTTTAGCTCGGGATTTAGACATAAGTTAGTTTTCTCATATTTGGGGTTATGCAACAAAGGACCAAAAATCGTTAGTCCACTAAGCCAAATCTCCCCGTCCAGGCATGCGACACTCGTTCCAAAGGTTTTACCAATGTCTGCGCTTGCTACAAGATTTGCGTTGGAATCGAAGCGCCAAACGCGGTTTGCGGATTTTGGCGTATCAGGACTACCACTCTCGATAGCAACGATACCGCCATCGGGATGAGGGACCGCGGTCGAAAGGACAAAAATACCGGATGGAAGCTTGTAGGAGGCGATTGACTCACCGCTTGTCGGATCCACTTTATTTACGTCATGGGATCCTACCAACCAGAATGCGTTGTCTCTCGCGGAAAAACACAGGTTAAAGGCGTCGAGTGAATAGGAATTGGTTGGGTTGTTTTGGCGGTCCAGCACAACAACTTTTGATCTGCCGACTCGCTCAATCTCTAGCACCCAAAGGTCCCCGGAAAAAGAATTGACGGCAATGCGACAACTGCTTCGAATCGAAAGAGGTCGAGTCGATAGAATTCTGCCGGAAAGATCAAGCGTATGCAGCGATTGGGTCCGTGTGGTTTTATCGTGTGCAGACAGCAAGTAAAGTCGATTTCGCGGAAGATCAAATGCGACAAATTGGGAGTAGGATAACCAGGCTTGTGGAACCTCGATGTTGTCAAGCGATCGAATCAACTGACCTTCACTGTCAAAAAGCTGGTAAATAAGTTTGTCTTGTTGTTTCGTTCCAACGAATGCAGTACTCAGCGAGGACGTAAATTCGTCGCGAACATCCATCGTTCCAGAGGTTGATGTCTTAGCATCCTTTCGTTCTTCTCGATCTTCTCTATTCAAGATGATATTGCCTATGTCCAGTGCGTCACTTCCGTTGGGTGGTAAATCAAATGATTTGGAACCATAAACCGCTTCCTTGACGTTGAAATGCGAACGAATGGAGATGCTGCACTGGCCGAAAGGAACATAATCGCACTCGAAGGTTCCGTCGGGTGAAATGTCAATCGTTACTGTTTCATCGTTCTTTTTGCATGCAACGTCGCCACGGAGTGTTTCGAAATCATCGAATCCCGATGAATGAGCAAACGACACGGTTCCCTTTATTTTTCGCCCTTCGCCACCGAGGGAAATTTTGAGGGTTTCGCCGGGTTTTGCCACTACTGTTCTCGCTCGCTCGTGTTGTTCCCAGGACATATTAGCCCTTTTTATCGTTTGCTGGTTGACCGTGAGGTAGATACCTCCTGCGGCAACGCGATTGACTATTGCGATACCATCTTGGTTGGCAATCGCTTTTTCATGTCGGAATAGAATTGCTCGATAGCGACCATCCGAAGTCCAGAAGTTTGCCGCCGATATGGTTGCGCCTTCATCAGGTCCCTTCTCGGTCTTGAGGCTGACCTCCAGTGTTACCCACCCTTGCAGCTGAATGGATTTCATCTCCGCAAGTTGCGAGATCGATTGTTGGTAGAATCCATGCTCGCTCCATACCGCGACAAACTCATCCGAAGGCTGAAAATCAAGTGGTAGCATTCCATCGTCTACAAGCAATGTTCGGCCAACTTTGTTTTCGCGATCTCGGTACACAGCATCTAAGACAGTGTCAATTTGAAGATTGGTCTGTCTGTCCCCAAAAATGTATCGTGCATTGGTCGCGACAGATCCATCGGGCTCAAGTACTTGAATTTCGTCGAGTTGCGGAAGAACTGGCTTGTTATCAGCGATCGCTTCCCGTGGGGTCTGATCCGACTTCTGCTTTGCCGGAGTCTGTGCAACGATTCTTGCTGAAACGCTTGCTACGCAAAAGCCAATTAGCAAAATAACCCACGACTTGAAGAATCCCAGCTTCGCTCGATTCGACGTGTACAAAATTCTTTGAACCCGAGCTTGAAGTGAGTAAGGATCTAGAAACGCTAAGGTCAATGCTGGCGCCGGTTTGCGAACTCGGGTAGCGGCCCCCACTAAAGCATAGACAAATGCGATCTGCAAATCAGAATCCCACTCCAAAACATCCAAGTCGCAACAAACGTCTTGAGTTTGCCTCAGCCGCTTCACCGCAAACCATGAGACCGGGTGCCACCAAAACAACCCGAGGACAAGCATCGCCAAGCGTTGTACCCAATGATCCAATCTCCTTAAATGCGCCATCTCGTGGGCTAAGACTGCAGTCATACCATCGTACGACGTATCCTCGATCATATGAGCGGGCAGAAAGATCTGAGTGTTCCTGCCACAGTTCCACAGAATTGGCGAAATAGCTTCATCAACCACGCGAATCTCAGGGACATGCGCGATGCGAAATTTCGAAGCGATCTGTTTGGCTAGCGCCTGCAATGAATCGCTAGCGGGGTAACTGGCTCGCAAACCAAGCCGGAATCGGTTCAGCCGCAATGCCAAGGTGCCAAACCAGACGAGCGAGCCACAAATCCATAGGACACCAATAACGGATGTCCACGAGAGCGAATTCGAAAATTGTTGCAAACCGAACAATCTACTGGACTTATTCGACGCTATGGTTCGCTTGTTCGACTTAGCGCCAGTCGTGTTTGGTTCTTGTTGGTATGGAACCATCGGCGTTTGCACTTGCGGAGTTACTTTCCGCGTCGCGGCTTCCGCATTTGAGAACTCCTGATTACTGGGGATCGAAACCGAGGAATAACGAGTTGGTTGTTCCGAGGGGAGCAGTGGCAATTCGCAGTAGAGAAACGAAGGAATCAAGAATTTTGCAAGCACGACCAGCCAAACCAAATTGGCGATGCGCTCGTTCTTGGTCCAACGCGTTATACCTTCCGCTAAAACCGCCAGCACGATGACTACGATGGAATTCTCAATGACAAACCTTACCCAGAAATCGTTGGTCATGACTTTTTCCTTTTGGAGGCAGGGACTTTATGTTCGTCGATAAGTTTGCGAAGGGAGCTCAACTCCTCGTCCGATAGGGACTTCGTTTCGACCAGATGCGTCAAAAATGGAAACAGCGAACCGTCTGATATCTTGTCGGCCAAAGTGTGAAGCTGCTGACCGGCCACTGCGGATTGCGTTACCGAAGCTGAAAATACATGTGGGTGACGACTACGATCACGAGTTACTAGTTTCTTTGCTTCAAGCCGCTGTAGCATGGAATGAACGGTTCCAACATCCGAGGCAGTACCAGCGGGGTAAAGCTCGTCGACCAATTGTCGCGAAGTTAATGACTCCTTGGCCCAAAGTTGTTTGAGTACCGACAACTCGGTGTCCGTGATCCCAGTCGGATGTTTCATCGATTGCACGTTCCAAGAACGACTCTGGTCGGATGTTTAGATTTAGGCGGCTCGCCTAAATGTATTAGGCGGTTTGCCTAAACGCAAGACATTTAGAAAAGATTTGCGTTCTTTTCGGCAGCATGAAAACTACCCTAGCACGACGCGCAAGCTAGTGAATCACTCTCGTTCCAGGGCTCTGCTGCTCTGCCTTGGAACACGATGCTCTCGAGGCTCCGCCTTACGTTTTTGTGACTCAGGAGGCGGGAGCCTCCGATGCATTGCGTTCCCAGGCGGAGCCAGGGAACGAGTGGATCGAAAGGAAGTTCCAGATGGCACCCGCCCTGCTGCTACTAGACTCATCGGTTGCGAATCCTACAATGAAGTTTCCATGTTGAATTTTGGTTGTAGTTTGGCCAGGATTGGGAGACAAAGTAACACGTAAATCGGAACGGATTCCTTCAAGTGAACGGTGATTTGGGCCTTCTCACCAATTTGTCGATCAGTTTTGTCCTAGCGTTAGTTCTGGGCTTGATCACTCAAAAACTGCGACTTTCCCCAATTGTGGGATATCTACTTGCTGGCATTGTTATTGGTCCGCAAACGCCAGGCTTTGTCGGCGATGTTAAAATAGCAACCGAGCTTGCCGAGATCGGTGTCATTCTTTTGATGTTTGGCGTTGGTCTCCATTTTGATATTAAAGATCTGCTTGCGGTAAAACGGATCGCATTGCCAGGTGCGATCGGTCAAATCCTGATCGCAACGATGTTGGGGCTATTGGTATCCTGGTTTGCAGGCATGGGAACCGCGACCGGTATCATCATTGGTTTTTCGGTCTCGGTAGCCAGTACCGTCGTTGTTGTTCGTGTGCTGATGGACAACGAAATCCTGCATTCCACGCAAGGGCATATTGCAGTCGGTTGGCTGATCGTTCAAGACATTTTCACGGTTCTTGTGCTCGTCGTAATGCCCGCGTTAGCCGATGCAGTCAATGAACAACCAGGTGTCGACCAGAACATCTTTTTTTCTTTGGGTTCAGCGGTCGTAAAGGTTATTTCGTTGGGGCTCATCGTCGTCGTCGGCGGACGACGAGTCATCCCCTGGTTGCTGCGGCAAGTAGCCAGAACCCGTTCCCGAGAGTTGTTCACGTTGACGATTCTTGCCATTGCGTTAGCCATCGCTACTGGTTCCGCAGTTCTGTTTGGAGTCTCGATGGCCTTGGGCGCGTTTCTGGCGGGCATGGTTGTCGGCCAAACCGAAATGAGCCATCAAGCGGCAGCAGACGCATTGCCGATGCGGGACGCGTTTGCGGTTTTGTTTTTCGTTTCAGTAGGCATGCTGTTTGATCCGCGAGTCATTCTCAATAGACCGGGCATGCTTCTCGCGATGCTAGCCATTGTTCTCTTTGCTAATCCGATTGTCGCTTTTGTGATCACTTGGACCATGCGGTATTCATTTCGAACCGCTCTGACAGTGGCGATCGCATTGTCGCAGATTGGCGAGTTCTCTTTCCTGTTGGCCGATGAGGCAATGAAGACGAAGCTCATGCCGGTCGAAGGACAAAGCCTCTTGGTCGCTTGTGCTATTCTTACGATCGCGATCAATCCCATATTATTTCTCGGCATTGTTCCTTTTGAAAAATGGCTTCGTAGCAAGCCATGGTTGTGGCGAAAACTGAACGATCGGGCCGAGGCAAGTGGCGCGGAGCTTAACAAGGCAACGCACGCTGCACTTCTCGGCATGGAACAGTCCGAGGAACCGCCCGTCTCCGCAGTCATCATCGGCTACGGACCGGTAGGGCAAACCGCCTGCAGAATTCTCATCGAGTTTGGCGTGCGACCTGTGGTCATCGACTTGAACTTGGATACGGTCAAGGGGTTATCGGAGTCAGGTAAGTTTGGAGTCTACGGCGATGCAACGCGCCCTGACATCCTGGAGGCCGCAGGAATTCGGAAGGCGAAATACCTTTTGGTTACCGTGCCTGAAGTGCTTGTTCGAACGGTCGTCATTCTAACAGCGAAGGACCTTAATCCTGAGCTGCGAGTTTTTGCCCGTGCTCGGTACATTCAAGAGCGAGCATGGCTGGAAGAAGTTGGCGCGACGGGCGTAGTGACCGAAGAGGCGGAGACAGCGGTCGGGCTGGCCGTTTTGCTTTTGCGAGAAATGAACGCAGACGAAGACCGAATCGAAAAAGAGATTCGGAAGATTCAGGAAGAACTGCATCCTCGAACGGAAAGTGCGCCCGAAGACCTGCATCCAATTCAAGGGAATGATGAGGTATCGTAAGCTCAGAGAGTCGCATCCGGCAGATGCGACCCACGGTGGGTCACTCTTGCCGAGAGTGACCTTTCACGCATAGTGTCCTACCAAATCTACCCGATCGAACCATTGGTCCAGTTCCCATCCACGAGCCGCCAGGCTTTGCATGTGTTTGCATTCTGCAAAACGGCCGGAATTCGATTTTCTCGCACGCTATCGAAGCATGTGAGCTTAGCAAATCGAATTAAGCTGGCTGGGATTCCAACGGCTGTGAAGCCTGGGTGTCCTGTTGCCGGGAACGGACCGCCGTGGTTCATGGCTGGACTCACCGCAACACCCGTAGGCATCTTGTCGTTGAGCATTCGCCCTACTTTCTGCGTTAGCGACGACGCGATCTTTGCATAGTCCGCGTCGTCGCTCCCTTGCGAGTCCGAATAAATCGCCCCTGTCAGGTTCCCCTCCAACTGCTCGATCACATGTCCAAGTTCCGCGATATCGGAGCAGACCACCATAAGCACTGCGTTTCCGAAGGCCTCCGTTTGAAATACATGTGGGTCAGTCAGAAACTGCTTGCCTGAAATTTTGAGAACGGTGTTGGCAACAGCGCATCGGCTTCCTTCGACCTTGGTCCCACCTGCGAGCAACTCCGCTCCAGCGTTTTTGAGGATTCCGATGCTTTTGACCAACGAAGTCTCAACGCTACGAGACAGCAAAGTCCCGGCGTTGCTCGATTGATACTTGGCCGTAACGGCTTCGACGAACTTCGTCGTGTCCGCGTTATCGATCATGAGCAGCATGCCTGGGTTGGTGCAGAATTGGCCGGTCCCCATGAGACCACTCATAACATATTCGTCGATCAGTTTTTCAAGCCGTTCGCGAAACGCGCCTGGCAGAAACACAACTGGGTTGACGCTCGAAAGCTCCGCATAGAACGGCTTGCCCACACGATCGGCAACGGACTTCAATTGCAGGCCAGCGGACCTAGCTCCTGTGTAGCCGATCGCCGCCAATCTTGGATCCGCCACCAAGCGTTCGCCATCGGCATGCGAGGTTCGATAAATCAGTTGAACCAGTCCCGCCGGCATGTTTGTTTCTTTTGCCGCGTTAGCAGCAAGAACGCCGAATCGCATCGTGGTAGCTGGGTGCGACGAGTTAGCCTTAGCGATCACGGGGTTGCCGGCAGCAATTGCTGCAGCGAAATCGCCACCTGCGATGCTATTGAACGCAAATGGGAAATTGTTCGGACCAAACACACAGACGGGCCCGATGGCTTGGTAGCACGATCGGATGTTGGCTTTGGTATCGATCGTGGGCACAGCCCAACTTTGCTGCCGAGCTGCGGCCGCGGCCAATTTCAATTGATTGATGGTACGAGGCAACTCGACATCTGCCAATCGCGGTGATTTTGGTAGTCCAGATTCCAGGTTTGCGATCTCGACCAATCCTTCCTTGTCCGCTTCGATCAAGGCTGCGTACTTTTCGAGAAAAGCCGCGATCGCTTCGGGTGATATGGTTCGGAGCTGAACGAACGCACTATAGGCTGCCGTGAGAGCTTCGTCGCAATCGGACCATTGGCTCACAGGGAACGCCAACTCGATCGGCTGTCCGAGGGTCGGATTGACAGGAGAGAATACGGCGGATTGCGAACTGGCTCGCCATTGGCCGTTGATCAGAACATGTTGTGATGCGATTGTCATTGCTTGGTACTATAGGACGATGAAACGAAAAGCGAAATTTAGCCTTGGACGATAGTATTGGTCAAAGTGCCAATCCCATCGATCGAAATGTGGACGACGTCTTCTTTGGCGAGCGTAAAGCTACTGTCGGGAACGACTCCTGTTCCGGTCAACATGAACGCGCCGTTGGGCAAGTCATTATCACGGATGAGCCATTGGACCAAGTCCTCGAGATTGCGGGCCATTTGCGAGACCCCCGTTTCGCCCGAGAAAACCGTTTCGTTATTTCGAACGATCTTGAGGTAGATACCGATCTTGTCTCGAGGTGGCATGGAGTCGGCCAAAGCGATCCATGGTCCGATGCCGCAGCATTGATTGTAGACTTTGGCTTGCGGCAGATAGAGAGGATTGTCCCCTTCGATATCTCGGCTGCTCATATCGTTGCCGACTGTGTACCCGACGATCTTGCCTTGGTTGGAAAGGACCAACGTGAATTCGGGTTCGGGAACATTCCAAGTTGCGTCGGTTCGGATGCGTAGTTTTCCAAGATGTCCACTGCAGCGATTGGGAGTGGCTTTAAAAAACAGCTCGGGTCTAGCTGCGGTGTATACGCGGTCATAGCAGCTGGCGGCGGCTTCGCTTTCTTCCATTCGGGCAGTTTGGGAACGCTTGTAAGTAACACCGGCGGCCCAGACTTCTTGATCGTCGATAGGAGGCAGCCATTGGACGTTTCCTAAAGGAATGGATGGCGCAGCGGCAGGTAGATCGCGAGCCAGCTCGACCAGTCGATCGCTGGAAAGCATCTGGCTGAGGGTTTGAACCCCCGAACCAGACAAATCGAGAATGGTAGCGAATTGGTTCGCGATGCGCGCGACAGCAGGTCCTTGCTTGGTTTGAATTTTGGCCAAAAACATCGAATCACTTTCAAAAGGAGAGTTTACTTTAAGCAACTATTGAAGCACTGAAGGAACCCATTGAATAGCCCAGCAAGAGAAATCGCGTAATAATCGTCCTTCTCGCTGATCAAAATCCATTTGCCTAAGAACCGTAGCTGGATTCGTAAGAATTCAGCCACCAAGCACCGTAGCTGGATTCGTGAGAATTCAGCACAAGCACCGTAGCTGGATTCGTGAGAATTCAGCACGAATCGTAGCCTATGTTTCCCCCGCCGCTCGTCTACGTCGGCACAAGTCCTTGCGTGAAACCGATGCGACTTTCTCCCCCCTCGCCCGGCGAATCTAGAACACCAAAGCTGCGGACGGTGGGGTCAAGCCCCAGCCGTCCTGAAATGCTTCAAAGCATTGCCTAAGAGGGCCGAGTGGAGCAAAGTCAAAAAGATGTAGGTAATGACAAGCGGCGTTAGCCGCGGTTGTCGACGAATGTCGAGCACTTAAGGAAACCGGGGCTATCGCCCAGCGGCTCATTAACCTGTAAAACACTCGGCGATTTGCCAATTAGGATAGGTATCACTTCTCGCCTATACCCGTGAAGTAATACGCCGCGCCGATGAGCGAAACGCAGATCAATAGGCCACGCAATACGCTTGCGACAATCAAACCCGAAAATTCCGATGGCAAATTCGGCAACTCCCGAAAGAGATTGTCGATGGCCATCTCTTGAACCCCGACTCCGCCAGGTGTCAGGGGCAATGTTGCCGCCGCCATCGCTGGCGGAATTGCCATAAAGTGTTCCGCGATCGAAGGGGTTGCGGCGTAAAGTGAATTGGAAATCAATGCACAAGCAATCGTGAAGCAAGCGTGCACCATCAAGCTCGCCCCCAAAAGCTCCAACACCAACATCGGTCGCCCCTGAAAAACCATACAAGCGTGCGCAACGCGATGAAGAGTATGCCCTACCACTGGAATGCGATTGACCCAGACAATCGGAATGCGATGTCCCAATACCACAATCAATGCGAGCACAGATAAGCCAACAATGCTGAAAATCATCGCTCCAAGCCAAATCCATTTCAACGTAGGCGACAAGCTAGGTGCAATCGAAAGCCCGATGCAAGCCACCATGAGCAGTGCAAGCAAGCCGAGCGCTCGATCTACCAAGACCGAAGCGACCACCTCGGCTCGTTTTTTCTCTGCTTTGCGAGCCGCTTCAATCGCCTTGAAGACGTCACCACCCACGGAACCTACACTAACTAAATTCAGAAGCGTCCCGAGAAATCCGAGCCGAATAGCCTCGAGCAATGTGAATGAGACCCCGATCGCCTGAACCAGGATCTGCCAACGCCAAAATGAAAACAAATGGGCAATGAGAACGATCGCAAACGCCTGGCCGAGCAAAAACCAGTTTTTGTCCTGCTCTACCAGAGCGTCCCAGTTCTTTTTTGGGAAAGTGCAGATCAACCAAGCAACGATCCCGATCAGAATTGCAATCTTGGCAAAAGCAAAGGCACGCGAAACAAAACTTGGTTGAGGTTTCATGCGAAAGAATTGTGCCTCGGGCAGGTGTGCTATAAGGGTGGGGCACTCTTGCCGAGAGTGACCTTGCAATGTTAAAGCGGTCTCCAAATCACTGTATACCTAGCACGACTCGCAAGTTCAGCCTCGTCCCCTGGCTCCGCCTGGGGACACAATGCACCGGAGGCTCCTGCCTCCTGAGTCATAAAAGCATGGCTAACGCGAGGCGGAGCCTCGAAGGCAGTGCGTTCCAAGGCAGAGCCCTGGAACGAGGGTACTAAGATAACTTTCATCTTGCCGCTCGCTTAAACGACATCGCCCCGATTTCACTCGGGGCAATCGTACGTTTTATTCAAATAACAATCGTGACGACAGGCCACTTAGCCCCGGACCGCTGCCGCCAGCTTGGGTGCGTTCGAAGTGTTTTCCCAAGTGAAATCTGGTTCGGAACGACCGAAGTGACCACCTGCAGCAGTCTTGCGGTAGATCGGGCGTCGCAAATCCAAATATTCAATGATCCCGCGCGGGGTCAAATCGTAAAACGTTTGAACCACTTCGCAGATTCGTTCATCACTTACCTTGCCTGAGCCTTGAGTGTCCACGCGAACGCTCACCGGCTTGCTCACGCCGATCGCATACGCAAGTTGGATTTCGCATCGGTCTGCAAGTCCTGCTGCGACGATGTTCTTCGCAATATGACGAGCCATGTAGGCTGCCGATCGGTCCACCTTCGTTGGATCCTTGCCGCTGAACGCACCACCACCGTGTCGTCCCCATCCGCCGTAGGTATCGACGATGATTTTACGGCCGGTCAGACCGCTGTCACCGTGTGGTCCACCGACCACGAAATTACCGGTTGGGTTGATGTGATAAGTGATGTCGTCTTTGATCATCGCAGGTGGCAAGCACGGTTTAATGATCTTTTCGATAACGAATTCACGGATTTCCTTGTGTGTAACGCTCGGCGCATGCTGAGTCGAAACGACCACGTTATTGATTCCGATTGGAGTGAAATCATCGTAGAGTACCGAGACTTGGCTCTTCGAGTCTGGTCGTAGCCAGTTGACTTCTTTGTTGAAACGAGCTTCGGTCAATCGATTGGTAATTCGGTGAGCCAACGCAATTGGAAGAGGCATCAGTTCCGCTGTATCGTTGCACGCGTAGCCGAACATGAGGCCCTGGTCACCCGCACCGATGTCTTTGTTGTCCGCGGAGCTGTCCACACCCATGGCGATGTCAGGGCTCTGGCGGTCCAACGCAACCATGACGTTGCAAGTCTTGCCGGAAATGCCTGTCTCGTCGTCGTCGTAGCCGACATCGAGAATCGCTTGACGAACGATATCCGAGTAGTTCACGATCGCTTTGGTCGTGATTTCGCCGACAATCAGCGCGAGTCCAGTCGTCACAACGGTCTCACAAGCCACTCGGCTCATGGGATCTTGTGCCAAGAGAGCGTCCAACACGCTGTCGGAGATTTGGTCCGCCAGTTTGTCTGGGTGACCCATGGAAACAGATTCGCTCGTAAATAGATATTTGCCCGAAGCCACCGAAACAACCTCCCTCGAATGGGATATCGAGAATGAAGTACTGAAATAAAAATCTGACAAGCGGATAGTGTAACCAGCGTTTCGAATAGTTGAAGCCAAAACCGGACCGAAAAGCGACGGCATATTCGGCAAATTCCGCAATTCTTGATGAATCCTTGAGTTTTGGAGAATCATTTCCGGGGCGATCGACAGCTAGATCCCATTCGCGAGCTAACTTTCCAGAGCCAAAATGAATGCTCCTGCCCTGAAAAGCACTGGTTCGACCCAAATCATGCAAACCACCAACCTAACCAACGACCCGACCTTCGCTTGTTCTGACGTGTGGGGAAATTGGTGGTCCATTCCTACAATCCGCTCCAAGGTTCTTGACGCCTTCGAACGCATCGTGATCCTGGCGTTGTTTGGTAGCTTTTTTCAAGCATTGGTGGTTTCCATCGGAACTGCCCTTCGATTCGGGCACTCTGTCGTGATTTCTGATTTCATGGTCCTGATCACGGAAACCATGATGGTTATTATGGTGTTGTTTCGACGCAGAACCCAAAACATCTCGCTTCGACCAACCGACTGGGCTCTCGCCTTTTCGGCGACGTGTCTGTCGTTGCTCGCACGCCCGTTCCCGGGGAATACACACGGACTAAGCCAGTTCGCGGTCCTCCTGACCATCCTCGGCGTCTCGATTCAGCTCATTTCCAAATTCACATTGGGCCGACGTTTTGGGGTGGTCGCTGCCAACCGAGGCCTGTGTATGTCTGGCCCCTACCGAATCGTCCGACACCCGATCTATATGGGATACGTTGTCCTTCACACCGGATTCCTTTTGCTCAATCCACACATCTGGAACTTTTGCGTGTTCGCAGCTCTTTATTCCATTCAGCTCCCTCGAATCTTGGCCGAAGAACGTCTCCTCAGCCAAGATCCCGAGTACCAGAACTACATGCAAAAGGTTCGCTCTCGACTTCTTCCCGGCTTGTTTTAACGCGAGCGGTAGCACGAAAACTACCTTAACACGACGCGCAAGCTAGCGAATTGGATAGTAGATCCACTAGCTTGCGCGTCGTGCCAGGTCACTCTCTTTCCAGGGCTCTGCCTTGGAACGCACTGCTTTCGAGGCTCCGCCTCACGTTTTTGTGACTCAGGAGGCGGGAGCCTCCGATGCATTGCGTTCCCAGGCGGAGCCAGGGAACGAGTTCAATCGCCGAAAGTCTTGACGACTTTCGCTACCCAGTCAATTGGATGGTTGATTCACCTGCCTGCGCGTCGTGCCAAGTACTGCGCGTCGTGCCAAGTACTGCGCATCCAAACATGCAAGCGAGCTTTGCCTGCCAAGCAAAGTACGGCGAAGTTTGCTACAGTTCTCAAATATTGGCGACGACATTCTGCAATCGCCTTTCACCCAATTAAGTCATCCGTTTCGAAGCAACTCCTTTGAGGACGATCATCTTGAATTCTCTATTTTTGACTATTGCGTCATCGAGCACCGTTCTCATTCTCTCGCTTCATGCATCGGCCTCGCCACAAGAGGCTTCGGCGCAGCCGAGTGTTTCGATCGAGACGGACGCATCGCAGCTAACAATCGATCGCATTTTCGCAGGCAAGGAATTTCAGGAGGAGCGATTTGGCCAGATAACTTGGAGTCAAGCAACCTCTAGTTTTTTTACCTTCAAACCATCGAAGGCCGCGATTGGACGCGAGAAGGGACGCGACCTAGTACGCGTGGACTGTGAGAGCGGGACTGAAACCGTAATCGCATCGTCGGAGATGCTGGTCCCTGCCGGCAAGCGAACTGCGATTGCGATCGATGGCTTCCGCTTTTCGAATGACGAAACCAAAGTTTTGATCTACACAAATAGTCAGCGGGTTTGGCGACAGAACACGCGTGGCGACTATTGGCTCCTGGATCTTGCAACGCGCGAATTCAAGCAGCTTGGCGGTGAAGCGGCACCTGCCACCATGATGTTTGCTAAGTTCTCGCCCGACGCCAAGCAGATCGCATATGTGCGTGAAAACAACATGTACGTTCAACAGCTTGGCGACCTTCAGATCACGCCGTTGACGACCGACGGATCCTCGACTCTCATCAACGGTACTTCCGATTGGGTCAACGAGGAAGAGCTCGATCTGCGCGATTGCTTTCGATGGAGTCCCGATAGCAAATCGATTGCTTTTTGGCAGTTTGACACGACAGGTGTTCCTGAGTTTACGATGATCGACAATACGTCGGCCAAGTATTCGCAAACGATTCGTTTTGCCTATCCGAAGGTCGGCGAGCGAAACTCGGCTGGCCGCGTCGGGGTTGTTCGCATTGCCAATCGCAGCGCATCGACAGTGCAGTGGCTTGAGGTGGCCGGCGATCCACGCGAGCACTATGTCGCTCGACTTGAGTGGATGCCCGATAGCGAGCAACTGATTCTGCAACAGTTCAATCGATTGCAAAACGCGAACCGAGTTATGGTTGCCAATGCGAAGACCGGCTCGACGAAACTGATCTTAACGGAGACCGATGAGACTTGGCTGGAAAATGAAAACCCCGTTCAGTGGATCAAGCCTGGCTCGGAGTTTCTCTGGATCAGCGAACGGGATGGTTGGCGACATGCTTATCGAGCCAGTATCGAGACGGGCAAACTCGAATGCTTGACTCCTGGAAACTTTGATGTGATCGAAGTCGAGGCATTGGACGCCAAGAATGGGTTCTTGTACTATGCCGCCTCCCCGGAAAACGCAACGCAAAGGTATCTTTATCGAGTACCCTTGGCTGGTGGCGAGGCCCAACGATTGACACCCAAGGATCAGCCGGGCACACATGCTTATGATATTGCAGCGAACAACGTTTTTGCGGTCCACACTTTTTCGAATTTCCGATCACCGCCGGTATCGGAGCTCATTCGGTTATCGAATCACTCCCTCGTTCGCGAACTGACAACGAATCGTGTAATGAAGGAGAACTTGGCCAAGCTAAAGATGCCATCGTTCGAGTTTTTGAACGTCGACATCGGCCAAGGGACGCCATTGGACGCTTGGAGCATTAAGCCCAAGGACTTTGATCCAAACAAAAAGTATCCGTTGTTGTTTCACGTTTATGGCGAGCCCCACGGGCAGACGGTCAAAGATGTTTGGCAAGGCCCTCGAGGTTTGTGGCATTGGATGATGGCCCAGCGCGGTTACATCGTTGCAAGCGTCGACAATCGCGGAACGATGTCGCCTCGCGGGCGAGCCTGGCGTAAATGCGTTCACCGGCAGATCGGCATTTTGGCTTCGCAGGATCAGGCCGCAGCGGCCAAGGTTTTGTTGGATCGCTGGCCATTTGTCGATAGAACTCGTGTTGGAATTTGGGGCTGGAGCGGTGGCGGCAGCATGAGCCTTAACGCGATTTTCCGGTACCCCGATTTGTATCAGACCGCAGTGGCTGTGGCTCCCGTTCCGAATCAGTTGTTGTACGACACCATCTATCAGGAGCGTTATATGGGTTTACCGGATGACAATGCCGCTGGCTATCGCGACGGCTCGCCGATCACCTTTGCGAAGCAGCTCAAAGGAGACTTGCTAATAGTTCATGGCACCGGAGACGACAACTGCCATTACCAAGGAGTCGAGCTCCTGATGAATGAGCTGATCACCCACAACAAACCGTTTAACGTCATGCCTTATCCAGGTCGATCGCATGCGATTTCCGAGGGAGCAAACACCACGCGTCATTTTTATGCGTTGCTAGCACGTTATCTCGATGAGCATGTCCAATCAAAACGGATCGGTGCAAAGACCGAGTGATGGATAAGGCATGCGATAGGATTGCTTATGAATAAAGTCGTAGTGATTACTGGCGGTAGTCGAGGAATCGGGGCAGCCGTAGCTCGATTGGCGGGTGAGCAGAGCTATTGCGTTTGCGTCAATTATCGACAAAACCAGTCCGCAGCCGAAGATGTTGTACGGTCGATTGAACTGAGTGGTGGGACAGCTATCGCGATCGCAGCGGATGTGTCGTTGGAGTCCGATGTTCAGCGGCTCTTTGCGTCCGTGGATGACGCGTTTGGCCCTGTGACTGCTTTAGTGAACAACGCAGGCGTTTTGGAAACACAAATGCGAGTGGACGAGATGGATGCGGCCCGAATCCATCGAGTCTTTTCGACCAATGTCGTTGGCTCCTTTTTGTGTGCTCGGGAAGCGGTGCGACGCATGTCCTCAAAGTACGGTGGCCGTGGTGGAGCTATTGTCAATGTGTCCAGCGGCGCATCGAGGCTTGTGTCGCCTGGCGAGTACGTGGACTACGCTGCATCCAAAGGGGCAATCGATACACTGACGATTGGTCTGTCCAAGGAAGTAGCGGACGAGGGCATCCGTGTGAATGCAGTTCGGCCTGCCTTCATTTACACCGAGATGCATGCAAGTGGCGGCGAACCAAACCGAGTCGACCGAGTCAAGTCGATGGTGCCCATGAAGCGGGGCGGCACCGCCAACGAAGTTGCGAAAGCAATTCTATGGCTACTCTCCGAAGAAGCGTCCTACACGACCGACGCGTTCTTGGACGTGACAGGTGGGAAGTAGAGCGAAACGAATTGTCGAGCCGATGCCAAGAAACGGGAACAATAAGGCGATTCGAAGTCAAGCGACCCAACCTCGTCAAATCAAGGAGCTAGGGTCGAAGGCCGTCTCACTTTTGAACCCAACAACTCACTTGAGGGAATTTGGGAGGGCGAGGCTCCTGCCGAGCCAATGGTGCAAAGGTTCGGCAGGAGTCTCACCCTCCCGATGAAATTGCAAGCAATCCAAAAAGAAAGTGAGACGGCCTTCATCACCCGAATGGCGTTGAGTCAAGCCCGTCCTCGTTCGTAGTGGAAGTTGTAAAGCTTCCTGGACTTCGAGGCACCGCAGGAACTCTCACGAGATTCCACTACTTGCTAACTCTACGCCATTCCGCCTATTACCCGCCGGGACAATTGTCCAAATCGGAGCTGATTCCGGCCGAAAATTGGGAATCGAATTGCTGAACCGTTGACAAGTTTTGGCCGTAATCGATATGATGAACAAACGCAATTCGATTGCATTTGCGTCTTGAGCGGTTTTAATCGGCAGTCTGGCCTTCCATCTTTTCGGTACAAAGCATGAAAACGAACTCCCTAAACAGAATGCAAAAAATGCGAGGCTTTACTCTGGTAGAGCTATTGGTGGTGATCGCGATCATAGGGATTTTGGTGGGATTGTTGTTGCCGGCCGTTCAAGCGGCCAGAGAAGCTGCCCGCCGAGCTCAATGCATGAACAACGTACGACAAATCGGTTTGGCTTTGACGAACTACGAGTCAGCGTACAAACGATTCCCAAGCGGCTGGGTCGATTGGAAGCAAACGACCAAACCGGGCTGGAGCATGAGCCAAGCGATTCTTCCCTTCATGGAGCAAACCAACGTTTCAAACCGGTTGGACACCAATTTTGCGATTGATTCGACCATGAATCGCCCGTTCCTCGAAACGGTCATCCCAACCTTTATCTGCCCTTCCGATCCAGCTTCCTCGATTTTCGAAATTGCGGAAGACTCGGGCTTGGACGAGGATGGAGGTCATAATATTGACGTCGGTAACAAACTCTTTCGCATTGCAAAGTCGAACTACGTCGGAGTTTTTGGCACGCTCGAAATCGATGATGTCCCATACAAAGGGGACGGTGTCTTCTTCGGCAATTCCTTCATTCGAATGCGGGATATGACCGACGGCGTCAGCAACACTATCATCTTTGGTGAGCGAGGTAGCCGATTGGGCGGATCCCTTTGGCACGGGTACATCCAAGACGCAGCTGGTGCCGCAGCTCGGTTCCTGGGTTCAACCGACCACGTTCCAAACAGCCCTGCCGGACACTTCGATGACTTTTCCAGTTATCATACTGGCGGCACGCATTTCGTGAACGGCGACTGCTCGACCAAGTACATGTCCAACAGCATCGACTTGGAAGTGTACCAAGCGCTTGCAACGCGTGCGGGCGGAGAAGTTCCGAAGTCCGTCGATTAACATCGATAAAGTTCAACTATTTGTCTATTAGTCAGCCACAGGCGTACTACATGTCGGCTAACGAGTGAACATTCATTCTAAGTTTGGATGCTTATGAAATTTGCGATTTGCAACGAAACCTTCGGCGATTGGCCAATCGAAAGAGGGTTTCAAGCGGCACGAAAGTATGGATACGCGGGCATCGAAGTTGCCCCGTTCACCTTAGGCGAAAACGTCTACCAAATTTCCGATTCTCAGCGTTCTGAATACAAGCAATGCGCTGCGGAACATGGACTTGAGATTATCGGACTGCATTGGCTGCTTGCCAAAACCACTGGCTACCATCTCACCACGGATGACCTCAACATTCGCGCCAAGACTAGCGAATACCTTTGCGCCCTGACACAACTTTGTAGCGACTTGGGTGGCAAACTCATGGTCTTGGGTTCGCCTTTGCAAAGAAATTTCCCTACCTCAATGAGCCACGAACAAGCGATGGCAAACGCGGCGGACCTCCTCGCTGGAGTTGTTCCATGCTTAGAGAAATACGGAATTCAAATCGCCGTCGAACCGCTCGGACCTCAGGAGGGAAACTTCCTCAATCACGCCTTTCAAGCACGCGAGTTGATTGACATGCTCGGCAGCCCGCAAATCCGATTGCATCTTGATGTCAAAGCCATGAGCAGCGAAGGAGACCCGATCGACTCGATAATTCGCAAGCATGCAGACTTGATGATTCATTTTCATGCAAACGACCCGAACCGGCTTGGGCCCGGCATGGGCGACGTCGATCAAAAGCCCATCTTCGCTGCCCTTACGGCAATGCAGTATGCGGGCTGGGTAAGCGTCGAGGTGTTTGACTATGCGCCTGGCGTCGATACGATTCTTGGCGAAAGCATGTCAAATATGCTCAACGCTCTAGCTACGATTTAAATTCATGTCGGACAGAATTGTCTTTCTAGAAGAACGAGTTGTCAGCGAAGAAGACTTGGATGAGCTGAACCACGTCAATAACTTGCAGTATCTGCGATGGACTTTAAAGGCCGCTGGCTCCCACTCCAGGTCGGTTGGCTGGCCATCGTCACGCTATCGCGAAATGGGCGTAGGATGGATCGTACGATCCCACAAGATCACGTACAAGCTGCCGGCACAATTAGGAGAAGAGGTTCTGATTCGAACTTGGCTCGAAGAACTCGATCGCGTCTCAGCGCTTCGCAAGTATGAAATCGTCCGCAAATCCGATGGCCGTACTTTTGCCGTCTCGGAGACACGGTGGGTGTTCGTTGATTTGGTGACGCTCAAGTTGATTGCGATCCCCGATGAAGTTCGGGCTGCGTTTCAGTTAACCCAATAAGGCACCGGCTGAAATCAGCTGATTTTCCAACTCACCAGTTTGATGTTGCTCTCTCGAACGACACTGATTTGACCATCGTCGTTTTCTAGTACAATTCCCGTAAACCCTAGACCTTCGCAGATCTTCTGGGCTTTTTCTTTGGAGCAAAACGAGACACGTTCGATTGTCTCACCGCTCAAGAGTAGTACGGTTGCGATTCGGTTTGGCGTTTTCGCCTCAGGTTCGCTAACCGCAGCTATGTCCAACGCTTTGGTTTGCGATTCTGCGGATTGTAAATCGGTAGCTGCGTCTTCGAAAGTAAGCTGGGAATCATGGCTTCGGCCATGAAAGCGAGTTTTTCGATTGACCAACTGCTCGCGGACCACTCCATTTCGATGCTGCCTGCGCGCCGTTCGGTCAGGGATAAGATTGGAATCGTCTCTCAGTCGTTGAGGAGAGCCACCTGCCCCATTTCGGCCTTTTTTAGACCTGACCTTTGTCCGACTTGGTTCGGCCCCCGTTTTGTATTTTACCCACAGGTCGATCCAAGCCATTCCACGAAAGAAAAGTACGAAAGAAACGATCGCACCCAAAATCAGTCCGACGCACGTTCCAACGAGCTTGACGATTTCATACACACTCATGAATTAACACAGTTTCCGGACCGAAAAGTAGGACAGGGAGTTATCCCAAGCGGTAACCCGCATCATCTCCAATCTAGTCAGTTCACAGTTGTCAGCAAGGTCTCAGAACTGCTTTTCGATTAGACAAGTTTCAAAACCATGGCCCTGAAGCAGAAAAAACCAATTCAACCGCATCGGCAGGGTCGTTATATCGGTCAGCCGTAGGCGTACCGCGTTCTTTTGGCAGTACGCCTACGGCTGACTGTTAAACGAAGTTCCCTCACCGGACGGCTTGCGCCGTTCCGCTCACGAATTGAGGGTCTTTGAACTACCGCCTCGGCTTTCGTAGCCACTGCTTGAATCCTAGGTAAGTCATGCAGAGAACAGCCAGCGTGCAAATGGTGAGCGTCCAGTTCGTGCGAGCTCCAATCTCTTTTGCCATCGGCTCGACCACGACATTCGCAGCGACACTAGCCAAATCCTTCGTTCCATTGATAAACGGCTCAGGGTCCGCGAGGAACGCGACGAGCGCCGTTCCGACCAAAAGCGAGCCTTTGTTTTTCCAAACGAAATTCATGGCGTCATCGCCGTACTTTCCAACGATATTCATGAGCTCGGGTGTTTTGCCTATTTTGGCCAATGCCCCATCGTCGAACATCATCTTGAGTTGCCGCCCACCTTTGGTCGAAACGTTTCTAAGGGCCGCCGCTCCGGACTGCCCGGCGAGCTCCAAGATAGGCTCCGCTATCTCACCGTGCTTTATCATGGCTTCCGCGGCATCGTCGCCGAGCCTTGACGCGATCGCTCTTCGGCTTTGATTCGCGACGACCCAAATCGCATCGTCACCATGCTTGGCTAAAAGTCTAGCGGATTGCTCGACCCCTTCTGCAGCTGCGTTGTCTAGCAATTGAACAGACCGAGGACCGACCTTTCGAACCGCTTCCGCGACATCGTCACCATACTTAACGAGCAACGACTCGACCTTGCGAGTTAGAATCTCACTACCCTCTTCTGCGACCTCTTTTCCAAATCGGCGAGAAACAAACTCAACCAGCTCCCTCGCCATGGCGGCTTTGCCTTGAGCAAAAAGACAGGAGCAGTGACACATGCTCAAGCCAAACGTGACTAGGCAGGCCGGAACAAGCCATATCTTTGAATTCGGAACCATACTAAACCTCTCGAATTACTTCGTAGATGGAATGGAATCGGGGGATGCACCGAGCAATTTCAAAACGGCAACGCGTCGTAGTTCAGCTCGCGATTTGGCGATCTCTTCAAAGTGCTGCACCAACCCTTTTGTGTCTTTGTCTCCAAAACAAATCAGTCTTTGCATCACCTTGAGCTGGATATTGAGCTCTTCCTCAAGGTTCTTTTGCGGATCGCTAATGCGTGACCAAATTGCGGAAACAATTTGGTCAATGACAAGGCCAACGATAACGCCTACGCCCAAAGTGAACCATCCTGACGCAGCACCAGTGCCAAGAATTCCAGCGGATACCCCCAATCGAATCGCTACCTGCGTCAGCACTTCACCGACAACGATCGATACGAGCTGAGAGCTGATATTCGATTGCAGGTCGTTGCCTGAAATCAACATGGCGTTTTCAATGGCGGCGTCAAAGTGCGATTGAACTTCGGCGGTATCCATCAACCCAAGGTCGTACTTGCTTTTTAAGTCCTCAACGTCAACGCGCAAATCGACAAGCATCTTGCTTTCAGTATTTCGTATCTCCGCAAGAAACTCGTTGACAGCCTGCTCTATTGCCTTGCTGAGATCTTCGCCCTTGAGAACCTGGGCTTCGAATTGTTCTTTCAAGTACTCCGCATGCCGATCGCCTCGCGTGAATGGGGTCGCATCCGCAATAATACGCCACTTGCTACCCCATCCCAACGCCGACTTGGCAAAGGTTGGTGATTGCGATCGACTCCTATCGAACAATGTCTCTATCGCTTGAAAATGCGTTCGAGTGGCTTTTGCGATACTCTCTTCGGCCCGTTCCAGATGCGGCGCGGCGATCGTAGCGATCGTATCTGGCGACGGAGTTCTAGATTTGAAAGTGCCCAAACCAAACTTGCCAAGCCATAATATGCCCAGGCCGAGTAGGCAAATCACAACAACGAACAAAGCCCTGATTGCTCGCTTTTTCATGGCTTGCCCCTCAAAAAAACACGCACGGAAAATTAGGTTGTCGAAAGGATCAGCCGCAAATTATCGCAGCCGCGATCTCATTTGGATAGATCGACATATGTTACAATTGCGAAGACTTATTGGCCCACAACCAAGTAATTAGCCCCTAGTATCAGAACGGCAACAGCATGAAGAACCGAACAAGAATGCACTGGAAATTAGGTGCCGCCGCCATAATTCTCGCAATTTCCTTTCAGGCGGGAGCGTCGCAGGCTCAACTTGAGTCGCTCCAAGTTACTCCCGACGTTGTCTATGGACACAAGGACGGAATGGCACTTACTTTCGACGTTTTCCAGCCCAAGCAAAACTCAAACGGACATGGAGTCCTGTTCATGGTCAGTGGCGGCTGGGTCTCGAGTTGGACCGAACCAAAGCAAATCGCTCCCATGTTCAAGCATTTGCTGGATCGAGGCTACACCGTTTTGGCCGTTCGACACGGCAGCAGCCCTCGTTACGTTGTTCCCGAATGCGTGGGAGATGTCCAATTGGCTCTGAACTTCATTGCAAAACATGCGGCAGATTGGCAAATCGATCCAAAGAAACTAGGAGTCTTTGGGTACAGTGCGGGTGGCCATCTCTCGTTAATGCTCGGAACAGTTGGCGGCGCGAAGCAAGGTTCCGACGAAGGAGCCCGCGTCGCAGCCGTCGTCGCGGTTTTCCCACCCACGGATCTTGCTCCCTACGTTGCCCCAGAGAGCCCGCGTCGAGAGCAATTCCCAGCACTCAAATTCGACCCGAAACGCGCCGAAACGGTTTCGCCGTTGATGCACGTAACGGCCGATGACGCGCCTACCTTGTTGTATCATGGTGACCAAGACGAACTCGTGCCCCTTTGGCACAGTGAAAAAATCCAAAAGGCATTCGACGCAGCCAAAGTAGACAACAAGCTGGTCGTGATTCCTGGTGCAGCACATGGCTTCAACGAAGAAGGCAACCGTCGGCTAGCCAAAGACATGGCCGAATGGTTCGACAAGTATTTGCAATAACTTCTTAGCAGCAGTGACAAGCGGGGCACACCTGCCGGTGTGCCCTAGAAGCGAAAACAGCGAGGCCTCGCTCACGCTTTTTGAAGTTGCACACTTGTGTTTCCGTAGCAGAATTCGTGAGAATTCTGGCCGCGTCTTGATTGCAAAGCGTCTGAATTCTCACGAATTCAGCTACATTTCAAAACTTGCGCTTCGGGTTGCCATGGATCGAATCAAGTACAATTTTACGAATCCCATTCGTCTTTACAGACAATCATGAAACCCCCCGCAGCATGAAACCTCAAGCACTTCTTTTCTTATTCCTCTCCGTTTTCGCTGGCCATGCGTTGGGTGCGGAATCCAAACCCATGAACGTCGTGGTTCTGTTTGCGGACGACTGGCGCCACGATACCCTTGGTTGCGCCGGCAGCCCAGTGGTGAAAACGCCAAACCTAGACCAAATGGCCAAGGAGGGCGTTCGCTTTACACACAACTGCGTTACGACATCGATATGCGGAGTCAGCCGGGCCACGTTGTTCACCGGGCAGTGGATGTCGCGGCATGGAAACAAGGCGTTTGATGCCTTCAAAACCCCTTGGTCTGAGACCTATCCAGGACTTCTCCGGGCCAACGGCTACTATGTGGGACATGTTGGCAAGTGGCACAATGGAAAGTTCCCCACCGAAAACTTCGATTTTGGGAGATCGTATTCCGGAACGCACTGGATGAAACAAAAAGATGGAACCGAGATTCATGTAACCGAGAAAAACGAAAAGGACGCGATGGAGTTCCTTCGTTCTAGGCCAGCGGACAAACCGTTCTGTTTGACTCTGGCATTTTTTGCGACGCATGCCGAAGACGGAAACCCAAAGCAATATCTGCCACAACCGAAAAGCATGTCGCTCTATCAAGATGTCCAAGTACCAGTCCCGAAGACGGCCTCCGACGAGTACTTCAAGCGACTCCCTCCCTTCCTCGCGAACGAAAAAAATGAAGGGCGAAACCGTTGGCATTGGCGATTCGATACCCCGGAGCGCTATCAAGAGTACATGAAAAACTACTACCGACTCGCTTCCGAAGTGGATGCAACATGCGGCAAAGTCATCGCGGAACTCAAGGCGCAAGGACTCTACGAGAACACCCTCGTCATCTTTACTACGGACAACGGCTACTTCCATGCCGAGCATGGACTTGCCGACAAATGGTATCCGCATCAGGAGAGCATCCGCGTGCCGCTGATCGTTCACGACCCACGTATGCCCAAATCGCGAGCTGGAGAAACAAACGATGAACTTACCTTGAATGCGGATCTCGCACCGACGATTCTAGCAGCCACCAAAATCGTGGCCCCATCCAAAATGCAAGGCCGGGATATTGCCACTCTCTACACGAGCGATAGACCTGTCCAATGGCGCAGCGAGTACTTTTACGAACACGCAACGATTCGAAACACGGATTTCATTCCTGCCTCGGAAGCACTAGTTCGGAAAGACTGGAAATACATGTTCTGGCCCGACTTCAACCAAGAGCAACTGTTCGACCTGCTAGCCGATCCGCTGGAAGAGAACGACGTCGTGGCGGATGCAAAGAACGCGAAGGTACTTGAGCAGATGCGAGAGCGATTTGCTCAACTGAAGGCAGACGCAAAATAATTTCGAGGTCAACACATCGGCGCGGTGGATTGGAGTTAGCCGAAAAGAACGAAAGAACGAAAGGTTTCGAAAAAAGAAATCGCAGAGCATTGAGTGATTTCATTGAAAGCCGACAGTTTGGACAGAAAAATTGATGACAGAAAAATCAACATGTACCATTGTTGCCGACATCCACGATTTTGGAGGTGCCGATGCCGTGACCTATCAATTGCCAATGCAGTTGAACGGGTTTTCGCTCGGCACGAGATGCTGCTAGGGCCAATTTTCCGCTGATTGTTTTTTTGATGAAAAACAAGATCGAGTACTTCGCCCATTGGGCTGTTTCGATGTTATTTCAAAACGCTGAAATAATCTTTCTGTCATCAATTTTCCTGTCAAAATACATCCTCTTTCTACTCTTTGCGTTTTTTTCGGCCAATCGTTCCTGCTATGTCGGCGAGTTGTGCAATTCTTCCCTCGGAACCGCAGGCCCAAATCTAACCGTCTGGAACTACGCTTGCAACATGGAAGCCGACATCGGACATGGGCGACCAGTCTTCGCCCGACAGGCTCCATTCACAACCGCTTGGGCCGCAGGTTAACCAAAAACTCGGAAGGTCTTCGGCTTTGTTCGCGGGGATCGCGATGACACAGGAACGAAAGCCACGCGGTCGCTTGCCCGTGATCGACTGCCAACTCAAGCCGCCATCGTTCGTTGTCGCGATGTTTTGAGTGTCGACGGTTGTCTTCTCATAGTCTCCACCGACCGCGATCCCTTTCTTGTCGCTCTCAAACGCGACGGAAAAGATCCCGGACGACTTGCCTCGCTCAATTGATGGAACCATTTGCGGTAACCAGTTTGCGCCGCCATTTTGCGTTCGGAAGATACGGCTTGGCCCCTCGCTGCCACCGCCGAGACCAATCCATGCGAGCTCCTTTCCGAATGCATGAAGGCTCGAATTGCTCGCCGCAAAACCAGCTTCGCCCGTATCCACTTTGGGAACGACCGAGGGATCAATCGGTTTCCAGGACTCACCGGCGTCGACTGTTTTGAGGATCAATAGTCCGCCATCGATCGGGTCGCTAAATGCGAAGCCCGTGCGATCGCTCGAAAACTTCATGCCATCGATGAACGCTTCGGGAGACTTGTTCTCGTACGTTGTTTTCCAAGTAACGCCGCGATCAACCGTTTTCAAAATGAGAGCAGGTTGTCCGGCTGTGGCAACGATGGCTCGATCGGCATCCCAAGCGTGGATCGATCGGATCTCGACTTGGGGTAGGTTCGGAATCGAATGCTGTTTCCAACTCTTGCCACCGTCGACGGTTTGCACCAGCGTTGATTTGCTACCACAGGCCCAGGCGACTTCCTTGTTGACGGCCGCCAAACCTCGCAGACTGGCTTTGGTTCCCGTATCAAAAGTCCGCCAAGCATCATCTGCCTGTGTAGGTTTCGCCAGTGCAAAGGTTGCAATGGAAATTGCAATTACAGCATGAACTAAATGCATTGAAGTTCCTCGTTGTTCGAATGGGACTGGCACGGTGAAACCTTTCGTCGCATCAAAATGGGCAACGCCATTAGGATAGTTGCCAACGTGATTTGGGCAACAGATGCCGCCCAACGCGCGACAAAGTGCAATAGGTCCGGCGTCAACCAAAGCTCGGGAATTACCCAGCCAAGGCACCAGAGTTGCGAGCAAGCAGAAGTGAGGCGGATACGACTTTTTTTTCAACACGACTCTCCATCAGAGCTCTGATTCAATCGCATAGCACGACGCGCAAGTTTTGAAGTTGCACGTTTTCTGTGCTTCCGGGCCAACGGCCCAGCAATTTACATAGCCCAGCCCAACGGGCTGGGTATTCGATGCAAATGATCTTAAGGGCCAAAGGTCCGTCCGTTTGTTGGCTAAAGTCTCCAACTGAAGCAAACTGCCTGGCCGTTAGCCCTATCAATTCCTTTGCTTGATTTGACCCAGCCCTTCAGGCTGGGCTATGTAAACGTCCGGGGCTTTGCCCCTAAGTCAATATAGTTCAGATGCTTTGCAATCAACACGCGGCAAGAATTCTCACGAATTCTGCTACAACTTATCGCCACATGGCTGCGAATATCAATCCTGTGGTCAGGCCAAAGATAACTCCATCGAACACATTGGTCACGATTGGGCGTTTGAACCAAATATCGTTTGGAAGCGCGGAGCATGAGTAGATGAGGATGCTCGCCGTACCGACTAAACGAAAGACTCGAAAGAAGGATTGATCTGGATGGCCTTCCATGGCAAACCAAGCTAGGTACGCGATCAAGGTGGAGGTCACCAGGAAAAAGACATAGGTCCAAATCAAATTGCTTCGCATGTCGATTCCGTCAAAAATCGTCATGGTGCCAACTGGACCATCTTCCATCTTCTTTTTGAGAACGGGATCCTTATTGGGATCCCCTTTGGCAAAAGGAAACATGTACCGACCTGGCTTCAGCTTGGCTTCGCGCAGGAATTTCTGCAACTCATCTTCGCATCCGGTGGTTTTGTAGTCGCCGCGATGGTGTGGTGAAACGGTCCAAGCGATTGCGCTGAGTACAAAGACGACAACGCTGGATACTAAAATTGGCAGCCACAAAAGTACGAGGAAGGACATGGAGATACTCCGAGCGCAATGGGAAAGGGGATAGCAAAGTGATAGTATAAGCAACTCGGCGGGAGTCTTTGGGTGAAAGGAATAAATTAGCCGCACCGAGTTAGTCTGCTTAGGCAACGCTTTGAAGCATTTCAGGACGTCTGGTGCTTGACCCCACCGTCCGCAGCTCTGGAGTTCTAGATTCAAGTCGCCCGATCACACAACTCTGGATTCGTGGGGGCGGCCGGGGGGGGGGGGGGGGTGCGGGGGTTTTATATTGTAAAGCGGCGCCCCCGGAGAAAAAGATGGGGGGGGGGGGGGGGG
>JANPHB010000316.1:0-1996 GCA_031424235.1 Pirellula sp.
AGGCAGGCCCTTGCAAACTATTTTGTTGCGATTGCCCCCAGCCCTTTGGTGGCGCTCGACATCAACTTCGACTCTGGCCATGGTGTGACTATGTTGAAGTTATCTATGCCCGCCTCGACGAGACTCGAAATACATGCCAAATCAACCGAGTAGATGGAGGACGACATGGCAGCGAGCTCGTTAGGCAGACTTTGACTTTATGATGACATTTTTGGTAAGCGTCTTAAATCTTACTCCGCTCGTTTTCACTACTGAAATGGAAACATGACCTGTTTCCCCGGTCTTTATGTGTCTTACGATGCCGGATTTGCCTGCATGCGTTCCGCCAATCACAATGCACTGAGCACCGTCTTCCAGCTGGCCGGATAGTTTGGCTTTCATCGTTCTTGCTCTAATGTGTTATGGTCGTTTCAAGCATTCGGTATTTCGCAAGATTCCGCTTCTTCCTGAGACCGAGTTGCCTAATCTATTTGGCTGGTTTTTGGAAAACCATTCCCCAATGCCATTTGCAGCAAGTAAAGTCATGCATTTGATCCAGCACAAAACCCTCGTTCTCAGACCACAACCGGCACTTTTCGGGCTTCGGCCGAATCTCCATTGACGGCCCACGAGGAGTATTCGAATCCCATTTCCAATGAATCAGGCCAAGTTTACCCGTAGGCTGAAGGACTCGATATGCTTCCCGTAGAAGTAAATGGGGATGGTCGATATGAAGGATATCGAAGAGCACAACAAAATCAATCGACTGATCAGGACGACCTGAACCATCGACCGAAAAGTCTAAGACTTCCGCCACGATGTTTGTTAGCCGTTGGTCTTTTGCACGCTGCAGGGTGCGTTCAACTATTGCATGTTCGATGTCATTGGAAAAAATAGTTCCATCAATTAACCTGGCAGCTGCAACCGTAAAATCTCCGTATCCGCAGCCAAACTCCAGAACATTTAATGGACCATGACACCCCATTTCCACCAGCATAAGTTCGGGCTCGAAAAAAGTGCTCCAATGTTCTTCATCCCGCATTCCGCTTTCACGAACCTTCACTGATCATGTCTCCCTTTGGTAGGAATCGACAACAGTACCAAATGAAAAACGAAAGTAATCGGCATTACTTTCGTTCTCGCTTGGATTTACACCTTGGACACATCTACTCCAAATTTATTTGCCGCTTACTGCAGGAGGCTGAGCGACTTCGTGATGTGCGTCCATTTCCATTTCTCGAACCAGAGATTCGTGTTCCGCAGCGGCCTTATCCAGTTCCTTGACTATCTTGCTGGCGCACATTGCACACACCATCCCGTCAACGGTTTCCTTGCAGCATTCCATGTGCAAGTCCTTTTGTAATTCTGCCGCCTTGGTCAGGTGTTGACTAATCGTCTTGACCGATTCCAACTTGGTTGGACTGTTCTTGCACTTCTCCTGAAGGGCAGCCACATGTTGTTGTGCTCCGACGATAGTCTGTCCAAGCGATTGCGACTCAGACTTCATGACCGGTGCCGACACAACGGCGGGTGCAGTCGAATATTGAGTCACTGGGACTGCCTGACTGTACTGGTAGACTGGCCTCGGAGATGAATATTGGTAAATATCCCGAGCATAGTCGCGTGAATGATTGATGCCTCGCGATGATCGTTGAGTCTCGAAAAATCCACCTTCGGGATGCGTATGCCGATCGACGGACGAGCGGACGTTTTGCGCACTCGCAAAACTGCTCAGCCCCATAAGTGTCGCCAACACCAATGTAGGTATCGCAATTTTTTGCCACTGATTCCAATTTGTTTTTTGCATTTTCATTTTCCTTGTCTCGAAATTTGTGTTAGGCACTGAGCTAGAGGTCTAGACGAGTGTTAACCCGTCTATCTTGTTTACGCGAGTGGTACCGAAACGAACAAACAAGGCTCAATTGCTTGGGTTACAGAATGACGCAAATACTGAGCCGCATTCCATATTCCACAAAATTGGATGCTTGAGATTACCGGATGCTTCAACCATCAACTC
>JANPHB010000317.1:0-2179 GCA_031424235.1 Pirellula sp.
AAATGAAGTACGGCTCACCACTCTCAAAATCAACCAATCGAAATGATGGCGACATGGGATACCCCGCCGATCAACTCATTCGCAACATTCGTGTTGGATTACTGAGGACCGGCTGGCTTTCCGAGCCTCGCTTATTTCAGACCGCCCGTCGCGACTTTCTGGTGATGGTTGTTTCGCCCCACCAACAATCACCAAGTCTAGTCCGTGAATATTCCTCCCCGCATGGTATCAGACAAGCGATACCCAATTGTTCCTCGTCAACGGAAATTCCGCTCAGTCCCATCGTCGGGTATGCGTCTTACACGGATATCGCTAATGTTCTGGCCAAAAACGCGAAAATGATGTCTCGGGCAGAAAAAACGGCAAGTTCACAGCTTATCGACTACCTCCAGTTCAAAACCAGAACACTTCCGGTCGCTCGCCATCAATCCGAATCCGTGCAACCTCTACTGGTTTGCGATTGATGGAACCGCGAACCCCATCTGATGCAATTCGTGTTGCATGGCGACAAACCAAAGGCTCCTGCCATTGACCCAGGGTTGGCAGACGAACTTTTTATCATTTTCAACGAACCATTTTAGGAAGTGAAATGAATGAAGAAGGTGAATCGTACTAATCGCGTCAAAAATGAACTCCAAATCCCGCAACGTCCGGACCGAGATCGCCGAGTTCGGCAAAGCATGCGACTTGCGAGAGTTCTCCGCCTTCTAAGCCTTATCCAGTCTCGCGGTCGCTGGGATCGCCGATCGCTTGCAGATGCACTTGAATGTTCGGAACGTACGCTATACCGGGATTTGCAAGTGTTGGAGTTCGCCGGTGTACCCTATTTCTGCGATGAACAAACCAAGTGCTACCGAGTTCGCCAAGATTACAACTTCCCGGTTCGTTCACTGTCCGCAGACGAGGCCCGGGGGCTGGCCATTGCGACGAATCTATCGACTGCGAAGGGAACGCAAATTTCCAAGGGGGCATTGCCAACTACCGAGAAGGTTCTCAGTACATCCTCTGAGCAAATGCGAAAGACTTTGATCGATGCGATGGCAATGATCAAGGTTCTCGACCTCCAATTGGTGGATCACACAAAACATCACGACATCATTCAAACCATCCAGTTTGCATTGATGGATCGAAAAGTCCTGTCGGGGATTTACGAGTCACCATATGAACTCGACGAACGTACGGGGAACTCGCTATCGCAGCGATTGCTTATCCATCCCATCCGTCTTTGTCTCATCAAACGCGCATGGTACCTGATCGGTCGGCTAGATGGAAAGCCAGATGCCATTACGCTTCGTGTGACGAGATTCAAAAGTCTACGCCAACTCGATCGAAAATCCGACTCTCCGGAACTGTTCGACCTGGAGGCCTATTTCGGAAATGCATGGAGCGTGTATCGAGGAGCAGACAATCACGATGTTGAGCTTCGGTTCTTTGGGAACGCAGCACGGATTGTCCCCGAAACAACTTGGCATTCCACTCAGCTGATTCGACGCATCGATTCCAAATCCATCTCTGTGACCTACAACGTCGATGGACTAAACGAAATTCTCAATTGGCTGCTGCGGTGGTCTGGAGAAGTTACCGTGATGACGCCCGAGATTCTTAAAACTCAGTTTCGAAAGAAGCTTGAGGATGCGTTGGCGATGAACGGCTAATTTCCAGCTCAGTATCAACGACTAAACACTGGATACATTTGCCAAATCTTACTGACTCAGGCCTTTCGAAGTGCGACCCATGTCTGTCGCATACTCGGGTAATCCTAGTAAGTGCGTTACAGAGTGTCGGTCACTCCAGTCAACGCATTGTTTAGGACATCGCTTTTAGCTGGAAGTCACCCATGTATTACTGTCCACTGTCATCGTTGAAACGCAACACAAACATCGGAAGCCGCCTTACTCTTATTGTTTCGGGCCTTTTTGTTCTGATGCTCCTCCCCGGATGCAATTTAGGCCCCGCTCAAAATGCAAGCAATGCTCAGGCTTTCGTAGAATTCGAACTGAATAAATGGATTGGCGGCGAATCCAATCTCGTGAAGGAACGGTCGATGGCTATCGGTGCCCTCTTCCTCAAGCGTCCCATCGCTTATCAAGTTTTGTCGGTGGTCGAGGCCAAAACAATGGCTCTCAAAGCAGGCACGATTGACCTCGTCGACTCGACCAAAGGAGTGGACAAAATTTAC
>JANPHB010000318.1:0-24207 GCA_031424235.1 Pirellula sp.
GAATCACCGCTCGAAGAAGCGGGGCCTCGGTCGAGGCCAGAACACAAGAGCCGATACGGAAACAGCGGCCAAACAGATGAGTGATAAGAGGGAGAGAGACAATGAACGATGATCGAACAACCCATCAGGAGCGGTTGCAACGCAACCAGCACCTTGCTGGGAGAATGAGCCAAACGCCTAAAAAGGATGGTGACTCTGACGGCACGGAAGGCGCATGTCAGGCGTTTGGCTTTCTACGCGGTATCCGCGACCGTGCCGACGCGATTGAATTTCGCTTTGTGGATGGCAACAGCGTTTGGTTTCCTTACGGATGGCTGGGCGTTTGGAAGTTCAATCCATCCGAAGGCTTGCTGCTGAAATTCTCAGGTGACCTGGTTTATCTGGTGCTTATCAAGGGTAGCAATCTCGATATGCCACTGGGCGATACCGGCATCAACTTGATGCGAAGTGGTTTGCAACGCCATCGTATCAACTGGGTGCGTGAGATGACGAATGAAGAAATTCGAGAACTAGGAGATTCTGCACCGACGGTGGACAGCATCGAGATCGGTGAATGCGAATCAAATGAAGAAGTGCGAGGCTGGGTCGGCGAACATGCCCCGGCTCTGCTGCATTGATAGAAGGAGTTTGTGTATGTCGATACCTCCAACCGTACCGTTTCAAGCCCTAGGCAATCATGCCCAGTTCATGTCGCGGCAATGCGGGAATGACCGGCTTGCGATGATTTTGCAATATGTGGCACTGGGTTCATTCATTGCTATGACGGGTTTTACGGCAAGTAAAATTCTGCATGACGTTTTTGATGCTCCCAAGAAACCGCAAGACCGTGGCCATCATTGAGAAATGGGCGCGACAACGTCGCGCCGCGAATTTTGCAATCGCCCGACTGGATGTCGGGCACGATACCGGCATGGATGCCACACACCGGCGCGATAGCGCCGAAAATTTCGGCGGGCAAAATGAACTGCCTGCGAATGGCAGGCAGTCTTGCAATGCGGTAAGTATCGTTCGGTTGATTAGTCGTGATCGTCGTCTTCGATCTTGCGGCAATCGGGGCAAAGTCCGATATGCGTGAAATTGGGCAATTCCGTTTCAGGGTCAATTTTGATCCACCCCAAATCAATGGCTTGTTCAAGGCTCTCGATGTCTTTTCCTGCATCGCAATGAATGCAGACGATATTTACGAAGGGAAAGCGAAGCGCGGCGGGTCTGCATGCTGGCCGTAAGATTCGCCCAAGCGTATCAAGTATTTCATTGACGTTGAAACCCTTCGGATAGAAGCCGCCGGATTCGAGCCAGCATTTTAAGATTAGGGCGTATTCTCTCGCTCGTGCGTAGTCGTGTTCGCGAATTGCTTCGATGACGGTGATATAGCAAGTGGTAGGGTCCATAGTGTTTGACTTATGTGAATTTGATGGAATGCAAAGAAGCTCAGCGGCTCGCCGCTGAGCGTTAAGAATCGGAAGCCAGTTGCTTGAACTGGCTCGGGGGCGATTGATCAGACGTGCTTTAAGTCTTGGGGGATCGAATCCGCAAAGCTGTAATGCTCTCCGTCTGCTCCAATGATGAGATGGTCATAGAGAGGGATTCCAAGCAGATTTCCTGCCTGTGCAAGTCGTTTTGTTACGGCTCGGTCCTCATTACTTGGGTAAACATCGCCTGACGGGTGATTGTGTCCAATGATCAGCGATGCAACGCCATTCATAATGGCATAGCGGAACACTTCGCGAGGATGTACTAGGCTTGCATCAAGCGTGCCCATAGTCACAACCTCGATGTATTTGACTTTCATCTTGGTATCTAAACCGATCGCCCAAAAATGTTCTTTGTCTTGATCGACAATGCTTTGAGCGGCGAGCCATGTTCGCAGTGCTTCGGCAACTTTTACGTTGCTGTCAAGTTTTCCGGTGATCTTGGTTTTAACAAGCATGGTTACACCGATTCCCTTTCTGCGGTCGATGCCTCGGAAGTGGTTTCGTCTTTGGGCTGCAAGCCGTGCATAAATTCAACGGCTTTGGATGCATAGGAAGCGGCGGTAAAGATGGCTCGTTTGTCGTTCTTCAAAACGTGTAACCATGTCGCTAGATACTCGGCGTGGTCTGCTCGAAGTTCGGGCGTGATGTTCAAATCGGCACAAAGGAAAGCGGAACCTAGTTCGGCTACAAGTTCCTCCATGGCGTAGCCTTCATCGCCAAAACGTTTTCGGCCTAGATCGCGATCAAGCCGTTTTGGGTGGCGTGTCCAGTGGCAAAGCTCGTGGGCCATCGTTGCGGCGTGGGTTTCGGCGTCGCGAAACGTTTCCAGAAACGGCATGCGAACATAATCATGGGTTATCGTGTAATAGGCCTTGTCGCCTCCCTCGCGAATGTCTGCGTTAAGGTTCTTAAAAAAACGGTCGGCTTGTTCAACCCGTTCGATGGTCGAATTTGGCGGCTCCTTGGTGGCGTAGTATTTTTCGGGCAAGCCTTCGCATTGCTCGGCGTTAAACACCGTGTATTGCTTCAAGAAAGGGATTTCTCTTTCGACTTCATCGCCTTTGTCGTCGGCCTCCGATTTCTTGAAGGTCGAAGCGTAAACAACGGTTGAACCGTGTTCGCCTTTCTTCACGAACCCGCCTAGCTCCTTGGTTTGGTTGAAAGTGAGCCACAACGGGCAGCAATACCCCTTGTCCTCGGCCTCTGCCCAAAGCATCAAAATATTGATACCGCTATAGGGCAAGCCATTGAAGCGAAGCGGCCTAGTGATCCGTCCGGCGGCGTGCTCGGCGTTCCAAGGTTTCATCCAAGGCCTAACGCCTTGTTCAAGCTGTTCAATGATGCGGTTAGTGACTCGCTCGTAAACATCGATTCGAGCGGGTTTGGTCGCTGCGGTGATAGTGGTTTCGGAAGTGGTAACGGTTGACGACATGGTAAAACTCTCCCCAGTGAATGAAATGAACTTGGTTTTCGTTGCTACTTGCTGAGAAGCAGCCCCGCTGTTTTTCGAACAGCCGGGGGGCGAATGCCAAAGGCCTAGGGGGAAGGGCAGTCAAGGCCGAGCAAATGGGGAGGGGACCTGTCTGCACAAGCGAAGGTACGGAGCGCGGAAGGTGGGGAGGAATCCGCATTTGCTCGCGTGGCTCCGAGCCTTGACGGCCCTGGGGTCTCCCCTGCTTTAAGAAATCAAATATTGCGGTGCCCAACGAGGCATCCGATTGGGACGCCCTGAACGCCGAACTTAAGGTGTGAACGCGTACTCGTGTCTCAGTCCGCAAGTTTGGCGCAAGAAAGGGGAGTAGGCGGTTTCAGCGGAAAGGTGCAACCTCGTAGCGAGTGTTGCTGCTGCCCGCACCGCATCCGTTTTAGGCCGAAGATGGATCAGGAGGCCGTTGCACAAGAGGGCGAGAGGGAGCCTTAGCTGTCCGCTAGGACCGCAGCGAAGCGAAGCCCGTAAGCACTCGGTCACCTGGATGGTGAGGTGCCAATAGATTTAGAGAGTTGGAGCGAGAGAAATGACATAGCCAGGAACGCACGACAAGGATTGATTTGACCTGAGATGCTCATCCATGAGACGCAAACTAACTTGGTGCGTCGAATGCGGCCTATCACAAGTAGCACCACCACTGCTTATTTAGTTGTACTTGTAGTGCAAAACAGTAACAATCCTTTTTCACTGTCTTACTACTATATTCATGAAGACGCTTTTCGGATTGCAATACCTACGCGCATTCGCCGCGATCTCGGTTCTGGTGTTTCATTTGGGTGAAACGCACCACATCGACTGTCATATCGGCGCGGCCGGTGTAGATATCTTTTTCATCATAAGTGGCTTTGTAATGTGGATATCCACTCAGAAGCCACTCACTCCGCTAGCATTCATGCGAAGACGCATCGCGAGGCTGGTGCCACTATACTGGATTGCAACTCTTTCCTATGTGGCAGTAATCTCTATAAAGCCACAATTTTTCTCTGACGTTTCGATATCAAGTCAAGCCATTGCAAATTCTCTACCATCACTGACAAGACTTCATTCTTCTTGTCGCATGCCAAAGTGTAAACTTACGTTTTGCAAAAAAGTCTTGCGTAAGGCGGCAAGATGCATTCCTAATGCACGGTATATAATGCATTTATGGTTTGGTGATTGCTTTCGTGCCTATTGTAACAGTGATCATTCCTTACTATCAAAGCCAGACGGGAATTCTTACTCGTGCGTTGACTTCTGTCCTATCACAAAACTTACCCGACGGATGGTCAGTTGAGGCAATTGTTGTAGATGACTCGTCTCCGTGCCCAGCACAATGCGAAGTAGACGCTTTGACGTTTAATAGCCGAGTCAATTTAAGGGTTGTTCGACAAAATAACGGTGGTGTTGCGGCGGCACGAAACAAGGGTCTCGACGAAGCAAGGCTATCTTCAACCCTAATCGCTTTTCTTGATTCTGATGACATTTGGCCTTCTAATCATCTATTACGTGCGATTGATGCACATATAAAAGGTTATGAGTTCTATTTCACGGATAACCGACGCGTGGGGTTTCATAACTCACATGTGCATTCAGATTCTTTGCCAGAGACAAGAAGGCTTCTCTCTATAGCGTACCGAGAGAATGGATTAGTAGAAATTCCACGGGATTCCATGGTAGGGCTCATCTTGCGGGAGTTTCCGACCCAGGCCTCGACCGTCGTATACAGCCGCAGTGTGGCACCAGACCTTCGTTTCAATAGGACGCTCAAGACTGCTGCGGAGGACATTCTGTTCTTTACGGCTCTGGCGGCATTGTCACGTCGCGTAGCGTTCGATGCAGAAAGCTGTGTTGAATGTGGAGACGGTATGAACGTCTATTTTGGACATCTCGATTGGGATAATAATAAGCTACTCTCGATCAAACTGGATCAGATGCTAGCGCACTATCTTATAAGGGAATCGGTCACGTTGCCCTCTGAAAATAGAGCATGGAACGAACGACGATTGATCCATAGCAGAAAAGAATTCATCTTCCACATTTCTCGAAATCTGATTAAGCACCCTTCGCGAGTACCAGAAGTTATGTTGCGATTGATACGCCAACGACCACTTCAAGCTGTGACGCTCCCCGTGGAAATGCTATTTGCTGCCATAAGCAAGCTAACTCGGCGTAATCGGTAGACGAATTTTAAAAAAGGTATGGTTGGGCAGTATAAGTAGATGCATTTTGTTGGACTCGCGTCAGGCACGCGTAAACATTTTAGCGTTTTGCGGGGCCTATTGTGTTTACGCAAAACATAAGCATTCCTTTGAGGTTGTTCCAAATCAAAGTCGTGTATGTAGCTCCAATATTGATGTCATACACGTTCTCTTTAGTACCGAGCGTCCGAAGCCATGTTCTGCAATTCCAATAGAAATGCTTTAGCAGTTTTCCGTCCCGAATATGCTTCGCATAAAGCGCTCCTTCTGCGATGGTGTATCCATAGTTCAAGCTGTTAATCGTCGATCGATCTTTGCGGCCATGAAAGTGCTTTACAATCATGTCCGGTACATATTCGACCGGAAGCCCCGCACGGTGAGCACGATAAATGAAGTCAGTGTCTTCACCGGCCATGAAGACTGCGCCAGCTCCGAATCTTATATCGAATGGCCCGAGTATTGAGAGTACATCTCGTTTCATTGTCATGTTGGCACCGATGATGAATCCACCTGGAGAAGTAAGATCCGTCATGCGTACTATGTGATCACGAAGAAGAATGCTAAAGGGTTGATCGGAGGGATCTCCTAATTCGACCCTGCCGCCGCGAATTGTCGGCTCTATGTCTTTTTCATAGTGTGCAAGCATTCGCGACAAGAAGTCATCGTTTAGAGTGCAGTCATCATCAGTAAATACGAGGAGTTCACCCATAGATGCAGCTACACCAGCGTTTCGCGCATTCGAAAGTCCGGGCTGACGTTCTTGAATCAGCTGTACATGAAACTCCATCTGGGCAGCCCATGACTCGATTGCGTTTTGTGTGTCGTCTGTAGAGTTATTGTTTACGAGTACGACCTCGACCTCGATATAGGGCACTTTGCGGATAGCTTCGGCAAGCGAAGATAGTGTATTGGCAAGGGAATGTGCGCGATTGTAAGTACACACAATGATAGAGATGTCGACCAAAACGGACTCGCCAATAGAGTTCATGCATACATTGCATATTGTGCCATCCGTAGCATGCATTCTGATTGCATGCAAATGTTGGTTTGTGATCGTAGAGGGTGCCCAACACGGCTTTGGGTGCGGCACTCAGGGTGCTGCACCCAAAAAATGCATGGAAGCCATTAAAAGGATCGCTAAGCAAGCAAATTGGCTGTGAGAGCCACTTTCCAGAGGACAATCGCGAATTTCTGTGATACCATCGATTATGATGGAGTTTGGAAATGTACGATATTCCTGAGACTGGTTTCTTACGGTTGCCCCAAGTTCTGAGCGTGATTCCGCTCGGCAAATCGTGCTGGTGGGAAGGAGTTAAATCGGGACGGTTTCCAAAGCCTGTTAAACTTTCAGAACGCTGCACGGCTTGGCGTGCTGAAGACATCCGAGAATTGATTAAGTCGCTTTCAGAATCATCGTCCACGCGAAGCGATTAATCGACTTACCCTTTAGGCGGATTTTGAGTGGGGTACAAATGTGGGGTACATTCAAATTGCACGTGCCAACATTTCAATTTGTTTCAATGCGTTAAGTGCAAATGGTGACTTCAGCTCGGGGAGCCAATATCTGATCCGGTGGCGTCCATTAAAGTCCACCAAATCGAGAGCCAGAGCCGATTACAGCGCAAATAGCGTCCAGCTAGCCTCACAGCGCATTGTTGACATTCGGGGTATTTCTGGGGTACAAATCGAGACAATGTACCCCAGTTAGTATTTCTTGTATCTCATGCCCAAGTCTCTATCAGATGTGGCCGTTCGTAATGCAAAGCCCAAAGTAAAGTCCTACAAGCTAGCGGACGGCGAGGGGCTTTTCCTCGTAATTAAGCCGAACGGTAGTAAATATTGGCGACTCAAATACTTCTTTGCTGGTAAGGAAAAGCTGCTGGCATTGGGGGTATATCCCGAGGTCACCTTGGCAGAAGCCCGAGATCGCCGTGCGCAGGCAAGAAAGGTTCTTGCAGCAGGGAACGACCCAGGCGAGACCAAGAAGCAGGCCAAACAATCTGCAATCCTCAAGGCCACCAACACTTTTGAGTCACTTTCGCAGGAGTGGTATGGCCAGCGGAAGCACGAATGGTCTCCAAAAACCGCAGGCATGGTAAGGGTTCGACTCGACCAGCACATTCTTCCGAAACTTGGTCCCCGGCCAATTGCTGAAATAAATGCGCCAGAAATTCTCACTGTTCTTCGAGTTGTGGAAGGTTCAGGTGCACTGGAGATGGCGCGGCGGGTGAAGCACATTTGCAGCCAGGTATTCTCGTATGCCATAGCTACGGGGAAGGCTGAGCGAAATCCGGTCATGGATCTCAAGGGAGCCTTGAAAACTCCTGTGGTCAAACATCGGTCGTATCTGAGAGAGGCAGAATTGCCAGATTTCCTGAAACAATTGGCAGCCTATGTGGGCACACCACTGACAAAATTAGCGTTGCAGTTCCTTCTTTTCACATTTGTCCGCACAACTGAGCTTCGAGCAGCTCGTTGGGAGGAAATTGACTGGAAGAAGGCCGAATGGCGCATTCCTGCCGAACGCATGAAGATGAGGGAAGAACACATTGTTCCCTTGTCCAAACAAGCGATTGCTGTGCTTCGTGAATTGGAGAAGCATTCCGGCGGAAAGCAATTTGTCTTTCCAAACGAGCATAAACCATCAACTTTCATGAGCGAGAATACAATGCTTTACGCACTGTATCGCATGGGCTACCGTTCCCGCGCAACGGGTCACGGCTTCAGAAGCACTGCCAGCACCATTCTGAATGAAAATGGCTTCAGGCCGGACGTCATCGAACGTCAACTCGCCCACGGTGAACGTAATGCGGTTCGCGCTGCTTACAACCATGCCCAGTATCTTCCGGAGCGCCGTGAGATGATGCAGTGGTGGGCCGATTACATAGATAGAGCCGCTGCCAAGAAGTAGCCGCGTCCGCTGCTTCAGCCCATGTCCGAGCGGCGCTTGCGCCCTTTGCTGGATGAGTTTATAGTTGGCTCCCCATGCAACAGATCGATTACTCGTGCACTCAACTTTCCGATGATGAAATGGCGGAGCTTTTCGAGAGAAACCGGCAAGAGGATGAACGCGACAAGACAAAAGAAGAATTGCGGTGGGCTAAAGCACGCCATTTCAGGTTTTCGGGTGGGATGTGCTAGTGGTTAATCTCGACCAGTAGATTTCATTCCTTCTTACAGTTTGCTCGAAATGAGGCGAAAATATCTGCTTCCAGAGCAACAATGCATCAGTTAGTCTCAAGAAATGGAAAGCAATAGAGACATTTACGCATCGGCACTGCTCCTTATTAAACAGCATGGTGAAAAGGCTGAAGAAGTTGCTTCGGAAAGAATGTATTCGTTTATGGAGAAAGATGATGTCAAAGGTGCGTCAGTCTGGCTGCAAATATTGAATGCAATGGACACCCTAAAACAAAAAAATAAGCAGCGGTATATTCATTGAGAAAGCAAAACCTCTTGGCTAAAGCTGATTATCTGTTAATCGCCATCTTGGTATTCCTGGGTGTTATGAGTTACGGCTGGTTATTGTTCCCACATTTGGGAGTTATATGGACAGCAGCAAACGGAATTGCCTTTGCATGCGTAATTACGACTGGATTCCTCTTCAAACGTTTAAAGAAGTAGTTCTTCAATATGTGGGTAGGGCGCACTTTTGAAGTGGATAAAGCTATTCGCTTGATCTCTGGTTGCGGAGCACCTCATACTTGTGCGATCCGTCCAAATAGTTGATATATTTCAAAAACATGGAGATCAAAGTAAATCGTGCTTGTTGTCCGCCTCTTGGATTTTTAGTGGTTAAACGATTCGTAAGAGAGTCGAGGCACCAATCATATAACGCCTCGAAATTGGTAGGCTGAATACTCATTTGCATTTCATTCAGCAAGCCTTGGAAGTCCTGCTTGTGCTCATTCCAAAATTCATCAGCAATTAATTGCAGGTACTTGACATAGAAATCATATTCTTCGCACTCGCTCAGCTCGTCCCATGGCTTTTCGTGTTCATGCAAGTCGTACTTCTGTCGAGCATGGCTTAAATAGTTCACCGTATGCGCTGAATCAAGAAATCCAAACATTACCGGTTCGCGTTTTCGATTCAGTGACCAGCGTTCGATGCCGAATGTGTTCATCGCTTCTTGAAGTTCAAGTCCGGCTAACACCGATTCGTTCGCTTGCGACTTTGCCACCCCGATCATGACGCTTCCACCAGCGACGGCAAGTACGCATAGGCCAGCGCTGTCTGGGAGAAACTTTTTAAGAAACTCGATGATGTCGCTGATCTTCTGTGTGTCAGCCGCACTTATCCCGATCTGGATGTTCAGTGTCAGCATCTTGGGAGCGTCCGCCCCAAGCAGCAATGATTCGTAAGGGGCTTTGAGCGTATCGGCGATGATCTGCAACGTCTCAATGCTTACGGGGCTGCCAGCGATGGCTTTCTGAACGGTACGCATCCCAAGGTCGGACTCTAGCGCCAGTCCCTCGATCGTCAGTGCTTTCGTCTTGCGCAGTGCATCGATGTGTTTGCCGTTCGGCATGACGGATCGTCGGGTTTCTTGTTCTGCCATTGCTCCCACCTAGTTGCCGGTTCCGTGCGCATAAGTGGCCGCTTCGCAGCGCAGACCTCACCCAATGAACGCCTTACGATTTCTCCAGTGCTTCAGAAGATTCTACGGAGAACACAAACATGCCGCAACTTGCTACCAAACCACTGTCGTGGTTCAAGACTGCCTCTCAGGTGAGGCAACATTTCGACGAAGGCGAGCTTCGTTTACTGGGTGAATCGCTCAAGGTCAAACAGCTCCAGCCGGTATTGGCCCGAACGGATGGAACACTTATCGCCGGTGAGCGGCGGTTTCGGGCCGCTTCACTCGTGGGCCTTAAGGAACTCCAGGTCGTAATCAATGAAGACCCGTTAACCGAATCGCAGGTGCGGATTTTCCAGCTCACGGAAAACATCCATCGGGCAGAACTCACCGATGGTGAGAAGTGGCGGGCTTACGACGAACTGCTGCGGCTTAATCATGGTTGGACGCACAAAGACCTCGCCCAACATCTGAAGCTCTCGGAATCCTCGGTCAGCAAATACCTTTCGCCGTCACGATGCATCAAGGAAGTCCAAGACGAGCTTGAAGCAGGACGAATCGGCATTTCGTCGTGCTACGAAATCAGCCGTGCTGCAACCGAGCAACAAGCGGAGCTACTGCGGCTTAAGGCTTCGGGCACGTCACGTGACGGCTTGACCGAGCATGTGCGAAAGCAGCGCAAAGCCGCAACCCCCGTTGTCCGCTCAAAGCGAATCGTCTGCCCTTTGCCTTCGGGCGTCACCATCACGATCACCGGCAAAGAGCTTTCCCTCGATGACCTCATCGAGGCACTGGCCGAAGCGCAGCGCGAGGCTCGCAAAGCCCGAGAGCAGGGGCTTGATGCACGGACCTTTGGGGCCGTGATGAAAGACAAATCGAAGAAACATCAACCACAAGCGTAAGGGAGTGTTGCTCATGTATTTGGAATGTTTTGCGCTGTCGATCAGCTTGATGGCTGCATTCGCAGGGCACTGTATGGGTGCGGAAATAGCGTCGGAGCTGCTTTGGGACTGGCACGAAGGCTATGTGAAAAAGCTCAAACCGATTACGGACGCCTATAGACGCTTCAAGCAGCGTCAGTCCGAGACTGAAACGAAAGAAGGTGTCTCATGACAGGTGTTCTGGAACACGCAGTACTACCATTCCTGTTCTGTACATTCTTGGCCTTTTGCTTGTGGGCCGGTGCGCTGTTCAAGGGTGCGCGGGTGTATTCGGAAGGCATCCGCGAAGTGCTCGAAGAGCGCAAGCATCAACGACAAATCGAACTCTTGGAAATGACATTCAAGCTGGAGGAACTGCAACATGGCTCAGTCAATCGCACTACTGGCACTGATCGTGATCGGCTTGATGGTGGCACGAAGCCTGGAGAGGCGGGCGAGCCGTCCCATGAAGAAAACAATGGAGCCATTGGACAGCCCCTTGCTGCAATGGTCCCCGAGCAACCACTTCACGGTGCGTGACCTCCTTAACGGCGGCGTCAGCATCACGGGGCGTGCCGGTTCAGGCAAAACCAGCTCAAGCGGTCGTGAAATCGCTCAGGCCATTATTCAGCATCGTAACTCAGGCGGGTTGATACTCGCCGCAAAACCAGAGGATTTAACCATGTGGCAGGACATCTTTGCCAAAGCAGGTCGAAGCGAGGACTTACTCGTCTTCTCGCCTACGACACCCCTGCGTTTCAACTTCCTTGGCTATGTACTTGCAATGGGCGGGCATACGCGGGATGTCACGCGCTGCATCACGGTCATCGGCGAAACGCTTCGGGCGTCCGACACCAAGGGCGGTGAGAGTGCGGATTTCTGGGAAGCAGAACAGACACGCATGATTTACAACGCCGTTGAAGTCGTGCGGCTGGCCACGGGTTCGGTCTCTGCACCGGCAATTCAACGATTCATCAGCACAGCAGCGATGAGCACGGCGCAGATTGCCACAGAGCAATGGCGGGCGGGCTACTGCAACCAGTGTTTGGCGGATGCTTTCGAGAAAAAGCTGTCAGGGGTTGAGTCACACGATTACCAACTCGCGGCGGATTACTGGCTCTCTGAATTTCCCGCTATGGCAGAGAAAACTCGCTCTTCGATCATGACGGGGGTGATGGGCATTTTGCATGTGTTCAACACGGGCATCATTCGGGAACTGGTAAGCACCAACACCAATGTAAGCCCCGATGACATGCTGGCTGGCAAGTGGGTCATCGTGAACATGGCTCCGGCGGAATGGGGCGATATGGGGGCGCTGATTGCAGCGGGTTGGAAATACCTGGTGCAACGTCGCGTGCTGCGTCGCATGACGCAAAGCATTGATCCGGTGGTGGTGATCTGGGCGGATGAATACGCCCAATTCATGAACAGCTATGACGCGCATTACTTGGCTCAATGCCGCAGTTACATGGGTTGCATGGTAGTGCTGACGCAATCATTGCACAGCTACTACATGAGCATGAAGGGCGATAGCGGTAGGCATCAGGCCGATGCTTTGCTTACCAACTTTGCCACGAAAATCTTCCACGCCCTTGGTGATGTCCAAACAGCGGAATGGGCTTCCGGTCTTATTGGCAAGGGTCGCGAAGTGTTCGTCGGCACGTCACTGTCACCGGTGGAAGATTTAGATGCGGAAGTGATGGGTCGCTCGAAGGTTTCCACCAATGCAAGCGAGCATTACGAAGCGATACTCAAGCCCAATCTGCTTATGAACGGTCTACGAACCGGCGGCAAGGCTAACAACTTGATTTGTGATGCGGTGGTCATCCGCTCGGGCGAGCCGTTCTGCAATGGGCAGAACTGGCTGTGGCGAGAGTTTTCTCAACAGGGATAGAACCGCGAAAGGAACATGCAATGTCGAACGTACAAAATCAACCTAACGCACCAACGGGAACGGTGGATGGCATCGGCCTCATCCACCTCGCGGCCAATGTACTGGCAACGTCCATCGCCGTATTCATACGGCGTGGCTTCGGCAAAGAAGCACTGGGACTGAATTCACAACTCGCTTTTGTGCTACTCGTCGCGCTTGCAGCATCGGAAGGGCGTGGGTTTCTGCTCTTCGCTGCGGCATTTCTGGTCGCCCAAATCTGGCGGCGAATCGAAACCTTCAGGCTGATTCGTCGGGGCGTGATCCTGCACACGCGGTATGCCGGTTATCCGTATTTGGCCATGAAAGTACCGTTTGTGAAAACCGAGCACCGAGCGAAGGAACTGATCGAACCGCTGTTTTGTATCGTCATCGGGATATTGCTCTGTCCGGTATCGGTGGGCATCGGCGGCTATGTGGTGCTGTGCGGCTTCGGGTTCATGGTTCGCTACGGCATTGAGGACTTGGTCGCACGTAAGCGCATCGAGCGGATGCAGGACGCACGGATTGAGCATGAATGGTACTCAGAACAACTAAGGAGATAGTCATGTCGGAAGAACAACAAAGCAGCGCTGGCCTCATTCAACGGATGATCGACCAGCGCAACGAATGGGCGGAACAGCAGCCGTCGATGGCGGCGGAACTAAAAGCAATGGCGCGTGAGGCTGTCAAAGACATCCGAAGCACCGTGAACGAAACGTTCTTAGGCAGTCCCGAGTTTGGCGGTGAGCCAGGGACGCCTTTGAATCCCACGCCGCAAATGGTCACCCAAGACATGGGGACCGTGTACGGCAACTACAACCAAATGTTGGATTCCTATGCGGCGCGTGCGCCGGAGCAGGAGCAACAAGCCGAACGTTAGACGCCTTCGGTCTTTAGCTAGTTGTCAATGTGACAATTGGGGACTGAGAGCTTTATCTGTGTGTTACTCGATAGGGAGAAAATCATGTTACTAGCATTCCGCATGGCGAATACGAGCGAAATGATCTGCTTCATCTTTGTCTGCATGATGTGGCTGATGTATTTCGGCAAAAAATACCTCACCGACAACCCCGATGTGAAGTCCGCTGCAAAGAAGGCAGCGGCAAGCAAGGCCATTGGCATCATTGGCAAGTGGCTGAAATAGAAGCGATCACTCGTTTGCGGCAAAGTGAAGAAGGAACATCCCATGACCCTTGAGGAAAGGCTGGAGCGAATCGAAACGATGTTGCTCGCGCTGGTCGAGCGTGAGCCGTCGCAAGATTGGTATTCCATTGAACAATTTTCGCGGATCGTAGGGCGTTCAGTATTCACCTGCCGCGAATGGTGTCGGCTTGGCCGCATCCATTCACGCAAAAAGGAAAGTGGCAGGGGTGCTCATGCAGCCTGGGCCATCTCGCATGAAGAATTGCAGCGTTACCAGCGCGAGGGCCTGTTGCGGTCTTCGTAAGCCGCAACAGCCCTCAGTGCCTTCAGCTTTCCCCCGCATCGGGCCACGGTGGATCGTGCGCGCATTTCCAAAATCTCGTGCCGATTTAGTGGTGGATTCCAATCATGTCCCGAAGCAATCCAAAGAAAGATTGCGTTGCCGCAAAGGACGTCCAACCGGGCATCCTTCCGGCTGGGACACCTGATTGGATCACGCCTGAACTCATCGAACAAACCATCCGCACCTGGCAACCGTACTACGCGACCATACTCACGCCTGAAGAAGCCGTTACAATGATCCAAACGGTGGGTCGGTTGTATCAGGCATTGTCTTCAGGGTCTTCGTCATGAAACGTTTTGTCGCACTTGCACGGGTTAGCAGCAGGGAACAGGAACGCGAAGGCTTTAGCCTCGAAATTCAGGAAGACGCATTGCGGCGATACACAACGCAGGCGGGCGGTGAAATCGCCAAACTTTTCCGCATTGCGGAGACGGCGAGCAAAGGCGATGAACGCAAGACCTTTCGCGAGTTGGTCAATTACGCCAAGAAGAACGCGGGCGTTCTCGATGGCCTGCTCTTCTATAAGGTAGACCGTGCTGCCCGCAACCTCTTCGACTATGTCGAACTCGAACGGCTAGAGTCTGAATACGACTTGCCGTTCATCTCTGTTTCGCAGCCCACTGAGAACACGCCAGCCGGTCGCATGATGCGACGAACGCTGGCCAATATGGCCAGCTTCTACACCGAACAACAATCCGTGGATGTTTGCGAAGGGCTTGCCCGCCGCGTGCAAGAGGGGTGGTTTGTATCGCGTGGGCCGTATGGCTACCGCAACATCCGCAAGGATGGTCGCGGAATGGTTGAGATTGATCCGATCCCAGCGGACAACATTAAGCGGATTTTCCACCTGTTCGCATACGAAAATCACACGCTGGATACACTCGTTCAAAAACTTTCCGATGAAAGCCGAGTGTTCCGAACCTCGGCACCAAAGTTTCCTCGTAGCTCTGTTCACAATATTCTGAAAGACCGTGCCTACATCGGTGAGATTGAGTTCCGTGGTGAGTGGTATCCCGGCAAACATGAACCGCTCATCGACCGTGCTACATGGGACCGCGTGCAATCTCTGCTTGGCGGGCATATCTACCATTCCCTTTCGATAACGTATGCTGGCGAACTGATCCAGTGCGGACACTGCGGCCATCCAATCACCGGTGAGCGGGTAACGAAGAAAACGAAGCATGGCGAGCGGTACTACACCTACTACCGTTGCACCTATTACACGAAGCCTGGGCATCCGCGTATTCGCCTGCCCGAACCAAAACTCGAAGCTCAAGTCATGGCCATCTTTGGCAAGATGCGAGTGCAGGATGAAGCTGTGAAAGATTGGTTCCGTATGGTTCTGGCATCGCAGACCCGTGATGCTCAATCCGACGCCCGTGCGCAACGGCAGGAGCTTCAGCGACAAGAAACGCTGATTATTGCTCAGCAGGATCGATTGCTAAATCTGCGGCTGGCCGATGATATCGACCAAGAAACCTTTGCACGCAAGCACACGGAAATGCGGGATCGACTCGCGGCCATGAAGTTGCAACTCGACGTTCTGGACCGCTCTCATGATGAAACAGCCGATTTAGCCACGAAAGTTTTTGAACTTTCGCAAACCCTTAAGCAGCAATGGCTTACCGCTGATTACGCGGCAAAGCGTCGTTTGCTCGAAATCGTGTTTTTGAACTGCCGTCTCGATGACGTAACTCTAGTCCCCACAATGAGAAAGCCCTTCGACGCACTCGCCGAAGGGCTTATTTCTGAAAAAAGTCGGGCCGGCGGGATTCGAACCCACGACCTCTACCACCCCAAGGTAGCGCGCTAGCCAGGCTGCGCTACGGCCCGATTTTTGTTTGGATCGACTGCTGCCAGCCTACCCAGACCCACGAAGTGTAACGGATACCAGCCCGCTCGCCAAGGTTCACTTCAGATTCCTTCAACTCCACTTCTTGACTTGTGTTACCCCCGCTTTTTGCTTATCAAAGCCACTATTCCATTCCACTTATCCAATAAATCCCACGGGATTTGCCTAATCACTCCCCTCTGCAAACTAGCCAACTTCCCATGGCCTCCGATTCTGCAACCAATACCGAACTTCTCGCTATCGCAAAACAAATCGCCATATCCTTGTCGATTTCCGAACGACAGGTGCAAGCGACCATCGAACTCCTCGATGCAGGAAACACCATCCCCTTCATCGCACGCTACCGAAAAGAAGCTACCCAAGGTCTCGACGAAATGGCGCTTCGCGCTATCGAAGATGCCCTCGAAAAAGCTCGCGAACTGGCCGCCCGCAAAAAAACTGTCCTCAAAACCATCGAAGAACAAGGTCTGCTCACCGACGCCCTCCGCAAACAAATCGCCGCTTGCTCCGACTTGCAAACGCTCGAAGCGATCTACCTCCCCTTTAAACCCAAACGGCGTACCCGCGCCACCATCGCTCGCGAACGTGGCTTGCAACCACTGGCCGATTTGCTCCTCAGCCAAAAAGCACTTGGGCGGCCCAAACACGATATCCTCAAACAATACGTCAATCTCGAACTTGAAGTGCCCGACGCTACAACCGCTCTCCAAGGAGCGCTCGATATCGTCGCCGAGTCTTGGGCCGATCAAGCTACCACGCGCACTTGGCTGGCAAAAGAGGCCAAGTCCCGAGGCCGCGTCACGTCGCAAATCAAACGTGGCAAAAAAGAAGAAGCCGCCAAGTTCGAAATGTACCACGAGTTCGGCGAACCAGCCGCCAAGATTCCTTCTCACCGATTGCTTGCCATGCTTCGAGGCGAAGCCGAAGGGATGCTCCGTATCGGAATCGAAGTCGACAAGGAACAAACGGTCGCCCAACTCAAACAACAACTCGTTACCAATCGCCAATTTGAATTCTATGGCGATCTGCTCACCGCCGTGGAAGACTGTTGCGAACGACTTCTCATGCCAGCCACCGAAACGACCGTACTGCAAGAACTCAAAGAAAAGGCCGACGAAGAAGCGATCGCTGTCTTTGGCAAAAATCTTCGCGAACTGTTGCTTGCTCCACCGGCTGGTCCCAAGGTCACGATCGGCATCGACCCGGGCTTCCGCACGGGATGCAAAATTGCTGTTGTGGATGGCACTGGCAAATTTCTTACCAACACAACTATCTATCCCACGCCGCCACAAAACGATACCGAGGGTGCGGGCAAAGTACTTCTCGGTTTGATTCAGAAATACAAAGTCGAACTCATTGCCATCGGCAACGGAACCGCTTCACGCGAGACGGACGCTTTTGTCGCGGGGGTGCTCCGGCAACATGATTTGAAACTCACGAAAGTGCTCGTCAGTGAATCCGGTGCGTCGATTTACTCGGCAAGCGAACTAGCCGCTCGCGAGTATCCCGATTTGGATCTGACCGTTCGCGGGGCGATCAGTATTGCTCATCGTTTGCAAGATCCACTAGCCGAGCTTGTCAAAGCCGATCCGAAGTCCATCGGGGTAGGACAGTATCAGCACGATGTCAATCAAAAACTTTTGCGAAAGCGATTGGATCGTGAAGTTGAGTCGTGCGTTACCAGCGTTGGCGTCGATCTCAATATGGCAAGTGCTTCGCTGCTATCGCACGTGGCTGGCATCGGTCCGAAGCTTGCCGAAAACATCGTCCAGTTTCGCGATGAGCATGGTCGTTTTGAAACTCGCTCGCAATTGCTTAAAGTTCCAAAGCTTGGCAGCAAGGCGTTCGAACAGGCTGCAGGATTTTTGCGAATACGCGATGGCAAGCAACCGCTCGACAACTCGGCGGTCCATCCGGAAAGCTACGCAATCGTCGAGCGGATGGCCAAGCAACTAAAAGCGGATACCAAATCCCTCGTGGGCAATGCGACTCTCGTGCACAAGCTTGAGCCGAAAGACTTTGTCGATGATACGTTTGGATTGCCGACCATCAACGACATCTTGCAGGAGCTTGCCAAACCGGGGCGCGACCCGCGCAGTGAGTTTCGTGTCGTTCAATTTTCGGAGAGCGTGCATTCGATGAGCGATCTTAAGCCTGGGATGGTACTCGAAGGCTCCATCACGAACGTGACGCACTTCGGAGCGTTTATCGATATCGGTGTCCATCAAGATGCCCTCATCCATATTTCGCAATTGGCGGATGTGTACGTCAAAGACCCCAGCGAGATCGTCGCGGTGGGGGACATTTTGAAAGTGAAAGTGCTTGAAGTGGATATCGATCGCAAGCGGATCGCTGTAACTCGGAAGTTTTAGGGTAAAAGTGAAGCTCGGCTCTCCGAGCCTTGGTTCGTAAGAATTCAGTCGGTTCTGAATTCTTACGAATTCCGCTACCTAGCCGCGACCACCGTTTTTGACTGGGAAACCGTCTCGCGGCTAGCGCCAGCGGCTCAGTTATGAATAATCCGGGTTAGGGGTGCGCGTCAGCAGAGTGACTCTCTGCAAGAGTGACCCATGGTGTCTGCAGAGTCACTCTCGGCAAGAGTGACCCACGGTTTCAGCAGAGTCACTCTCGGCGAGAGTGACCCACCGCTCGTTGCAAAATGTCAAATTGGGTGGGTTTTTCTAAATAGTTGGGCATCAAATTGCCGATGCTCACGAAAAGTCCCGTTTTGGCTCAAGATTCGACCAAGGTCCCATCACATGACTGCGTTAGATCGCCGCTCAACATTCAAAGTCTTAGTCGCAGAACGCTTGGAACAGCGGGTTGTGTTTGATGGAGCAGCCTCGTTTGCAGATTGGGGCATGGGAAATGGAATGGTGAGCCTGAAAGGGGAGATGGCTTACGTTTCTCAACTCGATAGTTTGGTTGCGATCAAGACGATGCCAGATATGTCGAGCGTGAACGATGACGCGGTGTCGTCTGAGTTTCGGCTCCCATTGGATGGATTTCCCATTGCTCAGGAACTCGTCGACAAACGGTTGTTTCTCGTGATGAATCGGCCTGATGGGACGGGAGCCGTTGAGGAATACGATGTCTCAGATGTGCTTTCCCCGCAACGCATCTCGAATATCGAATTACCCGGCATTGTCCATGCGGCAAACTTCTTTGGTGATGTCCTCGTGCTGCAAACCATGGACCGCGAGCTTCTTCCAGAAATGGTTCCAGCACTGACTGTCATGGAAAATACTGACTTCGTCGATCCGGGCGAACTCGGCGAATGTGTCCCGTCGTGGACTGATGGCCATTCTGGAGGCTTACCGCTGACAACAATTCAAGTCCTGGCGCTGGACCATTTAAGCCTAGGCGTTATCGCTTCACAATCGTTTCCCTCCACCATCGATCACGTTTTTATCGTCGGCAATGAACTTTTTGCAGTGACATCCAATGCATTCACTCCTACTCCGGATAGCGTGGAAACAGAAGTGAAATATGATGATTTATATGCGTTACCGCCTTTCTCGCCACTACTGCAAACCAAACTCGAGCATTTTCATTTGGACATGCAGTCCGGGACTTTTACCTTCGAGGAGACGTTTTCGTTCGACGGCATGATCGTGGCAAACGATCGTTGGCAATCAGATTCGACAGAAGGGCTAGCTTTGATCGTCCAATCGTGGGAAGGCATGAATGTATACAACATCGAGGAGTTTTCGTTGGACGCAATGGGCGATGTCGATCACAAGCAGATTCCGGTCACATTGCCCTTGGACGGCAACTGGGTTTCGTCGTTTGAGTTCTCGGACGGTCGAGGTGTATTGGGATCGCCTCAAGGATTGACGATGGTTGATGCAACCGGAACCGGCCCAGTCGTTTCAACCAGTCTGACTTATGCGAAAAAGTTCTCAGCTTGGGCTCAACTCGATAACAAACATTACTTGCGAATAGCAAACGACATCGATTCGACGGATGGCTCGATAGTGGGGCAAAGCGTGGAGCTCGACGTGCTTGACGTTTCTGATTTCTCGCATCCCAAGACAATTGTATCTCGGACTTTCAATGACTCGGACGTGTCCGAGAATGACTGGACGTGGACCGTTATCGAGAACCATGTTCTGAAACAAGCCGAAGGAAAGTATCTCCTAGTCATCCCTACAAGCTCGATGACCACGGAGGCCTCCAATGCGGACCCAGCAACGGATGGCGATTTGATCTCAATCGAACCGATCAGCCTGCCATGGAATTCTGATTCCAGAGTGCAACTGGTTTCTATTTCAGTTTCGCAAGAATCGCCTGTTGGAATTGATCTAGTCGGCGACTTTACCATTTCTGGCCCCGTCACCGCGGCACGCTTGGATGCGGATGTATTGACTACGATGGGCTATGGAGAATTGGTTGTTGTTAGTCTATCTCAGAAGCCTCTAACGCCCAGTCGAATTACCCTGCAAGAACCTATGATAATCGATGCTCCGGTGGACGAAGAAGAGATAAGCATAGAGACGATGACACGCAATCTGTCGAACCTAACCGACACGAACAGCGACGGAGAGACGGACCAGCTTGACGTTTTGCTTTTGATCAACGAACTAAACTTGTGGGGAGCTTATGCTCTAACGAGCGGTTCCGATATCAACAAATCCGCTCTAGTGGACGTAAACGGTGATCAATGGCTGACCCACCTGGACGTGCTCGTCATCATCAACTCGATCAATAGAGCAAACGATACCGGATTCCGCGGAGAGGCTGAATATTTTAGGGGTGCTCAAGACTCGCAATCTGCCCCGCGGTTGCCGGTCGTCGCTTTGCAAGCGGAAACTGAGTTCACAGCGGCGCGAACCAAGTCGATCGATGATACTTTTGCGCGTTTGTCGATCGATTGGGATTTGGGAAACGATGATCTGAGTCGGTTCCAACAATCATTTTCCAAGTTAGATATGCGTTCTTCAATGCCTCGGTTTCGTTTGGCACGGAACTGATCGTCGACGCTGATAAGACTTCGTTTGCCGAACGGTATCTCGAATCTCAAATAACGCGCTCGGAGAGCCTCGCTACACTGGGCGTGCCACCCGAACCGCCAATATTCCGGGCCAGGCACTGGTTTCTACTATGTACTCAGATCAAAATGGGACACGGTTTTGAGAGTTGCTTCCTCGAGTAGGGTTTGTCTGAGATGGTACTTTTTCCGGCTAAGTTAGTTCAAATTTGCGTTTGCGGTGTTTTCACCTTTGGTTTGTTTCACGCTCCCGTTTGGGGGCAAGAAAAGCCAGCCGGCGATGCTAAGAAAGCGAGAGAAGCTGGCGATAGCAAGGAAAAGAAAGCCGAGTCGGAAAAAGACCCTGCTAAAAAAGAATCGATCGTAACCACCAAGCACTCCATCGTGATCGATGGCAAGACGGTAGCCTACGAAGCGATGGCGGGCAAATTGCCAATCAAGGACGATGCTCAAAAGTCGAAGGCAGAAATGTTCTTCATCGCCTACACGCGAAGCGATGTCAAGGAGCTCGGCCAACGCCCGGTTACTTTTTGTTTCAACGGTGGCCCTGGCAGTAGTAGCGTTTGGTTGCACCTAGGGATGCTCGGCCCAAAGCGCATTCGGTTCCCGGATGATGCAACGCCGCTACGAGCTCCCTATTCGCTAGAAGAAAACTCGTTGAGCTTGCTTGACGTAACGGATTTGGTTTTCATCGATCCGGTTAGCACAGGTTATTCGCGACCTGCTGACGGCGAAGAGAAATCGCAATTTCATGGCTATGAGGAGGACTTGCGTAGTGTTGGGCAATTTATTCACGATTGGACTACCAAGTATCAACGTTGGTTGAGCCCCAAGTTTGTGCTCGGGGAAAGCTACGGCGGAGTTCGCGCCGCGGGCTTGTCTGGCTATCTTCAAGATCGATACTACATGGAATTGAATGGCGCGATCATTGTGTCGGGCGTTATCAATTTTCAAACGCTCCGATTCGGCGGCAGCAATGACTTGCCGTACATCACGTTCTTGCCTACGTATGCCGCTACGGCTTGGTATCACAAAGTGCTTCCGGCGGATTTGCAAAGCCAATCGCTTGAGGGGGTCGTGAAGCAAGCGGAGGAATTTGCCAACGGACGTTATGCTGCAGCCTTGCTCAAGGGGACCTCGTTGCCAGCCGAAGAGTTTCGGGCTGTGGCGGAGTTGCTGTCGCGATATACGGGCCTTACCAACAGCTTTGTGACAAAATCCAAGCTGCGAATCGACCAAGACCGGTTTGGCAAAGAGTTGCTGCGGTCCAAGAGTCGAACGGTCGGTCGATTCGATAGTCGCTACGTTGGCATCGATCGCGATGATGCGGGTGCTGGTTACGAATACGATGCTAGCGGGGCTGCGATCTTTGGTCCGTTTACGGCAACGTTCAACGATTACGTTCGACGTGAGCTTGGTTTTGAAGAGGACCGGGTTTATGAGATTCTAACAGGCAACGTTCAGCCGTGGAGCTACAAGCGGTTCGAGGGGCGTTACGTCGACGCAACGGAGACGCTTCGAAAAGCCATGACCGCCAATCCTTACTTGAAAGTCTTTTTGGCCTGCGGCTATTACGATTTGGCGACACCGCATTTTGCGATGATGAACACGACCGACCACTTGCTTTTGGAACCGGCTCTCAAGAACAACATCGACTATCGTTTTTACGAAGGCGGGCACATGATGTACATCTATCAACCGTCGATGGTCAAGCTGCGGGAGGACTTGGTCAAGTTCTATGAAAAGGCTGTCGTGCCAACCGCGAAGTAGGCGCCTCTAAGGCAGTGGCGAGCTCGTTACCTTGATCTCAGGACGGTTGATAGTAGCACCAATCCAACGAATAGGATTGAAAGCGCTCCAAAGCCGAGAATGATCCAGACAAAGATGGGAATGTAAGCACGGATGTGTGGCGTTTGTCGCACAATTTCCCGGTACCGGGGTGAGAAAACGACGTTTCCCTTTTCTGAGAAAATGAGATAAAGCGTGTAAGCTGCAATGGCTGTTCCGACAGGGAAAGCGCAGAGCCCAAGCACGCTGAGAATGCTTCCTCCAATCTTGCCCACATCGGAAAGTTTGTAGAAACCTGAAGACACCAAACCGACCAAGCCGCCGACTGTGAAGTAGAGCGCGGCATAGATCAATGCGGCAACCACAATGGAAACACCATTGGAGTTTCCGGTAGCCAAAACAAAGATGGCGAAAACCACGGCTAAACACGCGATAAGCAAATAGAATCCGGCTCCGATGGCATAGAGTAGCCCAAACCCCTTGATTGCCGATTCATGAGATAAGTGGTACTTGCGTACGGAAACTGCGTCGCCAGAAACGCCCATTGCACTTGGGGCTGCATAATTTGCGGCCGGTGGCGAACTTGCATAGGGGTTGATCGGTTGGCGGTACGTATTCGAAACGGGGGCTGGGACCGAGCTCAACCAATCCTCGTTTTCGACGTGGGCAACCGTTTGACGAACCACAGCCGCTTTCGGATGTGTTTTGACAGGCGTTGCCTTAATTGGAGTTGCTTTGACTGGAGTTGCAGTAACCGAAGGAATCGTCGGATTTGCAGGATTTGATTGGAACCTACCACTGGCTTGTGGAAGCGAAGCAATAGAATTTGGCTTGTCATCCGCTGGTTTTTTTGTAACGACCAATGAGGATGGATCGACATATTTCCGGATCTCGAAAACCTCATTGCAATGGCTACACTTTCCCTTGCGGCCTTCCATTCCCGGTTTGCCTTCGAACAATTGTTGGCAATGTGGACACTGAAATGCAAACGTCATCTGAAGGGTTGCTTCAGGCTCCAGGGTTGGCGTCGAACCTGGTGGCGTAATGGTAAAAATGAATTTGCAATTCGGGCACAGTCCGCGGGTCCCCTCCAACGAAGGGTCGCAGACCAAAACAAAATCGCAGCGAGGGCACGGGACCTCGAGTTTGATTTCAATGACCGCGACCTCGATGTCAGGTACCTTGAGAATGGTCTGGCACTCCGGACACTTGCACTTCTTTCCCTCACTGCCGTCGGGGACTCGGACTTGGCGAGTGCAGTTGGTACATAAGAATTCGATCGGCATTATGGCGGGCGATTTAGGAGGGTTGATTTCAAGAGGATTTTGGACAGATACTAGGCTAAATCGACTTGTCCTGAACAGCAAGCCAAAGGTGTGCAGTAAGTGAGAATCCCACAGGTTTACTCTGTGGAAGTTTAGGTTTTTCGCTGCTAAACCGTTTCATCGCGACTGTAGCCGGGGCCCGGCGGGTTTTTTTTGGGGTATAAACGCGCCCCGCCAGCGGGGGGGGGGGGTTGGTGGTGGGGAGGATACAAAA
>JANPHB010000319.1:0-33302 GCA_031424235.1 Pirellula sp.
GGAGGATCTCAAATTGTCGTTCAGTTACCTGAATCTTCGCTGCCTTCCCTGGCATGTTGTCGCTCCCAAGCAAAAGTGAGTCTGGCTAATTGGCGAAGAATACTGTCAAAGGCGATTCCCAATCAAGGTTGATTCGGGATCACGGCACTAGTTGAAGCAAGATGAAACGGCTTGAACCAGAATGGAACGAGTTGAATCGCAAGCGGAGAGACCAAAGCCAGCAGTTTTGATTGGAGCGATAGTTTGAGGCTTAATCAGGCACAGCCAACTATCCCTGATTGCTCCAAGGGGTATGAGCCAATGCGACTAGTAAATTACCTTGTGGTGCTCTGTTTGACGGTGCTCACTTCCAGCATAGTTTCGGCAGACATTATCATGACCGAAAATTTCGAGGATAGCACTTACTATTCCATGACGGAGCGGGCGATTATTACACGGTCATACCACTAACTTTTTCTGGGAACCCGCTTGGTTCTCCGGCAGAGGCAGTGACTCCATACACGGGTTTCGGCGGCAGCAATTTTTTTGCCGCCGAAGATGTGGATGACGGCGGACTTCGACCCGACACTCGAACAATGAGCTTCAACGTAAATATTACCAACTACAACACTCTGACATTCAGTACTCTGTTCGCTGCGAGTGGAAACGCAGCGGCCACGCCGGCATACGATGCCAATGATGGTTTCTTGATACGAGCGTCGATTGATGGTGGGGCGTTCCAAAATCTATTACAATTTGAAGCGGAAGGGGCGACGAATCAATTGTTGCGTCGAGATACCAATTTCGATGGAATCGGCGACGGATTCCTACCGAGCGCTGCGTTTACAGCCTTTAATAACCTGGCTATTTCGGGAACAGGAAACAATCTACTGCTTGAGATTACTTTGACGAGCAATGATGGAAATGTCGAATTTGCTTTTGATAACGTTACGATCTCAGGCAACATTTCTGCCGTTCCAGAGCCGTCTTCCATCGCGTTGTTGATTTTGACGGGATCGGTTGTTGGCTTCCGATGCCGAAGGGCGCACCGAACTCAGATTCTCAGCTCCCATCTCTAGATCGACTGACACTGAAACAAATTCCCTCGCTGCAATCGCAGTGGCGCCGTTTCACGGCTCTTGCATTCGATTTCTGAATTTGTCTGCGGGGCGAGCCCCGCAGCTACGTACTGTCGCCGTTACACGGCTAAAGATGGTTGAAGCCGCCTGAAGGCGGGACAGCGACGGGCAGTTCACTAACGAATTACCAGTCGCCGCGGGCGATTGCTAAGCCCGAAGGAATACAAGCCAATAGCTGCCGCTGGGTTAGGATTTTTATGGGCTGACCTTCTTTGTTGCGTTGCTTTACTTGATCGACAGGAAGCGAATTTTCCTGATTCTCGTCTTCAGTTGAACTCGATGTCCCCATGATCAAATAATGCGTTTGCAGATTCATTTTGGATTGCACCACCGCACCGAGCTTCGTCAGAAACGACACCGAATCGTCTCGGTCCAACCCCAGTAACGTATGCATCAGGACCACATGCTTGCCATCTAGTGGTCGGAAATCCTCGCAGCTCGCCAAAATAGCGTCGGCTCTCAAACGCGTTCGTCGAATCTGGTCGCTTCGGGACGGTGTGCCATCGGTTCGGAATAGTTTGGGTTGGTAACGAGCTTGCGGTTCTGCGACGGATTCAATGCGTGTTCGGCGGACCGTTCGTGGTTGCCGAACTTGATCGACCCAAATACGACCGCGTGTCAGCCCCAGTTTTTCTTCGAGGGCTTCTAAATTCTCAGCCTTGGACTTCTCGGCGGCAGCAATTGCGATTTGGGCGCAGGCTCGTGCATCCTCCAAGGCATTATGATGCTGAAACTGAATCGACAATCGTTCGGCGATAGCGGCTAGACCGTAGCCGGTTTGCCCAGGCCACGCTCGCTTGGCGATGAGACGGGTGCATTGCAAATCAAACTGCGGCACTGCGATATCGTAGAGCTGGCAAGTCCCTTGCAGGACCGCAGCATCGAATCCGACATTGTGCGCGATAATAACGCAGCCGTCGATCAGTGGAAGCAATTGCTCCCACACGCGATCCCACTCAGGGCTAGTAAGGCAGTCTCGCGCGGTAATCCCGTGCACTCGAACACATTGCGGCGAGAAGTACAATCGCTGGGGTCGAATCAGCCATTCCTTTTCCTCCACAATCCGCCAATCCTCCAGTCGCACTACGCCTAGTTGGCAAGCTGAATTGGAGCGATTGTTGGCTGTTTCGAAGTCGATGACCGCGGCGTGAAGTACCATCCTTGAAGCGTCCTTTTATTTCCTTGGGCTTTCCCAATTGACGTCGACCACGCCGACTTGATGATTGGCAAATCTGGCCATCACAAACAGGAGGTCGCTGAGACGGTTTAAGAATACCACGATATGGGCCGCATCGCTAACGCTTCGGTCGCGTGAAAAACTAACTATTTCCCGCTCGGTCCGGCGGCAAACAGTGCGAGCGAGATGCAAATGGGCTGCTTGGGTGCTACCGCCAGGCAAAATAAAATTGCGAAGCGGCTTGAGGCTGGCCTCCAATTCATCGATCGCATGTTCCATTTGCTCGACATGTGAGCCTGCATCCCACTTGAGGCCATGTTCATCGGGATTCGGAGTGGCAAGTTCTGCACCGATCGAAAAGAGCTGATGCTGCACAGAACTGAGGATGGGATCCAGTTTCTCACCCAACGACGATGCGCGAGCGATTCCGATGACGGCATTGAGTTCGTCCACGGATCCGTAAGCACAAATTCGAGGATCATCTTTTGCAACCCGAGGGCCACCGAACAATCCTGTCGTACCCGCGTCCCCAGTTTTCGTGTATATCTTCATCTGCAATTGTCGTCCCACATTTTCGAGTTTTTCGTTCATTTCCAAAGTGGCCCAATATTAGTCATGGAACCCGAGGTATTTTCAAGCGGCTTTCTGCTATTTCGAAAACAAAAAGTGCTTCAATTTTTACTGATGAAGCATCGTACGCGGTGGGATCTCCCCAAAGGGCACTTGGATCCGGGTGAAACCAAGAAACAAGCAGCAATACGAGAACTTTGCGAAGAAACGGGGCTCCAATCGTCGGACGTTTGGTTTGATCCCAATTTTGTCTTTGAAAATCGGTACTGGGTATCGTATAAACGCAATGGCGGCAAAAAACAGCTCAAGGAGCTAACGATTTACCTGGGACTGCTCGTCCATGATAAGCCGATCTTGGTGACGGAGCATGAAGCGTACGAATGGATCGATTGGTCCCCGCCGCATCAGATCCAAATCGAAACCATCGACCCGTTGCTTGCACAAATAGGCCAATATTTTGAAACTCAGCCCAACTGGCCGGCTTAGCCAAATCCGCAATGGCAAAACCGCATTTAGCCTATCTGCAGCAACAACGATTTCAGCTTGGTTCGTCGCTTGGCTCATGTACTATTTTCTTCCGATCTCTCCCGAGCAATTGAGCTTGAGCTTTGGCTGCTTGCTCGTGGGATGTGTTTTGGGACTGGGCGTATTCTGGCTACTGACCAAGTTGCCAAACAAAAATTGGGTTCGGTGGTCAGCTTGTGCACTTGCATTGTTCTTCCTGGCAACGCCATGGATTTCCTCATGGATGGGAAGGATCAGTTACTCGCGTTTTGGACTAACTGTCTACGGCCTAGTTCCCATTCCGACGTTGGACATCACCGTCAACCAACGAGGAGCATTGTGGTTTCGTCCGAAGACACATTTGATCTTGAGGGAAGAGATTGCCAGCTTGTTGGAACCCGACACGGAGGTGGTTGTCATTGGTATTGGCTGGAATCGTATCGCGCGGGTTGAAGCCGATGCGTTGCCTGTTGGTTCTAAAGTGGAGCTCAAGGTGCTCTCGACACCAGAAGCTTTCCTGTTGTTCAACTCGCTCAAGTCGCAGGGAAGGCGTGTGGTATTGATCGCGCACAGCACTTGTTAGGCGAGCCGCGGGTTCATTACACCTAGCACGACGCGCAAGTTAGTGAATTGGGGCGTAGGTTCACTAGCTTGCGCGTCGTGCTAGCAGCTCGCCCTTAGGTCGATTCGGTAATCCAATTTCGCAACATGGTTGCCGCCGCATCTGGGTTCTCGCGAACCATTGCTGTCAGGTCATTCTTAATGTCGCCGCCTGTCGTACGCAATCGCGGCGGAGCGTTCTCGTCTTCCTCTTGAGTATCGAATTCCGCATTCTCTTCGTCGGTCAGCGAGCTCAAATCGATGTCGGTCGCATCATCCAATGGCAAATCAAATCCGCGTTCGAAATCTCGATCGTTCGCGGTTGGCACGGTCTTCGCAAAACTGCGGAGCGAAAGCAAGGCAGCCAAAACAATTCCAATGAGAGCTAGTGTCTGCCAAGACTGCGATAGCCAAGCCAGGGAAGTTTCAGCGAAAGATGCTGCTGGTGGTTCGGCAACCGGGAAATCAGGATAGGAGTCGACGACAACGCGAGGGAATTTGTCTTCACCTGCTGCCACCGTAGGCAAGATCCCGTTGATGAGACTTTGGATTTTACGTTCGGTGTCGGTTCGCACGGTCTCGAGTTCTGCCGGAGTCAACTCAGGCATATCGCTTACGGTCTTTTTAGGATTCAATTGCTGCCATTTGAACGCCGCAGCTTTCAAATAATAGGAAAATGGAATGGATATCGAGACTGATACCCGGGTCGTCTGGTGCCCTACAGTCTCCGTCTTTTTGAGCGTATTTCCAGTAACACTCTTTTCGCTTTCGGTCTGCTCTTTCGTTTCCGAGCTCTGTTCCTGTTGTGCCAACGACTGACCTTCGTTTGGCTTAACATTGGGTTGTGTGCCCGGCCGCCCCCCTGGTGTGCCTCGCAGCGATTTGGCGTCTCTCTTGGTCGAGGCCGATTGAATCTTGGTCGGCTTTTCGTTGAAACTAATGCTCTCGGTTTCTTCCGAGGCCATTGGGTCAAGCTCAACGTTAACATCCAAGCGGACATTGCCAAAATCAGTCAAGAGTCGTTCCGCACGTTCGCGATAATTTTGTTCTTGCTGCCGTTTGATCAGATAGAACTTGGACTGCTGTATTGCGGTGGGATCGTCAGACACAATTGTGGTGTTGCCATTGCAGATTAATGCGATGTCAGATTCCTTCAGTCCTGCGTAAGACTTTTGGACGAAGACGATAATGCCTCGCCGTTGCTCGGCAGATAGATCTTTGTTGCCTTTGGTCTGAATCGCAATGCTCGCGGTTTTCTTGCGATCGCCCGAAAAGCCTAGCCGCGATTCATCGGGAGTAATGATCGCATCCACGATCATGGGATCCATTCGCTTGATTGCATTCTCAAGATCTTTCTTCTTTCCATTTTGAAGCTTAGCTTGAGTGGAAAGGGAAGACTCCATCAACGAGTTGCTATTGAGTGCGGAATCTGTTGCGTTTCCCATACCGAGGGGATTCGCTTTTCCATCCGAAATGGCTTTCATGTACAGATCGAGTGAAGCTTTCGGCACTCGAATTCGCTTTCCGTCACGTTGAAACTCACGGAGTGCTGCTTTCGAAAGTGCGAACTCAATATTGTCCAACTCTTCATCGCTCAGCGATCTGCCACCCAAGATATGAACCGTCGCTCCACTGCCAGTCGTTGCACCCTGGACCAAAAACACCGAGCTGATCCCAATCCCGACAGTCAGCAAGATGGCCATCAGCTTGGACTGAGGTGTCATCCCAGCAAAGAGAGTGCGCATCTGTTGCAGGAACTGATTTATCTGATTCATGGAGCAACCTTGGGTTCAATACGATGTTGTACAACGCGAGCTTAGACGTGGATCGAGTTCAATTCCTGATACGCATCCATTAATTTGTTTCGGATCTGCACCAGCAACCGGAAGGACATGTCGGCCTTTTGCATGCTGGTGAACACCTCGGCTTGATTGACGTCACCCCCGGTGAGCAACTGCTCCATTTGGCTATCAGCAGACTGCTGCATATTGTTGACTTGCGCAACGCCACCAACCAGCATGTTGGTAAACGGACTACCGCTGCCGGAATTAGTCTCCGCCACTTCCGACTGTGAGTTGACCCGCTGGAGCATGCGCATCGCCTTGTCAGCGTGCTGTGCCAATAGTGATTCGGAGCGGATTTGCATAGATTTCAATCAGACTGCGAGGTAGAGGGGTTCGACTTACGCTAGAATGCTGAGCGTTTGTCTGGCCATGCCTTTGGTCACTTCCATCACGCCGATATTTGCTTCATAAGAACGCGAGGCTTCAAGAGCATCGACGAATTGTTCGTTCATGTCGATATTGGGATATGCGACGTAGCCTTTGTGTTTGCCTTCGGTTGCAGCTAGCGGATGCTCAGGTTGGTGGCGATAGATAGGTTCGGACTCCTCGATCCCGACCTTAGCAATTTTGACGCCGGCAGCTCCTCCCTCGGCCTTTTCATCAGAAGTTTCAAAATCAACATAGCGAGCCTGGTAAGGTTTGTTTTCGCCGGCCTCGTTTTTTAGTGTCGACATGTTGGCGATATTGCCGGAAATGGTATTGAGCCGAACTCGCTGCGCTACCAACGCGCTGGTGCTGATGTCCAAGGCAGAAATCATGTTCGTCGCCTCCTGCGATCACTGTTGAGTTGAAACGAAGTGTTCCACAGTGATAGGCTTTAGCAAATCCGACCATTTGAGCCAATATCTATCAGAAAGATTTTGACACGATCGCGGAGTGAGATTGCCTGGCTTGCCCAAAGGCCCAGCCCCAATGAGCCTGGAGGCTTGTGATTTAGTCGTTTAACAGTCAGCCGAAGGCGTACTGTCGCAGAACACGGTACGCCTACGGCTGACCGTTAAACGAAGCGCTAGCTACTTCCGAACTGCCGTTCGAGCTTCGGGATCGTTGGAACTTGGCAGCGAAGAATAGAACGCGGCTTCGTCCACCCCATCGCCGTTGAAATCTCCGACAACCACTTGCCCCGCTTCGCCCTCGATTTCAAATACTTTGTCCGTTGCGTCAAACTGGCCGTTGCCATTGCTGTCCACAATGAGGTCCCGTCCTCGTACTACAGCAATTTCATCAAGCCCGTCCCCATTGAAGTCGCCGACGACCGCAATATCCCCCTGCTGACCAAAGTCAAAGAACGAGTCGTCCCCGTCGTAGAAGCGCCCGTCTCCATTGACATCGATGCGCCATTTTCCGTTGTTGAAAATGCCCAAGGTCGAAATGCCATCGCCATTGAAATCGCCAGCTACTGGCTGATCGGTATCTCCACCAAATCGGAAGACATGGTCGATCACATCCGAACGCGGATCGCCACTAATGCTTCGTTGCATCAAACGCTCACGCCCGGCAACCTTTTCACGGGGCGGCAGATTTTTGGGTGTGGAAACCATTCGATTCTCTGGATCAGGCAGTCCAGGTTCGTTCGCCAACGCTTTCTCATCCGTCTCCCATTCGGGCCCAAAAATACCAATGTCATCCTTGCCGTCATTGTCCCAGTCTCCGACGACGGGCAAGTCCCCTTTTTCGCCGAGCTTGGCCCAAAGATCACCTCGGTCCCATACCCCGTTGCCATTGATATCCAAGAGCCATTCGCCATCCTTAAACAGCGCCAACTCATCTTTTCCATCGCCATTGAAGTCCCCAGCGAGTTGCTTCGCGCCTAAAACATCAAACGCATCCCGCGAAAGTTTCGCTGGCTTGCTCTTATTCGTCGATACGATAACCCAGCGGCCGCGATCAAGAGTATCGATCGTCCACTGGCTGGAGTTCAGCAGCTTGGCCGAGCTGGCAACTTGTTCCCTGCTGACGGTCTTTTCATCATGGTGGCCGCGAGGTTCACCCGCGTTGATGACGCTCAAGTGCCAAGTGTATTCGACCGTGTATCCTGCGACAGGCTCATCGGTGCGACCGGGCTCAAATGGTGGTATCACCAACATCCGAGCAAATGGCTGATCCACGAATCCGATCGGCTGTGGTGGACCTGGCGGCGGCGGAAGTGGTGGTGGCGGTGGTGCAGGCGGATTTGGTGGCTTCGGCGGTGGTGGATCTACAATCGGTGTTGTGAGTACCACGATTTCGCTGAAGTTGTTGTCAACGGACCGAGCACCTGCAGCCAAATTGATCATCAGAATGGCGTCATTTCCTGGACTCGTCGCTGGATCAAGAGCCAATTGCTCAACGATGGCTTGTGTGTCAGGATCGTTGCTGAAGTCTTCGACATTGATGGCAAAGCCACCGACTGAGCCCGCTGTGTCGCGACCATCAAAGTAGCCAGTCGGCTGCACTTGGTAGACGTGGTAAGCACCCGGACGCAATCCTCGGAATTCGTAGTATCCGTTGCTATCGGTGACGACTCGAATCGTAGCTCCGCCGTAAGTTCCCGGCATCGCATTCGTGGACGCTAGCCGTTGCCCTGTTCGCGTTCGAAGCTCCAACACCACATTGCCGATCGGTGTGTCTCCAGCGTTTCGAATCCCGTCGCGGATTCCTTTGAGGATCTGTGGTGGCCGGCCGTCGGTTGTATCAATCGGTGCGCCATCTTGGAAAACATATCCTGAGATAGTCGCTGGAGGTACTTCGCAGAAATCAAGCTTCGATACGTTTTCGCCCGACTCAAGCGAAATGCTGCCAAGCAAATCGGGGATGCTTGTGTCTGCAACTCCATCTGGTGCGGTTTGGCCACCTTGGAAATAGCCAGCTGGCTGGATTTCGTGTACCGAATAGACTCCTGGCTTCAAGTTGACGAAGTGATAGACGCCTTGCGAATCTGTTTGCGTCGTCGCAACGACAACGCCATTTTCATCGAGCAGTTCTATCCGAACGTTTGCAATTGGCGATTCGTCTGGATCGAAGATGCAGTCTTCGTTCAAGTCGGCAAACACGGTTCCTTCCAGCGAAGCGACCCGTTGTTCACAGAAGTCGTAATCGATCGCTTGAACGCCAGCTCCAAGTGCGATCGAGGAAATGATGTCGGTCAACGATGCGTTGCCGCCCGCGCTCCCCGCCATTTGGCCACCTTGAATGTAGCCCGTTGGTTGCTGCTCTCGAAGCGTATAAACGCCAGGAATGAGATCGACAAACTCATAGTTACCCAAACCGTCTGTGCGCGTGGTTGCGACCACTTGTCCCACATCATTGATCAGCTCAATCAGCACGCCGGCCAACGCCACTTCCCCAGGATCGCGAATGCAATCACCGTCTGCATCTTCATATACATTTCCAGAGATGCTTGCAGGGAGTATTTCGCCGAAATCAAAATCGACTCCGTCCATCCCTGATGGCAACACGATCGACTTGATGGTGTCTTTGCCATCCAGCTCACCAACGATCCTGCCAGCGATACGTCCGATACTTTCCTTGCCGTCAAGGTATCCCGCGGGAGTTGTCTCGTCGATGCTGTAGGTGCCCTTACCCAAGCCCGTGAATTGATAGTAGCCTTCGTCATCCGTCGCAACTTCGCCGATTTTGTTGCCCGAATTGTCGAACAGCCGAATGGTTACGCCAGAAAGCAAGGGCTCGGAATCTTGGCGGACGCCATCATTGTTGTCGTCGCGATAGACGTGACCCGAAAGGGTTGCAGGCGGCAATTCACAGAAGTCGTAATTGACGCCATTTTGGCCGCCTCCCAAAGTGATTTGCTCGATGTGCGTCCCATTGCTCGCGCTTCCAACAAAAACGCCGTTTATGGCTCCTGCTCTCGATAATCCGTCGAGAAGATCTGCTGGTTGCGTCTCGACAATGGAATAAACGCCCGAGGGCAATTGGTCAAAGTGATAGCTCCCATCGCTCGCGGTTTCCGTTGTCGCCACAACAACACCAGTCGCATTCACCAAATCGATCTTTACACCAGGAAGCGGTGCAATCGAATTCGGCTCGGTTGAGAAACAATCGAAGCCGGGCATGGCCACGCAAACGTGACCGGACAGTGACGATGGCTCGATTTCACCGAAATTGAATTCGATGCCCGAATCGTTGCCGTCGAGACGAATCTCCGTGATTTGGTCGTTGGTGGAATTGGTTCCGCGTGTTTGCGAACGAACCGTACCCGGTGAGTCTTTGCCGTCAAAGTAAGCGGCTGGCTGCGACACTTCCGAAATGCGATAGCGACCTGGTGGCAAGGCCAAAAAGCTATATGAGCCGTCCGAAAGCGTTTGGGTTGTTCGGCTGATCGAACCAGCGATGGACTCAAGCGAAACGATTTGAATATCGACACCACCGATGCCTAACTCTCTGGACTCGCGAAGACCGTTATCGTTGTTGTCGCGATAGACAAAGCCGCGAATCTCGACAGGTTGAGCTTCCGCAAAATCCAATCGTGTGCCATTGCCATCGCCATCGGGCATTTGGATATTGGTCAATACGTCTTTGTCACCGGAGACAGTGCTACCAAGACTTGGTTGACCATTGAGTAACCCTGGGATTGCCCCAACGCTGAGATAACCAGCGGGCTGTGCTTCGCGAACTTGATAGGTTCCTGGCGCGAGTTTAAGGTTGAGGCCAAATTGATATCTGCCCTGCTGATCCGTGGTCGTGTTTAGACCGGTGTTGACGTAATTGCCGTTCTCAAGTCGAAACAGACTGAGCGTCACTCCGGCGATCCCAATTTCGCCTGCGTCTTGAGTGAGGCTCAGATTGTTGTCGAGAAACACAGTACCTGAAAGCTGAATCGGCTTTGCAATTTGTGTCACCGTGGCGGCAGCGCCAGCGGTTCGGTCACGCAAGCCTGCGGCATTATCTGCAGGCAAATCGAGTCCAGACGGAGCCAAGACGGGATCGTAAAGATTGACAAAGCTCCCTTCGGTCGATGCGTTTTCGAAGTGAGGAGCGACGAAAGTTGCCTTTATTTTTGAATCGGCAAACTCGACACCTGAGGTGATCGGGTCGATGTTCGGGTTAATAGCGTCAGGACTCTGTTCATTGCGAAAGCGCTGAAGCTCATCCACATCGATGGAGAACTTGACTTTGTCCCCCGCAAAGAAATTCTCGAATGTCAGCGTCAGTTGCATACCACCATCGGTAACTTCTGCTCTCACACGTGCATTGGACGATTGAGCCGTGAGCGACTCGATCTTGAATGGAAAGGAGTGATCGGCTCCAAGACCGCCGTCCGCCGTGTCAAACAGATTATCGCCAGTCGAAAAACCAGGTGATCCTTGATCGGTATCGATCACCAACTTGGTCAGTTGTGTGCCAGCTGCACCACCTCGGAACGTCACATAGAACGAGTCACCGTGCGCGTCACCGCCGTTATCTTCTTCGACATAAACACCACCGACCCAGAGGGGATCCACATTGAAAAGAATGCGAGGCTCAAGCGATTCTACGGTCGAATGTCGCACCGAGTTGCTGGCCTGTGCTAGAGTGTTCTTGGCTGCATTGTTTTTTGCCATAGTGTTCTTTCCGCCTTTGTCGCTGGACGATGAGTGGCGTTGCGGTGCGTTGCCAGATGTCAACGAACCTGCGATCAAGTTTCTCGCCCATTGATCTAAGTTTCGTTTCCAGGACACAGTGTCAATACTCCGCGAATCGCAATGGCTTTGGTAGTGCGTTTATTTGGTTAAGACCATCTCGCATTGGATGGCTATTAAGTTGTGCTACTTCACGTCAGCTCCGGCACCCGAGTCTTCGAATTGAGCCCTGACAGGATGGACGTATTTCCCCTGGCTATCGATGGACGCAACGGCACGTCCGATGTCCCAAATGCGAATGGTTGTGTCGAAGCTTCCAGAGATTAAAAATTGCTGAGTGCGTTTCAAGACACCAACGGAACCGTCGTGACCGACCAGCTTCGCTTGCACTTGTTGGTCTTTGTCGTTGAAAATTCGAATCGTGTTGTCGCTGCTTCCGATCGCGAAAAGATGCGGTTCAAGCTGACAAAGTCCGAGGAGTTTTCCCCCCTCGATTTTGGTTTGCAAAAGGACACGTCGATTGTCCAAGTCATAGTGAACGATGCGTCGATCTTCGCCAACCGATACGATTTGATTTCCATCCTTCGAAAACTCAATCGATCGGATGCGATCTGAGTGCAAGGGGACGGCAAACTCATCAATGCCGTCCGAATGATTGCCGTCCGAGTGATTCGTTGTTCCCTGTGCTTGCTCCATCGAATCGATACGTCGTAGCCTTAGCACACCGTCTCGGCCACCAAAGGCGATCCATTTTCGGTCAGGCGAAGTCACAATCGATCGAATATCTCGGCAATCACAACTATGAACGACCTTGAGATCGGTTTGCTCCGCATTGTGTCGATAGATGTGATTGCTAAACCCAGCCAGGAAGAGACAATCGTCGCTCACATACGCTAGAGTCATCAAGGCGTGCGGGGCTGACTTCGTCGCAATCAATTTCGGCGAATCACCGAGCGCCCAAATTCGCAAAGTCCCATCGTTTCCACAGGAAGCTAATTGCGTTCCACTGGGTGAGAATTCAACGGATTGGACCCAGTCCAGGTGAGCCGTCAACGTTGCGGTCGTCTTTCCTGACTTCAGACTGACAATTCGAATGGCGTGGTCGTCGCCTGCGGCCGCGATGGATTCTCCGTCAGGTGATACACTAATGGCGGTAACTACCGGAGACTCAACTAGCGGTGGCAAACTGGCAAGTTGAATTACATCGACAGACAATCCATTTCCGGTCACTTTGTCACTCGACGAAACATCCGAGCGAAAAGGATTGGGATACCGTGGAATGGAGGTAGGTGGAATGGAGGTAGGTGGAACATCGAAGTTTTGGGCCAGCAATGGCGCCGAGTTTACGAAAGCCGCAAGGCTTAGCAAATAGCGAAGTCGCTTGACTCGAATAAAAAAGAAGGGGATCGCAGAAGTTGCGGAATTCACGCTGTGAACTCGGCGTATTTGCATTTTCCTGATCCTCCATGATCGAGCAAAAAAGGGCGGCAAGGGCGCACGCCTCCACCTCTGGATATCGGTTTATCGACCGATCGGGTCCTGGTCTTTTGGGAATTTTGGCAATTTGCAGCGAGAATCCGGACTGGGGGTACTTTGCCGGAGTGATTATTCGGCTTGGAAGAAGGACCGATTCTCATAGAATTCATGCGATATCTCAGCGAAACGAGGTTCCTTGCAGTTCGTTCGCGGCTATAATGCGGCTGTCTCGTACCTGAGGTAATTACTATGGGAATCCTCGCCCCATTAAGTAGCGGCAGGTTTAAGCGCCTCGTCATGGTGTTTGGTCGCGATTCACAACCTTGGCATTGCCATGGATTCGCAAATTGCTTACTAACCTCCGGACGAGCGCAATTCCGTCCCGCTCCATACGCCCTCGCGTTGACTGAATGGAAATTCGCAACGTTGTCTGGGTTTACAACTTTTGAGCAAGCGAAACGAAATGAACACTTACAGTCTCGATTACATCGACGACTTATATGTACGTTACATCCAAGATCCCAACAGCGTGTCCGATGTCTGGAAACGCTATTTCGAGGAGTTCTCTCTAGCCGCTCAGTCGGAGGCGCTGTTCGCCGAACAAGGCGAAGTGAACTCGCGGGTGGAGACCACATCGCCTGAACCCACCCAGGATGTGCTTTGGCTCGCTCGAATGCAAGAACGAGTCGATCAATTGGTTCGCGAGTACCGAGTGCGCGGGCACTTGATGGCTCGAATCGATCCACTTGGCTTGACTCGAAAAGGGCCACCGGAACTCGATCCACGTTCGCATGGCTTGACCGAAGAGGATCTCAAACGCCCGTTCACTTCGCCGACACTAGAATATTCCAACGGACGGACGCTCGCTGACATCATCGAGAAACTGCGCAATACCTACTGCCGCAGTATCGGTGCCCAGTTCATGCATATCGACAATCGCAACATTCGCGATTGGCTTCAACGGCGCATGGAAACGACTCAAAACCGTTTAACTCTCTCCCACGAAGTCCAAACGCGGATTTACACCAAGCTGGCTGATGCGACCATCTTCGAGGAGTTCGTACGTAAAAAGTACGCAATGGCAAAGACATTCTCTCTAGAGGGAGCTGAGAGCTTGATCCCGCTCCTGGATAGAGCTTTGGAAAAAGCGGGACAACACGGCGTTCATGGTGTTCTGCTTGCCATGGCACACCGTGGTCGCTTGAACGTTCTCGCCAACATTATGGGTAAGAGAGCCCAAAGTATTTTCTGGTCGTTCGACGATCCCAAGCCGGAACTCTTCCGAGGCGGTGGAGACGTTAAGTACCATATGGGCTACAGCAACGATTGGACCACCAGCACAGGTCAGAAAGTCCACATCTCACTCTGTTTCAATCCGAGCCACCTTGAGTTTGTGAATCCCGTTGCTCTTGGACGATGCCGAGCCAAACAAGATCGCGATGGGGATACTCATCGTACCGAAAGCATGACGATTCTCATTCACGGAGACGCTGCGTTTATCGGCGAAGGGGTTGTTCAAGAGACCTTGAATTTGAGCGAATTACCTGGCTATCGAACAGGTGGTACGCTCCACATCGTTCTCAACAATCAAATCGGATTCACCACCGAACCGGACGAAGCCCGCAGTTGCACCTATGCAACCGACATCGCCAAAATGCTTCAAATCCCGATCTTCCATGTCAATGGCGAGGACCCTGAAGCGGTCGCACAAGTCGTCAATTTGGCCATGGATTTCCGCAAGGAATTCGAAAAGGACGTCGTCATCGATATGTACGCATACCGACGACTTGGCCACAACGAAGGGGACGAACCTCGGTTCACTCAACCGCTGATGTATGCGGCGATAGATAAACGAAAGAACGTTCGAGAAAGTTATCTCGAGCATCTGCTTGAAATGAACGAGTTGACTCGCCTCGAGGCGGACGCCATTGCCGAAGTTCGCCACAATCGATTGTCTCGCGAATTTGAGCTGGCCAAGACCGAGCCGTTCGTACATGACCTGCAAAGCTTGACAGGCTATTGGACTGGTTATTTTGGCGGCCCTGAGCCCGTTGACCAACAAGTTACAACGTCGATTCCGAAACAGATTGCTGGTGACTTGATCAAGTCAGCGAGCACCGTGCCCCAAGGATTCAACCTGCACAAGAAACTGGTACGTCAGTTTGAAGAACGTCAGGAGATGGGCAACGGCAACATACCGCTTGACTGGGCAACTGCCGAGTCACTCGCGTTTGCATCCCTGCTGTCGGAGGGGCATCCGGTTCGGCTCTCCGGACAAGATTGCGAACGCGGAACGTTTTCGCAGCGGCACGCGGTCGTTCACGACGTCGAAGACAATCGCAAGTACATGCCACTTGGGCATTTGGCCGCCAACCAAGCACGGATCGAAATCATCAATAGCCCACTCTCCGAAGCGGCCGTGTTGGGCTTCGAGTACGGCTATAGCCTGGACTGCCCAGAAGGCCTCATTTGTTGGGAAGCGCAATTTGGCGATTTCTGGAATGTGGCCCAATGTATTGTCGATCAGTTCATTACCAGTGCCGAGGACAAATGGCGACGACTGAGCCGATTGGTGATGTTGTTGCCCCACGGGTTCGAAGGACAAGGGCCAGAACACTGCAGCGCTAGACTCGAGCGTTTCCTTTTGTTGACCGCAGAACACAACGTTCAAGTTACTCAGCCATCGACACCTGCTCAGTACTTCCATTTACTCCGTCGACAGGCCAAATCGAAGTGGAGCAAGCCACTCATTGTTTTGACTCCCAAGAGTCTATTGCGAAACAAGGCTTGTGTTTCCACCTTGGATGAAATCGAAAACGGCTCGTTCCAAAAGATCGTTCCTGACAATCGTCCGGCGGGAACTCCAACCTCGCGAATCATCATGAGTACAGGCAAGGCTTATTATGATTTATTGGCTGAACGCACGAAGCTGAATCGCAATGACGTGGCGCTCGTTCGCATCGACCAGTTTTATCCGCTCGAAGGTGCCAAGGTAGTTGAAGCTCTGAGCGTGTATCCTGCAGGAACGCCTGTTTATTGGTATCAAGACGAGCCAACCAACATGGGAGCTTGGACGCACGTTAAGATGCGGTGGGGCGACGAGATCTCGGGCAGGCATAAGCTCGAGAGAATCTCTCGCGTTGAGTCCGCCAGTCCATCAACTGGTTCGCTTCGAGCCCACCAGCTTGAGGAACGCGAATTGTTAAACGCCGCCTTCGCAAACTAGTGCGTTATTGTCGCACTTCGACACTCGTCAGTCCAGCAGAACGCAACAGGTATTGAGACATGAGCAACAACCCAAACGCAAATTCTGCTGACGCACGTCCGGTCGACATCGCCTTTGATTGCATTCCGCTGCGGAGCATGGCCAGGCTCGATCCGCCACTCGACGCGTCACCCGGCCTTGTCGCCAAGTACGGTCGAATCAAGGAAGCGATTGCGGAACATGGCACGTTCAATTCCTATTACTTGCACAACGCCACTTGTCGTTTTTTTGTTACCAACGATCCGAAAAACGGCATGATTGCGTTCAAGTTCGAAGGAGTCGTGTTTACCGATGACTCCGACTTGCGAGCGCGGCATACGGCACTCAAGGTAACCCTAGACAAAGAGACTTGCCCATGGCTTGAACAGCACGTTGTCAAGTGGTTTGAAGAGACCGTAAGTCACGCGGTCATCGTCGAGTTCGATCGTTACATTGGCGTTGGCGATCCGGAGCAGACAAAAAAGAGAATGCAGCAGTTGGAGCGCGCGGTGGTCGACAACGGCGGATTCGTCGGGATGCACCTTTAATCTGGAACTTGCCAAATCCGAACCTTTGTCGGAGTTGCCCAATAAATTGCAGCCGATGACAAGCGCATACGCAACAGTAGAAAACAGACTCGCTACCCTTTTATCTGCTTTCTCGCTGCATCTAGGACATGTTGATGCAGAAGATAACCAAATCCTGCCTTCTCCAGCCTCAGCAGCAATTGGGGCTTGGGCGCATTCAATCGCACTGCGCAAAGATCAAGATTCCATTCGCATTCAACCAATTCGCTGCCGACCTGAAAAAAGAGGCAGAGAAGAAAATTTAGCATATCGTCACAACTAAACCGTACTAACCTACTGCGATTGAATCGCGAATGCGATGGGATTTTTCAGTCTGGGGTGAAGTTCGGACCGCGAACGAAACCCCAGGTAGTACGCCCCGATTGATACGGAGCTCTGAAGGAGCGGCATAGGCTGTCAATCATTTCCCCACCCAAAGGAAATGTTGACCAACAGGCCAACTAGCTTCAGTGAGAATGCCGTCGCTCTGCGACTCTCAGACAATCCGCACCACGCTGACCACGGATTTCATCCGCGGCTTTCGAATGCCACTGCTCCGCAGTTGAGGAGCAAAAAAAGCGAAACAGCAAACTATCAATTGCCCCAAAACTCTTGCGTATGTGCTTAGTACCGGACGTCGAGTCTCACTACACTCACGATCCGGCAGGCCAATACTCGACTTCTTCCATGTCAACATTTGTTGCACGTGCTTGCTGTATTAGAGCATGTCCAATGGGTCAATGTCGATAAGGTACAAGTTGTCGCCAGTCGCCTTAATCGATGCTTGGACTCGCGATAGGATGGCATTCAGTGCTCCTGGTTCTTTTGAAATGAGCATGGCGTGGAATCGATAGTGCCCTCGCAGCTTCGCAATCGGTGGCGGGGCTGGACCAAGCACTCGCACTGGGGCTGAAGCCTTCGAAATCTCCAGTTGAATCTTTTTGACAATCCCTTCGGCGAACTCTTCGGCCTCTTGTTGCACTGGGCCACGCATGATGATGCGCGCTAACGACGCATACGGCGGATAGCCGAACTGCTCGCGTTGCAATAACTCTTGCTCTGAAAAACTCTTGTAGTCATGCTTGCAGGCAGCAATGATGGCGGGATGATCGGGCGAATACGTTTGAACGAGTACCACTCCACCTCGTTCGCCACGCCCCGTGCGTCCTGCTACTTGAGTGACCAGTTGGAACGTTTTTTCCGATGCTCGGAAGTCTGGAAAATGGAGGGCCGTATCTGCGTTGATGACTCCCACCAAAAGTACATTCGGAAAATCTAGCCCCTTGGCTATCATCTGTGTCCCCATCAAGATCTGGATGCGACCGGCGCGGAAATCCGCTTGAACGCGCTCGTGACTGCCAGGCTTCTTCATCGTATCGGAATCCATTCTCGCGATCGAGGCGTTTGGAAACCGTTGCTGGACTTCCATCTCTAGCTTCTGGGTACCAAGGCCCGCAAATCGAATCGCGTCAAAACCGCACTTCTGACAGACTTGCGGAACCGCGATCGTATAATCGCAAAAGTGGCAAAGCGCTTTACTCCCCTCGCGGTGATGTGTCAGTGCCAAATCGCAATCCGGACACGTGACCACGTGTCCGCACGCGGGGCATTGAATCGATGTTGCAAATCCTCGACGGTTGAGCAACAAAATGGTCTGCCCGTTCTCAGCCAACGTCTTCTCAATGGCCTGCACAAGTGGCTGCGAAAGACTCCCTCGGTCGACGTCGATTCGATTCGATCGCAAGTCGATCGTGGTCACTTCCGGAAGAGGCCGATTCAAAATCCGTCGAGGAAGCGCCACCTTCTTGTACTGCCCCATGGTCGCTCGATGAAATGTTTCAAGCGAGGGAGTTGCCGACCCCAGCACCAGCGGGATCCGTTCGAGCGAGGCGCGGTGAATGGCAACGTCTCGAGCATGATAGCGAGGAATCGTTTCTTGCTTGAACGAATTCTCATGTTCTTCGTCAAGGATGATCAACCCGAGGTAGGGTGCGGGCGCAAAGATCGCGCTGCGAGGGCCGATGATCACTTGAACTGCACCCTCTGCGATTCGCTTCCATTGGTAATGACGTTCCGGCCCGCTCATTTTCGAGTGCAAAACGGCAACGCTGGCAAAGCGATTTTGAAATCGTGAGCGCGTCTGCGGTGTTAGACTGATTTCGGGGACTAGCACGATGGCTTGCCGACCATACGAAATCACCTGCTCGATCGATTGCATGTAGACTTCGGTTTTGCCGCTGCCAGTCACTCCGTGCAGCAAAATGGTCTCGTGCTCGCCAGAGTCGATGGCACCGTATATCGTTTGCAAAGCGATACGCTGATCTGAGGACAGAGCAGGTGGAAGCACGCGTTCGTAAACCTCGACTGCCACGTCCTTGCCGAAGGTCATCACTCGCTCTGTATAGGATTCAACGAACTCGAGCTCGCAAAGTTTCTTGATGATGCCGTCGGAACATTGAGCGAGATGCCTCAATTGCTCTTGCGATAGTGGCTCGTCGGCCAAGATCAATTGCTGCAGAGTTTGCCGCTGCTTGACCGACAGTGTCTTGATCAGAGTATCATCGGTTGCTTTAAGCGAAGGTTTCAGGAGAGTTTGATTGCGAGTGCCCGCGCCGGCCCGAACGCCGGCCGGAATCACCGCTTCGAACACTTGGCCGATGGGGACAAGATAATAACGACTCATCCACTGAATCAACTGCAACAAGTTGGAATTGCAAAGAGGCTCGTGATCGATGGCTCGCAGGATCGGTTTGATCAGTTCGCGAGGATGCTGGCTGATATGAACTGCGATCGTATAGCCCACGATTTCGCGATTGCCTCGACCGAGTGGGACGACGACTCGCATCGCAGGCTTGATCTGGCCACCAAGTTCGTCAGGAATACGATAGTCGTACGGACCGAAGGGAGCTTCGGGGAAGGCGACGAGTGCGCAGGGAGTCTCAGCCGCCGCATCGATTTCCCAAGGGGCGAGTTCGTTAGTAAACAACTCTCCCTGTTGGTAGTCCATGTTTGAAGTTGGAAGTTGGGAGTTGGAAGTGGGTCGCACCTGCCGGGTGCGACTTTGGAGTGATAGTTGGTCGAACGATTGTCTCAATCGTCGCTAAGAACAATTGAGCTTATTGTCGCACAATTGTTGCTGAGCCTATTGTCGCACAATTGTCTCAATTGTTGCTGAGCCTATTGTCGCACGACTGTCTCAATCGTTGCACGTGCTTCGAGCAACTGCGACTCAGCACGGTGAACAATTGAGACAATTGTTCGACACTCGACACTAGGTCACTCTTGCTGTGATTTCGCTGACGCAATCGTCGATCTTGATTCGCCATTGTTCAAGCGTATCGCGATCACGGATGGTGACTGTGCGGTCTTGCAAAGTTTGAGTATCGACAGTGATGCAGTAAGGGGTTCCGATTTCGTCTTGTCTTCGGTACCGACGTCCGACAGCCGCTTTTTCGTCGTAGAAGACGTTGAACTTCTGCTTGAGCGCGGTGTAAATCTCTTTGGCAACCTCGGGCATCCCATCCTTCTTCACCAGTGGCAAAATCGCAGCCTTGACCGGTGCAAGTCTTGGATGCAATCGCATGACCGATCGCGTTTGCAGTTTGCCGTCCTCATCAGGAGCTTCGTCTTCGTGGTACGCTTGGCACAGGAAAGCGAGCGTCGCGCGATCCGCGCCTGCGGAAGGCTCGATAACGTGAGGGATGAAGCGTTCGTTGGTCAGGTCATCGCGGTAGGAAAGGTCTTTGCCGCTACCACGGTGACGAGGCTTGCCCTCTTCATTGAGCTCCAATTCAAGCGGACGTTTCTTTGGATCGAGTTTTCCTTCGGAGTGGGATCTCAAATCGAAATCTCCTCGATGGGCAATCCCTTCGAGTTCGCCATATTCGCCTTCTGGGAGGAATGGGAATGCGTACTCGATATCGGCGGTGCCACACGAATAGTGGCTGAGCTCTTCTTGATGGTGTTCTCGCAAACGCAATCGATCGCCGGCTAGGCCGAGAGTTAAATACCATTGCATACGTCGATTGCGCCAGTATTCGTACCACTTAGGAGAATCGGCGGGATTGCAGAAAAATTCGATTTCCATTTGTTCGAATTCGCGGGAACGGAAGGTGAAATTTCGCGGCGTGATTTCGTTTCGGAAACTCTTTCCAACTTGTGCGACACCAAAAGGAACGCGAATACGCGTGCTATCGACGACGTTCTTGAAATTGACAAAGATCCCCTGGGCTGTTTCAGGGCGAAGGAACGCGGCACCTTCTTCTCCGCTTAATGCACCGACGTAGGTCTTGAACATGAGGTTGAATTCGCGAGGGTCAGTTAATGTACCTAGCTCATTGGTGTCTGGACCGAGTACGCTTGGACGTTGGCTTGGATCGAGTTTGTCCAGGGTCAGGAACGAGTCACCGAAGGTCAGTTGACCGACGTCCTTATTGCGAAGATTAAAGAATTTGAGCGCGCGCCGCGTCACTTCTTCTTGTTCTAGCTCAGCGTCAGCGAACATCGTTACGAAGATTTTTTGTTCACCGCGAGCGACCCATTTGCCTCGCACTTGATCGAAACGGTATCGCTTCTTGGTTGCGCGGCAGTCGACCATAAAATCATGAAAGAGGTCATAGTGACCGGAGCACTTCCAAACCTGTGGGTGCATGATGATCGAACAATCCAGGCCGACCATTTCGTAAGTTCCTGGGGCGCCCTCAGGCTGGACAAGCTCGTTGTGACCTTGGCACATGTCTCGCCACCAAGCGTCTTTGATGTTCCGTTTCAGCTCAACTCCGAGCGGTCCATAATCCCAAAAGCCATTGAGTCCACCGTAGATCTCACTCGATTGAAACATAAATCCACGTCGCTTGCAGAGCGACACCAATTTTTCCATTTGCATAGTTGAGTGATTTCTAGGAGAAGTTTAGAGTTTACAGTTTTCAGTTGGCCGTTTAGTCAAGTTTAATCGGGCTTGCGTTGGGCGACGACTAGTCGCTTGAGGCGTGCTAAGTCTTTGACAATTGTAATGTTTACCCATTGGTTCGTGCTGGCCATGTGGCTTTCGACTTGGTCGGCGATCATGGGTGATAGTTCGCAGATGAACCAGCCATGTTCGACTAGCTTTTGAGCCGCTTGGGCCGCGAGCTTTTCAATGATTTCGGTTCCAGCGGCACCACCAACCAGAGCCATGCGAGGCTCATGTTCCCGGACGGTTTTGTCCAGCGTCGCGTACTCAGCTTCGGAGACATAAGGTGGGTTGCTCAAGACAAAGTCAGCGCTATTGTCCTGGATGGCATCCAAGAGATCAGATTCAATGACCGATATTCGATCGGATAGTTTATGCATCTCAACATTGGTCTTGGCGATGGCGGCCGCCGCCGGACTAAGGTCAATTGCGGTGATGCTGCATTGGCTGAGGTGTTTGGCGACACTCACGGCAATACAACCGCTTCCTGTGCAGACGTCAACGATAATGAATTGCTTGGTTGGCTCAGCGGCCAAGATGGGTTTCGCATGGTCCAAGCATTCCACGACGATATGCTCGGTTTCGCCACGTGGAATTAAACAATCTTTACTTACATTAAAGGAAAGGGAGTAAAACTCTTTCTTGCCGACCAAGTAAGCAACTGGTTCACCTTGAGCGCGACGTTTCACGACTTCTCGAAACCTGGCTTTGACTGGCTCGTCGGGTTCTTCGGCAAAGGCTGTGTAGAGCGCGATGCGTTCGCAACCTCGGGCATGGGCTAGGAGGACTTCCGCGTCGAGTCGTGGCGATGGTGAGCCATTCTTTTTCAGGTGCTCGGTGGTCCATTGAAGGAGTCGCAAAATGGTCCACGGATCCGATTGCGTCGTGCTCGTGGAGGTCATTTTAATCGTCCTTGGGTGGTGAAATGGTAATGATTGGGCCGTAGGGCGCTCGCCGTCGATTACGGTCGAGCTACTTTGACTTGCTCGCTCGCCCCGAAACGGGGCGAGGGGAGGGATACACGTGAAACTCGTTCCCTGGCTCCGCCTGGGAACGCAATGCATCGGGGGCTCCTGCCTCCTGAGTTATTAAATCCATGATTAACGCGAGGCGGAGCCTCGAAAGCAGTGCGTTCCAAGGCAGAGCCCTGGAACGAGGTTGTCTTTACTCTTCCGTGTCGTCGCGGAGGGTCGAGCGTTCGTATTCGATCAATGCATCAGACACCGGTTGCAAGTTGCCTGCTACGATTTGATCGAGCTTGTACAAAGTCAAGTTGATACGGTGGTCGGTCAGGCGGTTTTGCGGAAAATTATACGTTCGAATGCGTTCGCTTCGGTCGCCCGAGCCGATCAGGGACATGCGTTCGTTTGAGCGCTGTTTGATTTCTGCTTCGCGTTTAGCTTCGTAGAGGCGAGTTTTCAAAACTCGCAAAGCCTTAGCGAGATTCTTGAGTTGGCTCTTTTCGTCTTGGCATTGGACCACTACGCCTGTCTCGTAGTGCGTTAAGCGAATGGCGGATTCGGTCTTATTGACGTGCTGACCACCGGGCCCCGATGCACAGAACTTATCGACTCGATAGTCTTCCTTTTTAAGGTCGATTTCGATGTCTTCCGGCTCAGCCATAACGGCTACTGTGGCAGCGGAAGTATGGATTCGGCCTTGCGCTTCCGTTTCTGGAACGCGCTGAACGCGGTGGCCACCGCTTTCGAACTGCAGTTCGCGAAAGACCCCTTCTCCTTCGAAGCCAAGGATAATTTCCTTGAATCCACCGCGCTCGGTGGTGCTGGAGTCCATGATCTCGACCTTCCAACCTTTGGCGTCGGCATGGTGCTTGTACATGACGTACAGATCGCGAGCGAACAAAGCAGCTTCTTCGCCACCGGTGCCGGCGCGAATTTCCAAAACACATCGGCTACGAGCTGCGTCTTCACCACCGATGCTCATGTCTAGTAAGCCATTCCAAATGGTCTGGCGTTCTTCTTTGAGTCGATTCGTCTCTTCGAAAGCCATTGCCGCTTCGTCTGGATCAGACGAGGCAAGCATGGGTGCAAGCTCTTTTATCTCAGCAGCCATTCTCTCGTAGTTGCGAAACATGGTCGCTACTTTGAGCAGTCCGCCGTGTTCTCGCATGATATTGGCCATTTTGCCGGAATCGCCGGACAAGATTTCTTGATCCGACATCATGGCTTCGAGTTCATTAAACCGGGCGAGGGTTTGCTCGAGTTGTTGACGTATTTTCATTGGTACTTTGGCTTAGGAAAAAACAAAACCGTCGCATGCCTCAGTTGGCAATCTGCGACGGTCTTGAGATTCTGATTGCCAGAGCCACTTCATGAAAGCAACGCAGCGTTGTAGGCTGCGTTGCCGATTGGCTCAAGCAGCTACTTCTTTTTGGCGGCAGGCTTTTTGGTACCAAGACTGGCGTATGTACCAGCAGCGAATTTGTTCTGGAACTTTTCGATACGGCCTGCGGTATCAACGAACTTTAGTTTGCCAGTGTAAAAGGGATGGCAAACATTGCAGATGTCAACGCGAATTTCTTTGCGGATGCTGCGTGTTTGAAATGTGCTTCCACAACCGCAGGTGACTTTGGTTTCTTGATAATTGGGATGAATGCCGTTTTTCATGGTTTTCTTTGTTGCGTTCGCTGGTGCAGAACGCAGAAACGTGGACTGGAAACTAAAGTAGGCGAAAAGGGACTCGAACCCCTAACCCCCACGGTGTAAACGTGGTGCTCTAACCAATTGAGCTATTCGCCCGAATGTTCGGAGGGTGCGATGCGGACTAGATGCCCAGCAAACGCATGCGTCGCGAGCGTCGCTCAGCTCGCTGCTTGCTTCGTCGCTTGATCTCACTTGGCTTTTCGTAGAACTCGCGGCGACGCATTTCTTTCTTTAGCCCGCTTCGTTCGACCAGTTTGCGAAAACGGCGTACAGCCTCTTGAATCGTTTCCCGGTCACGGACTAACAACTTAACCATGCAAAGCCTCCACCCTTTTTTGTTCAAATGTGACAATGTATCAAAATACCTGGCTGCCGATCAATTCCATGCAGCCAACTCATTCCACCCGTCCTTTATTTGGGGGGATGAGCGTCACATCGGGAAGCGTACGACCAAGAATTTAGAAATATAGCCAGGATTCCCCAAACGGTCCAGGCCGGATTGCAAGGTTCGGTCGCAAAATTCGCCCAAGAAAATGCCAGCAACTGGTTTTTTTGCAGGCAAAGAACAGCTATTTCGCTTCTTCTTTTTCCAAAATCGTTCGTTTGGGAGCCGTTCGTGCCAAGGCAATGGCGATTTCCTGGACACTTTCCAGCAAGCCAAGCTCTAGATCATACGAACTTTCGTCTGCTAAAGCAGAGCTTTCCAGCCACGATGCCTCGACCCACGAATCGCGTTTTTCATCGAGGAAGTCGATTTCTCCTGCCCCAAAGCACGCATCGACGTCCAAGGCCGAAAGCGACTGCACTTCACGGTGGTTTTCGATTGTCAGGTGTTGGTTCGAGGTGTTTTGCACGAGCAATGGGAAATCAACAGCACGCCCAGCTGCATTCGCCAGCTCTGGCGTATCTGGATTTAGGCTGCCTGAGGCTAACGCGCAGTTTCGGTTGCCCGACTTGCTGCTTTGGCTAGCCCGAAACTGGCTACGATACGAATTCCAAGCCATCGCATTCACGTACGGCTCAAGTGCATCGATTTTATCGAGCGATGATGTAAAAAATGATTTCATAGGAACCTCGCTTGCCAGATTTTTTCGACCCATAAACAGCGAACAAAATCTAGTGCGCGAATTTCGCCAACGTGCGGAACGGGCGATGTGCAGCGAGAATGCTGCACGGTTTCTTTCCTAAGATGGATCGTTTGTAGGGCTCGTAACGAAGATTCTAGTCGAGATAATTGCGTAGACGCTAAGCACATCCGAATGTGTTTTCGGCCAAGTCATTCTTCTTCTGGATGCCTGGCGTTCCAAACGTGCCGGAACCACATCGGTAACCGAAACGTGTGCGGGTTGGCGTTTGGAATAGCACGTATAGTCGGCTGTTCACTCACCTCGAGCCGCAATTGGCCGTAACAGTGATTGAATTCTTTAATGAATATCTCGGTGGCTTCTGGCATAGAGACGTTACCAACCACCTTGTTGCCTTGTCGCAAAAGCCCGCAAGGCCGATCTCGTTCGCTTCCGGATGACATCGTATCAATCTCCAGCCTGTGAGAACGAAGTAAAAATCGCAAGTGCCTGTTTCAATCGATCAGGACATAAATCCCCTGCTCGATTCGTCCCCATGCATACCGCCCCACGAACACCCACCCAACCGGGCTGCAAGTTCGATAAGGATTGCAGCTGATCTAGTTTTAATGAGCCAGCCAGTGCGACGCCAAGCTTGCGAGTTCTAGCGGATTCAATCATTTCACCAAGTCGTTCCATCGAGTAGTGCTCCAATAAGCCGCCAGCCTCTTTGCGATAAGTGTCGACCAGAACATACTTACCCCCAAGCGAACTGGCCGCTTCGGTCACTTCATCCCATGTCGGTGCGTTTGCACTCAAAGCGTCGGCGTAGTGTACCAAGATCAATTGCGAGCGACGGACCAATGCGACGGAAATCCGCTTGGCGAGGTTCTGCCAGTCCGTTCCAATGCAGTCGGACAATGCCAACTTGAGATAAGCGCGGGCAGGTAGCTTGGAAGCCAAAGTGTCGTCCAAGTCCGAGGTCCAATTCTTCAATTCTCCCCCCGCGATGCTGACCTGAACGGTTTCTGGGATGTCTAGCTCGAGCACTTCAAAAATGAGTTCATGCGATGGTCTACCGAGAGAGCCTAAGGAGGGCTCTTTGAGATCCAGCCATTTGCCGCCAGCCGCAATGATCCGTTTCGATTCGTGCAGGGAACGCGCGCTAATCAACAGGCCGGTTTGGGGAGCCCAAGCGACCTTTCGACTCGCTGGAAGCGTCGCTGGATTTACGTTCATGATTGAGCGAATTTCCAATTTGTGCCTAGTTTTTGGTTTCGAATCGGGGCCATGAATGTCTGTGTCGTTGTCGGCAGACGCTTTTTCGTGTACAAATAGCGTTGGTTTGCTAGCATTTCCATCGAAATGGTTGGAGAGCCAACGGCCATCAGGGCCGCTGTGAACGGGCAAGTCGCAGGAACCACAACAACCGCAGGGCAGCGTTTGAACGCACATTTCAGTTATATCACAAACCCAGAATCACTCCATCAGCTTTGTGAAAAGATAGCTGCCCAGAAGCTTGTCGCCTTTGATACCGAGTTTGTTGCCGAGGATTCTTACCGGCCAGAACTTTGTCTGGTGCAGGTTGCTACGGAAGATGAGATCGCCATCATCGACCCCTACACTTGTACGGATCTAAGTCCGTTTTGGAATTCGTTGATCGATCCGAACACGACGGTCATTGTGCATGCAGGCCGCGAAGAGACTTTGTTCTGCTATCGAGCAACGCAGAAGTTGATTCCGAGACTATTCGATATTCAGATTGCGGCTGCGTTTTTGGGTTTCGAGTACCCCGCCTCCTATGGCAATTTGGTTCAACGTTTTACGGGTTTGGTTTTGGACAAAGAGGAAACTCGGTCCGATTGGCGAAACCGACCCTTGACCAACCAACAATTGCAATACGCGGCGCAAGATGTTCGCGATCTACCTCGTCTTTTTAAGACACTCAGTCAGCATTTGATTAAGCAAGATAGACTGACTTGGTTGGAGGAAGAGACAAAACGTCGACAGGAAGAGCTTGCTGAATTTGAGTCGAACGAAAGTTGGTTTCGAATCAGCGGCATCCAAGCATTGTCCGGAACCTCACTTTCCATTATCCGAGGACTTTGGAATTGGCGCGATGCGAAGGCGAAGGAACGCGATGTACCTCCGCGGAAGGTTTTACGCGACGACTTATTGATAGAGCTGGCAAGGCGAGGGACGTCGGATGTTCGGAGGATGACCTCCTTGCGCGGCATGGAGCACCGACACACGAAACAATACTTGCCCGAGCTTTCTAAAGCCATCGAAGAGTCGCTTACAGGCCCCATTCCAACGTGGCCGAAGAAACATCGTTACGGCAAGGGCCAACCGGCCGGTATGTTGACTCAATTTTTGTCCGCGGCGCTGGCTTATATCTGCAGAACCAAACGGATCGCTCCAGCCATCGTTGCCACCTCCGACGATCTACGAGACTTTGTGAAGTATCGATTGGAGCCACAATCTGACGATGCGCCACCGCCGTGCTTGACTCAAGGCTGGCGTGCCGAAATCATCGGCAAGGAGCTAGACGAATTGTTGGCTGGCCGATTGGGTATGGTTTTGGATAACCCATCGAGCGAAATGCCGATTAAATTCTGCCGACCTGAAGAGCTGTAAAAGTGTCGCACAATTGTGCGACACTAAATTGTGCGACACTATCGTTTGATCGGCACTCGAACCAGGATCGGCTCTCGTACTCCGATCGAGTTGCGGACAAACGATCGCAAACGTTGGATCATGTTTTCCGACAGTTCATGGCCGTAACTCAACAGAACGCCGCCATCGAGAGAAAGCACATTGGTCTCTACGACCATGCCGACGAGTAACTCTGCGACCTTGAGCGACCGAACCTCATGATTGCCAAACACCATTTCCGAAAAAATGTCGAGCGTCCAAGAATCATATGCGGCCCCCGCCTCCTTAAGGAAACGTATTGCCTGGTCCGTTGAATTCGTCTCCGTCAAAACATCGTAGTCGACCAACATGCGAAGCATTTTCGCGCCGAGTTTGACCGAGTTCGGCAGTTTGGGGTCAAGCACTTCCGTGTACTGGTTACCGATCATGGCGGCTATGTCCTCGAGACGTGGAATGTGCCCGATGATCGAACTGCTGGTGGTTGCTTGGATTCTTAGTTGCTTCTGAATTGCCTCAAAATCGTTGGCTGCCTTTGGGCACACGGTATTCGCGATACAACCGACTTGCGATAGCATGGCCGCGACTTCAAATTGCCATGCGTCCTGAAGATTCAGTTCTTTGCAAAGCTGCTTCATCCATTGCCTGATTCGTCCGCCTCTACCAAACGCTTTTGGGCTTGCGACCGATAGCAACTCGTTGATCAAGCCTACGCAACCAGCTAGAGTCTTGGAAAGAAGTTCCTTTTCTGCTATCACCAACTGATAGTGTCGCAATCCTTCGTCGAGGATGTCTCCAAACTTCTCAACAGGACATGGCTTATTGACGAATCGAAAAATCGACCCATCGTTTACGGCGTCGACCGCAGTCTGCTGGTCCACATTTCCCGTGAGCATGATGCGAACGGTATCGGGCGAGTGCTTTCGGGCCGCAGATAACACCTTCAGTCCGTCGACTTCGGGCATTTGCATGTCGCTGACCACCAAAGCAAATGGACCATTCTTGGAGATCTGCTGAAGTCCCGCTTCTCCACCTTCGGCGAGTACAAGATCGTATTTGCCTCGAAAAGTGCGTCGGAAGGATTGGAGCAAATTCGCTTCGTCGTCGACCAAAAGAATTCGATTGTTCATGATTGGCTCTTCAATGCTCCCTGTTTTGCCTCGCGAGGATCCAGCGGTAGGAGGACATGGAATGTTGTGCCCACCCCTTCGACGGTATCGAAGGTCAAGGTCCCTTTGTGCATTTCTACAACAATGCTGTAGGAAATCGAAAGTCCCTGCCCGGTTCCTTTGCCGACCCCTTTGGTGGTAAAGAATGGGTCGAAGACACGGTTCTGGATCGCCAACGGAATTCCGGTTCCGTTGTCCGCGATATCGATTGCGATGTGATCGTTTTCCCGACGTGTTGTGATCGTGAGTTTGCCTAACGTGTCCTTCTTTTTGGCTTGGATGGCATGAGCGCCGTTGACGATCAAATTCAAGAAAGCCTGGTTCAATTCGCCTGGCAAGCACATGACCCTAGGTAAATCAGGACAGAAGTGCGTCTCGACCTCGGCACAGTATTTCCACTCGTTTCGCGAAACGGTGAGCGTGCTCTCCAAGGAACTGTTGAGATCAACCTCTTGATACTCTTTGGTTCCTGGATGCGAAAAGACTTTCATGGCGCGAACAATTCTGGCTACGTTGTCTGCACCTTGGAGCGTTTGCTCAATGGCCAAGGGGATCTCTTCGCGAACGAAGGAAAGGTCAAAAGTCTGATAGGCTTCTTGAACACTTTGGGCAACCCGTCGAACGGCATCGTTTCCTTGATCCTCTTCGAGTATTTTATCGACACGTTTTAGGATCTCCTCGATCGCCATGAAAGACTCTTGAAGGAATCGTGTATTGTCCCCCACGAACTGGATGGGTGTATTTAGCTCGTGTGCAATCCCAGCCGCCAATTGCCCCACGGACTCCAGTTTCTGGGCCGTGGCCAATTGCGCTTCGAGTGCCTTGCGTTTGGTCAGGTCACGAACAATGCCGCTGTGTGAGCTTACTCCGCCTTGCGAAAAAGTGCTAACCACGAATTCGAGATGTACATTGGAACCATCGACTCGTCGACCTGAAATTTCGTTGCTTGCACCAGTCAATTCCTTCAAACTGGATACAAAACAACTCTTGTCATCTAGTTTGCAGAAAGCAGCCTCGGGCAGAAGTTGGCAGATGTTTTCAACCTCGCCGTCCTCATGAAGGCCGAATATATCCTTGGCCGCCGTATTAAGGCATTCAATGCGTCCGTCTCCTTCGAAAATGATGATTCCTTCTGCTGCGGTATCAAAAACGGCCTTGGAGCGTTGAGCCGTTTTTTCGAGAACCATCGACGATTGATGGAGCTCGAGGTTGGAAAGATAAAGTTCACGACTCTTCTGTTCAAGCAGTTCTTCTGCCTGTTTCCGAGCGCATCGTTCACGTTCGAGGGATTGAAGCAGTACTTCGTTCGGGACGTTTTTGTCAATCGTGGAGAGAGTCATCGGTATACCCTGTTGTGTCCTGTTTTTCAGTCCGTAGCGCTTTTGCCAAAACGCCGCTCAATGCGAACTTTCTTCCCGATCTCGGACAAGAGAGTTTCAAATGGAATCGGTTTGGCTAGAACGGACACTACCCCCAGCTCCTTCATGCGACGAGTACGAGACACACCGGGCCTACCCGTGATGACGATGATTGGTACGTTCCTGGTCCGCGGAATGTGAGCGAGGCACTGCATCAATTCCTCACCGCTGGCCAACGGCATTTGCAAGTCCGTGATCACGAGATCGGGCTCAAACGACAAGGCTTCGGAAACCCCTTGAAACCCGTGAAACGCCACCTCGAGTTCGATTCGATAGGGGCGAAGGTTTCGTTGGATAGACGAGATGATGCAAAGGTCATCTTCTACGAGCAAGACTCGCGGAGTTCTTTTCCTAACCCAGTTCTGTGCGTTTTCATCTAACGGTGTAATTACTTTTGTGGCCATATGAGCACTTCCTTCACCCTATCAACCAAGCAGGTTTTTCGAGCTTCAACAAAAACATTCGTCATCTAAAACATACGTCGCGAATCGACTTCGGGATAAACTTAGTGTGCAAAATGCGAGTACTTCTGAAGCGACAATTGGGACAATTGTGCGACACTCGACAACTGGTCAATTGTGCGACAATCCCTGATTCATCGATCCTAGTGTAACTTTATTGCCAGGAGAGCCCATTCATCAATGGCATTCGCATGTCGGTTACGATGAAGTCCATCGGCTTGTTCTGCAATAACTCAATGGCGGCAGTTCCGCTGTCCACAAACTCCATATTCCAGGCTCGCTGGCCTCGCAGCATGCGTCGAAGTCCAGAAAGTACATTAGACTCATCGTCAACGAACATTACATTCATACTCACACCATGATTATGGGTTACCTTCGAGGTTGTGTTCGCCAAGAAACGGCGAAGCGAGTGGGGCGCAAGCTCGTGCTGACTCGCAACTAAACTCTGTGTCAAAAAAATCCGGAAACATAGGGATTTCAGTTCATAATGCTCCAAACAATTTCAGCCGTTGGGGTTGGAAGCCCTTTTAGGAATAGGACGGAAATACCAGCTATCGAGCCCTCTGTTCTTCTGTAGACGCACATTGCTTTAACATGTTTTCATCGAGTCTACCCAGGCAATTTGTTGCTCGGGAGGGTGAGCCTCCCGCCGAACCATGGTGCCGCAAGCTCGGCAGGAGCCTCGCTCTCCCGAAGGTTTGTTCTCGTTCCCAGGCTCCTGCCTGGGAACGCAATGCCTTGGAGGCTCCGCGGCTCCGCCTCCAGAATCAATGGTTCAGTGGTTACCAATTAAATTTAAAGCCCGCAATTCAATTGAGCGTTACCAGGCGGAAACATGTGGGAAAGTGGCTAGCAAACGGGTGCATTCGATGGTGATTTCGGTTCGTTCTTGCAGGTTACGTGCAATTTCATCCTTTTTTTGCCTCTCGCCGAAAAAAAGATAGGGTTTCGATGGCTCATACTCCTGCCAACATCCATGCCCGTTTCAATTAAAGAGAATACGCATGATCAACGTCCTCATCGTCGACGACAACAAGTTCATTACGCATGCCATGCAAAACATTCTCGAGGAGCTGAACTTCAATGTCGTGGGGGTGGCTCACGACGGACTTCAGGGCATTCAACGATTCATGGAGTTTTGGCCCGATGTGACCTTGCTCGACATTACCATGCCCAATATGGATGGAGTGGCGTCACCGATGCCGACCTCAATTTGATCGTCGAGAATTCCATCGCATTGATCTCGCTTGAACTGTCAGAGCGATGTGAAGTTGTAGTGGATTGCCAGAATTTGCCCAAGGTCGTCTGCAACGCAGGCGAAATCGGCCAAGTTCTGATCCACATGCTGGTCAACGCATCGCATGCCATTCAAGACAGCGGCCAAATCCGCGTTCGGAGCTATGCAGAGGACAGCGAAGTCTTCTTGATCATCGAAGACAGCGGTCAAGGGATCGACCCAAGCGACTTGAGCCATATTTTTGATCCCTTCTTTACGACCAAGCCGGTCGGCAAAGGGGTCGGGCTAGGGCTCTCCATTGCTTATGGCGTCATACGCAAACACAACGGGTCGATCAGCGTCGAAAGCGAAGTGGGACGAGGAACCAAATTCACGATCCGACTCCCTGTCACCAACAACACTCTCGTCTGTATGCCTTCATCAACCATCGCAGTCTAGTTTCGTCGAGCCTCGCACACCACCGGTTCTGTTGCGTGCCCATAGAAGCCCACGGGTTTACCCTGTGGAAGTTTAGGTTTTTTTCAACTAAAACGTCTCTCCGCGACTGACGCTTTGCCGGATTTGCCAAAGGCAAATCCGGCGAAGCGAACTAGACTAGGGAGGTGTTCAGGGCGTAGCTTACAACTCAAATATCCACAGGACAAGCCTGCGGGATAGGATCGATTCGAAGATGTGAATGTCAGACGTATATGCAATTTGACCAAACTCAATGGGTAATCCTATTCACAGAGAACTCCGATGTAGTCTACTTTACCTAACATGTCGCCTGGTTAAGCAATAGCTGGGTGACTCCGGCTTTTCGGCCGAGAGTTGCTCATCCGAAGACCGAGGCTTTTTAAAATGCGATACCCGAAGTCCCCCGGTCGCTTGTGCGCAATCGTCGCGGAGCGACGAGCGACAATGTCGTCCATAGCTCCGCGAAGGTAGCGTTGGGCCACAGTTCCATGTTAACAAGAGGGCGATTTTGCGTCTCCCCCTTGGAATTTCACGCGCCGATCAGTTTGCCGCGTTTGATATAGCTATCAAGTGT
>JANPHB010000320.1:0-37395 GCA_031424235.1 Pirellula sp.
CTTGGCGTTAAACATTCTGCAAAAGGACACTACGATTAAAGATGCAATTCGAGGCAAGCGTAAGCGATGTGGCTGGGATAACTCTGCGATTGAGAAGCTACTCGCAGGTTATTCATGCTGCTAACGTGCGATTGCCCTGGCAGGAGCCTCGCCCTCCCATTTCCTACAAATGTTTTGTTGGGTTTAGAGCAAAACGGCCTCATAGAAAACCGGGGCTATCGCCCAACGGCTAAGAAAACCAAAAAATCGTTGACTGTGGATTCGTTCAAACTTTGCTATTCTTGGAAAGTCGTTCGTCTGGCCTCAATCGTCTGCTTTCTTCGCAGAGCACGCGTCCAGAAGCTGGAAAATGCTGCGCCACGGACGACCTGTACCACTATTAAGCGAGATCGCACAAGACCGTGCATTGGTGAAACCCGAATCGCATTGCGATTCCGCCATCTTTCGCCCCACATCGGCAGTCGCGCTCAACGCCAAGCCCGGCAGCTCAAATCCCCGGTCGCCACCCATTCCACAACACTTGCCCTCATGCGGAGCATGCACCTCAGCCGCACATGCATTCGCAACCGCCAACAGTGGAGCCTCCCACCCGTGCTTATGATTGGAACATACCGAATGCACTGCGATGTTGCTCTGCTTCTTTTCAATCGCAAGCTTCGGCAGCAATCGAGCTGCCAGCTCCGTCGAATCCAAAATTGGCAAACTCTCAAGTCGATGCCGACGAACTCGATCTAAATACGGCAAGCCATTTTTCAAAAAAGAGGTGCATGAACCAAGGTCTAGAACGACGGGTCTCTCACCATGCTTGCTCCATTCCCAAATCGCATCTAGCAATTCATTCTGCTTTTGGAGCGCGACGTCCAGATAACCCTTCGATGAGAACGCTTGGCCGCAGCATTTGCCAGTTGCATCTTTGGGAATATGCACTTCAACTCCTGCTTTCTCACAAACACGGACTAGCGCGTCCGCGGTCCCGCCCATCATGCGGGACATGCAAGTTGGCCAGTAAATAAGCTCGGCACTTTCGAGATCGCTCAACAATGATTGGTCGACCCTGCCGTGATCGGTGGAAAGACCTGCGTGCCATTGCGGGAAGCCCGAGAAGACTTTGGCAATCGTACTGGTGATCGTACGCAACGCCGCGTCGCCGATGACAGCACTCGTTCCGCGTCCCGCCAAAAGGCTCAAATGAACTGCGTTTTCCGCCAGTCCAAAATGCTTGCCGAGCTGCGACGCGATCATCGAGTCGACTCGTCCCGTGGATGAACTGCGCAGTTGCTTGATCAGGTCCCCTGTGTTGATTGCGACTGGGCAGTCCAGCGCGCACAGCCCATCGGTGGCACACGAAGCCTTACCGGCAAACTCGTAATCACGGTCCAACTGCTTGGCCAACTCAACTTTGCCACTTGCGATCATGCGCTCACGGGCACGACGCAAAACAATGCGTTGCCTCGGGGACAATGTAAAGTCGCGGCTAGGGCAACGAGGCTCGCAAGCTCCGCATTCCACGCACTTGTCAACCACTTCCTCAACAACCGGTAGGTCCTTGATATTCTCGAGGTGCAGCTTCGGTCGCAAAGTCAAAATCACATCGGGATTGAGAAGCCCATTTGGGTCGATCGCGTTCTTCAGTCGACGCATAATGCCTAACGCTTCGGAACCCCATTCGGTCTCAACGAAGGGAGCCATGTTGCGGCCCGTTCCATGCTCAGCTTTGAGCGCACCATCGAAACGATGAACAACCAGATCGACCATGTCGTCGATGAATCGCGAGTACTTGTCCGTGTCCGCAGCCGTGGCCATGGGTTGAGAAATCACGAAATGCAAATTGCCATCGCGCGCGTGGCCGAAGATAATGCCGTTCGAATATGCGTGCTTTACGAACATGGCTTGCAACTCGCCAATCGCGTCTCCTAGACGTTCGAGTGGGAAGGTGACGTCCTCAAGGATGGCGGCTTCTCCGCGGCCTCGAACTGCGGCCACCGCCGGGTACATGCCTTTGCGTAGCTTCCAAAGATAGGCCTGCTTCTTCTTGTCCTCCGTAAACTCGATGGCACTGATCGATTTCGCGCGGGGTTCGACTTGGGAGCGGAATGCCTCCAGCTTTTTCGCGAGCGCATCTTTGTCGGCAGCTTGAAACTCGAAAAGCAACCCCATCAGTTTGTTGTGCTCGTCCAGTCTCCGTGGCAGTTCCGCCGGTGCACCTTCCAAGTTGCGAATCGACTCCATCGAAGCCCGGTCCATGAACTCCACTGCGTCACACTGGATATCGATAAGCTCCGGAATGATCTCGCACGCCGTGTTGGCATCGGGAAAGAATGCGAGTGACGTGGCCTTTTCTGGGAGTTCGGGAAGCGTCTTCAGGACAGCTTCGGAAATGAACGCCAGAGTGCCTTCGCCGCCGATCAGCAGATGGGACAGAATATCTAGGGGCCGTTCGTGGTCGACAAATGCGTTGAGCGAATAGCCGACCGTGTTCTTCTGTTTGTACTTGCGCCGAATCTTTTCAAGCAGAGTCGGTGAAGCAAGGATTTCCTTACGGAGTTGGGAAAGCGTACGTGCGATCGAGGGTTGTTCGGCTTCGAAGCGGGAGGCTTCGTTTTGCAAGGAAGTGTCCCAAACGGTTCCGTCAGGTAAAACGAAACGAATGGAATCGAGTGTGTGGTAGGCGTTATTCACGACGCCACAACACATGCCGCTCGAGTTATTGGAGAGAATGCCCCCCATCATGGCCGAGTTGATGGAAGAGGGGTCGGGGCCAATTTTTCGACCTAGCGGGCGCAGAGTTGCGTTGACGATTCCGCCAATAGCACCACCTTGGACGCGCACGCGAGCACCGCGATCGAGCGGCTCGATTTTTCGCCAGTGTCGGCCGATATCGATCAGCCAGCCATCGGTGACAGATTGGCCGGACAGACTTGTGCCACCAGCGCGAAACGAAATCGGCTTATTGGACTCACGCGAAGCTTTGAAGATGGCTTGAACCTCGGATTCCGTCCGGGGTTGCATGACGGCTTCGGGGATCAGGAGATATGGGCCTGCATCGTTGGCAAACGCGTACCGTTGCCAGAGTTCACTGAGGATGTCGTTGCAGGGAGGATTCAGGAAGGTTGCGTGTGAGGACACAGGTTCGATTGGGGGAAGTGGAAAAGGAGTGGGAGGGGAAGTTCGTGCCATCGGCATTGTGAATATTACCCATCATAACCCGAAACGACAGGGCTTGTTGACTTAGTTGTTTAACAGTCAGCCGTAGGCGTACTCTTTTCTTTGACAGTACGCCTACGGCTGAATGTTAAACGAGGTGCTGATCGTCCTACAGTTCCTTCACAGCCTTCACGATGTCTAGAACGGCCTGTTGGCCGTCTGCAAAGTACATGAGCGTATTTGGCATTGCAAAAAGCGGATTGGGGATTCCTGCGAAACCAGGGCTGAGGCTGCGTTTGATCACAATGACGGTACGGCATTTGTCGACATCGATGATCGGCATGCCAGCGATAGGGCTTTTAGGATCGAGTCTGGCGGAGGGGTTTACCACATCATTCGCCCCGATGACGATTGCGACGTCAACGCTGTCTAGGGTTGGATTGATTTGGTCCATCTCCTTGAGTTTATCATAAGAGACGTCAGCTTCCGCTAACAAGACGTTCATGTGTCCAGGCATTCGTCCGGCAACTGGGTGAATGGCGTATTCGACGGATGCACCGCGTGCTTCCAGTGTCTTACTCAACTCCCGGACAGCGTGCTGAGCTTGCGCGACCGCCATACCATACCCAGGGATGAAGACAACACGTTGAGCACCGTCCAAGATCATGGCGATGTCTTCGGCCGAAGTGCTTCGGACATTCGCGTAAATCTCATCGACGTTCGAATCAGAGCCGCTACCCGCCATGACGCCGAATAGCACGTTGCCCAACGAACGGTTCATGGCTTTGCACATGATTTGGGTCAAGATGATGCCTGATGCGCCGACAAGCGAACCGGAAATGATCAAGGCATTGTTGTCGAGCACAAAACCAGTTGCTGCACCTGCCACACCGGAGTAGGAGTTCATCAGCGAGATCACGACCGGCATGTCTGCGCCGCCGATGGGATTGACAAGGAAGATACCAAGAACGGACGAGACGATTGCGATTAAAACGTAGCAAGCAATTTGGGCAGCCATGCTGTGCGACATCGCTAAGATTGCGATCAACACTAAATCAAAGATGAGGAGAGCTAAATTGATCGTCTGTTGTTGAGGGAGGCCGTACGGTTTTTTGAATTGAGGCCACTCTTCCAGTTTCGCATACGCAACGAGGCTGCCCCAAAAAGTAATGGCCCCGATCAGCCCGGATAAACCAACGGCGATCAGGGTGTCAATCGGTTGGTCGGTGTGGTGGACAAGATCTGAGAACGCGACAAGAACCGAGCCGCCGCCGCCAAGTCCATTCAGCATACCAACCAATTGCGGCATGGCTGTCATCTTGACTTGGTTGGCCATCGAAGTGCCGATGACCGTACCAGCGATGAGTCCTAGTGCGATGAACAAGTATCCAGCAACACCTTGATCCAAAAGAGTAACGAGAATCGCTAGTAACATACCAGCTGCGCCGACGAGATTGCCACGCACGGCCGTTCGTGGAGCCGACATCAATTTCAAGCCGACGACGAACATGACTGCTGAGATCAGATAAACAAGCGAAATAAGTGCACTCATCAACAACTCGCAACATCAAAGAGTTTTGGGCAGATCGATCGGCTACAGCTTCGTTAACGTTTCTTGAACATCAAGAGCATTCGATGTGTCACAACGAAACCTCCGACCACGTTGATCATTGCCAGAACGATGGCGACCAATCCAAGCAAGCTGCCGACACCTGTTTCTTTGTAACCCGCAGCGATGATTGCACCAACGACCGTGATTCCGCTGATCGCGTTGGAGCCGCTCATGAGTGGCGTGTGAAGAGTTGGAGGAACCTTGGCGATGATTTCAAAACCGACAAAAACAGAGAGCACAAACACGGTTAAGCTTGCGACCAGAACTGGTAAACGAGACGACGGAGCCGGAGCCGGTGCCGGAGCCGCTGAAACCGAAGTTCCGTCCGCCCCCTCAATAACGGCTTCCTTAAAGGGTGTGATCCCAGTAATACCTGAGTTAGTAGGCGGCGTTGCAATTGCATATTGGGACGCGAAGAAGAGAGCTGCACAAGAGAGGAGCAGGGTGCCAGTGAGCGAAAGCACAAGTGGTCTCATGATACCGAATTCATTTCGAAACGTTGATAAAGGTTACATCGACCGAAGCGGCATATTAGAACGGAGCGAGAGGTTCCATTCAAGCACGTAGGCCGCTTAGCTTTTCCCTGGAATGGGAATCCCCATATCTTTCATGAGCATTTTCATGTCTTCCCAAGTCAGTTTTTTCGCGTCTGGCGTACGTAACAAGTACGACGGATGGTAGGTAACCAAGACTTTTGCTCCCCGATAGGAGTGGAATTTGCCACGCAATCGACCGACGCTGTCAGTGCTGCCCAAGACGGCTCGAACGGCAACGGCCCCCCAGCAAACGATGTATTCCGGCTGGATCGTTTCAAGTTGAGTTTCGAAGAATGGCCGGCAGTTTTCAATTTCGGCTTCAGCGGGAGTGCGATTGTTGGGCGGTCTACATTTTAGCGAGTTGAGGATGTAGACCTCCGTCCGTTTCAACCCGCTGGCCACCAGGATTTTATCGAGCAGCTGGCCTGCAGCTCCAACAAACGGTTCACCGAGGCGATCTTCGTCGGCCCCAGGGGCTTCGCCAAACATGACCACTCTCGCATTCAGTGCGCCAACACCGAATACGGTTCGTTGTCGCCGGCAGACGATTTCTTCGCACTTGCGACACGCAACTACTTGAGCATTGAGTGCATCGAAAGCGATCTCGCGATCAAGAATTGGCAAGGATTTCGAACTCCAAGTCCCGACCATACTGGGTTGCGTGGCTGCAATTGCCGCAGTTGGTCTAGGTGCGGCGTTCGGAATCGCCGGGGAAATCGGTTCAGGAGAACTCTTGTGCGTGGGTTCGGCCACCAATTGGGGCGCAAAAGCAACGGGTTGGCGCTGAGGGCTCGGCTCCGCCACCAAATTCGCTGTGTTCGGTTGGGTAATCGGCGCATGTGAAGCAACATTGCCATTTGCCAAAGAAATTGCAGGCTCTGGGACCTCGAAAACAAGCGATTCGTGGGTTTCGAGCCAGGAAACAGCATTTGCCTGAGATTCGGCTGAGGTGGTCGGCACTTGTGAAATCCCACTCCGGCTCCAATGTTTCAGGAGTTGGGCACTAGCTGCTTTCCATTGGTTCCTTTGCATGTCATTTGCCTCGGTTGCGACCCTAGATTGTGCACATCGGCTTGCAGATGACGCATTTTATCATGGAAACACGGGATTCTAGCAAGATGTGCAAATCTGAACACTCCCGCAAAAGTACTCTTAAGACTAGGATACTGTTTGATCCAAATTTCCACCGTCTCTCGATTTCCGTTCGCTCGATGCCAATTCCTCGCGTAGCCATTGTAGGCCGACCCAATGTCGGCAAAAGCTCTCTTTTCAACTGGATTGCCGGTCGCCGACTCGCAATTGTTGAGGATACCGCTGGAGTGACCCGCGATCGCCTAACGACGCTGATCGAACATCGCGGTCAACATTTCGAGCTGATTGACACAGGCGGAATGGGAATAATCGACGTCGATAATTTGACCGCCGATATCGAAGCCCAAATTGAAATCGCGATCGATGACGCCGATGTTTTGTTGTTTGTCGTCGATTCCCGGGCGGGAATTCTGCCTTTGGATCAAGAGGTCGCCGATCGACTGCGAAAGATCAACAAGCCGATTTTGTTGGTGGCCAACAAGACAGATAGCCCGTCCCTCGATACCAACGCCGACGAATTTCATCAGCTCGGTCGCGGTTGGTTGATTCGGGTCAGTGTCCACCAAAATCGCAACAAAGATGAATTGCTGGATTTGGTGGTGCAACGCATTCCTCAATTGGATGCGATGCCAACCGAAGTCGAACCACCCATGATGAAACTGGCCATCGTTGGCAAACGCAATGTCGGCAAAAGCACGTTCGTCAACACCCTCGTCAAAGCCGAGCGGATGATCGTCAGCCAAGTGCCCGGAACAACTCGTGATTGCGTCGACGTGATGTTCGACTTGGACGGCCACAAGTTCATGGCCATGGATACGCCAGGACTGCGCCGAAACAAGAGCGTGAAAACCGATATCGATTGGTACGGTATGCACCGAGCTCAGCGTAGTATCCGCCGAGCTGACGTTGTGCTCATGTTCTTCGACTCGAAGCAGCAAATGAGCAAGGTCGATAAACAGCTTGCTCACTACATTGCAGACCAATACAAGCCGTGTATTTTCGTTGTGAACAAGTGGGACTTGCTGGCTGGCCAAATGCCAACCGAGAGATGGGTCCGTTACGTGCACGAAACATTCCCAACCATGGCCTATTGCCCTATCGGCTTCATCACAGGTCAAACAGGTAAAAACGTCAAAGCGCTTTTGAACCACGCTCAGATGCTTTTCAAACAAGCCAATGAGCGAATCTCGACGCACCAATTGAACAAACTAGTCAAGGTGGCCCTCGAGCGCCATGAGCCACCGATGTTCATGATGAAGCGTCCGAAGATTTACTACGCAACGCAAATCACCAGTTTGCCACCGACCATCATCTTGGTGTGCAATCAGCCACAAGGCTTCAGCAAAACCTATCAGCGATATCTGCTCACATTCTTACGCGATCATTTGCCGTTCGGCGAAATTCCGATCAAGCTCTATCTGCAACCGAGAGCACGTGACGACGAGCGAGATGATTTGAACAAAGAGCAACGCAACAAACGTGACGAAAGTGACGCGATGTCCGCGGCCGATGCCGGCGAAAGCCTCGACGGTGATATGGAAGACTTCGTCGACGAGGACGATGAATTTGAAGATGACGAGTTCGGAACTGGCGACGATGCCGATCTCGAGTATGAGTACAACGAAGACGACAAAGAAGAAAAGTAGACTTCAAAAAGAAAAGAAGATTCCGACATGATGACGCGGCAAGCCCGAGCCTCGGTATTTCTGATTGGTTTCTTTTGTTGGCTCGAAGGGGCTGTCTATTCGCTAGATCAAGTTGATCTAGCGACACTTCAGCCCTTCAAAATCACCGGTCAAGTTACCAACGAGTTTGAGAAACCAATTCCCGGCGCGAAGGCTTCGCTTCAATTTGCTTTCAAAGAAAAACCGATTTCGGTAGTGTCGGACGAGTCTGGCAATTTTGAGATCCTTTATCCCGCGAAGAAGGATGTCAACAAGTTGCCTTTTTGGGAGCTTTATCTCTGGGTTAGCGCACCAGGCTACAATTTAAAGTGCGTTCGTCCACAAATGAAGTCTGGGCAATTCTTGCCCTGCCAAGTCTTGTTGAGCAAGGAGGAATGGATCGTTGTCGTTGTTCGCGACTCAAATGGCAAGCCATGTCCGGATGCGATCGTGGAGCCTTTCTACTTTGATGTTCCCAATGGAGTCTTTTACGCGGAACAGTCGACAGGGCTCATTACCATTTTACCCAAGGAGCTGGCGGAACCGTTTCGAGTGACGACGGATAAAAATGGCGAAGCGGAATTGCGGGGCCTTCCGTTTCGGAAATTCAATGGTGCGCATTGTCATACACCGGGGATGGTCCCGCAACTTTTCAGATTCTTTGACCTTGAAAACCTCTCCTTCGAATTGCGTCCGACAGGCAAAATAAGCGGGAAGGTAGTGTGCGATGAAACGGAAATCCCCAAACCTGATTTGACTGGTCGGAAAGTATCTGTCGTTTCGAAAGAGAGGCCTCGTACGGACACCGTCAATCGGACCACGCCAGTCCAATGCTATCAACAAATCGAATTGGATCGAGAAGGACGTTTCGAACTCGAAGGCATCGTAGCTGGCGACGTAACCGTCAGACTGGATATGGGGGATTCGGATTTGCAGCCAATCCCCACAAAGCCAGTAAGCCTTGGGTCAGGCGGGGAAGTTGAGATCGAAGTCGAAGTCGCCAAAACGGTTTCCGTCGAAGGAACTTTGCTGACGGAAGATGCACATGAACCGTTAGCCTCCGTGAGAATTGGGCTCAAGTCGAAGTACAAGAGCGAAATAGAGACTTGGCAACAGACTACTTCTGACGCGAGTGGGAAATATAAATTTTATGTTCATCCCGGCGAGTACCACATATCAGCCAATGATATGAGTCAGTCGAAGCAGGCCGATGATTACACTTATGGGAGGGGAGTTCAGGTCCGCATCGAATCGAATATGGCGGTTTGTAAAGTACGTGACATGTTGTTCCCGCGATTGGAGCGTGAAACGGGGAAGCTTGTTGATGCCGACGGAAAGGCTATACCGAATCGCCGAGTTGCATTGCTCCCCATGGAATCAAATCATGCGATCAAGAACGGCGTTTCCGACGATCAAGGGAAATTGGATATCCGCTATGACAAGCAGCAAATGGAAGAGGGGCGAAAAACCCGCTGGGTGATTTATCCCAATAACAGCAAGTCGGTCGACGGAGACGTCCGGCAATTCCAAACCCTAACGGTGAAGGAGGAGTCGCCACTCCTGCTAGTGTTACTCTCCGATGAGTAAACGATGCTTCGTGATTCGGATTGACTTCAATCGCTGTTCATCGATCTTTTCGCACTGTTCTTTTGCAAAGCGAATTACATCTTCCGAATTCGTTGCGTCGCACATCGCTGGCAATTGGATTATGTCGTAGGGATATGCGTCGGTTTGCAAAACCACAAAAACATTTCCCTTGTTACTTTCTTGGCGTCCAACTGGACGTTGGTCGCTGAAACGTCAGGGCCATCACCACCGGAGGATGAGGTCTTTTCGTACGAGCGATTTGGGTCGAACAAGATGAATGCGACGAGCGACTTAACGGTCTTCGGATTCGAATCGTTTTTTGATCTCCCATACAACACGTCCAGCCTACCGGAAAGGTTGTTCAGTTCGCGAGTGTCACGGCGAATGACAATGTGAATACCCTGCTGTGTCCCAAAGATGAGTAGTACCAATGCATAAACGACGCAAGGCATTGCAATGGCAACATTGGTCCAATACCAGATTTGGAAAAGTCGTCCTGCAAAGCTGGTCTTTTCGAAATCAAGGCGTCCATCAACTTGCCTGGATGTAACCAGAAGAGCCACAATTGACGAAAGAGCCAAAAGCACGTTGAGCATCACATACAATGGTCCGGCGACCCAACTGGGGGCAGGCGTCAATGCAATGAACAAAAAGGCAAGTAGCTGGATCAGTAAGCTTTTCATTAGCTAACGAGCCTTGCGTACCGGTCGCGTCAAGCCGACCGGAGACGCCTAGTGCAAGTTGCTCAATTCTAGCCGCGAGCCTCGTGCTCCAGTTGGACGAGCCAACTGGGGGCAAAGCGATCGTTGAGAAACAAAGACATCGCGTTGAAAGCCATTGTCTGTATCGAACTGTTAACAGCCAGACTAACGCCCACCGGCTACTTAACCGGTAAAAAACACGGCGATGTGCTTAGACTTCGGTCTCGATATCGACCGACCGCTTTCGCCAAGGAATTAGCGCAAGCAACAAAAATAACGAGCCAAGCAAAACCGATCCGGTCAGCGCGAACAACCCCAATGTTACGCCAAGCTCAATTGACATTTGACCTTGCCAGAACAATCCCCACCTGGTTTCGGTGGAATAGGGTGTGTAAAACGTCCATGACTGCGAATAGAAATAAGGGACGCCTGCCAAAGCATAACATCCAAATTAAAATGCCAACAAGAATGCTCTTGTTCGCCAACGACGTCGAATTCTACTCGTTACTTGAACTGTCGCCTCGAACGGGTTAATTGGAATCTCATTCTTCATGTTTTTGCTCATCTTTGTTCCAACATCTCAGGCAAAACGATCAGCAATAACCAATCAGCGGTCCAACCACTTGCTCGCAGAACAGAATATACAGCGTGTTCGCTTCGATGCGACTCCAAGTATCAACCCTTTGCGTTTTCCATAGCTCACGAGTGTTGTGTTCAAGCACTTCCGTTTTGCAGGACAGAACCGAACTCTGTTTGGAAAAAGAACTCATCGAAAGCATGGATGCCGTATCTGGCCATGCCTTTTGGAAGTGGTGATTGATGATGGCTTGGATGATTCCACGTAACGATATAGCCTTGTCCACCTCCAATTTCAGACAAGCTTCCTTGAATTGCCGAAAGCGTTTCAACTGCTTATCCAGTTCATGCCGACGTTTACGTGGCTTCATGCCAACGAGAGAGGCCACGTTGTCGGTCATCAAATAGCGATCTTCCATGCCGAGTCCTTCGATCAGTTCGAGGAAACGCTCCATCGACACCGATTCATGCGAAAGATCAGCGAAGGGGAACACCGCATGGACTGGGTGAATGAATGAGCAGTTTTGATGATCCAAATGAAGTCCTCAAACTGGAAAATGCGAGTCTGAACGGTTGGTCGGAATGGTATGCCATCGAGTTTGAGCCGATTCCACAGATTTGTCAAACTGGTCAGCTTGAAGTCGCAAAAGTGCAGTCTTGTTTTTGCGAATCAATCAAGCAAGGAACCGAACATTTGTTCGCAGATATTTACGACAGCGATGTTCTTGGTTGTGGGATTGGCGAGCAGCCCTCTCCAAACTTTGAATCGGTTGATTGAATACGGCGTTTCGCCAGTCGTAGTAGTCCAATGTAACTTCAATTGTTCTTAACAGTTCGAGCTCCTCTCCACATCCATCGTGATTTCTAGATACTTGTGTGATGATGCAGGTTGCCTCTTCTCCTCATCGTATTGGACGCTGTGGCTCCTGTAAAACAAAGAACATTTCAACGTCCGAAAACCCAAAGCAATTCAAATAGGGCATCATAAGTTGAGGGCATGCACGAAACAGTGGGCGGTAGACTTCAACGACTCTTTCGCAACACCGAATATGCCCGGACCGAAATGCGATGGCAATAACGGGCGCTGAACTGGCAACGAATAATATTGCAGCAAGAAGAACGGCAATCGTTGTTGATGACAACGTATTTCGTACAGTCCAAACTTGCTTACTTTTCATTCTTTGAAACCTGCGTTGAAGCCATTGCACTTTCGAATTCAATCTGAATTTGACAACTCGTCCAGCTTTGCGAGGACGCTGTCTTGGCTATGACAAATCCCAATCGAGATAGTCACGAGCAGTGGCAACATCAGACACACATTCAAAATCCGTTTCATCGTCGTTCTCCTGATTTTAAGGGCCTAGACCGTCACGATTCTATCACACCTTGAACTGTCGAGGATCACACCATTGACCATTCTGTTACTTGCAAGTTCTTCGACTCAGACCAAAAGGGGGCAGGTCTCTTTTGCAGCAGTAGGTGACAAAAGAGACCTGACCTTTTCGGCGTCCCCCGTCTTGCCGCACGCTACCTTCGCGGAGCGAAGGGCGACATTGTCGCTCGTCGCTCCGCGACGATTGCGTTCACGCGACCGGAATTCGAAAGCGACAAGGAGACAGCAATAATAAGATGTTCGTTCCAAGCCTATATCAATTCCAAAAGGCCCTAATCAAGTGACAATGATAAATTTGAGACAAAACATTAGCGAATCCCATGCGGTACAATCGATTACTGTACTGCTGCGTTAACTGCTTATTTGAACCTTAATTGAACAGAGTGAAGGACTAGTTCATCCTCGCGAATTTTCGTCGAGTTTTCTTCTCGTCTTCGGGTATCACCGCCATTTTTTGCAAAACTGTATTCATATGCAATCGAATCCATACGAACCGCCGAACCAGGGGGCTTTGCCGGTAACATTTGGAGTGACACGTTGGTATCCAACGTACTTGGTACCAGTCGCGCGGCTTGCATTTTGGTCTGGCGTACTGCTATTCCTAATCGGGGCGTTCATCTCTTTTCACCCCGGATCAGAAGTCAAATGGTTTACGACTACGGCGGCATTTGCTGGTTCCGGGTTGCTTGTTCCCAAGAAAAACGACCGCATTGCAACACTCCTGATCGTTGCGGTTTGTTTGTTCTGGTCATATACTGGAATTCAACGAGGGATTGAATACCAAAAGCGGCTGAAAATGGACTATGGATGCAACAGCTGGCACTGCATGACATCTTTACATGCAAGAAAATGTGCCGTTTATCGGGGTTAAGCGGCATACGAAAACATAGAACTTAACCGAAACGCGTATTCCTCTTCTCAGGAAAACACTGTCCCAAACAACTTTCCCAAGCGGGATGATTAAGTTGTAACCTGTTTTTTACGAGAACCAGAAGGGTTACTCGGCTAGCAGGATCTCCACTTCGACATCAAGCCATAAACTCTGCTGCGTGTACGGATAATGAGGGCGACTTGAATCTGCAACTTCTTTTCCATGGCTTTGCCGAAGAAGGGTACATGCTGTCGGGGCACATGTTGAAACGGAATTCAATATCATCCTCGTATTTCACACTAGGTCAAGGAAGACTGAATATGCGTAAATCTTTCGCAATGTTGCTCGGACTTTTCGTATCTTTGTCTAGCATGCATTCATTCGCTCAAGACGTGGTAAGCGAAAACACTTGCATAGATTCTCTCAGGCCCTCCCCCGTTTGTTCGTGCTTCACGAGCGGCTTCATGGCAGGGTCCGAACTGACGCTACTTACGCCCCATACGGGATCGGTCAGTTCTCCGGGCAACAATATTTTCAATCTTCAAGGTCAAACAGTCGTGCCTGAACGAAATATGGGAGTTGGCGGGCGTTATTGGCTGGGTTATCGAAACGAGGCGGGACTTGGTTTACGAACAAGATTTTGGCACTTCAATCAATTGGGGGTTGGCGGCCAGAATCTTGATCCAAATATGGATGCTCAAACTTTGGACACAGAAGTAACCCAATTGTTTTCGCGGGGGCGTTATACCTTTGATCTTTCTGGAGGAATGCGATGGGGGCAAATCAACGATCATGTTTCTCCAGTTATCGATGAGTCGTTTCGCGGGTTGGGCTCTACGGTAGCCTTGTTTGGACGCCGACAGCTAGGGTCGGGTCCCTGGGCTATCGTCGGGGGCGCGCGAGGTTCGCTGCTTTTCGGAAAACATGACTTCGCAATACTCGGAGCTCCCATCAATTCCACTCAGGAAGTACTGCCGGTCATGGAAATGCAGATGGGTGGTGAATATTCAAAGCAGATGTTCAAGAACACCAGCACCTTTCTACGAAGTACTTTGGAAACGCAACTTTGGGAAATGCCACCAACCGTTATCGGATTGTTCGATCAGAATGTAGGACTCGTTGGCGTAACTTTTTCGGCGGGCATACGCTATTAGTCGCGTGGGGCGGTACACCGGCTGAAGCAGGTACACCAACCGAGGGTTTCCACAATCGTTTTGCGTTTTGGCAAATTTTACTCTAGAATCGATGGGAATTGGCAACGCTAAGCACTTCTTTTAAGACGCAGGCTCGGCTTAGTGTTGCGATGATACCTTCCTCCCGATGCTGGAATCATTGTGCACTTACCAATCCCAAACGATGGAACCCGTTGGAATAGACGATTGCATGGAATCCCGTTCTCTATTCGTTGCCTGATTCGGTGCACTGCGTTAACGTTGGTCTGCGTTGTTTTTTTCATTCCACCCTTTGCCCTACTTCATGCAAACAACACGGATGACCAGGATCGCGAGGCGGTCAATATCCTGCTGCAACATTGCGTCCGCTGTCATAGTGCGGACAAACAAGAAGGCGGCTTGAGGCTAGACAGTTCAAAGGCATTTCAGCTCGGTGGCGATAGCGGCTCGGCCTTTGTTTCGCACAACAGCCAGAAGTCGCTGCTCATTCAGCTCGTTCAAGGCACGGGAGATAGCGTCATGCCACCCGAGGGACGTCAATTGACAGCCGACGAGGTTCAACTGTTAGCCGGCTGGATCGACCGAGGAGCTGTTTGGCCACACGAAGATTCGCCATCGGAAGGGAGCGCAAAGACGGCTTCGCATTGGTCTTTTCAGTCTATTAAACGCCCCAATGTTCCGGACGTCCTTCGCAAAGACTGGACACGCAACGAAATCGATTGTTTCGTCCGCTCTCGTTTGGAACGTGAGGAAATCTCTCCAGCCGAGGAAGCAAGCCGACAGACGCTTATTCGACGCCTAAGTTTCGATTTACGCGGGGTACCGCCAACCTCGGAGGAAGTATCCGCGTTCCTTGCGGACGAACGAATCAATGCGTACGAGCAGCTTGTCGCTGGTTTTTTAGCTGCCCCAGAGTTTGGTGAGCGGTGGGCGCGGCATTGGCTGGACCGCACTCAGTTTGCGGAGAGCAGTGGCTGCGTAATCGACCTCGCTCGGCCCTATGCGTGGCGATGGCGTGACTGGGTTATTTCGGCAATCAATGACGACTTACCGTTCGATGAGTTCACTCGCCTTCAATTGGCTGGCGACTTGATACCAAATGCAACGATAGACACGCGCGTCGCTACCGGATATTTACGGAATGCATTGACAAACCACGAAGCGGGTATCGACTTGGAAGCGGAACACGCCAAAACAACGGTCGATCGCACGTCCATGACCGGTGCCGCATGGCTCGGATTGACCTTTGGCTGCGCCGAATGCCACTCGCATAAGTATGATCCGATCACACAACGCGACTTCTACTCGATGTATGCGTTTTTCAATCGAATTGACGATCGCGAGTTCGACAGCCCTACAAGTGAAGCATCCCATCTGATCCGCCAATCGAAAGCGGAATTGGACAGAGCTCAAACTACCTACATTGCTTCGAACGCACCAGGGCAGGCGGATTGGGAAGCTCACATCAACGCGCTCAACGACATTTGGCATGTGCCAACGACGTTGGGAGCGAGGAGCTTGCGATCGCTTGGGTTTGCAATGGTACATCCACAGTCGGACGGCTCATTGACTGTTGATGGACGCGTGCGGAGCAAATATGACCATTACCTTACCTTCACACCAGATATCTCGGTACTCAATGCCGTTCGAATTGAATTGCTTGCGGATGCGGACCGGTTTCATCAGGGACCTGGACGCAGCAAGAACGGCGACTGCATACTAACGGGCATCTCCATGGCCGTCACGCCGATCGACCGACCAGACGACATACGGGGGGCTAAATTCAAGCAAATTGAAACGGACTATTGCCAACTGGGATATAGCCCGAACGACACACTATTCGAAACCGATGAAGTAAAGAAAAAAGGTTGGAGTGTCGATCACAAAGGACTTTCGCATGCCGCCGTTTTCACTTTGGATTCACCGCTCGATTGCAAGGACTGTGTTGTCTCGATGCGGTTGCATTTCTTGAGTGGTAACGGACGTACACCAGCCCGATTTCGAATCGCAGTGACGGATGCATCAAACGAAAAACGAATTGGCCAAGCGGTGCCCGCTGATATTCGCCAAAGCGTTGCGAAGAAACCACTCGAACGCTCCGATTCCGATAGAGCCATCATCAAGCGGTATTTTCAGAGTACTTACGAGCCGGAGAACGATTCTCTGAAGCAATGGAATCGTGCCCTCCAACAAACGGCCCAATGGCTCAACCCACGTGGCGCCGAGACGGTACAGCAAGCATGGCACCCACGTGAAACGTTTGTGCACATTAGGGGTGATTTTCTTCGACGCGGGAATCGTGTTGAGCCAGACATTCCAGCTGTTTTCAAAACGAGTGACTCCAAGTCCACGGATTGGTCCCGTTTGGATCTGGCGAATTGGATTACCAGTACATCGAATCCGCTGACGGCTCGCGTTGCGGCCAACAGTATTTGGCAAGCGTTGTTCGGTGCTGGTTTGGTACGAACGCCTGGTGATTTTGGTCGCCAAGGCGAAGCACCCACTCATCCCGAACTATTGGATTGGTTGGCAGACGAGTTTATGCGTCAGGACTGGAGTCGTAAGGAGTTGATCCGTTGTATTGTTTGCTCGGCGACCTATCGCCAAGCCTCGAGCAACAGCGTGTCACTAGCTCGCGACCCGCAAAATCTCTTGTTGGCCCGACAGAATCGTTTCCGACTCGATGCCGAAGCGGTTCGCGATTGCATTTTGCATCGATCCGGCGTGTTGCTTTCTCAGTTTGGAGGGCCGAGCTATCGAGGGCCGCAACCCGACGATCAACCGATAGAGGAATGGGAACGTGCAACACTGCCGGTTTCCGATTCAAGCATGTTTCGTCGTGGCCTGTATGTTGCAACACCGAGAACGCTGCCAGATGCCATGCTCGCAACATTCGATGCCCCAGATGGCGCTACGGTATGTCCTCTTCGGCAACGGACCAACACTCCGCTGCAGGCCATGACGCTGCTGAACGATCCCTTGTTTGTCAAAGCAGCAAGCGCGCTTTCGAAACATCCAGAACTTCCATCCTCGCTGGACGTACGGCAACGCATTACTCGACTATGGTATCATTGCGTGGCGCGAGCCCCAACATCGAACGAAGTCCAAGTACTTGAGGAACTCTACCAACAGCTTGCGACCGAAAAAGCGGCCCAACCAATTGATATGCCTGAACCACTAGACGCATGGTTTGTCATAGCACGAACGATTCTCAATCTCGACGAGATGGTGACGCGCGAATGAGCCTGTTTGAGAGGACGCAATATGTTTGATCGACGATGTCTATTGTCAAACACCTTTCGCGGCGTGAGCGGACTCGCCTTGGCTTCCATGTTGGCTGAGGATGGGTTGCTAGCCATGGACGACCAATCGGTCGACGGCAATTCGGCGCTAGGCCAGCCGCACTTCGTGGGTAAAGCCAAGCACTGTATTTTTTTCTTCATGTGGGGTGCACCGAGCCAAATCGATTTGTTCGATCCCAAACCGATATTGAACAAGCATCATGGCCAGCCCATTCCCGAGGAAATCGCCAAAGACGCGAACTTTGCATTTGTTCAGAAAGAGACAGCGCGCTTGCAAGGGTCGCCCTTTCAGTTTCAATCGCACGGAAAATCTGGGATCGAGCTGTCTGAGTTATTGCCTAATCTAGGGCGATGTGTCGATGAGATGACGATGGTTCGGACGACTCATACGGATTCATTTAATCACCGTCCTGGCCAGATTTTGATGAACACCGGTTTTCCACGTTTAGGTCGGCCATCGCTTGGTTCTTGGTTGCAATATGGTCTTGGTAGCCCATCTCGCGACCTGCCAGGTTTTGTGGTGTTGCGTTCCGGTTCCGAGGTCGACGGTGGTTCGTCGAATTGGTCGAGTGGTTTCCTTCCCTCAATCCATCAAGGGGTCGCTTTGCGAAGAGACGGAGCCCCAATACTGAATTTGGAGAATCCTGCCGGCATCACAAGTTCCGCTCATAGGCACAGTCTAGACGCTATCAACAAGCTCAACGAGATCCATCGCGCTGAGATCAAGGATGATGAGATCGCGGCGAGGATTGCGAATTATGAGCTTGCGTTTCGAATGCAATCCTCAGCCCCCGAGCTTTCTGATTTGTCGAAAGAATCCGAGGTAACTCACAAGGCGTACGGTGTCGAACGAGAAGATGAGGATGAACGCAATTTTTCAAAGAACTGTCTGTTGGCCAGGCGTTTGGTGGAACGTGGAGTTCGCTTTGTGAACATCTACCTGGGAAGCTGGGACGCGCACATGAATCTCATCGAAAATCACAAACGTCTGTGTAAGGTAGCGGACCAGCCGATCGCCGCCCTATTGGAGGACTTAAAGACGCGTGGGATGCTTGACTCAACGTTAGTGGTTTGGGCAGGCGAATTCGGGCGAACACCGGTTGGAGAAAATCGCAATCAAGATGCGAACCCAAGTGGACGAGATCATCATCCAAACGCCTTCACAACTTGGCTAGCTGGCGGAGGAGTCAAGGCAGGTTCCATTGTTGGCCAAACGGATGAATTGGGGTGGAACATTGCCTCCGATCCAGTGCACGTCAACGACCTTCAAGCAACGCTGCTTCACTTGTTCGGACTCGACCACAAGCGACTGGTTTATCGATACCAAGGCCGCGATTTTCGGCTAACGGATGTTGCAGGCAAGGTTGTCAATAAAATCTTGGCCTGAAGAGGCTGTTCTAATCAGTCTTTCAGCTGATTAGTGCATCAGCTGGATGACCGTGTTATGAGCGAACCGGAACGACGGAGAAGGGCTCAGCTAAGGAACATGATGGATGGCGATTGACTCCCGGAGGGACGGGGTATCGGCTTTTTAGCAAGGCGGAATGGGATTGCGCATGCCGAGCCGGTACGGAGACAGAGTTTTCGATGGGTAGCGATGAAACGTTACTTGTTAATTATTGTCAGATGTTTCCATCGAAGTTGGCTGCGCTTGGTGGCGCAAAGATTCCAAATGCCTGGGGGCTTCACAATGTTCACGGAAACGTTTCAGAATGGTATGATGATTCGTATGGTACAAAAAGGAACCGGTCCCGGGTAGTCCGGGGCGGTGACTGGGAAATCGAAGCTCGCTTTTGTAAGTCGGCGTTTCGGAATTGGGGCGATCCGACTGTTCGCCACAGAAGGGGCGGTTTCCGCGTGGCGTTGAGTCTGTCTGGCAATTAGGCGGCGGCGGAGAAGAAGGTAGAAGACGGAAGGTAGAAGACGGAAGGTGGAAGGTAGAAGACGGAAGTGGGAGAGATGGATGGTAGACGGCGGGATATTTTTGAACGGAGTTTTGATTTTCAGTGCGGATTGTAAAGCTCTGTCAGGTTCTTGATCAACAACCTGGTGTCGAACGGAGTGTCGCACAATTGTCCTCAATTGTTGCTGCGCCGCGAAAAATCTTCCCACTCAAGTCCATCTATTTGTTCATTCACCAAAGCGAGACATTGCCGCTAATTGCGCTCCTTCAGAGCTCGGAAAGGTTGGAGGCAAGAAACCTGGGGTTTCGTTCGCTTCGCGAACTTACCCCAGGCTTTCAAATGCCGTCCCTTCAGGACTAAATCGCAATAGGTAGCCCCTACGTGGGCTTACTGGTGACGGATATCGATTAGCACGCGAAGCATTTTGCGAACTCTGGCTGAAGGCGCTCGTTTGCTTTGCTGGCCAGCGAAATCGATTGAAGGCTGGCTTGAGTAAAAACGTTGCTACCGCCCGGATAAACCGGACGGAGTGCTGCCAACGGCACGTTTCGTTTCTGTAGCTGCCAATTGTGGTCCCACTGGCGTAAAGCCAGTGGAAACCTTTTTGGTTAGCCATCAGACTTGGGAACGAAAGTTGCGCATGATCCAAACTCCACCAATGGCAAATTTTCAATGCCCGCCATCAGTCCAAGTCGGTTCCATGTGAATGCCGTCGCTTCGCGACTCCCAGGCAGTCTGTTCAACGCCGACCACGGATTTCATCCGTGGCTTTAAAATGCCACTGCTTCGCAGTTTGGCCAAGTAGTTTGTTACGCGGGAGGATGATGCTCCTGGCGAACCGTGGCGTCGACAAGCTCGGTAGGAGCCTTGCTCTCCCGAAGGTTTTTAAGGGGCAGCGCGGCAGCTCGCCTTATCACTCGCGATTTCTGCCGCAATCCTAGGCCGTATGTACCGTTTAGATCGATTGGACGGACCGGCTTCGCCTGAAAACCAAACTTGCGTCAGTGTTTGGCATTTGGCTTGTCCCTAGATGACTGCGGAAGATCGCTTAATTCATTACGGAGAACAATTCTCGGCACGTCGTTTTCGTGTTGGACACGATTCGAACGAAATTGAACCGAACAGACATTTGACGCAACCTTGGATGAACCACGCGATGATCAAGAGTAATGCAAACGAATTCGAGCCGATTGCCATCGTTGGAATGGCATGCCGATTTCCTAAAGGATTAGATAGCCCACGACTCCTCTGGGAAGCATTGCAGGCACGCTTCAGTGCCATTGATACCGTTCCCGAGGATCGATGGACAGCCGACCGCTATTTTTCCTCAAACGCGGTGGCTAGGGGCAAAGCCTACATCCGACGCGGCGGTTTTTTGAGTCAAGATATCGGAACCTTTGACGCATCTTTCTTCGGCATCTCGCCTCGTGACGCAGAGAATATGGACCCACAACAACGACTCCTTTTGGAAGTCGTTTGGGAGTCCTATGAAAACGCGGGCTTGAGTCTGCCTAGCTACGCCGGTCGGGATGTCGGTGTCTACGTCGGAGGCTTCATGTTGGACCACATGATTACGCAAATGACGCCCTCCAATCGCTCTCAAATCAATCAAAATACTGCGGCAGGCATGATGATGACTATGCTTTCCGATCGCATCTCGCACACCTACGATCTCCGTGGACCAAGTCTCTCGATCGACACAGCTTGCTCATCGTCCTTGGTTGCATTCCACTACGCTTGCCAGGATCTCTGGCGCGGTGATTGCGAGATGGCCATCGTGGGCGGCTCCAATGTCATGTTGCGACCAGAATACCCGATGGGGATGTGCAAAGGACATTTCTTGGCACGCGATGGAGAATGCAAATCATTCGATGAACGTGGCGACGGATACGGGCGTGGCGAAGGTGCTGCTTCGATTTTGCTAAAGCCACTCGCCACTGCACTCTCGGACGGAGACACTGTCTTGGCGACGGTCCTCGGCACGGGTGCCAATCAAGACGGTCATACACCTGGCATCTCGATGCCGAGTGGCTCAGCCCAAAAAGCCCTCATCGAACAAGTATGCAAAAAATACGAGATCGATCCAAGTACGATTCGCTACGTGGAATGCCACGGGACAGGAACCGCCATCGGTGATCCAACCGAAGCGGGCGCCATCGGCTCGGTCTATGGTCTCTCAAGCAAAGGAAAATCGCCAGTCGTTATCGGCTCGGTCAAGTCGAACATCGGACACTTGGAGGCAGCGGCCGGAGTCGCTGGCGTTATCAAGGGCACGCTGACTTTAATGCATCGGCAAGCAACGCCACTAGCTAATCTCAAGACCCCAAACCCCAACATCGATTTTGATGGCCTCGGATTGCGATTGTCCGACAGTCACATATCTCTTGGCGTTGGAAGCGAACCGCTTAATGCTGCGGTGAACTCCTTCGGATACGGAGGAACCAACGCGCACGTAATTCTCCAATCGGCACCAGCCAAAGCGGTACATGAAAAGAAACAAACGGCAAAGACGCACAACTTCCCACTCTTTTTGCCAATCTCTGCACGCAGCGACAAAGCCATTGCTGCGATGGCAACCAAGTACCGGGACATGCTTGCACAAGGAACCGATTTGGACGATCTGCTCTACTCGGTGTCGATGAAGCGTGCACATTTATCCAACCGAGCTGTTGTCAAAGGGCGAGATCGCGACGAACTCATTGCGTCCCTAGAGGCCTTAGCGAATGGCGTCGAAAACGAAAGCATTGCCAAGGGGACTCAACCCTTCCACGGCCAGCGCAAGCCAATTTTTGTCTTCACAGGAATGGGACCACAGTGGTGGGGCATGGGGCAAGAACTTTATCAAACCGAAGCCATCTATCGCGAAACCGTTGACGCAGCGGACCGTGTTTTTCAAGAAATCTCTGGATTCTCCATCCTAGCTGAAATGATGAAGACCGAAGCGGAATCGCGAATTCAAGAGACACAGTTCGCTCAGCCTGCAAACCTCATGATCCAATTGGGCGTCTACGCTATGCTTCGCGCCGCAGGTATTGAGCCAGCGGCCGTTGTCGGACACTCGGTCGGCGAACTTGGATCGGCCTATGCTTCAGGTGTGCTCAATCTCAAAGACGTATTGACGGTGTGTTTCCATCGTAGCCGATTGCAAGCGACCTGTGCTGGCCAGGGTGTCATGATGGCTGTCGGATTGAGCAAAGAGCAAGCTTCGGATATTCTCGCCAGACGAGCCGATCGTGTTTCGATCGCGGCCGTAAACGGACCAACCAATGTGACACTTGCGGGCGACGCAGATCAAATGGCCGATATCGCCATCGAGTTGCATGCAGCGGGGATTTTCCACAAGAAGCTGGAAGTCGAAGTTCCGTACCACAGCCCTATGATGGATCCTATCATGGACGCTCTGCATGATGCTCTCATCTCGGTTCAGCCAAACGTGCCTTCGATTCCGCTTTACTCAACGGTAACGGGCAAGCTGGTCAACGAGATAACATATAGTGCTGACTATTGGCCGAAGAACGTGCGACAGTCGGTTGAATTTGCAGCCGCAACGCAGTCGATTATCGATGACGGCTACAACATCTTCCTCGTAGTTGGACCACATCCCGTTCTGTCGTCTTCCTTGCTTGATTGCATTAAAGCTGATGGCAAAGAGTTTCGGCTGGCGCATACCTTGCGACGCAATCAACCTGAAGTTGCCAGCATGCACAAGGCGGTCATGAGCGTCTATGCCTCCGGTGGTGAATTGGACTGGACAGTGCACAACGGTCAAGGAGACTTTATTGCGTTGCCAAATTACGCTTGGCAACGAGAACGCTTCTGGTTGGAAAACGACAGGGCAGTGCAAGACCGGATTGCTCTCATTGTCCATCCAATGCTTGGCATGCAAGAAGCCCCAGGAACCCCAGTTTGGCGTAATGACTTCGACCATGAACCGATGGTGTACCTACGCGATCACGTCGTCACCGGAATGCCGATTTTTCCGGCAGCGGGCTATGTTGAATCCTTGCTCGAGCTAGCTGCGTTTCAATTTCCAGAACACTCTGGATTGTCGATTCGCGAATTTGATATTCGCGCACCAATGATCATCAACGCCGATCGGGGACTGGACTGTGTTACTTCCTTTGATCCCTTCCATCAAACAGCCACGATTCGAGGCCTGGAGAATGGGAAACTCGGCACTGGACAAATCCATATCGTGGCCAAACTCTCAGGTCTGCAGAGACATTCCCAGGTTCAGCATGACTTGAACATGATGATGGAAGGTCTTGGCGATCCACAAGATATCGCTTCGTTCTACCAAATGCTCGATCAGATGGGGTTGAGCTATGGCCCGGCTTTCCAAACGGTTCGCGAGTTGCGACTGAATGACAACAAGGACAAGGTCCTATCGAGAATTGAGATGCAGAGCGATCTCATGGGGAATCTTTCCCAGTACAAGCTCCACCCAACTTTGCTTGACGCATGTTTCCAAACACTATCGTCGATGCTGGGGGAGTCCGAAAACATGTACTTGCCCACAGGCTTCAGCGAGCTTTGCCTCTACTCGGAGGTTTGCCCCGCAAGGATTTGGTGCCTCGGAGAGAAGACCAATCACACCACGCGACACATCGACTGCAATTTTACATTGCTGGATGAGCATGGAAACCTCGTCGCAACCCTTCGCGGGATGCGATCGACCGCTGCCTCCAAGCGTGAGCGTCGCGATCGGTTCGGAGACAAGATCAAGCGGCAGGTGCTGACTTATCAGTGGACCTATGGCGAGAACTTGAGCGAGCCGAAGCGGCTTGGCTATTGGTTGGTCGTGGGTTCGTCGAGCGAAAAGGCAATCGACATTTGCAATCGATTGGAGCACTACGGCGCGACGGTAGCGGCCAAGGTAAGCTTCGGAAGTGCTTTTGGTAAATATCAAAATGAATATGTCGTTAGACCAGGTTCCCTCGAGGATGCGACGGCTACGCTCGCTGAATGCGGCGACTTAGACGGAGTCGTATTCTTGAATGGACTAAATGCAAAAACAAATTCGAGCGATCCGACCGGCGAACAGGCTTTGGTTGAGCTCGTCCCGTTTGCCCAAGCTCTAGCAAAAAACGAAGCCGAAAGGAAACCAAGAGTCTACGTGGTTACCCAATGCGGCGCCTCGGTGAGCGAGAATGACGCGAGTGTCCACCCTGGCCAAAGTGCCTTGAATGGGTTTGCACGCGTCGCATTCAACGAGCTGGACGGAATGCAGTTTGGATCGATCGATTTACCAGCACGCATCAATGACGATACGATCGATGCCGTGACTCTCGAGCTATTGTGCGACGCTCCACACGATGAAGTTGCATTGCGAGGTTCGATGCGGCTGACCAGCGAATTGAAAGAAAGCAAGGTTATATCGGACGACCGAATCGACTACGTGCTTTTGGATGACGGGCATCCCGTCCAGGTGCGAGCCCTTCGTCCGGACTGCGAGAGCGTCGGTACTGCACGCGTTCTTGCATTGCAATTGCCTGCGATGCATAAAGACGCTGTACGCATCCGAATGGAAGCGTCGATCGTCCCAACCGACCTTTTGTTGGATCCAACTTCGGAGACCATCGACCAGCCAGTCATCGAGTTTGTCGGTACGGTACTTGAAGTTGGGGAAGCAGTTTCTGATCTCAAATTGGGTATGAGGGTATGCGGTTTCGCTCCTTCCGACATTGCAAGTCATATGGTGGTTGAGAGGTCCGCAATCTGCGTCGCAGAAATTGCTGAGGACGCAGACGCCTCCAAGTTAGTGACTGCCATCGGAATGGCTACACGTGCTGAACGCAGCGTCGATTCCCTGGACATTTCATTACACGATACAGCACTAGTTCACATGAACCCGATGGCCATCGCCGTTTCGCATGCACTAAGACGAAATGGAGTACACGTTGCTTTCCTTGCCAATGATCTCTGTGAGTTAGATCAGGACGCCTTGTGCGGCTCTCCGGTCTACCTGACAAGTCCAGTTGGTATCGCCAACGCCATTCAGGAGCAAACGGGAGGCAAAGGATTCACGATACTTGTGGCTGGAATGCAATCTTGGACCAAGAGCTTTGATCTTAATTTGCTGAGCCTTGGTGGTTCGATCGTAGACACTGACGACGATGCGAATGCCGTTTCCATGACGCGGAACATCAGTTCGATCGTCCGTTCCGACTACCGCGTTTTGCTTCAGCGACCATCGCATTTCGAGAAGTCATTGCGAAAGGTAGTGGAACTGGTCAATAACAACGTAATCTCAGGTTCGCCTGTTTTGGAGATTAGCATTGCGGACATCGCTTGGCAGAAGCTGCCGCTCGCCGATACTAGTTCCACGATGGTGTTGACCTACGAAACGCGGGGCAAGGACTTGCCGGTTGTGCAATTGGAGGCGTTGCGATTCGAATCCGCTGCGACTTATTTGGTGACCGGTGGATTTGGCGGATTCGGGCAAAAGACGGCAGAGTGGTTGATACAAAATGGCGCGCGTCATTTGGTTTTGACCGGGCGAACGGGTGCCGATACACGAGCGCGACAGGACTTTGTACACAAGCTCGAAGCCCAAGGATGCTCGGTCAAGGCCGCTGCCTGCGACACCGCTGATCTTTCGGAACTATTGAAGCTTTTTGAGACGATGGCAAATTCGATGCCTCCCTTGAAGGGTGTCTTCCATTCGGGGGCGCTCATCATTGACCAGCCCATTGCCGAAATCGATTTTAAGACACTTGGCAAAGTGATGCAAAGCAAGGCGACTGGCGCTTGGAATCTTCACTTGCTGACTCGCGAAATGAACCTCGATCATTTTGTTCTCTACTCGTCGATCGCTAACCTCGTTGGAAACAGTCGGCAGGCCGCCTACAGCGCTGCCAACGGCTTCTTGAATGGCTTGGCGGCGATGCGACGATCCCAAAATCTTGCAGGAACAAGCGTCAATTGGGGCGCGATTTCCGACGTCGGAGTGGTTGCCCAAGACGAAAAGCTAGAGCAGTTCCTGCGATATACAGGACTTCGGGGCATTAGCAGTACCGAAGGGCTGGAGGTTCTGGGGCATGGAATGGCGCGAGGCGTCGTACAACTCGGAATCACGATGATCACTTCTTGGGCAGACTGGGCACGCTTTGAAACTCGCGGAGCCAAGTCGCCACGGTTTGCAACGCTGATTGCGAACGACTCCGAGGTCAAGGACAACACGATGCGCGATGCATTGATCGAGGAACTGTCCAAAATGGATCATGCGGACCAAGTTGAGCTACTGGGTGGCCTCATTATTGAAGTCATCGCTTCGGTGCTCAAGTCGGACCCGGCTAGCATTCCACTTGACTGCTCGATCAACCAGCTTGGAGTCGACTCGCTCATGGCGACCGAGATTCAGTTACTGCTCGATACTAAATTGGGACTGAGCATCTCCATCCTCGAGTTGATTGGCGAAGCGACCGTTCGCAGCGTGGCGACGCAGGCATTGAAAACCCTCACGGGTAAACAAGCAACGCTTGCTCCAATGCCTGTACGTTAGGGAGTTTTGAACTCGTGCAGTCCGCAATTCCATCTCCAATTTAACTTAATCCCAACCGCATTCGTTGTCTCTCATGAACTTCAAATCAAGCCTTGAACGTCTAAAGTCTGGTCTGAACCTCAACACGGCAGGCGATATTGAGAGCAAGCCTTCGCTCGCAGTGCAACCAGCGTTCCATGATTTTGCACACTTCCCGGAGTACAAAGACTTTACCACGATGCAGTGGTACTACGACAAGCAAAAGTACTCCAAGAATCAGTTCCTTCGGCACTTGGGGGCTTCGGATGCCACGGTCGAACTTGAGGGCAAAAAGTTCATCAACTATTCGAGCTACAACTACCTTTCGTTGGCTAGCGATCCTCGCGTCAAAGAGGCCGCCAAGAAGGCGATCGACGACTTTGGGACGAGCACGGGCTCCGGGCGTTCGATTACGGGTGAAGTGGATTTGCATCAACTATTTGAGCGAGAACTTTGCGAGACGCTGGGGAGCGAAGATGCCGTGGTCTCCGTTGGTGGCTACAGCACCAATGCCTTTACCATTGGATATTTGTGCCGGCCACAGGACTTAATCATCTACGACGAGTTGGTGCACAATTCTGCGCTGGCAGGCTGCAAGATGACAACGGCTCGTCGGTTTAGTTTCCCGCACAACGATTACGATGCCTTGGAAAAATTGCTCGCTCAGCACCGGGACAAATACGAGCGAGTCATCATTCTGATCGAGGGTGTCTACAGCATGGACGGAGACATCGCAGACGTTCCTCGCGTGATCGAAATCAAGAATCGCTACAAGGCCTTTTTGATGGTGGACGAAGCGCACTCGATGGGGATCATCGGGCCACGAGGGCTTGGGGTTACGGACTACTTTGGCATCTCTGGAGATCAAATCGACATTCTTTTCGGTTCGATGAGCAAGTCGTTTGGAACGTGCGGAGGCTACGTTGCCGGCCCGAAGCCGTTGATAGCCATCCTCAAAAACTATGCTCCTGGAGTTTTGCTTTACGGCGCAGCTCCCACCCCAGCTAATACTGCTGCAGGGCTTGCGACGCTTCGAATTATGCGAGAGCACCCCGAGTTGGCACGACGGGTTCAGTCCAACGCAGCTTACTTTATTGCAAAGGCCAAGGCAGCACGTTTGAACACGTACAACAGCAAAGATTCCGGTGTCGTCCCCATCATGACCCGCGACTCGGAGTTAGCCCTTTGGCTTTCGATCCAGCTCTTCGACGCCGGAATTTGTTCTTTCTCAATGTTGTATCCAATCGTTCCTCGCGACAAATCTCGACTTCGTTTCTTTATCAATACAAACCATACCGAGGGGCAGATGGACTACACCATTGACTGTCTTGCCAAGAATATGGCTGTGGCTCCCAAGTCCAAGGGGGTTATGTAAAGTGAAACAGATTCGTTACGAAGACTTCGGTCAGCCGAGCCGAGTTGCAAGATGTGTCGACGTGGCCGACGTGGGGCCCCCCTCTGCTTGGGAAGTAGTCGTGGATGTGGAGGCGTTTCCCATCAACGTGGCTGACTTGGCTATACTGGCCGGCCGCTATGGCAAACTGCCATCATTGCCAGCCACCATTGGTATGGAGGGCGTCGGTCGAATTGCGGACCGCGGATCGGCGGTCAAGGACCTGAACATCGGCGACCGAGTTGTGCTGCTGGCTAATGACAATTGGTCGGAGCGACGCAAGGTCCCAGTGGCAGCCGTTCATAAAGTCCCAGCTGATGCAGACGTTAATCAGCTAGCAATGCTTAAGGTCAATCCAACGACCGCAACCATTTTGCTCAATAACTTTGTGCAATTGGAAGTAAGCGATTGGATCATTCAAAATGCCCCGCGTTCGAGCGTCGGCGCCTGCGTGATTCAGCTTGCCAAGGCCAAAGGAATTCGGACGGTCAACGTTGTGCGTCGAGCGGAGACCATTCCGCAAGTGCTCGAGATCGGTGGAGACATTGTGATTGAGGATGGACCGAATTTGGCGGAGCGAGTTGAGAAAGCCATTCGAAATGAACCCATCCGTTTGGCGTTGGACGCTGTCGCAGGACCTGGAGTTCAGAGTCTCGCGGAGTGCTTAACCGAGGGTAGCAAAATCGTAAATTATGGAATGCTATCAGGAGAGGCTTGTTTGCTTGCTCCAGAGCAGACGATTTTTCGCGGAATTACGCTGGTAGGATTCTGGCTATCGAAAATGCTAAATCGCCTGTCACTGGCGGAACGGAAATCGCTGTTTGACACCCTATCCCAGATGATGGTCGATGGTTCGCTGAAGATCGACATCGATTCTTGTTACGAAATCAAAGACATCGGTGATGCCATCCGGAGGGCTGAACAAGCGCAACGTGGTGGCAAGGTAATTGTCAGAGTGAGCGGTCATGAATCCAAAGCTTGAAATTGCCGGAGAAGAAGGAAACATCGATCGAATTGCGGGCGTACGCATTGCATTTGAAGCGACGCCAGAGCGTGGACATCCCATTGAAGTCGCACCGGGCATTCATTGGATACGGCTGCCGCTTGACTCGAACCTAGATCACGTAAACGTCTACGCGTTGCATGACAGTTCAGGTTGGACTTTAGTCGACACTGGTTGCAATTCAGAAAAGTGCCAGGAGGCATTGGATGCCGTTTTCAAGCATGGTCCGCTGGCTCACCTACCTATCACTCGCGTTATTTCAACTCATTATCATCCCGATCATATCGGCTTGGCAGGCAAACTGGTAAAGAGTGGGGCTGTTTTGTATGCCACACGGGTATGTTGGCTTTTTGCAAAAATGCTGCAGATCGATGACAGACAGTTGCCGTGCCACGAACAGATTCAGTTTGTCGAGCAAGCTGGGCTAAAGGGAATGGAGTTGGCTGCATACCGTCGCCGTGCGCCGAGCAACTATTCGCAGCTTGTGTCTCCACTTCCTTACTCCTACACTCGGATCAAACAAGGTGACGTGCTCGCCATCGGCGATCGCAATTGGACAGTCCATATTGGGAATGGCCATGCAGCCGAACATGCAACTCTTTGGTCGAATGATGGAATTGCAATCACAGGAGACCAAATCCTCGCGGGGACGGCTTCCAACTTGAGTGTTCATCCATGTGAGCCGAGGGCCGACTTGGTCAGTGAATGGCTTGAAAGCTGCGAACGTTTTATGCATTTGGCAGATGAGCAAACATTTTGCTTGCCAGGACACAATGTCCCTTTCCGTGGGCTTCCGACGCGTTGCGAACAACTCCTTGCTAGCCAAAAAGCGGTGCTTTCGCGGTTGTTTGAGTCGTTGGATCGCCCTAAAACAGCGGTCGAATGTCTTGACACGGTTTACCGCCGTTCGCTGGCCGCCAGCGAACGCAGCGCATTGATTGCCGAAACGGTCGGATTCCTGAATCACCTTAGAAATCAAGGGATGCTGGAATGCGAACTCATCGGCGTCAACGCGTTCGTTTGGAAACAAGCGTCCCGTCGTGGAAATCACGTTTAACAGTCAGCCGTATGCGTACTTGGGCTGTTGTAAGTACGCCTTCGGCTGACTGTTAAACGAAACAAAAGCCAAAATTGCCATCGACGCATGAATCACTCACTTATGAAAGTCAATTGAGACCCAACCATGAATTCGAATACCTATGATGCGATCGTGATCGGCTCTGGAATGGGCGGCCTAACCACAGCCAGCATATTGGCTCAAATTGGTAAGAAGCGTGTTCTGGTTGTAGAACGCCACTTCAAGCTCGGCGGTTTCACCCATTCGTTTCGAAGGAAAAAGTACGAATGGGACGTAGGAGTCCACTACATCGGGGACATGCAACCCGAATCGATGACCCGCGGCATCATGGACTTGGTTACCAGGCAGGGTGTCGAGTGGCATAAAATGAACTCCCCTTTCGAGCGATTCGTTTTCCCGGAAGAGACGTTTGATGTCCACGATGACGAAAAGCGTTTCCAAGCCGACTTGATCGAGCGTTTTCCGCACGAGGAAAAGAGTCTCAAAGCGTATTTCAAAGATCTACGAAAAGCCCAAGGATGGGTAGCGAAGTGGTTTGTGTCCAAGCAATACTCACCGCTGATTGCAAACGTTATGAACTACTTTGGAAAGAACCTTGCGGGCATAACGACAGCAGAGTACCTCAAGCGAATTCAGGAGCCGTTGTTGCGTGCCATTCTGGCTGGCCAATGGCCGGACTTTGGTTCGCCGCCGTCCGAGAGCGCCTTTGGATTTCACGCAACGGTCGCCGCGGACTTTTTGCGGGGTGGCTTCTACCCGATTGGCGGTTCGAAAGAAATCGCCATTCACGCAGCGATGGCGATCGAAGATCATGGTGGCAAATGCTTGGTCAATCACGAAGTTAAGAGCATCAACGTGCACAATGGAAAAGCCTGTGGCATCACGGCGGTAAACAAGGGCAAGGAGATTGAGTTTAAGGCACCGATCATCATTTCAAACGCAGGTGCTGTGACAACGTTTGGTAAACTAGTTCCCGCCGGTACTTGCGAAAAAGAACGAGAGAAAGTTGCGAGACTAAAGCCTGGCACATCGGCAAACATTCTGTTCCTAGGACTTAACGATGACCCACGGAAACATGGGTTTGACGATTGCAACTACTGGATTTATTCCAAACTGGATCATGATACGCAAGCACGAGTACGGGATGGGGAACCTGAACGGGTGGATGGGTGTTTCGTTTCCTTCGGTTCTTTGCGCAATCCTGGCCAAGAGCCGCACACTGCACAGATTATTTACTTCAGCAGTGAAAAGGACTGGGACATGTATGCTGACTCGACGTGGATGCGTCGAGGTGACGAGTACGAACAAGCCAAAGCAAGAATCGCCGAAAAAATGCTGAGCTACGCGGACGAGCATATGCCTGGCCTGCGAAAGCTTGTCGATTATCAGGAGTTGTCGACCCCATTGACCGTGAAGAGTTTTACAGGGCATTGGGCGGGTGGAATTTACGGACAAGCGTGCGATCCCAATCGTCTCTTCCGAGACCAATGGAGCATTGGGACTTCGTTGCGTAACCTTTACTTGACAGGCAGCGATGTGGGGACGCCAGGAGTCAACGGTGCCATGATGGCGGGGGTCATGACGGCAGGGAAGCTGCTCGGACCACTTGGCCTAGCTCGAATCTTCATGAAGTCGCACAGTTTGGGCAAAAAGCCAAAGTCCGCGCAACAGCAGAAAGCTGTTGTAACCGCCTCGTGAAGAGTAAAGCGATTGTCTCAATCGCTTGGCGGGCACTTTAGGCTAATGTTAGCCAAGCGGATTTGAACCGAGTTTTGGTTTGGAATGCATTTCGAGTATGGGTTGTTCGATTGTGGTTTGGCAGTACCGAAACGATTGAGGACAACCGTTTTACACTGGACGCCGGCGTCTACACAGTGAATGCTGATGGACCTATTTGGACGCCGTGTGAACAATTGCTTGTTCGCCGCAACAGATTTGAAAATCCCAGCCTCCTCCGAGTGCTTTGAACATCGCGATCAAGCTCATTGCGATGCTTGATTCGGCCTGCGCAAGTTGGTCTTGTTGGCGAACCAATTCCGCTTGCATGACATAGACTTGCCCAAAGCCGATCGTTCCGGCTTGATAGGATTGCTCCAGCTTCTGCACAGCTTTCGTCGCACCTTTCACAGCGGTCTCAAGCGCGGTGGCTCGGTCAAAGCCATATGCAAAAGAAATCTGTGCATCCTCGGCCTCGCGTTGAGCATTCAAGACGGAAGCTTGATAAGCATAGGCAAGTCGATGAAAGGCAGCCGTTTCCGCTTCGACGTTTCGTTTGATTCGACCAAAGTTCAAAATATTCCATGCGAACTGTGGCGAGATAACCCCCGACGAACTTTTGGAACTGCTTAGTTTGCCAAGGTCCTCTGCCGAATAACCGATGTTGCCTATCAAGCTGACATGGGGATAAAAATCGGACTGTGCTACTCCAATTCTTGCCGACTGAGCAGCCAATTCTCGTTCAGCCCGACGAACGTCTGGGCGTCTTCGAAGCAGGTCGGCAGGAATGCCAAAGGCTAAACTCGAGGGCGAAACGGGAATCTGGCTCGATGAACCTAGCTCACTCGACAAGTCGACGGGCGGTCGCCCCAATAGCACGCACAGTCGATTGCTGGCCTGTCTGCGTTGGATTTCCAAGGTTGGCAAAATCGAAGCTGTTTGTCCCACGTTCGTTTCGGCTTGCGCCGCATCGAGTCCCGAAACGATACCAGCCTCTTGTTTCTGGCTGGCAATATCGAATGTTCGTTTTTGAATATCAAGATTTTGAGCTGCCAAACGATATCTTCGTTCGGCGGTGCACATCTCGACATAGGCCGATGCCACTTCGGCAATGAGGATTACTGCCACATCATCGTAAGCTGCAATCGTTGCGTCCAAACTAGCATCGGCAGACTCGATCGCTCGACGGTATCGGCCCCAAAAATCGAGTTCCCAAGACGCGGCCAGTCCAATCGACCAGTTTTCTGGATTTAGGTCCGGTTCAAATACACCAGGGAACGAAAAGAAGTTCGCTGTTCGAGAACTTAGCCGAGACTTGCTAAAGCCACCAGTTGCGGCCTGCGATTGTGGGTACAGATTTCCGACCACAACGCCGCGCCGGGCAGTTGCTTCCTCGATGCGCTGGCCTGCCTCTCGCAAAGTTAGATTTTGCTGGAGGGTTGACGCTACCAGCTCATTCAAAACTGGATCTTGGAAATGCGTCCACCATGCAACTGGATTGGCGGGCTCACCTGTCAGACGCGGGTGGCTTTGCATGGACCAATCTTGCTTCACTTCGGCGTGTAGTACGACATACTGTGGGCCAACCTTGCAGCCGACGAAAGCAGCGCAAACGACCGCTGAGGCAATCCATCGACGGAAGTCAGAGGTGGTCAACAAATCAAGTAAATCGAACTGCACGATAAAACGCAAACGAAAGAAGGAGTACTTGCCGTTTTAGCCAATTGGCCTTTTCCATCTTTCGGCTGAATTGCTTCTAATCATCCAATGTGAGCTTGGGTGAGTTACGTCATCTACGCAAACGGAAAAACCTCCGCGGCGATAGCTATCATACGGCCGCTCGCTATCCCCTAAGCGGCAACGCCGTTAAGCAAACGCTGTAAAGCATTTGTAGCGAAACTCGTCAAGAGTTTCGGGCGTTTAGATGATGCCGCCGAAAGTCTTGACGACTTTCGCTACACAAAGCCTGATTTTGACTGCAAAGAGCAATATCAAGTGCATCAAATACTACTTGGGATCGCTGACTCCTTTGAAATTGCCAGCAGTGACGACCACGAGTTTCTTCTGATTAAGAAGTTTCTTTAAAACAGCATCGACAGACGCTTTGGTCAGTGCCTTAACGTTTTGCTGACGACGCATAATAAATGACTCGTCGCGATTTGCCTCTTGATATTGATGGAGAGTCGACAGCAACTGCGAATCGTTGCTAAGCGTTTCTTCCAGCTGTTTTAAGTAGCTCGTCCTTGCCGATTCGATTTCCTCTTGGGTGACCCCGTTCTTCATGAAATCATCGAAGACTTCGTCGATCGTCTTTACCAGTTTGTCGCGGTTGGTCGGATTGGTAATGGCAAACGTCATAAAGACGGCCGAGCGATCTAAAGATTTGGCCATGAACTGGCTGCCGACGCCATACGACAGGCCCTCTTGCTCACGGACTCGTTCGCCCAATCGACTGGCCAAGGAGCCGCCACCTAGAATATCATTCGCGATGTACAGCGCCTCCCAGTCTGGATCGTCCGAGCGAATTTCCAAATTGGTAGCGGCCATCAAGACGGCGTTTTCTTTGTCGGGGGTCTCGATCGAGATCGTCTCGGACTGAACATTGAGGTAGGGCTTCGCAATTCGAGAATAAGCTTCCGACGATTTCCATCCAGCCATCATTGCGTTGAGCTGTTTCAGTGCGAGCTCTTTTTCGAACGCTCCGACAACCGTAATCTCTCCGTTGGTTCCGGAAAGGAAACGCTTGTAGAGGTCCCGCAGGTCCGTAACTTGAACTGCTCCCAAACGCTTGAGGCTCTCCTCGGAGGTTGGAACATAGTGGATGTTCGTCGCAGGAACCGGAGCTAGTTTGCGAGACAGCGCAACTTGAGCCAGATAATTCGGATCTGTTTGTGCAGACTCAATCTCTGAGCATTTCTTGGTGATGAGCAATCCAAATTCATCGTTGGGGAATGTTGGATGTCGGAGAATTTCCGCCAAGAGCTCGATTGTTTCCGAAAACTTTTTCTTACGACCTGTGACTTGAAACGTAACTGCTCCCGTTTCGCTGCTCGCTACGCATTCCGCTTGGAGTTCGTCCAATTTGTCCTTCAAGGTCGCTTCGGTGTACTTTTCTGTACCCATCAACCATGCGTCCCCTAGCAACTTCCCTGGTTGAAGATTCTTTTCCGTACCCAGGGTTTTTTCGTTGCCGAACCGCAACGTCAACTTCAAATAGAACCGATCCCCACGCACTTGTTTGGGTAGCAATGCATACTTAAGTCCGGATTCCAATTTGCCGCGGAAAGTACGGGACTTGATATTCTCAGCGGTTGGCTCAAATACCTCACCTTTGGATACCGATTCGCGACCTGTATAGCCAGAAACTAGCGTTTCGATTTTCGGACGTTGGCCGATGGCAGAACGATCTGGTTCTGGGGTTGGAACGAAGATACCTGTCGTTCGGTTACTGTCCTTAAAGTAGAGTTCGGCAACGCGTTTCACATCCTCCGCCTTGACCGATTCGATGCGATCGCGATCCAAAAAGAACAATCGCCAGTCACCAAAAGCCACCCAATTGCTCAATTCATAAGCGAAGGTGCCTGTATTGGTCTGGGCATTTTCTTTTTGGTTGACCAACTCTCGAATGGCTCGCGTCAATTCTTCCTCGGTAACGCCGTCCTTGACAATGCTCTGAAAGATCTTGCGAAGCGATTCACGCACCGCTTCGACTTGAACGTCTCGATTGACTTGAATCAGACAACCAAACATACCCGGGTCATAGCCTGTTTGATGCATGGATGTCACCGCAGATGCTTGTCGCGTCTTAACGAGACTTTGGTAGAGTCGACCACTTGGCTCAGTTCCCAAGATGTGTTCGAGCACCGTTAAAGGCGCCGAGTCTGCGTGCGCCTTGGCCGGAACGTGATAGGCAACGCCGACCAAGCCGACATCGCCAACGCGATTGAGGTACACGATTCGTTCGCCATCCTGAGTGGGCTCAACCGTATACGTTTGCTCGAGAGGAGTGCTAAGTTTCTCGATTGAGCCAAAGTGCTTCATGGCAGCTGCCAAGGCTTTTTCGGGCTCGAACTTCCCGGCAACGATTAGCACAACATTGTCGACGCGGTAGTATTTCTTGTAAAAAGCGCGAAGCCGATTCACGGGAACCCGTTCGATGTCGACGCGATTGCCGATAACGCTCTTCCCATAGTTATGCCATTCGTATGCATTGGCCATGATGCGCTGCAAAAGGATATCGTTGGGTGAATCTTCACCCGATTCGAACTCATTGCGTACGACGGTCATTTCCGAAAACAGATCCTCGCCTCGAATGAAACAATTACTCAATCGATCGGCCTCCATTGCGATGGTCCATTCTAGATTTTCATCAGTCGCAGGCAGTGTTTCGTAATAGTTGGTTCGGTCGTAATCGGTGGTACCGTTCATATCGAGAACCCCTCGTTCCTTGAGTTCCTTGTCAAGATCTCCGTGGGTTGGTGTTCCTTTGAAGAGCATGTGCTCCAGCAAGTGTGCCATCCCCGATTCGCCGTATCCTTCGTGACGCGATCCGACCAGGACGGTCATGTTCACCGTAATGCTATTGGAGGATTCGTCGGGAACAAGAAGCACTCGACAATTGTTGGGAAGAAGATACTCGGAGATCCCCTCAACCTCAGCAGTCTTCTTGTAGGAAGTCTCAGCGTCTTGTGCGAAGAGAAGTCCAATGGTTAGGGCTATCAGGGAAAAGGCAATAGTTTTCAGAATCATGGAGCGAAAATGGTAATGGAGGTTCTTAAAAAAGAGGATCGCGAATTCGCATCATACCAAAAACGAGGCTGAGCACGTGGTATTTACGTGGACGTTTTCACCTGGATTCCATCGACATTCATCGAGAAACGCGCCGAACGTATCTTGTCACTACCCATGTCTTTTTGACTTAGATCCCCTCACCCCTCTTAGGCAACGCTTTGAAGCATTTCAGGACGGCTGGGCTTGACCCCACCGTCCGCAGCTTTGGAGTTCTAGATTCACGTCGCACAATCGTACAACTCTGGATTCGTGGGGCCGCCCCGGGGGGGGGGCGGGGTGGCAAGTTGTTGTTTTGTGAGAAGGCCCCCCGCGGAAACCCAAACCGGGGGGCGGGGCGG
>JANPHB010000321.1:0-2942 GCA_031424235.1 Pirellula sp.
CCCCACACCCCCAGCCCCACTACCCTAGAAGGGGCGAGGGGAGCAAAGTCAAAAAGATGTGGGTAATGATGAGGATTTCATCCGTGGCTTTCAAATGCCACTGCTCCGCAGTTAAGGCAGCTGGTTTGTTAGCGGAACGGCGCATGTCGTCGAGTGAGTGCCCCGTAAATGCCGTGAAACCGGAGGGCTCGCTCCGGCGTTACGGTTTCGCTGCCAAACACGGTGGTCGCGGCTCAATTTGAGTAAAGTGAGTGCCATTGGGCTATGGCCCTCCCTGCCATTGTAGGCTGGATTCGGTATACTTATTGGGATCGTGTCTCGGGCATCGAACGAATGTCCGCACAGTCAGGCGTTTGTTTGTGATTTAGATCCACTCGGAGTTTGAGAATGTCCCGTTTTTTGTTCCTTCCCTGCTTACTAGCGTTGGTCACCATGGCTCTTGCTGCTGATTCCCCAAAAGATGGTAAAGTTACCACTAAAGTTTATTTCGATGTCTCCATTGACGGCAAAGATGCTGGACGAATCGTAATGGGTTTGTTTGGCGATGACGTGCCAAAAACGGTCGAAAATTTCCGTTGCCTGTGCACGGGTGAAAAGGGTACCGGCAAATCCGGAAAACCTTTGCACTACAAAGGAAGCAAATTTCACCGCGTAATCCCTCAGTTTATGTTGCAAGGCGGTGACTTCACCGCAGGCAACGGCACTGGTGGGGAAAGCATCTACGGCGAGAAGTTCAAGGACGAGGCGTTCAAATTTCGCCATGAAATGCCAGGTTTGATGAGCATGGCCAACGCAGGCCCGAACACCAACGGCTCCCAGTTTTTCATCACAACCATTCCAACCCCTTGGCTTGACGGAAAGCACGTGATTTTCGGCAGGGTTTTGGAAGGTATGGAACTCGTGACGAAAATCGAAGGTTTGGGAAGCGGTTCCGGCGCCACGAAAGCGGAAATTCGCATCAAGGATTGCGGCGAATTGAAGGAAACCGCCGAAAAGAAGTAATGCAAAAAGCATAGAATCTCTTTAACAGGAACCCACTCGCGACACGGCACGGAATGTGCACCTCACGGGTGGGTTCAGTTTTTGGACTGCCAATTGCAATTTGTTAAGGAAAAAACGCCATGTTGCTGTATTTGTTGTTTGTCGGCCCTACCATGCTGCTCGCACTCGGCGCACAGTGGTGGATCCGTTCCGCATATCAGCGTACCAGCCAAATCCCAACGCGAATGAACGGGGCAATGGCAGCGCGACGGATTCTCGATGCCAATGGGCTCCAAAACATTCCTATTGAACAATCCCAGGGACATCTATCGGATCACTATGACCCGTCTGCCAAAGTCGTTCGGCTCAGTCCAGACGTTTACCAAGGATACTCAATTGCATCGGTTGGGATCGCTGCACACGAAGTTGGGCATGCCATTCAAGATGCGAAACACTATGCGCCATTAGTAGTAAGAAATCTTGCGGTTCCTGTTGCTGGCTTCGGTAGCAAGATCAGCAGCGTGTTTTTTTTCGCGGCGATTGCGTTAGGAGCAATGGGCCAATATCAGTGGTCAAAGGGGGCCATGATCCTTTTCGTTGCTGGTTTCTCCGCTACCGTTATTTTCCAACTGATTAACTTGCCAGTTGAGTTCAACGCCAGTTCACGAGCCAAGACTGAGTTGATGGCGTTAGGGATCATCAACAGCCAGGAGCTTTCTCAAGTCAGTGGCGTTTTGACCGCAGCGGCAATGACCTATGTGGCAGCAACCTTACAGTCAGTGGCTACGTTGGCTTACTATCTGCTGCAGTACGTTTTGCAAAGCCAAGGCAGACGTGATGGGTATTGATCCCATTTACGAAAGTGGGATCTGGTCGGTTGGCTTACTGCGTGGTAGCAGTCTCGATCGTCTGAAAAAGTCGACGCTCCCTAACCCAATCGTAACAGCGAACGATTTCAAAAAATGGAATGGCAGAGCGGTCGCGGACCCCTTTGCCATTTTTCGTAACGGCGTATGTTATTTGTTTTTCGAGTTGTTTCAGCGTAATTCTGACATTGCAGTAATTGGCGCATCGAGCAGCAAGGACTTGGTCCATTGGGACCCGTTAGGGATCGTCCTCAAGCAGCCACACCACTTGTCCTATCCGTTCGTATTCGAGCACGACGGACAAGTCTACATGATGCCGGAATCCAAATCCGTTAAACGCGTAGACCTTTATCGCGCCATCGAATTTCCATATCGGTGGGAGTTCGAAAAAACGATACTTCGCGGCCGGTTGATGGACTGCTCGATGGTTCAGCATGACGGACGCTATTGGCTCTTCGCGGGGTGGCGATCTTATTCGCTCAAATTATTTTACGCCAATTCTCCGCTCGGGCCTTGGAAGCCGCATTGGATGCCTTTTGTGCGTGGTTACTCCAAGTCGTCTTCACGTCCAGGCGGCAGACCGTTGTCGCATGACGGAAAATTAATTCGATTTTCCCAAGACTGCAAGAAATGCTATGGCCATCAACTGCGAGCTTGGCACGTTACCGGGATGAATCGCCTTTGGTATTCGGAAAGACAATTGTTTCAAGAACCAATCTTGTCGGGCTCCGGACAAGGCTGGAACGCAGAATGCATGCACCACATTGACGCTTTTAGAGTGCCCGCTGCAGGAGGTTTGCGCGGAGAGGAAGAGTGGCTCGCGTTTGTAGATGGCTGTGCTTAAGAGAGTAGAGCGATTGTCTCAATCGCTCGGCGGGCACTTTAGATTCATTACAAACATCGATCATGAAGCGAATGTAGGTCTGAATGGATTGCGATCGTGAATTACAGCGACGAAACGATTGAGGACAATGAATCCTGTAAAGCCGTCATTCCATCGGTGCGTATGATGAAAAGGGTAACCTTTCCATCGCACGAGGAGACTGGCAATGATAGCAAAAATCGTAGGGCAGTTCGCAAAACAAGCGCCCGCAG
>JANPHB010000322.1:0-27094 GCA_031424235.1 Pirellula sp.
CGAGGATCGTATACTTCGATTCATCGACTACTATAATGAAACTATGGCAAAACCATACCGCTGGACCTGCGATGGAGCACTATTGTGCAAATAGGCAGGATGTCGCTTCCATCAAAGGCCAACTACCAATTCCGGCACTAGCACGACGCGCAAGCTAGTGAATTTACGGTCCAATTCACTAGCTTGCGCGTCGTGCTAGGGTACGCCTACGGCTGACCGTTGACGAATTTTCAGCGATGATGAGCTTGGTTGAACGGTATTGCCTTTATAGACATTGGAAAGTGGTACTCTTCCGGCCATGAATTACTCGAAAGCATCTCTTTTTGACGGTTTGTCAGACGCGTCGGCTTTGTTGGATGAGTACATCGCATCCAAAAGGATTGCGTTGCGAAGGGGCGGGATTTTCTCGACAAGTCCTACTCAATCCGATGTCAAAAGCATTCACGCTCAGGAACGCATTGAGGGAATGTTACTTGGTGTGGCCGTAGGCGATTCGCTCGGACATTCTACAGAATGGAAATTTGATCCAAAGTCTCGACACGAGCGTTTCGGCACGATCTTGGATCACTTGCCTGGTTCGGACGTTCGATCCGGGCGCATTTCCGATGACTCGCAAATGACATTCTGGCTCGTCGAGCGTTTGCTCGCACGCGGTCATTTTGATTTCGATGACGTCGCCGGTTGTTTCGTAGATCGACAGAGCTTGATCGTTGGGATGGGCAGCAACACATCTGCTTCGCTAACACGTCATCGCAAAAGATTGCAAGGGAGCGATATGGCGATCTATGAGTGTGTTGGCGATCCAAATTCCGAGGGACGAGGCAATGGGGCTCTCATGCGATTTGCGCCAGTCATCCTGCCTCATCTTCGTTTTCCCAGCGGCGAACTGTGGAGCGATGCTGCTATGTCGGCTTTTATCACGCATGGCAATACGGTGGCGCTATCGTCCGCGATTGCCTTTACGCATCTGCTTTGGAAAGTTCTGGAACGACCACTTGGCGATTGCCCCAACTCAGAATGGTGGCTCGACGAGTACCTCCGTGTGGCCCAAGACCTCGAAGTAGGAGCTCTGCCATTGCCACTGAACACCGACCCAATTCCAAAATGGATGGTCGGCTTTCGAGGTACCTTGAGCGACTTTGTCGATGGGCCTGTTCGAAAGGCATTTCAGAAAGGAGTCACGCTTGCCGAAGCATGCTCGCTCGACGGCTTTGGCTCCCGAGCAGACTGTACGCAGACGGTGCCAGCTGTTCTTTACGTCCTCATGTGCCATGCCGATAGTTTCGAGTCCTCGATCATCGCCTCGGTGAACGATACCAAAGATAACGATTCCGTCGCCGCCATCGTTGGCGCATTGGTCGGTGCTCTACATGGCAAACAAAGCATCCGAAAAAAGTGGCTCAACGGAATCCGCTCGTACAGCCTTAAGGCCAACGGAATGGAATCGCTCTCAGACCTTGTGACGATGCAAACACTTTGCCAGCGAGCAGTGCAGAAGTTCTTAATCGCCTAGCTTGTATGCACGGACCGCATTCTCAAACCAAAATTGATTTTGTTCCCTGTCGCTCAGCTTGGAGGCAAACGCAGCAACCGCGGTCACCCACTGCGTGTAGCTTGCTTTCAAAAGGCAGACGGGCCAGTCCGTGCCAAACATGAGTCTGCTGGGACCAAAGGCTTCGAGGGCCGTGTTCCAATACGGTTCGATCTGCGATAACGTCCATTCTTGGTCACGCACTTCCGTAACCACGCCGGAAAATTTACAGAAGACATTCGGACGTTTGGCCAACTCTCTCAAATCGCGATCCCATTGGCCAGCGTGATGTCCCGGTTGGATCGTAGGCTTGGCGATGTGATCCAAAACGAAAACTTGGTCCGGGTGACGATCCACAAACGGAATAGCAAAAGGCAATTGCCTTGCATAAATCAGTAGATCATAAGTCCATCCAAACTCCAGCATCGATCGAACACCGTTATTGAACGCAGGTCGATCTAAGAAGCCGTCATCTTGTTCGTCTTGCACCACATGCCGCAATCCGCAAAGCTTTGCTTCATCGCGGTATTTCACCATCGTCTCGCGAATATCAAGGTTCTGCAGGGGCAACCAACCGACAACTCCCCTGATCCAATCGTGGCTTGATGCCATCGACAGCAACCAGCGTGTCTCTTCCTCGATTTGTCTGGCTTGGACCGAAATCACTCCGCCAACTTGGTTTACATTCACTTCCGCGAGCAAATGCGGCGGGAGAAAGTCCCGTCGCAAAATGCTCATCGGTTCCGAGATCCATGGATATTGCTCGGCAGAGTATTGCCAAAAATGATGATGGCTGTCGATGCGATTGGAGAGAGTCGAGTCCACTCAGGTTAGTTCCGCTTTTTCGATGCCTGCGATTTTTTCGAGTCGTCGCGTGTGCCGGCCCCCTTCGAACTCCGTTGCCAACCAGATACGGACGAGATCACCAACCGGTCTATCTCCGATCAAATCGCCGGGCAAGCACAGTACGTTGACATCGTTGTGGCGGCGGCACATTTCCGCCATGACTTCATCGCAGCATGCGGCAGCACGAACACCTTTGAACTTGTTGGCAACAATTGCCATCCCAAAGCCCGTGCCACAGATGAGAATGCCGCGTTCCACCAGCCCGTCTGCGACTCGTTTTGCGACTACTACGGCAAAGTCAGGGTAGTCGACGGCTTGATCGCTTTGCGTTCCGTAGTCTTCGACTTCATGTCCATCCGCTGTCAGCAGCGTGATCAGCTTGCCTTTGATTTGAAATCCTCGGTGGTCGCTACCAATGGCGATTCTCATTCTCCATACTCCGCAGTTTGTTGGGGATAATTCAAATAGCCTAAGACCATTGAATCAAAGATTCCGTATCGAGTCGATCGATCCAATAGTCCGTGTGTTGGTCCAATTGTTGGGCACACTTCTGATAAATTTCCAGAGGACCTCCAAACGGATCGCTAATCTCTCCGCCGTCGGGAGAAATGAGATGCACCTTGGAAGCAAGCGAAGGCCACTGCGAAACGATAACGTGCCGATGCCGCTGCCCCATCGCTAGGATCAAATCCGCTTGCTCGACCAAGGCCGCATTGAGTTGCGTGCTTTGATGATCGTCCAAAGTTGTGCCAAACTGCCGAATGGCGGCCAAGGCACCATGCGAGGCCTTGTCGCCGCCGTAAGCGGATACTCCCGCAGACAAGGCAGCCACAGGGCAATTTCCATCGGCGGCCAACGCACCAAACTTGGCTTTGATCTTTCGCTCCATCATGGCTTGTGCCATCGGAGAGCGGCACGTGTTTCCTGTGCAGACAAACAAAACAGTCCATTGCGAAATCTGTCGTAGTCCCTGTTGGCTGACGATGCCGTTGCGAACGACTTTGCCAACATTTTTGTCGATCGAGACGACGGTCGGCATGCCAGGCGAGATGACTTCGCCGTCATCAATAGCAAGAACACTGTCCTCATCCTGCAGCGACTCAACGCGCTCCGCGATTGCGATCGCTTTGTCGCGAGCTGGACAACAGACCAAGGGTCCGGACAAAAGCCGGCAAACATGCTCAAGGACCAAATGCTCAGGTTGCCAGACCTCAATTCGGTGATTCGAATCCTGCATTGATTCGCAAACAGAATTTTCTAGGCATCGCAGTACACTTGAGGCGTGCGAGTTTTGAATGCTCAGCATGACGGGGCCGGGCCAAGCTTTTCGAGCCAGTCGTCTGGCAGCTGGGCTTATGTCAGGAAAATAGTCAAGAGTTTCATCAGCCGAACGAACCATTAGGGCGAGTGAGTCTTCGCCGGAGCGTTGGCTGCTTTTGCGAAGCTGTTCAACGGCATTGGGCCGCAGCCCGCTCGCCACCAAAAGATACGAGTAATTTGAGGGCAACGCCACTACGTGCCCTTCCGCCAAAGCTTGGACCGCCAAATGAACAATATCCCGTGGATCGTCCGATTTCCTCCAATCCAGAATCTTGGTCATGCGAGTTAGCAGATACTTTGGCTAGGGTTCATGATCTAAAATCAGTGGAACTGATTTTCGCAATTCCTTTTCAATCTCGGTATGATATCCCATTAGCGTTCTCTGGTCGATTCCCCAAGAAATCACTTCTGTCAGCCAATTGGTAGGTTCCAAATGACTCCCGATCGACGCGCTCGCCCAAGCGGAATCGAAAAAGAGCTTCGTTCTAGACGTGATTTTCTCGAATCGGCCAGAAGAATCGTTGGTCTTGGAGCGTCTATGGCTGCGTTTCCAGGCCTCGCTTTTCAATCGGGCTGCACAGGCTCTCAAAAAAGCACCGCGATTGAGCCCCCAGACTTGATTATCGGCCAGCGAGGTCTTTCCGATGGTCGATTTCAAAAGCCGAGAGCGATCGCCATTGACGCAAACGACATGATTTATGTCGTAGATAAAACGGGACGAATCCAAAAATTCGATGAGTCTGGGAAATTTGTCCTGCTCTGGAGAACTCCTGCCATTGATTCTGGAAAACCGACTGGGTTGAGTATCGACTCGGACGGGAGTGTTATGGTGGCGGATACGCATTACTACCGATTCTTGTTTTACACGCCGGAAGGCGAACTCATCGAAAAGAAAACGATCGGCGGGGTTAACGGTCCTGATCCTGGACAGTTTGCATTCGTCACTGACATTGTCCGAACACCTAGCGGCGAATACTATTGCGGCGAGTACGGAGAGTATGACCGCATTCACAAATACACTTCCGACGGCCGATATGTCGATCGAATGGGGGAACATGGCAATGGGCCGCTTCAATTTAGTCGACCGCAAAGTCTTTCCATCGATCAGGATGGGCTGCTTTGGGTGGCCGACTCCTGCAACCATCGGATTCAAGTGATTGACTGGCGCGAAGACAAACCTCGGTCGGTCGCAATCTTAGGAACCCAAGGAACGGAACTTGGCGAGCTTCAGTTACCGTACGGTTTAACCCTGTCGAAAGATGGCACGGTTATCGTTAGCGAATTCGGCAATCATCGGGTACAGCAATGGAACCGCGAGGGCAAGCCGTTGGCAAGTTGGGGAGCTGCAGGAAGTCAGCCGGGAGAACTCATTCAACCTTGGTCGGTCGCTTTGGATTCGAAGAACCGAGTCTACGTGGTGGATTCCGGCAACAACCGCATACAACGCTTTCACTTTTGATTTGATCACAAAGGGATTATGTTTCAAACCGTTTATTTGGGAAAGCTCCTTGGCATCAAGGTATACATTCACTGGACCTTTTGGTTTTTGGCGATGTATGTCGCTCTGACCAACATGGGACAGGGACTCTACTCTGCGATGTCAGCCGTCGGGTTTGTGTTTGCCGTTTTCGGTTGCGTGTTCTTGCATGAAATGGGACACGCGCTTGCTGGGAAATGGTTTCGCATCCCGACTCTTGATATCACGCTGTATCCTATCGGTGGAGTTGCGAGGATGGCCGACTTTACGCGATCGCCCATATCGGAGCTGATTGTCGCCATCGCTGGCCCGATGGTGAATGTGGTGATCGCATCGATCCTGTTTTTAGGGCTTTCGATTCGCGCTAGTTTGAATCAGATTGCAGTGGAAGGAGTCGGGATGCTTGACCCGTGGGAGCAACTACTGGTCGCCAACGTGATCTTGGCGGTGTTCAATATGTTACCCGCTTTTCCGATGGATGGAGGCAGGGTACTGAGAAGCGTGCTCGCAATGTGGATGCCGTACGCCAACGCAACGCGTTATGCGGCGCGGATAGGACAAGTCATGGCGGTGGTCATGTTGATCGCAGGGATGCTTTGGAACTGGCCGCTCGTGATCATAGCTCTGATGGTTTTTTTGGTTTGCACTGGGGAGTTACTCAAGGAGCGATTCGCTCAAGCGGCACCGATGTGGAGTGCACAACCTCAGCCCCGCAGTTCGCCGAACGATAGTGTCGTGGATACCATCGATGCTGTCGAAGTCAGACGCGTGAGATAATTTATTGCCAACCGTCCCGAAAGTTCTGAGGTTGCAATTCTCCAGAAAAGACAAAAACCTTGGTTGCTTGTTTTACTTTTTGTCTTAACGGCAATATTAGGCGGATACAGCAATAAGGTTTGTATGTCTTTTTGGCATATCACGCCTGTTTGGCTTTGGCATCTACTGCTTGAACTCTGCTACAGTGTTTTCGAGGGACTATCGATATTGGCAATCTCTTGGGTGGGACTGCGAAAAAGTAATGTTGGTAAAGCGACCTTGATCACGCCAATCCTGCTCGTTGCCTTCTCTACCTATTGTTTTTTTCCAAACGTGTCTTTGCTTAATGTCGTAGAATTTTTGGATTGGTTGCAGCTAAACGTTTGCCTGATCTGGCTGGGCGTCTTTTGGTTGCTTCATCGTGCGTTCGGGCTTTGTATCAAGCCTCGAGGGGCGACAGATCGCCCCGAACGCTTGAGTATCGGCTTCTTGCTAATGATCCTTACTCTCGTTGCAGTCGTGCTCGCGATGGATGCGCAATTGGATCACACATTGAATGCCCGCTCAGATCGACCGTCGTCTGGGCAATTGAGCGAAATGCTAATCAAGTTTCAGACTCTGTCGAAGCCGGTGTTGTCGGGCATGGGGATGTTCGGGACTGCACTGTTTTTTGTGCCAGGCAAACGAGTCAAAGTACTGGGGCTCCTTATCTCGATTTTGAGTAGTTCTGCGGGCATTTTGCTAATGCTTTTTTCAATGAGTGTTTCCTTGTTTCCTAGCGTAAACCGTTTGCAAACATTTTGGGATGAGATTGGTTATGCGGCAGCAATGGAACTGACTCGCATGGTGGTTATCGCTTTGGGGGTCTACTCGATGCGGCTGGCTGGGTATTCCATTGCAATTGGGCATGAGGGAACGCAAAAAGAAGTTAAGTCACCTTAGTTAATGATTGGCATCGGCTTCACGGCCGCCGATCGCTAACAACGCGTCTGCGTTGCGCCGCGACTGGGCGACTCTGATTTTCGAGTCGCTGGCCCAAACGTGGCATAGCAATTGCTTCAGACTATTTGAATCCAAGTCGAAGATCGTCGACAATTGCGACTCTATCAAAAGCATTGTTAGGAAAAGAACATGGATCGTAAATTGAGTAGTACGAAAGTAACCAAACGTGAATTGAGCAATGAAGACCCGATTAGAGGTGAGCTAGGTGCTCATCCAATAGGAACCGGCCTTGGAGCTGCACTGGGCGGCGCATTAGCCGGTGCTACCGCAGGAACCATAGCGGGGTCGATTGGAACGGTGGTTGGAACCATTGCTGGCGGCGTCGCTGGGGCATTTGCAGGCAAATAGCGTTTTTCATTCCATTAACGACAGCTCTGAAGAAAGAGAAATTGTATGCCATCAATTAGAAATCGCAGTGGAGACGAACTTTATGTCAAGGACTGGGGGAACGGTCGCCCGCTGGTGCTCATTCATGGTTGGCCGTTGACGGCTGACAGCTGGGACGACGTAGCAATGCCACTTGCAAATGCAGGTTTTCGCACAATTGCTTACGATCGACGAGGATTTGGTCGGTCAAGTCAACCGTGGGACGGATACGACTACGATACGCTTTCGGACGATTTGGCCGATGTACTATCAACCCTCCAGCTATCGGACGTGACTCTCATCGGGTTTTCGATGGGGGGCGGGGAAGTGGCGAGATTTTTAACGCGACATGGCAAAAGCCGCCTTCGGTCTGTAGCGCTCATTTCCTCCGTCGTTCCATACATGTTGAAAACGGATTCGAACCCTAACGGTGTGCCGCAAGAGAGTTTCGACCAAATGAGTCAAGGGGTGATGGAGGACCGCGCGCATTTCTTCGCCTCGTTCTTCAAAGACTTTTACGGCATGGAAGTTCTTTCCAAGCCAGTAAGCGACGAATGGTTATCTTGGACACACTCGATGGCCATGCAAGCTGGACTGAAGGCCACTCTGGCATGCGTAAATGCGTTCGCGACCACGGACTTTCGTCCGGATCTCAAAGCGTTCGATTTGCCAACCCTCATTGTGCATGGTACCAACGATAACACTGTCCCTATCGATGCGACAGCCCGGCCCGCAGCCAAAGCCATTCACGGCTCGCACCTTATTGAGTACGATTCAGCACCTCATGGAATTTTCGCTACGCATCGAGCTCAACTCATTTCTGATTTGCTAGAGTTTTGTAGAGTTTAGCCACGTCGATTAGTCGTTGATTTGACGGAATTACTTTTTCCGACGTGCTAATCTGGCCGAGCACATCAAGAGATGTCAGCCAGCGACGATTCGCTTTTTAACGGCACTTCTGCATCTGGCGGCAGTTCAACGTCGACAGGTCGAGGAGCTGCCGCTGGCTGTTCCTCAATGTCGTGTAGAAGCTCAAGCACATTGCGTTCGATCGCGGTGCAGATGCCGTCTAGCGGCAGGAAGTCTATGCGCTGTGTGCAAAATGGATTCTGCAATTCCATTCCAATGCGATCCAGAGAAAGTAGCGGATATGCAAGCAACATCACATAAAGCGGAATGATCCAAATCTGAGTCATACTGTATACCGGGTAAGCTGGTCTTGCTGAATCAACAGCCAAGGCTTGCATTAGTCCAATGGGAAGTGAAATCAACAATAAGAAAATAAACTGACGAACCTGAATGGCTCCTGATCGCGCAAGAGGAGTTTTTAAGATCCGCTCACAGCCACCAAGGTGATCCATCAACTTAGATCGCTGCTCCTCGCATTTTTGGAATGCAAAGCCATCCATTCCCAGACCGCGTGCCTCATAAAGTAGCATGGCAATTTCGCTCGAAACGGCATCGGGCATGTGCTCTGCTTTTCGAATCCAATCGCGACTTTCATCGGACAGCAACCGTTCAAGTTCTGGAAAGTTTCGCTGTTCGCGAAGGCTACGGCGGCAAACGTGGGGGAAAACCGCGATCCACCTGACGAATCGCGAACGCCAACGCGTGTTCCTTGGCCCATAAGCCAATCCGGAAATAGCCAGATTGCGAGATTGATTGACGATACCTCCCCACAACACCCGAGCCTCCCACCAACGGCTGTAACCTGTGTTCACACGCAAGACCAACAATAGGCCCAACACCGCACCGGCAGCTTCAAATGGCCCCGCTGGAACCGACAAGGACCTACCAAGCAGTTTCTCCAAAACCAGAATCGCGACGACGATAACCGCCGACAAAACGCCAAATCCCAACACATCTAAAACAACGCGAGGCGCGACAGAACCTCGAATGATGAACGTACCGAGCCAATACGAGTAGGATAGACTGCTCTCCGCCTCAATTGTCGGACGCGAAGTTGTGCCCTCTTTCATAAGCGAAATCCAGGCCTAGACCTTCTCCGCAATGCTGTAAATGTCTCGAATGGAATAAACGATTCTGTCGATGTCTAACTTAAGGTCCTTAACGCGACCAGTGGCCATATCGAAGACCCAGCCTGCAATGACGAGGCCTTCAGTGCTATAGGCGTTCTGCACCTCAGCGATTTTCAGCAAATTGATACATTGTTCGTGAACATTCAATTCCACCAGTCGTCGATACCGCAGCTCCTCATTCTCGATCGAATCCAGTTCTGCGGTATGCAAGCGGTATACGTCGCGAATATTCTGAAGCCAAGAGGTTAAGTTTCCAAGATCCTTAGACTGCATCGCGGCAAAAACGCCACCGCACCCGTAGTGACCGCAGACCACAATGCTCTTCACGCCCAGGTCATGGATCGCGAAATTGACGACAGCGTTGGAACTGTGATCATTGTTTGGAATCAAGTTAGCTATGTTGCGATGTACGAATAAATCGCCTGGCCCAGCTCCCAGCATCTCTTCCGCCGCGACCCGGCTATCCGAGCAACCGATGTAGAGAATACTGGGTCTTTGACCACGAGCGAGCCGCTTGAAAAACAAGGGATCTTCTTCGATTCGTTTGGATGCCCAGATTGCGTTGTTGTCTATTGCTTCATTCAATTGCATTGAAAGTAATCCACAGGCCAAAGAAAATGCGAGCCTTTTTTATCCGCAGCAACTTCCCGATTTGCTATCCGATTTCGATCCTGCGATCGTCGCCAAGAATTTTTTTCGGCATGGATCGCTGCAAAAGTAGAACGTCTTGCCATCTCTGTCCTCATGCAAGGCGGTACTTTCGTTTACAGCCATTCCGCATATTGGATCTAGGGTCGAAGTAGTGGTCAATGAACCATCGCGACTAGGTTCGCCCATTTCTTGATCGCTCAACTCGGTTGCTAGATCGCTTGCCGTTTCTGGTTCTGCGTCGCAACCGCTATTCGGTTTACGCTTGGTTTCGATTTTGGATTGGGGCATGGCTGGTTCTTTTTCCATCAACGTTCACTTGGATTCAAGGTCGCGAGCGGATTGCGCGCAATGGACAACTCATCGCAATTGGCGTTCCAAAACGGAATTGGATGTTAACGGACAAGGTTTTGTGTTCAGTTGTGTTTGGTGATCGCCAAGTTTGGCTGATGAGGTTTCAGGCTGGTGCTTAAGATCGCAGATGCAAGATTGCAGAAATACAGAAAGAGGTGTTTGCCAAATTTCTCCTGGAAATTTCATGCAACTAGTTGCGTGGGCTTGTCTTAAAGACATGCTCCCCAATTTCCCGTTTTTTCGGGGATTTTCCTGAGACAAATGACTTCTCGCGTGTCGAATTTGGCCCTGCGGATTCGAATATTAAAAAAGTGCTTGGCATCAGCCGACGCTTCGCCATAATCAACAATCATCTTTAAGGAGACAGAAATTGCAATTACCAGAACCGCTAGCGCAACATCTTTGGCTTCAGAAACTCGTCGGAGAGTGGAACGTTGAATCGGAATACTCGATGGGGCCCGACCAACCAACCTCGAAAAGCACCGGTCGCGAAGTCGTGCGTTCCTTAGGTGAACTTTGGACCATCGGCGAGGGAACCGGGGCATGTGATTCCATTATGACGCTTGGGTACGATCCCCAAAAAGAGCGTTTTGTTGGAACATTCATTGCATCGGTAATGACTCACCTTTGGCCCTATGACGGCCAATTGGGCTCGACGGGAAAAATACTGACGCTCAACTCCGAGGGCCCTAGCTTCTCAGGGGACGGTTCGATGGCAAAGTTTCAAGACATCATCGAGTTTATTACCGACGATTACCGAACCCTGACGGCCAAGTTTCTCGATGGCGATGGCGTTTGGCATCAGTTCATGACTACGCACTACCATCGCAAAACATGACACGACGGCGATTCAAAGCTCGTCTTGTTCCGCCTGTGAGCCCATTTGGTCGACACCCGCGCTCATCGATCATCGGCTTTTTGTCTGATCTGAAACAACCATATGGTTATATGACTTGACCGACCATTCGAAGCGATAAGTCTGCAAATACGTCATCGACCAGATCCGATCGCAGCGAATTCTTGGTTCCGCTTCGTTGATTGTCAACAGGTTTGGAAGTTTGAGTCTCTGCGATGACTGCCACGGAATCATTGGATCGCACCAGCGAGTTGCTTGGGGTACTTGCAACCTTGCTGCTACTAAGAGGGGTGCTCGAAACGAGTTGGGCGTTCATTTTGGATTGCAGTGCGTTCGCACCTGAAGCCATAGTACCAACCGATGGAGCGGCTGAGACTGAGGAGCCAACGCTAAGAGTGTATTGACCGACGTTAGCATACTTTCCTTGTATGGGAGCCGTGTTGTTCCCTTGAATGGAAACGAAGTAGCTTCCGGCAACAAGGTTTTTGACAAGCCCAAGGTTGAAGCCAACCGATTCAAAAATCGGTCGAACTACTTGTTGAGACCGAATACCGGCTCCGACACGAATGGACTCCCACAGAGTCATCTTTGCTTCCAAGTTTGCTCCGAATTCACTCGTGTTCAGTGTGATCGAGTTTGTTCCCCCATCCGTACGAAAATGGAACCAATCCGAATCCGTGGATGTTCCGATGATGCCAGGCACGACTCCATATTTGTTGGTGCTCGTAATGAGAATGCTGGGCATGTCTTTGGCATTTGTCCACCGATCGCCCGCTTCGTCTTCACGCAGTCCCAATACACCGGAAAGTACGTCCAATTGATTCTGGCGTTCGTAGCCGGCAAAACGCCCATATACGTCCTTAACCTCACCGACGATTGCATTGGTGGACCAAACGGTCCGATCGACCGACAGACAGTCACCCATGATTGGCGTCCAATCTGCATCACCACGACTGTAGTCATCGATGTATTTTCCGGTGTTGTCATATCGCCGATCATGGCTTAATCCAAAGGTATGCCCCACTTCATGGGATGCTGTCGAAGCGGTCGCTGCAGCTAGGTTAGCAGGTTTGCCCTCATGGTCCGTTACCATAGACTTGATCTCCTCGCTAAAAACGTATACCACGTTGGATGCAGATGAGTATCCCCCTCGGTGTTCTGGTGTTAAGAAGTCCTTTCCTCCAACAACGACGTAGCGATCGTCGCTTCCCCAAGCGACGGTTTGTTTGGTCGTTACATTGACGTTGAATGGAGCGAAGTCTTCTGCAACGCGGCTCCAGATGTCCCGGATCTGAGCAATTTCTGAATCGCTAAAACCAAATCGTCCGTCGGTATCGAACGCAGCCGACACAACGTTGTTAAAGGTCACGTTTGGAGTAACATCGGTTCGTGTCCATTGCTTTTGTGTGTGCCCATTAAAGTCGAGATAGATCGTGCGAGGGGCCCCGGGATTGCTACTGAATTCTGGAGGGCTCAGTAGATTGCGATTGTTGACGATATCTATTCGTTGGTTGAGGATATTCAAGCCGCTACCGTCCATCATTTGACGGTATTCCAGTTGTTCCAGATTGGGTTTTCGCAATTCGCGATTTCGGTTTCCGCGAGCATTCGGTTGCTTTTCGGATTTGCTACTTCGAATTTCAGGGGTCCTTGAGAAGAACATTTCGTTGCCTCTTTGGTGAAAACGTTGGTGGATAAATCTTCCGACAAACGGAAATCCACAGACTTCCGAAAAGAACGCCATGAAACTGTGAAAGATTTTCAGACCCTCGGAACCCGATGGTGGTACCCACCGAGAATCGCGATTTTTGAAATGAATACCGTATCGAACGTCACGGTTTTCAAAGCAAAAAACCGGATGGCCGCTCTGGATAACCACAAAATCCTCCCGGAGTTGTCCTACAATCCAAGGGATAAATCCCCAATCCATCCCAAATCGAATCCCAAAAATCTTCCCATGAGTGAAAATGACTCGATAACCCTATGGCTGAATCAACTTAAAGCTGGCGAAGTGGATGCCGCCTCGAAGCTTTGGGATCGTTACTTTCAACGCCTTGTGGGACTCGCAAGAATGAAACTGGCGGCATCCAGCAAGCGAGAAGCGGACGAAGAGGACGTGGCACTGAGTGCCTTCAAGAGTTTATGCTTGGGTGCTCAACATGGAAAATTCCCGCAGTTGTTGGATCGTGACAGCCTTTGGCCATTGCTGGCCGTGATCGCATCTCGCAAGTCCTGCGACCAAATCATGCGAGAACGCCGACTCAAGCGAGGCGGTGGCAAAGTTTTTGGCGAAAATGATTTCGCTGGTGGCGTGCAAGGCGAGTCTCCTATCGATTTACTAGTATCGACCGAACCGTCACCAGAGGCCGTTGCAGAAATGTCCGAAGAGTGTGAACGCTTGTTGAACATGTTGGATGAAAACTGCCGACAAATCGCACTTCTGAAATTGGAGGGATATACGAATACTGACATCGTGTCTCGAGTCAACCTTTCACCACGAACCGTCGATCGCAAACTTCAGCTCATTCGAGACCTATGGAGCGAACAAGCATGAATCCTTTTGAACCCATTCTCGACGCATTCGAAGGCGAACTAAAACAGGGACTTCGGCCTGATATTGCTGCATGTCTAGAAAAAGTCCCAGCAGAGCAACGCGACAGTCTGTTGCGTGAGTTGATCGGTTTGGAGATGCATTACCGGAGGCAAGCGGGTGAAAAACCTGTGATGGGGGACTACGAGAAACGATTTCCCAACCTCGTGGTTGGAAGCCTTGCGAGTGGAACTCCAACCGTGGATGCTCCCCGTTCTCGTGAATCCACCTTGATCGCCGGTCGATATCGATTGCTCGAGCGTTTGGGCGAAGGGGGAATGGGCCAGGTTTGGTTGGCCGAGCAACGCATACCCGTCAAACGGCAAGTGGCCATCAAGCTCATTCGGCCCGGCATGGACACCGAGGGAGTGCTGGTTCGATTCGAAGCCGAGCGCCAAGCGTTGGCGTTGATGGACCACCCTAATATCGCTCGTGTCATGGATGGGGGAACCACCGAAAATGGGCGCCCTTATTTTGTGATGGAGCTGGTCCGAGGTTTATCGCTGACCGAGTATTGCGATCAGCATCGGCTGGGAGTCCGTGAGCGTCTCGACTTGTTCTCAACGGTTTGCTCTGCGGTCCAACACGCACATCAAAAGGGGATCATTCACCGCGACCTCAAACCTGGAAATATTCTTGTTACCGAACATGAGGGAAAACCGATCGCCAAGGTCATTGACTTTGGCCTCGCCAAGGCCCTGCATTCATCCCACTTGCTCAGCGATCAAACGCTTCACACTGCCTTTGGTGCTGTGGTAGGCACACCGCTTTACATGTCTCCTGAACAGGTGGCTGGCAATGCGATCGACATCGACACTCGGACGGATATCTATGCGTTGGGTGTCATCCTTTATGAACTTCTAACCGGAACAACCCCGCTCGAAAAGAAACGCTTGAAAGAAGCCGTTTGGGAAGAAGTTCGACGGCTGATTCGCGAGGAAGATCCGCCTCGTCCAAGCGACCGACTGAGCACATCGGAAATGTTGGCGAGCGTAGCAGCGACTCGGCAGATACCGCCGGCGCAACTCAGCCGATTGGTCAATGGGGATCTCGATTGGATTGTCATGAAGGCCCTCGAAAAGGACCGAAGCCGACGCTATGAAACGGCCAACGGACTTGCTCGCGATGTGCAGCGGTTCTTGGACGACGAAATCGTTGAGGCATGTCCGCCGAGTTTAACGTATCGCATGCAGAAATTCGTGCGGCGCAACAAAGGCCAAGTGCTCGCGGGATCTGCCGTGGCCCTGGCGCTCGTAGCTGGTATGTTCGGCACAGCTTGGGGCATGATGCGAGCCGAGGAGCGACGAATTGAGGCTGACAAATCGCGAGTCATCGCCAATGACGAGAAAGAGAAAGCTCAAAAGTTCGCTGAGTCGGAGCAGGCGGCCCGCAAGCAAGCCCAGTCGGTATTGAAATTCTTTCAAGATCGAGTTTTTTCAGCGGCTCAGCCCGAGGGGACGCCGGGCGGATTGGGTAAGCAAGTAACGCTTCATCAGGCGATCGATGCGGCGGAACCGACCGTGAAATCGACCTTCGACAACGATCCGTTGGTGGAGGCCTCGATTCGCAATGCCTTAGGCACGACTTATTTTTATCTCGGTGAAATGGAGAAGGCTTCTGAGCAATATCGAAAGGCGGTCGATTTACGGATGAAGGAGTTGGGTCCACGTCATCCCGATACGCTTCAGAGTCGCTACGACTTTGGTACGGCAATTGCCAATTTCCCAAATCGAATTCAGGAAGCAATTGACATTCAGCAGGACACGCTCAAACTCCGTCGAGAGGTGCTTGGGGATGAGCATCTTGATACGCTTTACACCATTCAGGAATTGGCCCAACGTTTTTATCAAACAAAAACTAGATTGGATGAGGCGAGTTCATTGTTAGAGCATGCGATACCTATTGCGAGTCGCGTCCATGGAACTCGGCATGAGTGCACTGTTATGTTGTCATTCACCGCAGCAGAGCTTCTAAGGAAGCAAGGACGTCGGGGCGAAGCAGTAGAATTACTGAAATCCGTCGTGTTACCAGATACCGAACTAGGGTCGCAGTCAAACGTTCAAATGGCCATCTTGTCTCAGCTTGGTAGTTACTATTCGGAGGATGGAAAACCGGAGCTGCAAATAAAGATCAATCAACAAATTGCAGATGAAATGGTCCAACGACTTGGCCCCTTGCACCTGGGAAGTATTCCCCTCCTAAGAAGACTATCCTACTCTTACTCGCGACTTGGTAATCATGCCCGCGCGACAGAGATATCCGAGCAGTTGCTTCATGACATTGAAGGGAAGTTTGGAATAGAATCTTCAGAGGCCGAAGAGCAAAGATATGAGCTGGGAAAGGTACTACTTGACGCTGGCAAAAGCGATTTAGCACTGATAAACATCCAGCCCTACATCGACAAGTTGTTCGCGACCGTTCCCAAGACATCCGAAATGATCGATATGCTTTATGATGGTGCTTTTTCGATGTTCAAGCTCGGCAAGGTCGATGTTGCCATTAGCTTATGCAATGAAGTCATCGCCTTTGAGCGTATAAAGTATGGAGAATTGGATCCGCAAAGATGCAATAGACTAAACAATGCGGCCTTTGGAATGATAAAGGCCGATCGCCCCGTGGAAGCCGAACCGCTGCTTCGCGAGTCGCTCAACATTCGCGAGCGAAAGCAGCCTGACTCCTGGGGTATATTCAATGTTGAAAGCTTGTTAGGCAAATCGCTGTCGATGCAGAAAAGGTTTGACGAAGCGGAACCATTGCTTGTATCCGGTTTCGAGGGGGTCGCGTCTAGGATTGACACGGTACCCGCTCCTTCCGGGCAGAAAATCGTCCGTGACGCAATCGACCGATTGATCGAGCATTACACAGCGACGAACCAGCCTGAGAAAATCGAGAAGTACACCCTGGAGCGGGCAAAGTATGAACCCCCGCCCGTTGTGAAGCCGAGCGAATAACCATGAGTCCATTCTCGACTTCTCGTGACGACATTCAAACAGCGATCGCCTATTTTCCAGGAAGGATTTGAGTAACTCGATGGCTATCGAATTAGCTTAGATGTATTGATTGGCACCAAAGTTATCTTCATCGAAGCACGTGTCAGTGATGCGGCGGCGGTAAGAATTCAGTTCCCATACCCAGTCGCCTCGATAGACATCGCGACCCAATCCGCCGAACAAGTAGTCACGTGTGTTGTCTTGACCACCATCCAGCCAGTCATCTCCATTATTTCCATAGAGGACGTCGCTGCCAGCTTCGCCGTAGAGTCGATCATTTCCATTACCGCCAAAGAGCGTATCGTCATCGTTTCCTCCAAGAAGCGAGTCGTCCCCGTCCCCTCCATCGAGTTGATCGTTTCCGCCGTTGCCCAGCAGTGTGTCATCGCCTGTTTCACCGTAGATATAATCGGGGTCCTCGCTTCCCAAAAGTGTGTCGTTGCCGGTTCCACCGAATATGCGATCCACCCCGGTTCCACCGACAATCCAGTCTGAATTGTCGCCGCCATTCAGAAGGTCATTTCCGCTGTTGCCTTCGATGGTGTCGTAGCCCTGAAGTCCTAAAATCCAATCGTCGCCTGAGCCACCCAGAAGAATGTCATCTCCCAGTCCACCAGTAATGACGTCTCCGGAGCCTCTGCCGTTTATAGTGTCGTTCCCTTCACCGCCATCGAGCCAGTCAACTCCTTCTCCACCATTGATTCGATCGTTCCCCTCACCACCTTTAACATTGGAATTAATATCCGTATTGTTCTCGAACTGATCATCGCCTGGCCCTGCCTCAAAGACCACTTTACTGATTGTGGCTCGGGTGGAAAAACTCTGTTTGAGGGTTGGCACACCTGAAAGTTTGGAGGAAAGAGTGATTTTCGTTTCGCCCGAAGCCAGCTTATCGACAGTTACCACGTCCTCACCTGAGGTGCCTGTTACGGCGATGTAGCCGGAGGTAAATTTGATGTTACTGGGCATGGTGTTCACAAGATCGTCACCTCCACCCAACGTGACTCGACCGGCAAAGACGCGACGGTTTTCGAGGGTTTCCAGACCTAAAGTTCGATTTTTGATGGTGCGACGGTTCATTTTCTAAATTCCTTGTTGATTGCGTTGGTGAAATAACTGACAAAAAGGAACTCCAGAAACGCGCCTGGTGTACGCCAAAAAATTTGCAATTTCTTGGTGAACATCGTTATCCGACGGAAAAGTCTGATGGGAATTCAGGAATTTCCGACACTCCATGGCGAACGCCACCACTATTTGCTTTCACCACTATTTGCGTTCAATCCTACTCGTACTCAATGAAATGGTACTCCTACTCGTACTCGATGGAGTGCTTCGAATCGAGTACGAGTACGATCACCGCCGATGGCTGAGTACGAGTACGAAAAGACAGGAATTGCGCATGAGAAATCGGTTCGGATGGTGGCGATCAGCGAGAAGTATCGAATTTTCTGGCCATTTCTGCGTTTGCTTGGGATGGTCGATGCAGGGTAAACTTAACTAGCTCGATGTCTTAACTCACTTTCAAATTTGGTGTTTATCATCAATGAACCTTGCTTCCGACCGCGATCCAACTTCCGAAGTTGTTCAACACATATCGAACTGGCAGCATAGTCAGCCAACTGAAGTCATCGTTCCATTTGTCGAGTCGTTCTTTGAACTCTATCTGAAGTCCGATGGTTATGATCAAGAAAAGATTCGAGAATCGGTTCGAGGCAATCGAGCGCTCTGGAATTTCGCTGGCCAGGACGATATTTGCGTTTACTTGAACACTTTGGGGCAGAACTCAGGGTCCAACATAGTGCCGTACCTGCGCGCTTGGCTGACCTGCATATCAATCACGGGTGGAGTGGAGTGGCGGGATACACTCGGCATTATCGAGACACTCAATAATGAGGCGGTGTTGCAGCGTGTTGATATTCGGCCACACGTGGAAGAAATTGCAGCGAGTGCTGACGACAGTGATAGACGCGGTGTAATGGAAATGTCGACACGTGATTTGATCCTATGGATTCTGCTCGCCCCATTGAGTGTGAATCGAGAGGAATTGCTGCAACGAAAGCAAGAGCACGAGGCTGCTAGGTTAGCCGAGCAAGAATAGGGAGGCAAATCGCGATCCTGTCCGAAGTGTTTGACAGCTTTCAAGTCTAATTTCGATCTTGGACAATGCCCTCAGTGCGGAAAGCGGTTTCATGCTAGTCGGTCGAAGCAATGAAACTCGAATCGCAACTGGAAACCCTACTATTTGCAATCCGCAAGGCTCCCCTAAGAGGGGGGGGGCAAAGCAAAAGCCGCTTGCCTAACAACGCATTAGCACATGAAACGCGTTCGTTCTGGCAAATCGGAACGGATTCGCAGGGGGCAGGGCAATTGTTGCTTTGGCAATACGGGCCAAAGCAACAAGACCATGTGATCCCGACCCGGTCGCCCAGGAATGGGGCTATTTCGGAAACTAGCTTCAACTAGTAGCTGAATGGAGCCATCTGTTTCTCCATTACCTGCTACATATTGCCGTAACCATGTTTCGAAATACTGAGAGAAATCGTCGCGTCCTAAAAAAGGAGTGTCCGTGTGAGCGCAGGCGATTTCGTACAAATAGCGAACAAATCGCGAGGATGCCAAGACAAATGGAACTCGTGACGCAAGTTCGGCGGCTTGAGTCGCATTCGCTGCTTGGTTCGCATCAGCCCTATCGGTCGCGTCTCTCGCTTCATAATTACGCGGCCTCTGCAAAGTGCATGCTCGATGAAACCACTGCTCAAAACTTGTATAACTACTGCAAATTGCGATTAGTCCACAACTCTGAAGTTCAAGTTCCTTGCGTCCAACAATACGGACGTCGGTGACACAATGAGACTCTAGTTCATGGGGTGGCGAACTTTCGTGAATGTCGATTGGCGTAAAAAACCAGTTGGTTTGATTGAACAACCTGATAATCTCGTCAACAAAATAGAATGCCCCACTGATCCAACGATTCTCACTCGCGGCAACGCGAGGGACTACCATCGCTACATAGCGTGATTCCTCGGTTTTCCGGAACTCATTCCATCCTGAGTACTCCTTCGCGTCAAAGATCTCCTGGATATTTAATTCCTCGAGCAAGGACCAATCATCACAATTCAACAGTTGGCTACCTGCAGTGGTCACGAACAGACATGACGCATCTTTGCCAATTGAACCCAAGCGATTTAGCAGTTCGATATCTCGTGGCGCATGCGTAAGCTCAAAATCGATGACGATAATGTCTAAGGGAGTTCCACCTTCAAGCGACCTTTGGTCGTAAACTACTTTTTGGCAGAGATTGCATTGGTCGTATTCTTTGCCTTGGAGCACTGTTTCACAAAATTCGTTTTCGAGGCAATCTAAGATATAGATTTCGATGTTTGAGCCTGAGGATGCACTGGTGACCAGTCGCTGGAGCCCCAGCCATGATGCCATCAACTGCGGGTTCGCGGCCATTTGCTCCCGACCATCTATTGGGCAAAGGCGTTCAAGATCTGCGAGATCGATTTTTTGGAAGGGTCTGTTTTTAATAGGAAGCTGATTGAGAGCCGTAAAATGGTCGCCCAAAAAATTGCCGATGATGCCGACTCGAAATGGAATCTCTCGTCTTACAAGCATTCCATTCGAATCCTCTTCGTCGATGGATGGGGTTTTGAATCTTTTCATGGTTGGACGAAGTGAAAACCTCACTCGAAGATTTGCGGACGGAACCTGTGTCCAACGTACCAAGGTAGAAGGCACATTTCAAGAGTTGGGGAGGGCATCGCTGTTACGACAGCATACGCTGCTGACGTTGAACCAAATGTCTTTGCCGGAATCGGGCGATTTGTTTCTAAGTTGCCTATCGGCACGAGTGCCATGTTGCTGGGCAGTTGGCCACTAATCATGGCGTTGGCGATACGCTTTAGAAAGTCCGCGTTGCTTGTAAAACCAGCGGGGGGCACCTTTATGATTTGGAGTATCGTTGGGTACTTTCGCATGATGAGTTCTCGACTAAACGGTTACACGCTCGATTCTAACTAACTATAGCTACCAGTTATTTTTCGCATGTGTACTGCTTTGGCTTGAGGTTATTGTCTATCGGATCGGTAGACGATTCACCAAAGTGATTCGATATACCGATCCAAATTTGGTTAAATTCCGATATGTCAAATTCGCTTGGTTAGCGACCGTAGTTTTTGCACTTTTGATGACTGGGATTTTCGATTGGATGATCTTGTACGGGAAAACGAGAAATTGAAATAGAGGGTCAGCTCGTTAGACAGATGACCTATGTCCATGTCGAAGAACGTCACGATGACCAATACATGCGCCTGTTTTCATCCCGCTGAGTTTCGGCGGCTCGTCCTACTTCCGTAGCATTTGTTTTGGTCTCTTTCCAGATCAACGCCCCGATGCAGACGTTTGACGAACTCGAACACCAGAGGGTGCGGCTCGGCTATTGCTTCGACCATTGAAGTGCTTCCATCGGGCGTTGGGGAAAGCGGCTTGGCAGAGCAGACGGATGCTGAACAGCATGTCGCGGTAGTTTTGCGGAAAGATGGTGTTGTGATTGCCGTCGGCGTAGATTCGAAGCTCCTTATTCGTGGTACCTGCCCAATCGTAGAGCCGCTCGGCATGGCTAGAATCAATAATGCCATCGTTTTGCGTGTGAAGAAGTAAAAGAGGCCCTTTGTAGGATCGCATTTTTTCTGGATGATCGAAGTGTTTACGAATGTCGGATTCGACTTCGGTATTCTCAAATTTCTCGAGGGTCTGTCGGATTTGAGGGTAAGCCAGGAAGCGTTCGCGAATGTCGGCAATCCCACTATCGATGACCAGACCTGCCAGCGATGGACATCGGTGGGCAAGTTCAATAGCGTAGAGTGACCCGACTGAACGACCGCAGGCAATGGATTTAGCCGGATCAATGCCCAATTGTTGCAGGACGGATTGGCCGTCCGCGAGCATTGAAACCAATTCGACCTCGCCCGTGCTACCACCGTAGCCTCGATATTCGATCATCAATACGTTGATGCCGCAGAGCTCTTCCGAAAACAACGGCGGAAAACCACCGCGGACATAATGTGCGACAGATTCGCCGTTGCCGTGAAAATGTACCAGTGTTGGTAGCTCTGGATTGGGACGATAGTTCAAGCATCTCAGCGTGGCTTCGCCAATATCTACTTCAATTGCTTCATTGCACCGAATGGCCTGAGGGAAGAAGTAAGCTTTGCTGATAGCAGGATGGTTGAGGATTGACATCGCATTCACTTACTCCCGGACGCGGGGATGTTCGTCACCTACGAACAAGCATTATAGCAAAAGGAAGCTAAGCGTACCGCAAGGGCGAATCAATGTCACACAATTGTCTTCAAGTGTTGCAGAATCGAAAACCGCAGTCCCAACTACAAGGCTCAATCCTCTTTCGACCAATTTCACCAAAACGGGCACAAAGTGCCCGCAAGGCGAACGCGTGCATCTAAGCCTCTGGTTACGGAAGGTCGATCGCCGAAAAAGTCAGGATGATCTTGAATTCAGGGATCAAAGGCTAGGAAATTCAGGAATCACAGGCTGGAAGCCTATGCCACTCAAAACAATCCGGCAATTTTTGAGTCGAGGTGCTGCGAAGTCTGTGCCAAACGGGTATCGTGAAAGCTTCGGTTTTTCGGACAGGCTTGGTTTCCCACTCACGAGAACAGTTCTAGTGGCGTGTTGCAGTACTAATTTCACACGAGTCGCGGTCGTTGCAGCTCTCAATTGGCTGTTGATCCTTGCATTGTTTGCCCTCTCCACCGCGCCGTGCAAGGCGTCGGAAATCGATGACGTCAAGAACTTCTTCCGCACCGGTGACTACGAAGCTTGCATCAAGCTGGCCGGTGAGCAGGTCGAAAAAGGCGTTTGGAACGAACTCTGGCCACGCATGCTGATTGAGTCGTATCTCGCGACAGGCGACTACCCTGCTGCTCTGAAAGCATTTGAAAAAGCGAAAGAGCGTTTTGGTGAAAGCATTCGAATGCGACTTGTCGGGGTGCGTGTCTACAAAATGAATAATGCGGCCAACAAAGCCGAAGAACAGTTGGCTTTTTTGGAAGCCATGTATGTTAGAACGCCATGGAGGTTTACCAATAAAAGTGATCTTGTTGCCGTGGGCGACTTTTTCTTGGCCCGCGGAGCTGATCCGAAAGAAGTCCTGAAAAACTGTTACGACCTAGCAGCCAAGTCGAGTTCTGAAACTGAGATGTTCGACGCCCACTTGGCCACCGCTCGGATGGCGATCGATAAAAACGACGACAAAGTCGCTTCTCAGTCGCTCGCAAAAGCGCTTAAATTGGACGAAACGGAACCCGAACTGTTCTATCTGCTCGGCAAAAGCTGGAGTGCAACCGACCCCGCCAAATCAGCTGAGTACTTTGCTAAATCGATTGCTCTGAATCCCAAGTTCGTCCCAAGCTTGATTCATGCAGCGGAAGCCAGGATGTCGGCAGAGGACTACGATTCTGCCGAAGCGATTCTGGCTGAAGTCGAGAAGGTCAATCCAAATCTTCCGAAGCTTTGGGCGTTGCGAGCGGCAATTGCCCATCTTCAGGGACGCTATGAAGCCGAAGGGGAAGCCAGGCGAAAAGGCCTCCTGCCGTGGGCATTGAACCCCGAAGTGGATTTTACCATCGGCAAGCAATTGGCGATGCACTATCGGTTCACCGAATCCGTCGAATACCAAACACGTGCTCTCAAAATGGATGCTGACTATGCACCAGCCAAAACGCAGTTGGCGCAGGACCTATTAAGGTTAGGGAAAACCGGTGAGGGATGGGAAGTCGTCGAGTCCGTGCGCAAAAAAGATCCCTACGACGTTACCGTATTCAATCTTCGCCAACTAAAAACGGAGTTGGAAAAGTTTGCTACGCTTGAGGCTCCCGGCTTTGTCATTCGCATGGACGCACGCGAAGCCCGAATCTATGGCCAAGATGTCGTTCAGCTGTTAAGCGAGGCGCGAGACGTTTTGACCAAGAAGTACGCCGTTCAACTGGAAGAGCCAGTCTTTGTCGAGATTTTTCCGAAGCAAAAGGAGTTTGCGATCCGGACGTTTGGGATGCCGGGAGGTGAGGGTTTCTTGGGCGTTTGCTTCGGCCGATTGATCACGGCTAACTCCCCTGCGGCATTGCAAGTCGACTCGAATTGGAAGGCGGTTCTGTGGCACGAGTATTGTCACGTCGTCACACTTCAGAAGACCAAGAACAAGATGCTGCGATGGCTCTCCGAAGGGATCTCAGTCTATGAAGAGCGTCAGCGAAATGTGACTTGGGGGCAGTCGATGGACCCTCTTTATCGCGAGATGATTTTGGGGACGGGTTTTGTGCCCGTGAGTAAGCTTAGCGCCGCCTTCTTACAACCCAAGAGTGCGATGCATTTGCAGTTTGCTTATTACGAGTCCTCGCTGGTGGTGGAATACTGGATTGAGAAGTATGGAATCGAGGTCATGCGGCGCTTGCTGGACGATTTGTCAATCGGCATGCCGGCTGCTGAGGCTCTGAAGCGAGCTCCGGGCACTCTGGAGTTGTTGGACAAGGAGTTTCAGGAGTATGCGGTAGCACTTGCCGCAAAGTATGGCGAAGGGGTCGACTTTGAACGGGCCAACGAAGAGTTGGAAAAGGAAGATGCGGCCAGTTGGCTAGCTGAGCATCCGGAAAATTATTGGGGCCTACGCAGCCAGTGCATCGCTCACATCAAGGCAAAAAAATGGGACGATGCGCTCGCTATCGCGGACAAGCTGAAAGGCATGGTGCCCAACGATGATTCCAATGAAGGCATCTATGCTTTGCTCGCCAGGATTCATCAAGGAAAAGGAAATGAACCCGACGAGAGAGCGGCCTTGATCGAGCTCAGTGAACGATCGTCGGATTGCCGTGAGGCTTTGCTTAGGCTGATCGAAATCGATGAAAAGCGTGGGGATTGGTCCGCATTAGAAAAGTGGTGTGAGGCATTGCAAGCCATCAATCCGATCCGAAGTGATCTTCAGGAAATGCGAGCTCAAACGTACGAGAAACAAGGTAAGGCAGCGAAGGCTGCGGAATCTCTTTTCGCATTGCTCGATTTGCAACCCACAGACCCGGCTAGTATTCACTATCGGCTAGCGCTGAGTCTTCGATCTCTAGGCAAAGTCAAAGAAGCCAAGAGGCACGTGCTGATGGCATTGGAGGAGTCACCGCGGTACAAGGCTGCGTTGAAACTGCTTGTCGAGATAGCTAGTGCTGCGGAATCTGCCTCTTCTCCTTCAGGTGAGCCACAGTCAGTACCGCCGCTAACGTTTCCATCGGAAGAGGCTAAGCCATGAGAGGATTCAGGGTTCGAGCGCTTGCGGTTGGGGTGCTGTTGATAGCGATGTGCTCGATGGTTTTGCTTGCGCAACAACGGGGACGTCGAGGCCGTGGTGGTTTTGAAACTACCGATCGGATGGGAGTTCCTACCTGGGATGTCGACAAGAAATTCAGCAAGGATTTGTTCACCTTTGTACGAATCAAGTACGAATCGTGGGGGCGGGGCGGTTGGTTCATTGACTATCGGGATAGCGAATTGAATTTTTCATTGCGATTGCAGCAGTTAACGACCCTCAAAGTGAATCCGGAACCGATCGTCTTGGAGTTGACCGACCCGCAACTATTCGATTACCCCTTTATCTACATTATTGAGCCAGGTTCGCTGATGTTCAGACCTGAGGAAGTTGTCGCTTTGCGGCGATACTTGCTCAATGGAGGGTTCCTCATGGTGGATGATTTTTGGGGAGATGAACAGTACGAAAACTTCCACTCCCAGATCCGACGGGTATTTCCAGATCGCGAGCCGGCGGAAGTGCCTTTGGAGCATGAGATATTCCATTGCGTCTACGATCTGAAAGAAAAGCCGCAACTGCCCAGCATAGGTCACGCTCAATGGGGTCGAGCAACAGGCGAAATTTGGGAACGCACTCCCGATGGTTCCGACAACAGTATTCCGCATTACCGAGCTATCCGGGACGATGCGGGTCGGATCATGGTTTTCATTTGCCACAATACGGACTTAGGAGACGGCTGGGAGCAAGAAGGAGTAGACCCCTGGTACTTCGAAGAATTCTCGGTCAAAAAAGCTTATCCGCTAGGGATCAACATAGTAACCTACGCCATGACACATTGAGGGAGATCTAAGGATTAGGATTTGAGATTTGAGATTTGAGATTTTGGATTTTGGATTTTGGATTTTGGATTTTGGATTTTGGATTTTGGATTTTGGATTTTGGATTTTGGATTTTGGATTTTGGCGACCACAGACCACAGACCACAGACCACAGACCACAGACCACAGACCACAGAACACAGAACACAGAACACAGACCACAGACCACAGACCACAGAACAAAGAACAAAGAACAAAGAACAAAGAACAAAGACAACTGAAAACTGAAAACTGAAAACTTTCCACTCACAACTCACCACCAATGACCCAAAACTACGACGAAGAAGCAGCGATTGTAAAACAGATACGAGAGGGGCGGGCAAAGATCGATGCCGAGCTCTCCAAGACGATTGTTGGTCAAAAGGATGTCATCGAGCAACTACTCATCTGTCTTTTCTCCGGCTCACATTGTTTGATTACCGGAGCCCCGGGATTGGCTAAGACGCTGTTGGTGCGCAGCGTCGCTCAAGTATTTCACTTGGAGTTTCGTCGGATCCAGTTTACGCCCGACTTGATGCCGGCCGACATCACAGGCACGGAAATCCTGGATGAAGTGGACGGGCGACGTGTATTGCAGTTTGTGAAGGGACCGGTCTTCGCCAACGTGATCTTGGCAGACGAAATCAATCGAACGCCACCCAAGACACAAGCTGCACTCCTTCAAGCGATGCAAGAGCGCGAAGTCACGGTGGGTAGCAAAACGTACCCGCTTCCAGATCCATTCTTTACGATTGCAACGCAGAATCCGATTGAACAGGAAGGAACGTATCCGCTGCCGGAAGCCCAGCTTGACCGCTTTATGTTCAACATCAAAATCGATTACCCGACGGTCGATGAAGAAGAGAAAATTCTCATGAGCACAACTCGGAATGAAAAACCCGAGATCAATAAAGTTCTGTCGGCACGAGCCATTCTGAATATTCAGAAACTTATCGGCAGCGTCGCCGTCAGCGAATACATCGTAAAGTATGTGGCCAGTCTTGTCCGTGCGACTCGACCATCCGATGAAAAGTCGCCTGAGTTTGTGAAGGAACTTCTGGATTGGGGAGCGGGTCCACGGGCTGGCCAGTTTCTCCTTCAGGCAGGGAAAGCCATGGCTGCGATGGATGGACGTTTCAGTGTTGCGATCG
>JANPHB010000323.1:0-16626 GCA_031424235.1 Pirellula sp.
GGATATCGAGCGGATATGATTGTGAGCATTCGCTCGAATATTGGAGTGGTATCCAATGTCACCACTCACAGGCTCAAGCTTCAATATCACACAGACGGAAAGTTCTGGCCCGAGAAAAGCGAAGTAATGGATATCGGTACATTGGACTTGAACTCCCCGCTGCTTAGCCGATGATTTCGCACAATCCCGCCGAACATACTAGATTCTGCGTCGTTGTTCCAGGGACGTACTCGGGCTGGACTGCGGTCGCTTCCAAATCTGTTAAGGGGGTTCGGTACTAAGCCGAGAAGCATCGAAAGTACTCTAAAAAGTGCGTCTCAGTCGTCATTAATTGGCCGGCAAGCTCAAACGTTTCCAGCTTACGCTTCTGAGCGTTCTTCCCGTTGGTCCAAGCATCGACGGTAACGTCATCGGGTTCTCGACCGAAGTATCGCAGGCACAGCGCGTTGAGCGGTTCGAGCTCGTCAGATGGTTCATGTGCTTCGATGGTCGGAAACTCCACAACTCCCACAATGGTCTGAGTTGGCGTCGCTACGTCAGGCTTGATGGTCGATTCGGACTTTGGTGGACCGACTTCGATATGGTGTAAGCTCATCACCTTCCGAATCGTTGCGGCGGTGGGCTGGTCTACGTTGAGAAAGTCCATCAGCATTTCTTCAAAACGGTCGATGGTAGGCTGGAAAGATTCCATCTCGGCGGCGGTGTACTTCGGACCGATGGTCTTTAGATACTCGGATTTAGTGAGTGCGCACGGACGCAGCGCGGTATCAGGCATCTCGAGCCAATAGACACGTTCGGACAGCAATTCGACTTCCGCCAATGAAACGCCGTGCTTTCTTGCGACCATGGACAGCGGCATGTCGCCACGAAAGTCGACTATGATTTCACGTTCCAGTTCTGGAGTGAGCGGGAGGAACTTCGGTGCCGGTCCTTCGGCGAAGAGGTCTTTGTTCTGACTTGACTTGGGTGGCTTGGGGGTAGGCTTTAGCTTTACGGGTGCGGGCTCTGTCGACGCTGGTCTCTTCTCTCCGAAGAGGGCTTCATACTCGCGATCGGGGACCGTGGCAGTCGACTTTTTATAGGTATGCGCGTCCCGGCCTATTTTGATGTTGCGAACTTGGGACTGAGAAGCTCCCACGCGTTCCGCGATTTGAACCGCGGTCAGTTCACCCTTCCGTAGCAACTCACGGATCCGTTCAACGATCTTCGGGTGAAGCTTCTTGCCCATCATTCCGTTCGCCATGTCTTCGCCCCTTTGAATCTCGCTACGGGTTCCTATCCAATGCCAAAGGTGACGGTATCAAAACGCAGGCTACAGGGCACACAGGACGATGACAGAGCAACAGATTCAGACAAGAGTTCGAACCATCGCGGCGCAAGTCGCGATAGCGTGCAAAGCAGTAGCGGACACCTCTGGAGCAGCGTCCGCTGGACTTGATCCGCGCGGAGTATGGAACGCAGCGGCAGCGGTGTGCGATCGAGCGGTGCTAGAGCTGCAATCGATCCAATCGAAGGAACTTAGCCGACAACTTTCGGACGGGTTCAAAACTCTAAAAGCGAGGTTCGGTTCATGAAGCGACGCGACCTAGATACTGTACCAAGCGATCTTCGCGACCATGCCTGTCAGATGAACATCCAGAGTGCTCGCGCATCTGAACTTCTCGAATTGATGAAGGAGCTTCCGGGTACGGACGTCAGGCTGGAGCGACTAATGGATACGCACCATAGTGCGCTCATGTCCTTCTTGCATCTAAGCGAAGCGATAAGCATCGAATTGGAAAAGAGGTTCAACGATGAGTGAAGCTTTGAACCCAATGGACGCTATCACTCGTTTCGACTTGGACCATCTCCCTGATGAAGTCCGGGGATATGTCGCTGAGCTGAATGCGATCTTCGCAAAAATAAGGGAGCTTTGCGAGCTCCAAGAAGGCAATACCGAGATTGACCTGTTGCCGACACTCTACAGGCTGTTGGGGCAAGTCGATGCATTGAACATCAGAATCAGAATGATTGGCGAGGGGTTGGACGATGAGTAACGATAACGATGATAGTCGCGTAGAGTTTGAGATTGATGTAACGCAAAGCCCCACCGCTAGGGCACGCATCGAAGCACTAACCAAGTTGGTGGTCGATGGCCAAGCGAAGATGTCGGCTGGCGTCGAACGAATGGGGCTCATGGCCCAAACGGCAGCGGCTGGTATGAGTCCACTTGTCGCCAAGATGGAAGCGTTCAAGAAGTCTTCTATGGCAGGCGTCGACGGTCTCAGGTCGGAGTTCAGTAAGCTCGACAGCGCCGCCGGAAAGCGAATCGATCGGACGATCAAGGTCGACATCATCGGCATGGAGAAGGTCAAGGAACTGGAGGCGAGTATCGACCGAATGGCGGCAGTGGCAGGTCGTGGACCAAACGTTCCAAGTCCGATTCCAGGAATGCCGGGACCGAGTGGAGCAGACCGCGGCCGCAATGGTGGACCATCTTCGGGGATGGACGTGCCCGATAATCTTCGTGGAATGTTCAAGAAGTTGGAAGCCGAAGCTGGTAGCTCTGCCGACAAGATCGGTAAGGCAATGGACGACAAGATCGGCAAGCTTCCTAAACTCCAAGAGGGAACCGAGTCCTTAAAGAAGGCGTTCAAGGAGCGATCGGACGCAGCCAAGAAGTTGCGAGACGACTACGAACGAGCAGTCGACAACATGGGCGAAGCATCGGAGCGAATGAACTCTAACCTAGTAAAGGGTGCCCGTTCGCTGATCGGCATGACCAAGGGGTTTGCCGAACTCGGTCTAATGTCCGCCGAGTCAACAGAACAGCTGGCCAAGGGAATGGTGGCTGTTCAAGGTGCGTTCGATATCTTCGATGGAGCAGCCGATTTACTTGAGTCAGTCCAGGGCAGTCGCAAAGCCCGGAAGATGGGGCGCAGGGCTGCAGCGGAAGTTGCCGAGACGGGAGCGGCCATGGCTGGTGGTGCGATGGCAAAGTCCGTTGGCGGTCGATTGATGGGTGCCGGGGCAGCAACTGCAGCTGCTGGAGTAGGAGCAAATGCCCTTGGCGTGGGTGCTGGAGCTGCCGGCGCTGGTGGAGCTGGGGCAACTGCAGTTGGTGCAACTGGATTGCTTGCTCCCGTCGCGGCGGCCGGGGCCGCGCTTGCTGCGTTGGGACTTGTGGCAGTCGAACTCAAGGAGACGTTCTCCGGGACCGCCACCAAGGCCGGATCCGTTACCGACACGATCGCTCAATGGGAGGTAGGGATCGCTGCGAGCTTGGTTCGGTTTGGGAGGACCGACAAGAGCGTCATGGAGAGCGGTAACAACATGGGAGCGAATGAACTCGCGAGAAGTCAGATTCGGGCTGAGCGGGCCGAGTATTCGCTCAAGAAAAACAGGATCGACGCATCTCAAAAGGAGGGCACTGAGAACATCGCGCGTGACACTCAAAACGAGAAGGACCAACGAATGCTCCAGGATTCGATCCGAATGAGAAGGGCACGAACCGAGAACACAAGCGGCGTCGACTCGGTCATCGCGTTTGAGTTGAAGACCAAGGACACGACCGGCCGGCAGATGGCTGCAAGCCAAAGGATATCTGACAAAGGCCAATCTGGTGATGTCGACGCGGCAACAGCAGCGAGGGCCGATGCCGAGGTGAGAGCGGCACAGGATCAGATGATGAAGTCACAGTTCCGCCAAAACTTTGCGATGACCAGCAAGGCCGGGGGCAACCTCGCACAAGAGCAAGGAATTGGCGCGTCAGTAAACTCTGATCTCCTCCGAACCCAAAAGGAACTGGACAACCTCAGGAAAAACGGGGTTGTGACAGCAGGCTATGAGGCAGCGAACCTTGCCAAGCAAGCTTCGCTAAGTGCAACGCTGGTCGAATCTCTAGAGCGTCAAAAATCGCTGACCAAGGAAAAGCTATCCATCGAACTCCAAGGGCAGAGCCAAGTTCGTGACTTGCTCAAGTCCCAATTGGACCTGACGACCCAGAAGCTTGAACGGTCGCAGGACGCAAAGGCTGCTGCGATCGGGAACTTCAGCCGATTGGGCGAAATCGAGAAACAGCAGGCTATTAAGGCTCTTGAGCAAGGACGCGTCCAAGGTGGCGGATCGCTCCGTGACGAGCAGAAAGACCTTCTACGCAGTGTTGGCACCAAGGAAGCAGTACGGCTCGCCAACCAGGGGGATGAAGACGAAGCCAGACGGTTTGGATTCAGCGACAAGAACTTTGGAGCAGGGTTCGACCAGGAGCAGGCTGGCTTATTGAAAGCCAAACAGCAGATCGAGGCCAACCTCAGCACAAGTTACGACGTGAGTGTGAAACTAAACGCCGACACGGGCGCCATAGTCGACGGCGTTATGAGCAAGGTCGAAGGGCTTATGCTCAAGAGTCGTGAGGATTTTGGGAGAGCTCTCGACGCCAAGGCAAGTCAGATGCAGGTTGATCTATCGAACAGGTCCGGCGACCAACTACGGCAACTTGGGAAAGCGCGAAGCTAAGAAGGACAGCAAATGAGCATCATCAAGGGAACCGCCGAAGGTCAGGAATCACTTTCGGCGGAACGGATCCCCAAGAAGACCGTGGCCAAGCAGGTTCGAGAATACGAGGTGGTCGAATCTGACCGGATCGACCTTGTCGAAGCGGCGAACGTATTCGTGGGGCACATCGTGACAAAACAGGTCATGCCAGTTTTGGCTTCCGGTGCGATCGCCGTTGAACTTCCAATGAGCGATCAAGAGACAAAGACCTACGATTCGGCACTGCGGTTCCTGCAGCGACAGTTCGAGCAAGGCTACTCAATGGCCGAACCACTTGAAAAGCGCATTGAGACCGAGCAGACCGCAGAGTTTGAGTAGCAACGATCAGTACCTGCTGCCAAAAACTGATGACTCGCCAGGATTTTCATTGACGTTGCAATACTAAAGCGTTAGTCTTGGGACCTGCTGCTAGTGACCAAGTCCCTTTAGCCGAGCCCAACGATGCGATTTGCTGCCATCTTGATGCTGCTTACGTCCCTTGCCTACTGCGATGAGGGCAAGAACGACGAAGCTCTCTCACCTGAGAAGCAAATGGAGAAGGCCATTGCCGCGTACAAGGAGATCGTGACCGAATTATTTCAGTACACTCGTAAGCATGCAGGTCTGCCTTACGTCCCAGGCGAGTTTGTTCGGATCGAACTCGCCAAGAAGAACAAGCGTAAAGCCATAGTCAAGCTGAGCAAAGTCCTTGCAATCCCGCCGAACGAGGTCCTCTATAAGAAATCCAAAGCAAGGAGAATCGAACTATCCTTTTTGACAGCCAAGCTTATGAAGCAGGGATTGGAACTTGAAAAGACAGCCCCAGCGAAATTGCCGGAATTTAACTCTAAGAACAAAATTGAGGATTTGGCTATCGAGCTTAGCATGGTAACTCTCACCGAACTAATAAACTCCCCTCTTGAACCAGAAAAGTGATCGTCTAAGCTCACTGCATGTCGCAAGGTCTCTTGCGGCTTTGCCAAGTCCACGAGGATCGACTCAGACGCATCTTCTTGTTCATGTCGTCCTCAAGGGCGGTAATTTCTCGAATGCCATAAACGCGACGCCAAGGCCCTTCACTGACTGCTCAATAATGCAGCAATTTCGCGTCTGGGAAATTCCCGAATCTTTCGGGAATGTTTCCGAAAACACTGGTAAATCGTGAGTGGTTCTGCATAATCTAAAACAGGTTGGAAAGTGGTTTCGACCAATGATTTGCAATGGTGTATGGTGGTGTTAGAGGTATTTCGGTGCAATACACATCAGCGCAGCGATGGGAATGACTACGAACGTTATCTTCCATCCGTAAAGCAACACGCTTCCAAGCACCAGGATTCCGGCAATCGTTACAAAAAGAACGTTGCGTTCGCTGACGAGGCCGAACCAAACACTCTTCCACGCTTTCGGTTCCGATTTTACGATCGCGGTTTTTGCTTGCTCGCCTGCCGACGATAGCGCTTGGGTCGCGTTTTCTAGCCCATTGGCATCAAGCGTCGTCTTCTTCAGTGAATCGATGGTTGATTGGGCCGTCGTTTTTGCTTGTTGCCAATAACTCTCCAGTTCCTTTTGGTTCGACTGAAGCCACATACCGGACGCGAGCAACAACATCGACGCGCAGACAAAACGGAATTTACCACCAAGCAATTGGGCAAACATCGCCTCAAGACTTCGACTGCGAACCTCTCGCTGACTTACCTTACCCGATCTTGCCTCCGTAAGCATTTGCTTGATGCGCTGACGTTTTGCCATCGCTGCTTGGTCGGTCAGTTTTCCTGCTGCGATGTCTTGCATAGTTTGCCGCGTTTCGGTCGCTGCCTCAACCATCGACGCCGCCATTGCGTTGGCTCGTTTGGCTGCTTCGCCCTCGGAAACTCCATCGGCAACCATTTCCGCCTTTTCCGCTTTGCCAAGAATCCGCTCATCGCGTTGTCGTTTTGAGTCGACAATCTTTTGCTCCCACTGATCAATCAGCTTATCTCGTCGCGGTCGGAACACACGAAGGCCAGGACGTTTGCTCTGTTGTAGCCGAGTTCGCATCGCTCGCATTGTGTCGTAACCGAATAGCGTCTCATAGAACTCTTCCCAATTGCCACCAGCGTTGTCGGCGACCGCTTCCCGAATCTTCGCTTCATCGGTTCCTCGCAACCTCAGTTGTTTCAAAAGCGATTGCGCTTGATCGATCGCTGGCTTACGAGCTTTCGCGAGCGCCTTTTCCAGGCCAAAATAATACGCAGCTCCCGCGAGGCCACCGACAATCCCGGCAAGCACGAGGGGAAACCACAGGCCCAAATAGTAAACAGCTAACAGTGCAACCAGCCCACCCAAACTCCAATAGATCCATTCGACGATGCCACCTGCAATAAAAGAAGCTCGCCAGCGCTGCGCCAGCGGGCTGCGTCCCTCGAAGCCCGCGAATGCAATCGCCGCAATGGGTGCGAGGAACAGGGCCAACGCATAGCCGAGCGCCGTTCTAAATTGCGAAATCATGCTACCAAACAATTGAGAACTCTTGGAAACAACAGGCTGAGCAACAACTGCGGGACCGTCACTGCCAGAGAGCCCTTGCAAAGCACTGCTCGCTTGAGATGCGACCGATTTTGCTCCTTCACCAATCAACGAAACCAGTGCGACGGCAGAGAGCAGCAACGACAATACGCACATCAGTCCACACAGCCCGTACCAGCCAACTGGCGCAAAACGGCGAACCAATAGGAGCGGCGAGGCATAGAATCTCTTTGTGGCTATCTGCAGCAGTCCGACTTGCTCTGCCGAAAGGACCGACGGTGCATTCGCTGGCTTGGCCGCCGGTGCCTCTTCTGCATTCTGCTTTTGCTGGGCGCGTTCTACTTCGTCCATGTCGCTAGGATGATGCTCAATCTTTGCAGTCGAAGTGTCTTCGCGCAGCTCAAGGTAGACTTCCAAGTCATGGATCAATTCCTCCAAATCTTGATAACGATCGTCAGGGCTCTTGGCCGTCATCTGCTCGATGACGTCCCCTAAGACGGTCGGTAAGCCCGTGATAATCCGTTCAGGCCGAACGATTTTCTCACTGCGATGTTTCGTAATGACTTCGAGCAGCGTGTTTCCATCAAACGGTGGCTTGCCGGTGAGCAATGCATAGAACGTACAACCGAGGGAGTAGATATCTGCACGCTTATCTACATTGGTCGCGTCCGTGGATTGCTCTGGTGACATGTAGGCTGGCGTACCCATCGATGATCCGAGAGCGGTCACTTGAGAACGAGCGGAAGCCAAAACCATGCTTTGAACATCGGTCGCTTCATCTGCAGAAAGTTCTTCGGCACTCTGAGTCTTCACTAGCCCCATGTCAGCAACCTTAACCATTCCATCCGAAGTCATCATCAAGTTCGCGGGTTTGATATCGCGATGAACCATGCCATGGTCATGAGCAAACTTGAGGCCACGAGAAGCCTGCAGAATCAAAGTCGCGGCTAGCTTCGGAGGTAGTTTTCCTTTGGCTTTCAATTGATCGTCCAGCGAGCCGCCTGAAACCAACTCCATACTAAAGAAGTTGGTATTGCCATCCACGCCGAGGTCATAAATTTGAACGACGTTATGGTGAGTCAGTTGTGCAGCAGCATACGCTTCTCGAATAAAGCGAGCGATCACACGCGGGTTCTCGGCCCATTTAGCTTGAATGGTTTTCAAAGCGCAGGAGCGATCAAGAGATATCTGCTTTGCTAGATACACGGATCCCATTCCGCCCGCACCGAGCTCCTTCAGAATCCGGTATCCTCCGAGGCGGTTGATCGCAGACGACGTTGCTGCAGACGAGGTGCCAGCAGAACTCGACGAGCCTGACACTGGCTTGGAAGCACTGTTGGCGACTGGAGCCGCGGACGGCTGACTTGGTGCAGAGTCCATGGTCTGCTCATTGACGGAGAAATCGCGACTGCTTCCCGGGACGCTTGGCTGCTCCATGGTTTGCTCGAAACCAGTCGGTTTGCCGACGTCGGAAGACAAAGCAGAGGGTTGCGATACTTCAGCAGGAAGAGTTACGTCGGTTGGGCTCGCGACTGAATAGTTTGGGGACGCGGGGATTTCGTTTGGATTGGGTTTTGCTATCTCCGGTTCGGACAGCGAAGTCACCTCCAGTCCACTTACTTTCGGCCGAGTGATACCAACAGTAATTTTGGGCGGGTCTCCTGCCTCAACAATAATCACAAAAGGATCGCCACAGCCTGAGCACTTGGGCTTGTATTTTCCGGGCTTCGGGTCCTTGATCGAGAGGCCATGCTGACAAAGTGGACAAGCTATTTTATGATTCATGGCTGACTCAAATAGAGAGTGGGTCACACTTGCCGAGTATGACTTGGGTGGGTCACTCTTGCCGAGAGTGACTGGCTGGTGTGGCGAATTCGATTAATTTTAACTTGTAGAGAAGAAAAATGTCTCATTCGAAAATCAACAAAAAGCCGGATTTGGTACCGCACCTCAACGGAGCCAAGTACGAGCAGATGTTTAACTTCAGGTTTTGAATAAACTGCGGAGCAGTGTCATTTGATAGCCACGGATGCAATCCGTGGTTAGCGACATAAAATGTGTTGGAGTCGCAACGCGACGGCATACCAGCGTATGGCGCGAGGAAAATAATAGCCAACCAAACGTTTGGCCGGACGAATCACAAACCACAAATGGCGCACCTTCAGAGCTCTAAATCTATGGGGATACCTAACCTGGGGTTTCGTTCGCAATGCGAACTTCACCCCAGGCTTTCAAATGCCGTCCTTTCAGGACTAAATAGCATGTCTGGGCTACTCCACCTTCAGCTTGCGACGCAGCACTTTGTCCCCATTGGTAATGTAGAGGTACTCGTGATTGGAACCAGCAAGCGTACAACTGGTCAGCGGTTGGTTCAAATTAGGCTTGGCTAAGACTCCACACAAACGTCCTGTTGGGTCAAAAATTTGAACGCCGAGAGCAGACGTAACGTAGTAACGCCCGACCTTGTCTACTGCCATTCCGTCCCCTTGCGCTGATTGCTGATAGGGTGGCGGCACATTGAATTTAAACTCGCCCTTTGCATCGATTGGTCGTCTCAAATTCATGGTTGGCATTTTGGCGTCAAGCGATCCGTCTGTGTTAACACGGAAAGTCCAGACGTACTCGCCACCGTATTCTGAAACCGCCAAGGTACCACCGTCGTTGGACAACGCGATTCCGTTTGGCTTGGCAGTGCCGGTGTCCACCGGGGTCGCTTCGCCCGTCTTGATGTTAATGCGCGTCACGTTCTGTTGCTGCGTTTCTGTTATATAAATGAAACCATCTTTACTGACGGCCAAATCATTTGGATTAACGTTGGTCGCAATCTCTTTCAAGGCACCAGAACTAGGATCGATGGAAACCACGCGTTTCTTGGCTCCCTGGCATCCATAAAGCATCCCGTCCGGCCCGAACTTCAGTCCGCTGACGGACTCCTTGGCGATCTCGCTGCGTTTGCCGTCCGCAACACTGTATTTGTAAATCGCAGGTGCCTTCATGTCGGAGAAGTAAAAATTCCCTTCGGCATCCGGACACGGCGCATCGGCGAAGCCAACGCTCTCGGCAACCACTTCCCAATTTTGGTCTGGAACCAACAACTTCAGCAACGTCATATCCCCTTTGAGATCACCCTTGGTGTCCAACGTAGGCTGAGCCTTTTCTTTTCTCCATAGCCATTTGAGCGCATCCGGAAACAGTGCGCCAGCATGATCCGCGTTGTGACCATACCCTTCGGCCCAATCAAACCGCAAATCATAGCCCATGTATTGCAGGGCCGATGCCATGAGTTGGTTTGCCATCGGCCAGCTGCCGAATTGATTGATGACGTCGCCACTGGTGTCTGCAAGATAGATTCGCAGCGGCTTGGGCTCGGTCTTGCGAATGAGCGATGGATAGACGTCTCCCCCTCTTAAATTAGTAAAGCTTCCAATCGATGAAAGAACTTTTCGAAATGCGTCCGGTCGTTCCCAAGCGACAGTGAAGGAACAGATACCACCCGAGCTCGCACCGCAAATGGCTCGCATTTCCGGATCTTTGGAGATGGTGTACTTCTTTTCTAATTCCGGAATGATCTCCTCTAATAACAATCGAGAGTAGCGATTGCCGAGGTTGTCGTACTCGAAGCTTCGGTTGGAGCTCTCCCAAGCGTTCTTAGGCTTGTCCTTGGATTTTTCGTGTCCTGGATTTAGGAACACAGCGATGGTTGGAGGCATATCACCGCGTGCGATGAGATTGTCGAAAACGACTGGAACGCGAAAGCGTCCCTTCACATCGACATACGAATGGCCATCTTGGAAAACCATCAACGCTGCCGGTTGTTCTTTGTTGTATTGAGCAGGTACGTATATCGACCATTCTCGCGTCGTATTTTCAAAGACGTTCGACTCCCACGTTGGCATCGACTCGACGACTCCATGCGGAACGTTCTCACTTGCGATGGCATCTGGATGAGGTTTCCAAGCCGTTTTTTCTTCGGATGGTTTTGGCTGAGTCGCAGCGGTGGCTTGGTCGGACCAAAGCCATCGCAAAGCATCAGGCAGCTTGTCACCACCCCAAACTCCACTATGCCCACCTTCGGTCATAACGAATTGATGTTCGTAGCCAGCAAATTGCAGCGCAGCGGCCAAGTCTTGGTTGCCGAGCGGCCAGTTGCCAAAGAGGTTGTTCAAGTCGTCCTTTCCGTCCTGAAGATAAACCTTGAGAGCCTTGGGTTTCTTTACCGTTTTACGAACAAGTCCTGGATAAAGACTGCCGCCTCGGATGTTGGTAAAGCTGCCGATATGGCTGAGCACCTTGCCGAACTGTTCTGGCTTTTCCCATGCGACGGTAAAGGCGCAAATACCACCAGAGGAGCTGCCACTGATCGCGCGTTGCTTTGCTTCGGTCGAGACATTCAGTCCCTTGAGTGCGACAGGCAAGAACTCCTCGATGAGAAATTGGGAGTAGCGGTCACCTGTCGAATCGTATTCAAACGAGCGATTGCTTCGATCGGCCGCGCCCGGCTTGGTTGCAGGAATCATTCCGGGATTTACGAATACGGCTATGGTGACCGGCATGGCTTTTTGATGGATCAAGTTATCGAACACAATCGGCACACGATAAGCGCCGTCGGCTTTCATGTAACTGGAGCCATCTTGGAACACCATCAGGCTTGCTGGTGATTCCGCGGAATATTGTGCCGGAACGTAAACGTTGTAGTCGCGGCGGGTGCCAGGGAAAACTTTGCTTTCGGTATATGTTCCGTTTGTGATCTTTCCCTGCGGAACCCCCGGTTGCACATTTCGGTCCGGGTTCGACGGATTGAGACCATCTTGAGCACGAAGCGGAGACAGAAGTAAACACAGAGCAAGCAGAAAGTATCGGTTCATGGGAGGCAGAATGGAGTTGACGGTGGGGATTAGGGAGGGAAATTCTGAAGCACCCATGATAACGTTGTCGATCTGCATCGGGGACTGGGTCGGGAAAAACATTCTGCGGAGCCTTCCACCCTTAAATCCCGGGTAGCGAAACTCGCCAAGAGTTTCGGTGCAGCCTGCAAAACCGCCGAAAGTCTTGACGACTTTCGCTACATTGCAAACAAGCAGCCGGAAGCAGTTCATTTGGCTTCTCGTTCTCAATGCGCTAACTTTTTAGCTTATCTGCATTGACTCTCGTTCCCCAATCAGCTATTATTTTAGCGCACAACCATCCTGAACATCTTGATAGTTGGCAGATAAGTAGGATGGGACCGTTGTCCCGTCCGTTTATTTGTTCGGGACAATGGTCCCAAACTACCCCCCCAACACGACACAATTCACCGGGGAAATTGCTATGGTCGATCCGAGTACTCTGTCGCGGCGGGAGCGGCAGATTATGGATATTCTCTTTGCTCGCGGCGAAGCAACCGTCCGTCAAATCCAAGAGTCGCTCGACGAGCCACCTACCGTTATGGCGATTCGACGAATGTTGCAGATCCTCGAGGAAAAAGGGCACCTCAAACGACGTCAAGAAGGGCGAGAAGTGGTTTACGGACCACGCGAATCGCGGAAAACGGCTGGCTCCAATGCTCTCAAGCACGTGCTCGAAACGTTCTTTCATGGCGCCATCGACGAAGCCCTCGCGGCACACTTCGCACGCAAAGAAGACGTTTCCCAGGAGCAACTGGCGAAGCTTCAAGAAATGATTGCTCGAGCTAAATCGCAAAAGAAGCAATCACCAAAGAAATAAACTTTCGAATCCCTTCACTTGATAACGAAAAGTGTCTTGGCCATGAAAAACATTTCTTATCTTAACCTGCTCAACGTAACCATCGTCGGCTCAAGCGCTTCGGGCTTCGTATGCGTGTCGCTCTTGGATGCATCGATCAAGAGCCTGCTGCTGCTCGCTCTCGCAACGGCTGCCGCCCTTGCTTTGGTCCGTGCCTCGGCTGCGACGCGACATATGATTTGGGGGACGACTATGATCGGGCTGCTGCTGATGCCCGCTTGTGCGTTGTTATTACCACAGTGGCGTGTGCTACCCAGTTGGCTTTCGCTGGAAAGCCGTTTCGAACAGCAGTCCGCAATCAGCGAACCGTTGGTTTACAACGCTCCAGGAAGCGACGGGCCAGTCGAAATGGAAGCTCATTTTGCTCCGGATCCCGCTCTGTACGAAACAACGTCTTTACCGAACATCTCTGATGCTATTGTTCCAGTCGAATCCACTGTTCCGCCGACAGTGATTCGTCGGAGTGCATTCGCAATAGTGGGGATATGGGCCGCTGGTTTTTCGCTATGCTTGCTCCCAGTAGTGTTCGCTTTCCTTCGTTTGCTGCACACCGAACGCATTCTTCGCCATAACCCTCCTTTCAGTAACAGAATTGTTCGCCGCATCGCTGCCTTGGCAACGGAACTGGGCGTCGAACCGCCGCGCATCCTCGTTGGTCCCCCCGGAGCGATGCCGATGGTATGGTCCTTTGCAGGCTCTCGAATGCTACTGCCAATCGATATCGAGCATTGGTCCGCGAATCGGATCAAGTCGGTGTTGCTGCATGAATTGGTGCATCTAAAGCGCCGCGATCCAACTTGGTTCCTGGTCGGGCTGCTAGCGCGGGCTGTAAACTGGTTTAACCCGCTTGCCTGGTATGCCGTCCATCGCCTACGGCTGGAATGCGAACGGGCGTGTGATGACCATGTTTTGCGAATGGGAGTCGAGGCCAGCGAGTATGCCAGCCACTTGTTAGCACTCTCGACGAGTGTTCGAGCGGCATCCGGAACGGGCTCGATGGCATTGGCCATGGCGAACAAACCGAGCGTCGAAAACAGAATCGTCTCGATTCTAGACGCGAAAAAGAATCGATGCGCGGTGACATTGCGTCGCGCGAGTGCAATGCTCCTCACCGTGATCGCTAGTGTTGCCGTGATGGCAACTTTGGCCGCTACCGGGTCCGACAAAACTATTGCGAACGGCCCGAGCTCTACAGAGCAGGACGAGGTTGTGGCTATCAAGTACCCGCACTGCCTTGTTGAGGTCGATAATCTGAAACCTCGATCGCTTGCCGAAGCCATCGCGGCGTTCAACCGAGAGTCGTTAGAGAGCCCAACAGGCTCAGCCCAATCGCCGATTACCGAACAAGAAACATTAGTTGCAATCTCGGAATACGTGAAACTCGAGCATGTTTCCGACGCTACCAAAGCAGCCTTTCGAGAAATCACGGAAACGAAAACCGTTCCAGCCAACGCTTACTTCCGTCGCTTCACACGATTCGATGACGAGCGACAGATGCACGGAGTTTGGTGCGTTCGATTGTATCTAGAAGGGACGAAACCACCGGTCTACTCCGCACCGATCCGAACGACCTCGCTCTTTACGAGACCCTACACCCAACTGGAGCGAAAGCAAAACGCAGAAGGCATTACATTGTTGAATCGCTTTACCTCGTACTTCGAGAGGCCGGCAACGGAGGGGGCAAAGGAAGTCGTCGCGAAAGAGGCAATAGACCGTCTTAAAGTCGCGTTTCAAAAAGCTGTTTACGCAAACAAACTAGACGATGCGATGGAGTTGTATCATTGGCAAGGGGCAAGTGACTCTTTACGCAATTTCGTTACGTCGGAACTGAAAACACTGTTTAATGGGAGTGCTCTATCGATAAAGATCGAACCGCGAACGCTCGATGGCAAACTGGTCCACTGGTCCGCGTACCAAGATTACCAACCCAATTTACCCGTTGTCGGCTATATGCACATTGAGTACACACCTCAGGACGAAGTTGCAAATGCGAAGCCAACAGGACCGTATCTGCTCGATCATGGGGATATCCTTGGTGTTTTGATCGAGGGGGTGTTGCCCTATGAGGAAACTCCGAAGGCTTCAACTTCCAACGATCTGGACGAAAATCGCAGTCAACTCGAAAAGGCACATAGTTTCCCGATCGCAGTTCAGGCGGATGGGACGATCGCGTTGCCTTCGATTGGACCGATTTCGGTCAAGGGCAAGTCCATTGAGCAAGCAACAGAACATATTAAGAAATCGTATTTGGACTCCAGAATATTCAAATCAGAAGACAAGCTAAGTCCGATCGTAACGGTTCTCAAAAAACGCATTTCTTTCCCAACGAAGACTCTTTCGTTAGAGCTAGGCAAACTTGGCAACGAACTACGATTCGTAAACTACGTCGCGCTCGGTGATCGCAAGCTCCCTGAAGGCCCCGTCGCTGGACTTTCGATCAGAGGGAACATGGAAAAGCTGGCGGACGGAACTTACCTGCAAACAGAAGTGATCTCCAATCCAGGTTCATTGATATCGGGGCACTTAGCCAATGAAGAGATCCGGCAACGGGACTTCGAGAACACGAAGACGAACGTCGGAAGCTATCGCTTGGCAATTCGTGGACAACATGACAAAACACCGGGTGAAATTGCCCTTGAAAACACGAGAGAAGATCTGCGCAAAAGAAAGTTAGAGCTTGAGGCTCAGGTCCAAAAGATTGAGGCAGAAAAGCAGAAGCATGAGAAAGAGCTCAAAAGGCTTCAGAATGCTGGATTACAGGAACAGGACATTCCAGCTCTACAAGGCAAAATCACCAAAATTGAGAACGACGGAGAGTCTCTTTTTATTGATCTCGGAAAAGCGGATGGAATGCGACCCGGCGTACGATTTGGAGTTTTTGGTTCTGGCTTCACGCGTGGAGATGATGTTAAACTTAAAACAATGATAGAAGTGGTCGAGGTTATGTCGTCGTCGAAGCACCTTTCAAGGTGTAGGGTTGTGACGAAAAAGAACTCAAACAGCATCAAGCAAGGGGATTGGATCTACTCTCCCTCTTGGCGCCCAACCCAATCCGTCTCATTTGCTCTTGTCGGAAAAATGGATATCGACGGTGACGGGAAGGATGACCGCGATGAGGTCAAAAAGATCATTGAAAGCGCCGGCGCAAAGGTGGTTGACGAGCTTACGTATGAAACACGATGGCTTGTTGTTGGTACCGAAATCGACCAAGCCGAGCCATTGATAGAGAAAGCAAAACTGCTGGGGATAAGCCGTATCAACTATGACAAGTTGCTGGGATGGCTTAAAGCCTCTGGCATTGAGTTAGAGCAGAAGTAGCTGGGCCAAGCATTTCGTCACAACTAAACCGTACTAACCTCCTGCGACTGAATCGCGAATGCGATGACATTTTTAAGCCTGGGGTGAAGTTCGCACCGCGAACGAAACCCCAGGTAGTACGCCCCGATTGATCCAGAGCTCTGAAGGAGCGGCATGGGCCGTGAATCATTTCCCCACCCAAATGCATCTTTGATCATCGGGCCAAGTAGCTTCATTGGGAATGCCGTCGCTGTGCGACTCTTAGGCAATCCGTTCCGTGCTGACCACGGATTTTATCCGTGGCTTTCAAATGCCACTGCTCCGCAGTTAAGGCTCGAAAGGGATTTCCCCTTTTTGGCTTTGCTCCCCTCGCCCCTCTTAGGCTAAAGGTCAACGCTGTAATGCGTTTTAGGATGTGTGGGGCTTGAACTAGTGCCGGAATTGGTAGTTGGCCTTTGATGGAAGCGACATCCTGCCTATTTGCACAATAGTGCTCCATCGCAGGTCCAGCGGTATGGTTTTGCCATAGTTTCATTATAGTAGTCGATGAATCGAAGTATACGATCCTCG
>JANPHB010000324.1:0-50910 GCA_031424235.1 Pirellula sp.
CGATATCGAAAGCATGTTCGTGGGCCAACAAAACCCAGGCCAAAACGCAAGTTCAACGGCTCAAGACACGTCGCAACTCAAGCTCTACTCAATGCAAGGTAATGACGGCTTTACAGGATTCATTGTCCTCAATCGCTTTGCGGGCACTTTAAGCCAGTATTCCAAAAATTGCTCGGCAGCGCGTATAGCATGAATAACGTGGAATCGAGGATGCTAAGCACATGGAGGAGGCTCGCTTTTTGGCAAAAAATTGGTCGGCAAAAAGATTAAACGCAGTGATGTGATAATTTTTTTGCCAAGTAGCATTAGGCTCGTTTCAGATTGTCCACGTAGACAGGGATGAGTGTCCGTCCCCACGAGTAGGAGTACGAGTTCTGCCCTTTGGGCGGAGTACGAGTACGAAAAACCAAACGTGGTGGTGCTGTTGCTTAAGCTCGCAGGGCAAAAGTGGAGAGCGAGGCTCCAGCCGAGCTTAGGATGCAATAGCTCGGCAGGAGCCTCGCCCTCCCGAGTAATAAATGTTCGTATCAAGCACGATAAAATTCATTGAACACGAAAACGAGCACGATCAGAATCAAAACGAGTCAGCTTTCGCCGACAAGTGTCTTCAAAACCTGCTATTCTTAGGTTACCACGATTAGTAGCACGACGCGCAAGCTAGTGAATTTACTGTCCAATTCACTAGCTTGCGCGTCGTGCTAGGTATACTGAAACCTGCCACTCGTCCAAGTCGATGCTAAGAACTATCAGATATTTCATCACGGCTGTCGGAGCGGCTTGCTGCATGCTTTGCTGCGATTCGCGTCTGTTTGCGGCCGATGAAGTGTCGTATCAAACCGATATCCAGCCGTTGCTATTAAAAAAATGCGGCGAATGCCACGGCGAGACGACTCGCAAGGCGGACTTGAACCTGACGACAGCAACGGGTATCTCCAAAGGTGGTGAGTCAGGCGAGCTGATTGTGCCACGCGAGCCGGACAAGAGTCTGCTCTACGAAAAGATTCTTAGCGGAGAAATGCCGCCGGACGAAAAAGATCGCTTGAGTGAGGCTGAGATCAAACGCATCGAACAGTGGATTCGAAACGGAGCAAGTTTAGGTGACGCAGATGACATGGCGGCAGCGACCAAGATGCCCAATCAACACGATGTCATCCCGATTTTGCTTCGTCGATGTGCGGCTTGCCATGGTCGACATCAGCAACTCGCAAACCTCGATCTGCGAACCAAAGCGTCGATGCTGACCGGTGGTAAGTCAGGACCGGCGATCAATCTAGAAAAGCCGGACGAGAGTCTGTTGCTTGCGAAAATTCACTCCGGCGAAATGCCGCCTCTCGAGCGACTTGTCGAAGTCAGCGTGAAGCCGATCGAACCTGGGGAAATCGAAGTGCTTGCGAAATGGATCGCTGCGGGTGCTCCTGAAGTCGCAACGGAACCAGATATCGCTACGGCCGACGGTGATGCGTTAGTAAGCGATGAGGATCGTAACTTCTGGGCATTTCGTGCTCCACAGCCAATCGAGATTCCATCAATAAAAAGCGTTCATCGCGTTCGTAATGAAATCGATGCGTTCATCTTGCAGAAGCTCGAATCTCAAGGCTTGTCGATGAACGACGAGGCGGATCGATTGACGTTGATGCGGCGAGCTACGATTGATCTAACTGGATTGCCACCCGAGCCCGCGGATGTCAAAGCGTTCCTCGAGAATAGTCGTCCCGATGCTTATGAAAAGCTGATTGATCGGCTTCTTGATTCGTCGCGTTATGGTGAACGCTGGGGTAGATACTGGCTCGATGCTGCCGGTTATGCCGACTCGGAAGGCAAACGAGAACAGGACTTGCCTAGACCGTATGCCTGGCGATATCGCGACTACGTGATTCGCTCCTTGAACGCCGACAAACCGTTCGATCGATTCCTGTTGGAGCAGATCGCGGGTGATGAATTGGCAGACTACGAACACGCGCCCGAGATCACGCAAGAAATTTATGACAATTTGGTGGCGACTGCGTTTCTGCGAATGACTCCCGATGCGACTTGGGCCAACATCACAGGTTATGTCCCGGATCGCATCGATGTGGTAGCGGACGAGATCGATGTCCTCGGTTCGGCCGTGATGGGAATGACCTTGAAATGTGCTCGCTGCCATACGCACAAGTTCGATCCGATACCACATCGAGACTACTACCGCCTTGTGGATGTTTTCAAAGGTGCGTATGACGAATACGCTTGGCTCAAGCCCGAGATTAAGCCAGGTATTGGGCCGGTTAGTCAGGACGTCATCGGCGGTCGCAGTTTGCCTTATGTTACGACAGCCGAGCGCAAAGCATGGGAAAGCCATGAAGCGAAAATTACCGAGGAGATCGCTACAGCGAAAGCAAATTCAGAACCGGAGGACCGCATCAAAGCATTGGAGGCCAAGCGTCAGCCGGAACCTCGTATCCATGCACTATGGGATCGTGGAGACCCATCGCCGACTTACATTTATCGTCGCGGCGACTGGTTGAACCCAACGGCCTTGGTCGGTCCCGGTGTTCCCTCAGCGCTCACGGATGGGAAAAAGTCTTTGGTTGTTGAGCCACCATGGCCGGGAGCCAAGCAAACGGGGCGACGGCTCGCGTTTGCAAGGTGGCTGATTCAGCCAGATCATCCGCTGACGGCACGTGTTCAGGTCAATCAACTTTGGCTGCATCATTTCGGTTCGGGCATTGTGAAGACGCCAGGTAACTTTGGTCGAGCAGGAACGTTGCCGACGCATCCTGAATTGCTCGACTGGCTAGCGCGTGAGTTTGTCCGTCGAGGCTGGAGTTTGAAAGAAATGCATCGTTTGATGATGACCAGCGCGACGTATCGGCAGAGCTCCAAGGTGACAACCGAGCATGAGCAAATCGATCCACAGAATCAGATGGTTTCCAGAATGCCCCTAAAGCGATTGAATGCCGAGTCGCTTTATGACTCGCTACTGCTGGTCGCTGGTCGTCTTGACGAAACGGCCTTTGGTCCAGCCGATCGCGTTCAAGGTCGAGCGGATGGGTTGGTGACACCAACTGGGACGGAGCGAGGTTGGCGGCGTTTGATTTACGTTCAGCAACTTCGGAAGCAGCTTGCGACTCACTTGGAGAGTTTTGATTTTCCGCAGATGAATCCGAACTGCATCGAGCGACGTGATTCCATGGTTGCTCCGCAGGCTTTGCATTTGATGAACAATGCCATGGTGCTCGATCTCGCGGAAAAATTTGCGACTCGCGTCATTCGGGAGGCTGGCTCGGAAGCATCGAAGCAGATTGAATCGGTTTACTGGATTGCGTTGAGCCGTCCGCCAAGCGACGAGGAATTGCAAATCGGGCTTGAGATGCTGAGCAAGCTACGAGCGAATTTATCGAAACAACTAAGCGGCACCGGACAAGCAGATGCTTTGCCAAATTCTGCGTCAAACGATGAAACCGTTCAGTTGAAGTCCCTGACCGTATATTGTCATGCTATCATGAATTCCGCCTCATTTTTGTTTGTGGATTGAGTGAACGCCATGTCGATTCCGATGACCCGTCGCAGTTTATTTCAAAGCGTATCGAGTGGCTTGTGCGGTGTCGCTCTAGCTCGATTGCTCGGACCACAAGGGCTGTTCGAGGCCGGTTTATTGGCGGATGAGATCGCGTCGGCGGCCAATGGGCAAGCACCGCTTGCGATGGATTTGAAACCGCGATTGCCGCATTTTGAGCCGCGAGCCAAGTCGGTGATTCATTTGTTCATGAATGGTGGTCCGAGCCAGATGGATCTGTTTGATCCCAAGCCGATGCTGGACGCACATCATGGCGAGAAGTACTTCGACAAGATCGCAGGGGAAGTAGAAAATCCTCAGGCGGCTGGTGCTCTGATGCGGAGTCAATACAAATTTGCTCAGCATGGTCAGTGCGGTATGTGGATGTCGGACGCGCTGCCGAATCTGTCGAAGTGCGTTGATGATCTCGCCATGATTCGCTCGATGTACACCACGAACATCACGCACGAACCGGCGATCTACATTGTTCAGTCCGGGAAGATGAGTGCTGGACGTCCGACGTTGGGATCATGGGTGACGTATGGGCTAGGTTCGGAGTGCCAAGATCTGCCAGCTTATATTGTGCTGGATGATCCATTGGGTATGCCGGTCAACGGCGTGGAGAACTGGGACGCAGGATTTCTGTCGCCGATGTTTCAGGGAACACGGTTCCGCACCAACGGAGCGCCGGTACTCAATCTGAAGCCAGATGTAGCCAGGCCGGAGGATGTCGCAAACGACGAACGTCAATTGATTTCGCGGCTAGACGCGTTGCACCAACGAGAGCGACCAGGGCAGTCTATTCTAGCGGCGAGAATTGCCAGTTATGAGTTGGCAGCGAGGATGCAATTGTCAGCCAGTGACGCATTGGATCTTTCGAAGGAGACGCAGTCCACGTTGGACATGTATGGAATTGGTCGTGAGCCAACGGACTCGTACGGCCGCCGCTGTTTGATGGCCCGTAGGCTTGTTGAGCGCGGAGTACGATTTGTGCAATTGTTTGTGAATGGCAATTTGTGGGATCATCACACGGGCTTGGTGAGCGGGCTGAAGTCGTGTTGTGATCGGACCGATTTACCTATTGCGGGGTTGCTGCAGGACCTCAAGCAAAGAGGTTTATTCGATTCTACGTTGGTAGCCTGGGGCAGCGAGTTTGGAAGATTGCCGATCGCGCAGCTATCACCGGACAAGGACGACCGCAACGCCGGTCGCGATCACAACAAGAATGCCTTTAGCGTATGGTTTGCGGGAGCAGGAATAAAGGGCGGAACGACCCACGGCTCGACAGACGACTTGGGACTCAACGCGGTAGAAGATCGAGTGAGCGTACCAGACTGGCACGCAACGATGTTGCATTTGCTAGGGCTGGACCATGAGAAACTGTTTATTCTAGACAACGGCCTAAAGGAAAAGCTAACTGGAGTGCAAGTGGCACGCGTTGTGAAAGAAATTTTCAAATAGGGAATAGTCTGGTTAAACGAGCACCTTAGCAGAGGAAATTCTGGGCCATTGGCTGTGTCTACTCACCTTTGTTCATCAATTTTGCCAACTGCAAAATGGCTCGCCCCATGGTCTCCTGCACAACATCGGAGGAGTCAAACCGAGAAAGAAGATACGGTGGAACCTCCCGATCCGCGGTCCGCTGCAAGTAGGGCCGAGGCTCCTCCAAAAGACTTGGTAGGTTCTCTCTACAAAGATATTGAATTGGCGGCGTCGCGGCATCAGATTCGTAAACATTCGTCAATATAACGAAAAACGGTTGCATTCTCCCTCGCCAACAGGTACTATTGCCTGCGAAAGGCTGGTTTTCGTCGTGCAAACGTTTGAATTAGAGTCTAGTTACCGAGAGCTCAAGATGTTGGCGTTTGGTCAATTGCGAAGGCGATCTCCAGGGCACTCACTCAATGCGACAGCGCTTGTTAACGAAGCCTATCTTCGGCTCGTGAAGTGGACCAAACCAATGGGAGCTGAAGCCCATCTTTGGTCGAACAAGCGGGCGTTTTTTGCTGCGGCATCAGAAGCTATGCGCTGCGTCGTCATCGATCACTATCGCCGCAAAAATTGTTTAAAGCGGGGCCGAGAGAGTAGCCAAGGATTCAACGATCTCGCTTTGGACGCTTCCCATTACGCTCAAATAGACATTTTGGCTTTGAACGAAGCCCTAGAGGAATTTGAGTTGATTCATCCCGAGAAAGCGGAAATGGTCAAACTCCGGTATTTTGCTGGAATGACCATGCAAGAATGCTCCCAATCGCTTGATATTTCGATCGCAACTGCCGAACGGTATTGGCGATTCGCGAAAGCTTGGTTAGCGGTGAGACTCGAAGAAGTCGGCTGAAATCCTTTTGTCTATCGCGATTCTATGAGGGGTTTCAATCCGTTTTTGCGTCTAATTACAAGGTAGAAAGAGTAATTGAGGGCTCTCGCCTATCCGTGGTTAACCTCGCTAGATAATTAGCCAAGCGAACGAACCACGTGTCATTGCGTTGCACTGGAGCGAATGTGAGTTTGAGCGAGTCAACTGACGAAGAGAGCCTATTTGAGGAAGCGCTTTGCATAGAAGATCTTGTCCATCGCCAAGAATTCCTTGAGCGACGTTGCGGCACTGATATCCCGTTGCGCAGAAGAATTGAACGACTTTTAGCGGCTTACCGCAAAAGCGAACACTTGGAAAACCCTCCCATTGAGCTCGTTCGCTCGAGAACGCTTTTGGGCGACTCTTCGACATCCAATCTCCAAGGACAAATGATAGGTGGGTTTGAAGTTTTGGAGATGATTGGGGAAGGTGGCATGGGCGAGGTCTATTTGGCTCGATCGCTTTCTAATAACTTATCGGTAGCCCTCAAGGTGATCAAGCCTGGCATGGACACGCGACAAGTCATCGCTCGATTTGCGTTAGAACGAGAAACGTTGAAACGAATGAACCATGCAAACATTGCCGGTTACATTGACGCGGGCGTTACTGAGTTTGGCCGGGCCTATTTTGCTATGGAATTGGTGCGAGGCTTACCTATCACCGAGTACTGCGATCGCAATCGACTGAGCCTTGCTGCGAGACTAACTATTTTCATGGACGTTTGCAGCGCGGTGAATCACGCCAACAATCGGGGGGTTGTGCACCGAGATCTCAAGCCCAGCAACATTTTGGTTACGCAAATAGACGGAACGCCAACTGTCAAGATCATCGACTTCGGTGTCGCCAAGGCTTTAACACTAACGAAGAATGTTGATACCCGATTTACTCTCGCTGTTCAATTGCTTGGTACACCAGAATACATGAGCCCGGAACAAGCAAGATTCAGTTCGGATGTCGATGCGAGATCGGATGTCTTTTCACTTGGGGTATTGCTCTTTGAATTGATAACGGGCTCGACTCCAATGCCCAAAGCTAGCCTAGCCGATTGCGATTTTGATGGCATGCGATCTCAAATTATCGACGAAGAGGCGGTCTTCCCAAGTTATCGATTGGCGAAATCTGCGCAGATCGACTTGGCTGCGATTTGCAAAACACGTTCGACTGAACCTCGACAATACCAACGTTTGGTCCATGGCGATTTGGATTGGATTGTTCTCAAGGCCCTTGAAAAAAGGCGAGAAAATCGCTATGCCGATCCGGGTAAGTTCGCGGAAGATGTTAAGGCGTTTCTCGAACATCGTCCTGTGACTGCATGTCGACCAAGTCTTGCCGTGCGAGCGTTCAAGTTCGGACTTCGACATCGCGCCGCGGTATCCATTGCGGGTGTGATCGGATTGCTCGGGCTTGTCGTGCTGGCCATCCTTTCCTTGAGCAAAAGAGATACATCCGAATCAGAGAGGTTGTTGTTTGAGGCTTCGGATAAGTCTAGGAAACATGCAGAAACGCAATTGGAACACAATGAATTTGTCTTGGATGTTCAAAAAATTGCGGAATTAGAACACACCGGAGACTCTCTTTTGAGCGCGGAAATTCTACAGAAATATTCGAGCACAGGGGATTCAAAGTACGCGAACCATTTTGCGATTGGTTATTTGCGACATCAGATTCTAAGGCCAAGCCAAATTATTGAGGGACATCAGCACGATATTCTTGATATGTCAACTTCGCCAGACGGAAGGTGGCTTGCCAGTGGGGATCGAGGTGGCGACATTTTTATCTGGGATCAGAAATTAGGAACACAAGTTTGTCGGCTACACCCCAGCGATCGGGAAGTCACTCGAACAAGGTTTTCTCCAGATGGCCGTTGGCTCGCAACGACTGGACAAGATGGTTTGATCAGGCTCTGGGACGTCAAAGATTGGTCCCCGATTGGAGAACTGGTCCAACAACAACGCACTGTCAACGGTCTCACTTGGTCTCCTGACAGCACGAGGCTTGCATCCGGAAACCGCGATGGAATCGTCCGCATATGGGATGTCCATTCGCAGACTTGCATAAGGACACTATCAGACCATGCGGGACCGATCCGATGTCTTGAATGGTCACATGGTGGGACACGCTTAGCGGCAGCCAATGGGGACGACGGAGTCAAAGTTTGGGATACAGAGAAATGGACAATGTCTTTTGTTGAAAGCTCCGTTCGTAAGGGAACGCTGGCAATTGCTTTCTCTATCGACGATCGCTTCATGGCATTCGGAGGCTATTTTGGCGAACTTGTCATCGTGGATCTAAAGACAAATGTCGTTGTCCAGCGGGCCGAAACTCAACGGCAGACTTGGTCCTTGGCCTTTGGCGAACAAAACGAATTGCTTGCCGGACAATCGAAGGGAGTTTTGCAGGTTTTTCAGTTTTCTGTTCTAAGCAAAAGGTGGGAGTCTGAGAGAATCTTAGAGGCTGGTTCTCCAAAGAGTACACTTCGCAGTATTCAGCATTTGCCATTTAGAGAATTTGTGGCGGTAGCATCGGAGGAAGAACGTCGGATTAATGTGTTTTCAAATTCAACAATCAATGGTTATTCGCATGAATCGTGTGGATCGACCGTTATCGGCGTAGTTCCTGAGTTAGGGGCCACGCTTTGCACTGATTCCGTCCTGATTCCTTCTTCGACGGAAGAATCATTGAAAACAGAACGGGTTAACCTTCCGGTTTCCCTGGTGTCTCACTGTTCGCCGACTTATTCAAGGTTAGCCAATTTGGTCGCAGTTGCGAGTCAAGGCCAAGAGGGCGACTTAGTCAATCTGCTTCGTCCTGGTTCGTGGGACCTAATTGCGCAGGCGAATTTCCCAAGCCGCGTGCGAACATTGAGTTTTTCGCGTGACGGTGAGCAACTGGCTATGTCTGGTGACAGCGGTTTCATTCGCATTTGGAATCTACGGACGAACGCAATGCGTGATTTATCGCCAGGCTTGTCACAGGGGTGGGCTCGCGTGGCATGTTCTCCCACGGATGACTTACTCTTGTTTACCTCGCCCGAATCGTTGCATGTTTGGCGAACAGACACATGGGTGAAGATTCGAACAGTAGAAACCAAAACTCCTGCACATTTGATCTATTATCATCCGGATGGCAATTGTGTTTTTCTAGGTGAATCGGGAAGATTCTCTGTTTGGACCCCAGATTTATCTGAATTGCTGTGGGCGTCTCCATCATCCGCAACGACGGAGGGCCGATCTGTTCTGTCGATTTGTGTTTCCCCTGACCAAAGTACGATCGCGAGTATTTTGAATGACGGCGTCGTAAAACTTTGGGACGCGAAAACGCACAGTCAACTCTTTGCCGTTGCGACCCCGTCCAATGCGGTTGATCGTCTTTGGATCGTGTTTTCCAATAGCCACACTTTGTGTGTAGGAAAAGAAAATGGCAGGTCGTTTTTTCTTCTCGAAGGTATTTCGAATCCAGATAATTCTCAGTCACCGTGAGGGGGTTTTCCTGCCGTTTGCGTTTATTTCAAGTAGATGCAAAGCCGTCGCGGAAAACGACTGCAACAACGTTGCCGATTCTCCGCAAATCGTTGCTACCACGAATTCTTTGATTCTCCACAATTATCGATCCGCAATATGAGCTTATCCCGTCGCAAAAACCGCTTGACTCGGAAACCACGCAAACGGCTCCGTCCGCACCCATCGCTACGCATCGAGTTGCTCGAAAATCGCTGCGTTTTAGCTCTGGCGAATCAACTGATCATTGACTTCACACCCGATTCGGAGGCGCCTGACGGTCCAGATCCAGGCAGCTTTGCGTCGATATTCAGCCCGTCCTATTGGCAAGGCAAGACTCGCTATTCAGACAGCCATGTTTACGGTACAGCCAATCCAAACACCAACCTCACGGACTCGCAACTCATCCGACAGTTCTTGGACTGGAATAAAGACGGAACGTTGTCGGTTGCAGATGCGAATGAATTCCAGAAAGACGTTGCGAAATACGTTCGCAATTTTTACTCGACGTTCAGCAAGTCTCCAGATCTAAACGTCAAAGTATTGGTCAAGTCCGATGGCTGGAATCAACTAAATCAAAGTCGCAATGATCCAAATCTGAACCGATATGTGATCTTTGTCGGTGCCAATGACAACATCACAGCGGATGGTCCGATCTATGGAATCGCCGCTCAAGCCCCAAAAGGATTGAACTTTGAGTACTACGGCTACGCTTTCGTCAGTGAGATAGCCAATAAGATGTGGAGCACGGCCCAGGCAATGGCCCAAAAAGGCATCACCCCAGTCTATGGTGTGGGCGACACTCACGAATTCTCCAGGCGAGTGGCCATTACCGTTGCGCACGAAATGGGGCATTTGCTGGGCCTGGGCCATGTGAAAAATGAGCCCGATACGCTGATGAGTTATCAAGCTGACAAATGGTCGGCAGGATTTCCCAATCAGTCATTCGACGAAGTGGAGATTCGAGACGATTTAACTTCCGATTTTTATCATTCAACTCAGAACCCGTATCAGGAACTCCGTAATTCGTTTTCCTCACAGAATTCACTGTTCCTCAAAGATGGCTCCTATCCCAACGGCTTGCCTTATAAAGAAAGCTTGCCCGATGAAGCCTGGCAGTTTATCGACCCAATCAAGTCCGCTCCACCAGCATCCCAAGGAACGGCTGCTGGACTTACGATTTCGCAAATTGCCACATCCATTGCGACTGGTTTCGGCAATGTGCAGCAGAGCACCTTGTTCAGTCAATTCGCGGCGCAGTTAGGGGTCTCTCCAAGCCAAGTTCCTATCCTGACTCAAAACATTTTGACCACACTCGGACTCGATGGCAGCGATCTGGCAAATCTTCTGCTGAAGCCAAATCAACCAGGTTACACGCCGACTGGCTCGCTTGACATGTCGAGCATAGCGACACTCAACCAGCTTGGCACTCGTCTTCAACAAGCAGGGTTTAATGTCAATTCCATCCTGACAGACGCACAGTTCACGAGCCTCTCATCCTCTGCGCCTGCCGATATCGTTCGATTTAGTCGTGTCTATACGTTGGCAGAGTTAACGGGCAGCGATTCATTCAACGCCTCGTTATTTAGTAATCGACCGGAGCTGAAAGACCTCGTACCAAGCGGCACCCTTGGCTTCGATGCAACGGCCAAAATCTATTTGACCTTCGGTCTCGATACCGCAGGCTTCTACTTATTAGCCGGAAAAACTGCCGAGGCCAAAATTGACGGTTCGGGAGAGCTAACCGGTGGTCTGGCTGGTTCCGGGTCGATGTTGGGCATCGGCAGTTTGTCGTACGCCCAATCGGTGGACTTAAAAACCAATCATACAGATGGCAAGATTCGGCTGTCTGATTTAAGTTTGCCTGCAGGACAATTGCTACAAGCGCAGCCCATCGTAGGCAGTACGGGCGTCAAGCTGCAATTTGCCGCCAACGTCGGTGTGCTAGGCAATGTGAAGTGGGAAGGTGGCTGGAGCTGGAAAATTACCGCCAACGGATTGACCTACCAACCAGAAGTTTCTGGCTTCGACAAAGATGCGTTACTGGATTCTCTGTCCAATGCGGTCGGCTCTAAACTAAGTGGGATGCAACAACAGGTTTCAACTCTCGCTTCCTCAATCGATAAAGTTCCGTTGCTGGGAGCCGCTGCCAAGTCAATGGTAACGGGATTGCTTAATCCTGGTCTGCAGTACGACGATCCGAACGGACTCTACGAACAGTATCTCGCAGAAAAAGGATTTCAAATTGTTCAGTCGACAACACCTGAGCAATTGATGAAGTATCTATTGCAAGGCCAAGCTCCGCCGAGCGACTTGCTAAAACTGACCTACACCTACAATGCGACGAGCCCAACCCAAACTTTGACGGGTTCTGGATCGCTTCCGTTATCGGCTGGCACATCGCTCCTGAACGCGCAGCTTTCGGCAACTGGTTCCGGCAAGGCTGACGTTTCCGTGCAATTCACTATCGGAGTTGATACGCTTGGTGGCGTTTATGTTGTTGAAGGCTCCAAGTTTCAAGCAAACTTGAACGCGTCAGCAAGCATGGCTGGTTCTGCCACGATCGCGGGATTGGCCAATGTTGCAGTGGAAGCCAGCGCGACTTTCGCTGCCAGTACGCAATTGCTCATCGACGACGGTGATTCGATCGCACTCGAAAAAGTATATTTGGTCGGTAGCCAGTGGAATAGCATTCTTAACAATCCGAAATCGTTCACGGCAAGTGGCTCAATCCAACTGACGAGCGCCAAGCTGACCGCCAGCATCGCGAGTTTGCCATCGTTGCCCAAATTGAGCATTCAAGGAATTGGCGGCTTCAACCTTGCGACCGGGGCCGGGACGTACACAGTGAGCCAAGATGCGTTGTTGGACGCCTATTCTCAGGTAATTGCAAGCAGCTTTAACAAGATCAAGGAGCAGTCATCGGCACTAAGCCAAATAGCAGTATCGATTCCATTGATTGGCAAGGGCATTGCGACGGTGGTGGATGGAGCGATTCAGAACGGCTTGGATATGCGCTTTCCAACGACGAATGTACGTAGTTACCTGGCAGCCAACAACCTCACGGTCGTAAGCGTGATGCCACTCCAAACGTTAATCGCCGGCGCAGGAAACGGGGCACTGCTGGAGCTGCAATACAACAGAACGATTACGTCCGCCAACAAAACATTCTCGGCAGCTGGTGTGTTCAAGGCTGGTCCGGCGACGCTTGACGTCGCAGGCAGCTTGAGCGTCACTCCAACGCTAACGTTGAACGCAAAGTTCGGTATCGACGTCCAAAAGGGGCCATACGTAGTTGAGGGGGGCTCCATTACCGCAAGCTTGCCAACAACCGGTTCCGTAACAGGAAAAGCATCCATTCAAGGTTTGGCCGAATTGGGAGTGGCCGCCACTCTAAACAATACAGCACCCTCTGTCGGCATTACGATTAGCGATTTCGACGGTGTCAACAACGAGCATTTGTACTTAATTGATTCGTCGATTGCCGACGCATTTGACTTTGAAAAACTGGCGAACAACGCAGCAAAGTCTGTCGTTGTCGGTGGTCAGATCAATTTGACAACGCAGTTAACAGCCACCAATCCCGCCGCAAAACTTTTCGGCCAACTTGATGAGTCGTTTCAGAAAATCTTCAAAACTCTTTTGCCACCGACGCTTTCGTGGACATCATCGCTTGGATACAACTTAGCGACCTCAACATCGACATATGAGATCAGTCAAAACGCCCAGTTCAATCAGCTCGTTTCGCTTTTAAGTAGCAGCAACACCGAGACAGCCATCTTGGACCTCTTGGCTGACAAACTGGACCAGTACAACCCACTGCCTCAAGCGACACGCGACCTACTAACGGACAAATTTCCGTTCCTCGGATTTTCGTTGCTCGATATTCTTAAGGTACCTTCTCAAGCGCAGTACTTGATTAATCCCAAGTCGTTCAAGGGCAAGTCTGCTGGCCAGCTAGCGCAAAACCAATCGCAAAACCACATTACGCCAAAATTGGATCTGGCGACCCCAAGCAATATTATCAAGTTGCTGAGCGGCCAGAAGGTCGATTTGGTTAGCCTCGACATTGCACAGCAGTTTAACTCGCCTGAGATTAACATCCCACTGTTCGCTTCGCCGGTCTTCGTATCCGGCATCCTCAATGTCACGGTCGATGTTGGTTTATATGGGAGCGCTTTTCTAGGATTCAATGTCTTAGCAGGTTTCGACACGGATGGCTTCTACGTAAAGGAAAGTTCGAACGACACGAATTTCCTATTCAACGTAGGAGGGACATTTGGAGCCAATATCAAGGGAACAGGATTGTTAACCGTACTGCCCTTTGCAGAAATTACCGCCAAACCTGGATTCAAATTGACAGCAGGTTTGTTGTTGGATTCTCAGGACGGGGATGACAAATTACGTCTAAAGGAATTGCTAGATAGCCGCAATCAAAAGCTCGGAATGACGCTCGATTTTGTTCTGCCAATTTCCGCGACTGTGGGAATTCTTCCACTCAATCTTACGGTAACTGTTAAAAATGAGTTTACCCGACAGCTATACAAGGGCCAAACCGGTAACTTAAAGGATGTCGAATCGCAGTTACTGGATGAATTCAAGGACAAGCTTCAAGAACCTATCGACGATCTTCGAGCAAAAGCCGACATTCTGAACAAGCTTGCGGGTGATATTGCCAAGGAAGCCAAGAAGATAGGCGGCGACATCGCTCGGGAAGGTAAAGCAGCCGCAGGTCAGGCAGCTGCGTCGGCCAAAGACGCTCGCGACAAAGGTGTTGCACTAGCGAAGTCTGCGGGGGCAGCTGCTGGAAAGGCCAAGGATAATTTCCAGAAAAACGTACTCGATCCGCTGAACCAAGCTCTCGGTATCGATAATCTCGGTTCCGTGTTCGGTCGCGGCGATTACCACAAAGTGGATGTCCCCTCGCGTCAGACATATGACGTTGCAGTCAATGCCGGGACAGTTACGGTTACGTCGAAAGATGTCTTTGTGCCTTTGGATGTTGTTATTGGTCAGAGCGACGGATATCTAATCATTGACGGTCCTGATTTTGTTCGAAACGAGGAAGTTGGCTACTACAAATCCAGTTGTTGGAATGGTTGTAACAAGGATTGGGTTGATGAAGACATTACGCATCCTAATATTTTTAAAGTTCAATTGACTTCTATCAGCAACTTAGTCATCAACGGAACACCGTTCAACGACTCCATCGTTATGCTTGCGATGGTAACTACACCAGCTCGACTTGATGGCAATGAAGGGGATGATTATTTGGTCGGTGGCAGTGGCAACGATGTGCTTGTCGGCGGCTCCGGAAACGATCAACTGGCTGGTGGCATGGGGGATGACTCGCTTTATGGTGGTGTCGAGGTAGGTGGCAGTTTAACCGACGGATCGAATGTCCTGTTAGGTGAGCTTGGCAACGATACTTTGTGGGGCGGAACAGGAATTGATGCTCTCGATGAATCTACGCTTACCGATCCAAGCCAATATGACGCGGACCGAAGCGCTGAAGTCAATACGTTCTACGCCGGTGCGGGTAACGACACCTTGGAAGGAAGCCCGGGACCTGACCAAATGTACGGTCAAGACGGGGATGACGTAATCCGCGGTGCCGAGGGAAATGACATCATCCGAGGCGGGCTCGGAAAGGACTCGATCTCTGGTGACAAAGGCGCTGACGACATCGATGGGGATGAGGGCAACGATTTGATCGAGGGTGGTGCCGGTAACGACATCATTCGAGGTGGAGCTGACAACGATTCTATCTACGGTGATCAAAGCGACGGTACACAATCGGGCGACGATAAACTCTACGGTGATACCGGAAACGACTTCATCGATGGCGGTAGCGGAAACGACCGAGTCGAAGGCAATTCAGGTGCAGATTACCTCGCGGGTAGCTCTGGAAACGATCTCCTTATCGGTGGCGAAGACAGTGATTCCGCTGATGGTAACGATGTCATCGAGGGCGGTAGTGGGAACGATGAGATTTACGGGGGTGCCAGCGGAACTGGTAGAACTCGCTACTCAGCAACTTCACCCTTTGCGGACACGCTCCTTGGCGGATCAGGAGTCGACAAAATCTATGGCGGCTCGGGGCCTGACCAAATCGACGGAGGAGACGGCGACGACATTTTGCGAGGTGAAGATGGCGACGACAAGATCGTTGGGAATTCAGGTCGCGACACCATTTACGGCGGGACGGGAAATGACACGCTTTATGCAAGTATGGATAGCAAACAAGTATCGGGGTTGGTCTATGGAGAAGACGGAAACGATACGATCGTAGGAACTGTCGGCAAAGACACCCTCTATGGCGGTGAAGGCAACGACGCGATCGATGGCAGCAGCGGCGACGACAAACTGTACGGCGACAATGGCAACGATACGATCAAGGGCGGTTTCGGAAATGACACACTTTTTGGCGACGCCGGTGTCGATAATCTTGACGGAGAACAAGGTAACGATTCGCTTTGGGGAGGAATCGGAAACGACACTCTCACCGGTGGAGCCGATGACGACAAACTCTTCGGAGAGGTTGGCAACGACACGCTAAATGGCTCGGCAGGTGTGGATGAGTTGTCTGGTGGCGCTGGTGCAGATACCCTCGACGGTGGAGATGGCAACGATGCGATGGATGGCGGTACTGAGGACGATACGCTGCACGGTGGTGCCGGCGCAGATAAGCTGATAGGCAATTCGGGCAAAGACAAGTTGTTCGGTGACGCTGGCGCGGATTCGCTCTATGGAGATGCCGGTGCGGATGAGCTATATGGAGGAGCCGACGATGACTTGCTCTATGGTGGTGCCGACAACGACACCCTACTTGGCGACGAGGGTGATGACAAATTGTTTGGCGAGGATGGACAAGACACATTGCGAGGTGGTGCTGGCAACGACGCTCTCTCTGGCGGCAATCAAAACGATTCACTTTATGGCGATGCTGGTGCGGACAACCTAGCAGGTGATGCTGACAATGACACTCTTTTTGGCGACGATGGCGATGAGGTTGTCGAAGCTGGGGAGTTAGGCGATATACTCGACGGCGGGACCGGCAATGATGTGCTGCGCGGTGAGTCTGGCGAAGATCGACTTTTAGGTGGCGCGGGCCTTGACTCGTTGTTTGGGGGGGATGCAAACGACAAATTGTACGGTGGAACCGAAGCGGATCAATTGTCCGGTGGGGCCGGAGCAGATCAACTATTTGGCGAAGCAGGTGATGACGCGCTGTCGGGAGATGCGGGCAATGATTTCCTCGACGGCAGTGACGGCCTAGATACGCTTCGTGGCGGCGCCGACAATGATCGCCTGCAAGGAGGCAATGACAACGATTTGCTGCAAGGTGACGCTGGCGAAGATCAATTGCTTGGCGGGGCCGGAAACGATACGCTTGAAGGGGGCGATGGCAACGACTTTGCAGATGGCGAATCAGGAAGTGATACGCTTCGCGGAAATGCCGGGGATGATAGTCTGTTCGGTGGTTTAGAAAATGATTTGCTGGATGGTGGCGCAGGCAACGACTTACTCAGCGGGGATAGCGGCGATGATCGCTTGTTGGGAGGAGATGGCTCCGACCGCATGTTTGGCCAAAGCGGTTTCGATGTCCTCATCGGAGGCTTGGGCAACGATGAGTTGGATGGCGGAGACGGCCGAGATGTGCTCTGGGCTGGGAGCGAGTTATTGGCGGTAACTAGTTTCGACTCAGCAGACGATTTTGAACTACCTAACTTCTACACAAACTCAGAATCGCAAGCCTTTTTGTACACGCCTGCGGAGCTGCAAATTCTAATTAGTCTCCCAAAGCCTCTTGTACAACCCAAAGCAGTTGGACGAGAATCGCTAGCGGGCGAACTTGATGCGGGCACGAATTTCCTTCGCGGGGGAGCAGGCGACGACTTTCTATTCGGAGGGGCAAATCAAGATCAGCTGATCGGCGAAGCGGGCAGCGACTACCTTGACGGCGGATCGGGCGATGACAATCTCGATGGAGGCGATGGCGACGACGTAGCGCGCGGCGGATTGGGCAACGATTCGGTTCACGGCGGTTCGGGCATCGATCAAGTGTACGGCGATGATGGAGCAGACCGAGTCTACGGCGACTCAGGAACAAACGGCTCCTTGCTTGGTCAGCGACTCTATGGCAACGCCGGCGACGACACGTTGTTTGCTTTTGCCGATACGAATTCACCAAGTGCACTACGCGGAGACGAATTGCGTGGTGGGGATGGAAATGACACTCTCAATGGCAACTGGCGACAAGACTATCTCTTGGGAGATGACGGTAACGACAACTTGTTTGGCGATGCGTTAGATGGGGCAAGTTACGCGACGCGTGCGACAACAATCACAGGTGGCAATGATTCGCTTTGGGGAGGTTTTGGGGAAGATCGACTTGATGGCCAAGGTGGCAATGACAACTTGTGGGGAGGAACAGGTTCCGACTGGCTGATTGGAAACATGGGGCAGGATGCGATTCGCGGCGGTTCGGGTATCGACGTTGTCGCGTTGGATATCGAATCAGGGAGTTCAGACACGATTGATGGACACGGTGGCAACTTTACGCTTTCCGATTCCATAGATGATAATGCCACAGATATTCTAGTGATCGATGGCGATCGCACATCAAACCTCAACGATAACATTCAGATCGGCCAAGCAATCGATGGACGCATGTCTGTTAGCTATACCGGCGTGGCTCAGTCACTCTTGTTGAACTGGAAGAGCGCATCCGGGGTCCCACTCATCGAACAAATTTGGGTTCGTGGTGGTCAAGGAAATGACACGATTGAATTCTTGCAGGGCGCGCAATCACTCGATGTTTCTTTACTGGCGACACGCAGTCGTGACTGGGTGACCGTGATCGATGGTGGTGACGGCAACGACACCATCAAGGGCTCAAATGGCCGTGATCAGATCGATGGAGGCAAGGGCAGCGATACGCTCTACGGATTCGCAGGAGATGACCGATTGTGGGGAGATCAAGGCATCGGCACAACCACCGACACGGATACGCTTTACGGTGGCGCTGGTAATGATGATCTGTTCGGGGGCCGCGGTCAGAATCGGATGTTTGCATGGAGCGTTGATCCCAAACCCGTTGGCGATACCGAGTTTGGTGTATTCACAGACGGTAACGGCGGGTTGTTTCAAACGTCGATCTCAACAGGTTCGATAACTGGTGCCTCGAATGCAACACCAATCGTCATCACAACTTCAGATACGTCTGGATTGTCCAACGGGCAACAAGTAACTATCACCAATGTATTCGGCAACACGAATGCAAATGGCACCTACTATGTCAAAGTACTTAGCGCAAAATCGTTCTCACTCTATACGAATTCGGAATTAACAACAGGCCGAGCTGGAAATGCCTCTTACACCAGCGGCGGCACTTGGACCACGGCTTCACGACAACTCGAAGACACGGGCATCAATCGCGTTCTTGGGAGCCCGCAGTTTGACGAGCTTTACGGTGGAACAGGCATAGATTTTCTTTACGGGAACGGTGGCAATGACCAACTCTATCGCCGAGACGGTTCAGCCTTGGATTCGATGGATGGCGGTTTGGCCGGACAAGAATGGAAAGACTATGCTAAGAAATCGGACCGAGTATGGTACGTAGGAGGCTCCAACGCAGACGACGTCATTTCTGTCGATTACGTGACCGAACCCGGACCGTTGCAGAATCGCCATTTGGTGACAAGGTTGACCAACAACAACGGCAACTTTAGCTTCGCGGCCCAATTGCAGCTCGACTTCGATGCAAAGGATCAATCCGGCAGGCTTGTCTGGGATCCCAAACAGATACTAGCCAACATCGCCGCGTTTGACACGCTGAACCCTGAAAATCGAACGCTGGCGATCAAAGAGCAGGTTCTCAAAGGCAATCTGCTTCCGCCTGAAGGCGATTACTTAGCAATTTTGATCGATGCTCTCGGTGGTAACGATACGGTCACGGTTGGCCCAACGGTTCAGAAGACGGTTTGGATTGACGCAGGGCCAGGCGATGACACGGTCAAGATCAATTCGGGCAACGCGATCCTGATCGATCGACTTGACGAGGGGAATCGCAACGACTCCATCGCAACAGCGACACCGCTGGCTCCCGTGTCGATCCTCGGTACAGTAGCTGGCCCCAGTAACGGTCAATTGACGGCCACAGCTTCATTTGCTCTGACAGTGAACGGCCGAGATCCTGTCACGGTTGACATCGCAAATGATGCAACCAATGTTTCGTTTAACGATCTCGTCGACGACATCAACGCAGTTTTCGTGCAAAGGGGCTTGTCCAATCTCGCTGTGGCGTCGAACGTGAATAACAAGCTGGCCATCTCGACCCGCGACATTGCCGAAGTTTCCTTGGCAATCGATGCGGTGAACAGCGTCGCACAGAACCAACTCGGCTTCAGCTCAGGGCAAACTACCACGCGAGCTAATGTCAAGTCGCTAGCGATCACGAACTTAACACTGGACAACCCGTCCGATGTCGATTGGTACAAACTACAATTCCCCAGCACTACGGCTACGATTTCGTCAAATAGTGCATCGGCATTGGATGCACTTTCGCTGAAACTCTACACCGGCACGACAACCAATTCGACGCTGGTTAGTTCACAGTATGCCTACGACTTGGCGGAACGAGCGGTGGATACCAATGGCAATGTCCCTAACAACAATGACGTTCTGGCTCGAGCCTTTCCGCTTGGAGACCTTAGTACCGTCAATTCGATCGAAGGGCTAACATTCCATCAAGCGACCGATATCGATTGGTTTGACTTCACGCTTCCGAACTCTGGCTTGAACGATGCGAGGTCGCTGCAACTTTACACAACTTCCGGTGGAGCGCAATTCTCACAGGCCGTTGTCTACGATGCAGGCGGCACGACAGCCCTCCTTTCGCAAACCAATATTGCGAATGGAGGAACGCTAAGCTTGACCAGTCTCGCGGGCGGGAGCTACAAACTAAAGCTCACAGCAACAGTCGCAGGTGTTTATTCACTCTTTCCACATGTTACTGGAACTGCGGCAAACAGTCTCAATTTGACTGGGACCAAAACAGCGCCGCTGGCGCTATTTGGCCTCAACACAATGGCGGATTATTGGCTGGAGGTGCGTTCGCAGAACATCGTCCCAACAATCTACAACCTCAACGTCACGACTACGCTAGATGCTCCGTTATCAATCATCGGAGGTCGCAGCACAGATATATCGCAGCGTCGCGATGTGATTTTGGGCGGCAGTGGCAATGACGTGCTTCAAGGCGGCCCAGGTGAGGACTGGATCTTTGGCGGGCCAGGTAACGATATTCTCACTGGCGGCCATGATCAGCAAGCCAGCGACTTGCTATTTGGTGAGTCAGGCAACGACACGTTCCAAATCATCCCTGACGATTTGCCATTAACGCCTGGTACTAGTCAATTGACACCCGGTACGAGTGCCAGCGTCTTGCCAACACTGACCGACGAGTTTTTTGGCGGATCAGGCGACGACAACTTCTATTTCTTGGGTGGTGATTTGGATGCACAAGGTCGAGTAGTACCCGATCAAGTGGCCATCAAATTCAACGAAACTCTTGGACGGTATGAGTTTACAGCAATACCGTGGGCATTAGACCAACAGCAGTTCGCGGTCGATGCCCAGACTGGTTTACCCGCTCAGCAGTATCAGTTCTTCCACAGTATTGACATCGAGACCGGTATTATCGATACCAAGTCAGGTAACGACACGGTTCGAGCCGATGCAAGTTATGTTCTAAATGGCACCAGTTGGGGTATCACGGCCGAGGCAAGGCAGCGAGGCGCGACGGTCGTCAACTTAGACATTCGCGGCGGCGACGGCGATGATTTATTGGTCGGTGGAGCTGGGGATGATCGCATTGATGGCGGTTTGGGTAATGATCAGATTATTGGCGGCGATGGCAATGACAACCTCATCGGAGGAACCGGCAACGACTTCATCGAAGGCGGGTCTACAACCGTTCCGGATGCGTATGAACGAGTTACTGTCAACGGGATCACGCAAAGCAACGATACGCTTGACTATATAGCCTATTTGGGAACTATTATTCCGGGGCAAACGATTAGCAATCTGACGTTTCACGGTGGAGGACTCGACAAGGACGACTGGTACTATTTCCCAACTCCGAAATCGTACTATTCCTTTGCAGGATCTCAAGCAGGATGGCTTCGCCGCGACGACTTCACGATCATCAATTCCGAGACGAGCACACCGATCGAATACTCACTATATGCGGCGAGCAAGAGTGGATCGACGGTAACGATTGCTGAAAACTACACCAATGTTCCGGAATACTATGCGCTTCGAGTACGCAATACTCTGAATACTTCGCAGCGATATCAAATCCAATTGGCACAAGGGGTGCGTGAAACGGTACACGTGTCATCTGCGGTCAGCGATTACTCCATTACTGCTTTGTCGGCAATTGACAAGCCTGTTGCGATTCCGCTTGGTAACGTCGGGAGCCGAAGTGGAATTAGCACGTCAGGTGGTGACGACTTCATCTCCAGCGTACGAGACGATTTGGGCGACCTTTCCCAAATTCTATTGACCAACCCGTCGTTCCGACTCGGTATCGACGATCCTGCTAACTTTGTTCCTAACACGGTTGCCACAATATCATTGGGTACTCCAAACCCATCCTCTGACATTCCGCAAACGGTCACCTTGTTGTTGCCGGCCCCGGTCAATTCCGTATCATCGTTTGGAACGCGAACGGCGTTCGCGTCAGCCGGTGATTACAACGGTGATGGATTCATGGACATTGCTGTGGTTGTTTACCGCGAATTTGTCCCATCTGCTTCGATAATGTTTAATGCACCAGCCAATTTTGCGACGCATGGCGTCTACGTCTACTTTGGCAGTGCCAATCTGCCTTCGACAATAGACATGGTCAAAGACGCTCAATTCCGTATCAACGGTTTTTCGGGTGGCGCGTTATCGATCGACAGTGCAGGCAATTTCAACGGTGACACGAATGGAGCATTTCAACTCGATGATCTATTGATTGGAGATCCTGGTTACAACGGAAATCAGGGATCGGTGGTTGTGGTTCAAGGTAAGCCTAACATGGCGGAGTCCATCAGTGCTGCAAATGCTCCAGTTCGGTATGTTGGCTCAACAAGCACCTCCAAGGCGGGCATAACAGTATCCGGAAACCTCAAACTAAATTCCGACGCAGTCCCAGATTTTGCGGTCGGAGAAGTCAACGCATCAGGAGGCCTGGACGCCAAACTTGTCTATGGATCGATTGCTCCACGCGTTTCCGCAACAACAATGCTCATCGACTCCATTCCTACTCTTGTCGGTGGAAATGTTACTGAGTCGATAGTCGTAGGTGATACATGGTACTTTGCTGTTGACGATGGCATTCATGGATTAGAACTTTGGAAAAGTGATGGTACGTTACAAGGAACTTTCTTACTTCGAGAGATTCGACCGGGCTCTGCGGGTTCTGGCATCAAGAAATTCACACAAGTCGGCAACCAAGTATTCTTTACTGCAGACAATGGTACAAGCGGACGAGAATTGTGGATAACGGATGGCACGTCCGCTGGGACGACAATGGTTGACATCAATCCGGGTAGCGGTTACTCCTACCCATCCAACCTTACCAACGTGAGCGGTACTCTCTATTTTGCTGCCAATGATGGAACCACTGGGACGGAACTATGGAAGTCAAACGGCACATCAGGGGGCACGACTCGGGTTGCCGACATTCGTTTGGGGACTGGTGGCTCTATTGATCTTACATCGGGTTTTGTGAACCTAAACGGCACGTTGCTATTTGCCGCAAATGACGGAACAATCGGACGTGAACTTTGGAAGAGCAACTCTTCGGGGACGTCATTGCTGAAAGATATTAGAACCACACCACAAACGACTTCTGGATCCGAACCGCGAGAATTCGTACAAGTTGGCTCATTGGCCTACTTTATCGCAGATCAAGGAACGACGAACGGTCGTGAACTTTGGAAGACAGATGGCACCTCGGCCGGAACGGTGATGGTGAAGGACATTCGTCCAGGCGTTTATGGTGCGTTTGACTTCAACAAGGCAGGGTTGATTAACGTCAATGGTACGCTGTTCTTTACCGCAAATGACGGAACAAATGGTACGGAACTATGGAAATCGGATGGCACGACGCCCGGAACCGTAATGTTAAGCTCAGCGTTGTCAAACCCTTATCAGTTGACCAATTTCAATGGGCAGTTGGTATTTACTGCAAGCAATTCGGGAACTGGCGAAGAACTCTGGAAAAGCAACGGAACCGCAGTTGGGACTGTTCAAGTTAAGGATATTCGTACAGGTAGTGGAAATTCTTCGCCTCGGAATTTGACTGTTTCTAACAACAAGCTCTACTTTCAAGCAACACTCGGAAATAATACTGACATTGACTACAAACTCTATCAGAGCGACGGGACTTCCACAGGCACCGGATTGGTTTCGAGTCTGGTGCCCTTCATTGGAAACCTGAATCCAAAGAATTTCACAGGAATAGGAAACCAAGCCTATTTCTTTGGAGATGCCGCAGCAGGTGGTCGTGGTATTTGGCGCACCGACTTTACTTCTGTAGGAACATCTTTTGTTGTGTCGCTCTCTCTTGCGACAGCTGGAGCATTTCCGAAAATACTGAGTGTTGTTGGAAATGATGTCTACTTCACTTCCAACAATACTGATCTTTGGAAAACAAACGGTACCACGCAAGGAACGGTTTTCGTTCAAGCGATGAATTCGATCGGCTATGGAGTGAATCGTCCGAAAGAATCGGCCAATGTTAACGGTACACTTTTCTTTTCTGCAGAGGGCATACCGGGAGTCAATTTGAATACTGAATTGTGGCGATCAAATTCACAGGGAACCTTCCTTGTATCCGACATCAAGCCCAACAGCAGTTTTCCAGCCGGTTCGTTACCCAAGGAAATGATCAATGTAAACGGAACACTTTTCTTCGTTGCGGATTCATCCACAAGTTACCCCCAAAAATTTGACTTGTGGAAGAGTACCGGAACCGGGGTCACAAAAGTAAAGACATTGAACACTACGGCCAATGCAAACCCCGCGTGGCTTACGGAGATGAATGGCAACGTATTCTTTGCGTCGAATGATGGCACTAACGGAAGCGAGCTATGGATTTCCAACGGGACGGATCCTGGCACACTAATGCTCAAAAATATTGCAACGACTTCCTCAAGTTCAGATCCCAAAGAGCTGATAAACGTTGGCGGAACACTCTTTTTTGTTGCGACCGATGCAACAAATGGCCAAGAACTTTGGAAGAGCAATGGCACTCCAACTGGAACCACGCTTGTCGCAAACATTGCGTCCACTTCAAATAGCTCGTCGCCTAGGTATCTAACCAACGTTAATGGTAACGTATACTTTTCAGCAAACGATGGTTCGACTGGCTTCGAGTTATGGAAGAGTAATGGTACGACTACAACAAGAGTAATCGATATTGGATCAGGTAGCTCTTACCCTAAATATCTTACCAATGTAAATGGAACCCTTTACTTTACTGCGAATACTGGAGCGAACGGCAGAGAACTTTGGAAATCCGATGCGAATGGAACTTCGATGGTTCGAGATATTGTCCTCAATACTGGCTCATCAAATCCATCCAACCTGACGGCTGTTGGGAGTGTGCTTTACTTTACTGCAACAGATAGCTCTGGTGACGTCGAGTTGTGGATGAGTGATGGAACCGAATCGGGTACACAGCGAGTTGCAAACATTCTCCCTGGGGAGAGCTCTAATCCCAATAGTCTCATTAATTTGAATGGGAAACTGCTCTTCGTTGCAAACGATTTGATTCATGGAACCGAATGGTGGACCAGCGAAGGTGTACGCGTTCTTGCTGCATCAACGACGGTCTCATGGAATGCGATTGCAAATTCACAAGTTGCATTCACTCGTCTCGGTGACGTCGATGGGGATGGATTTACGGATCTGGCTGTACAGCGAAGCTCATCCACCCAATCCGAATCTACGATCGTATTTGGTGGACTTGCTACTGGGTCTTACACAATTGCTGCACTGACAGGCTCCGCGACGCCGGGGGCGATCATTACGACAACCAATGAGAACGTTCCATCTAGGCTTTCGGCGATTGGTGATGTTAATGGAGACGGCAAGAGCGATATTGGAATCAAACAAAACGAGACCCGCAATAGTCTAGACGATCCAAGCAATCCTGGGTTGACAACCACTTATCGAACGGATGGGGTTTCGTTTGGGGCCACCAATCGTTCTTCGATCTCACTTGCACGACCTGAAATCGTTTTGGCATCTCTTGTACCTGATCCTTCAGGTCAAGGTATTGCTGATTCGTATCGCCTTAGCGGCTTGGGCAATATTCGAGGCATCGCTAACCAAACGCGATCGGACCTGGGCTTTGCTCAGTCGGGATTTGGCAGTAATCTCCATGTTTTCAATCAACCGCTCCAGCGATCTTACATTGGTCCTACATTGAGTATGTCTGGAAGCGGCCGGAGCAATTCCGATTGGTATGATTTTGTAACAGCCAATTTGCAGCCTGTGGCTGTTTCTACACCTTCCGTTCCGTCATTTGGAGACACCATCAACTCGATTGTTTCGTTACCAAGCCTTCAGGGAACAAGCACGAATGAACAATTGGGCTTGTCCCGTCCGATCGGAGATGTCAGCGGTGACGGATTAGAGGATTTCCTTTTTGCCGGAGCAAACAAGAGCTTTATCGTATTTGGTCCATTCTCGGTTTCGACGAATGGGTCGATCGCAGACATGGCCAACATTGTGATCGACCATAGCACGATTGGCAAACCGGCTGAGCGGTTCGGGGATATCAATGCCGATGGGATCAATGATTACGTTTTTTCAGTTGGCACGGTGGTAAACATTATCTGGGGCGGAACTGATCTACCTCGAGTTCCTGTCTCCGCAAATGTACAACGGACAATCAACTCGGGCATAAGCATCTCGCAAGTCCATCTTTTGGAATGGAACGGCGCTGGTTTGGGTGGTCGACGGTATGCTGATATCCTCACCGTTCCTAGTAACGGGATCAGCTATCTTTTCTCAGGAGAAGCAGCCACAGCGGGAAACCTAACGCAAGCCAATGCATTGACCGCGATTAGTGCGGCAAACAGCGATTCGCCCAATACCGCATTGAGCCAGATCTTCGGCCCCTGGACTACAACACTCCCGACCAACGATGATCTCATTGCGTTAGTGCCAGGTGACATCAACGGCGATGGCTTAGATGACTTCTTGCTGGCCAATCGCAAGTTCGTTCAATCAGGAACCGGCACGCCAGCCTATCCGGGATTGGATCTTGGCCGAGTTTATGTCTTTACGGGTCGAACCTCTAGCCCGACGACGATCAGCCGCTCAAGCGCAAATCGCGTTTATCAGGACTTTTTTCTAGGCGGCGGTTTGTTCTCCACCGGCGATGTGAACCAAGATGGATATGCGGACTTTGCAATCAGTCGATCACAAGAGGGTGCGCAGGGTAGCAGTAATGTTTCAGGCAGTCTGATGGTTTATTATGGCGGACTTATTGGCGCGACTACTTTGCGATCGGGAGAACTTTTCCGATCCGACTTTAGCAGCGGTGACAACAACATCTGGACAGCGAGCCCAATCACGTCCGCATCAGATAACCAATGGCGTTCTACGGCTCTAGAGGCATATTCTGGTGGTGGTTCACACTATGCGTTTGGACTCGAAGGCACAAATCCGACGGGCTTCCGCTATTCGGGAGCTATGCTCAGTGGAACACTTACTTCGCCTGTCATTGACCTATCAAATGTGTCGGTTGGCGATCCATTAACGCTCGCATTTAACTATTTACTTGAAACGGATGGCATCGACGGTCGCGATATTGCTCAAGTTCTTGTGTCGCAAGACAATGGCGCGTTTGTTCAGTTGTCTGGAGGCTCGAATCGCGGAAGTGGGCACGTGTTGGTTGATCCAACAACGTCAAACACGTCCAATCCATGGCGTCGTGCTCAACTCGATCTCGATCCTGCGAAGTACGCTGGTTCGAAAATCCAATTGCAATTCGCCTTTGACATCGTCGCAGGTGGTTTCAACAACTTCAAGGGTTTCCATATCGATGATGTCGTGGTGCAAACACGTTCAGCCGACGTCGAAATTCGTCGAAGTACGATAACCGGTGCTCAGTATCTTGCTGGTGCACTTTCAGTCACGTCTGGCGATTTTGATGCAAATGGAAAGATCGATCTAGCGATAGGCCAGCCTTCGGTCGCAACCGTCCTTCGCTCGGGTAGCAACAATGTAACACTCTCAACAAACAATCAGGGGCGTGTAAGTGTTATCACGGACTTTATGGATCGCGGAAGATTGATCAATCTGGCTAGTGCAACGCCGACATTGCAGGGTGCAACTTTACAAGAACAACTAGGCGCACTTTCAATCGGCGTTTCGCCTGATATCAATCGAGATGGTATTTCCGATTTGTTGATCGGTGCCAGTCGATCTGACTCACCGGGTCAGAACGGAAGCGGTCGCATCTATGTCCTACCTGGGAAATCGGCTGCGAAACGTGCCAGTTTCCCAGTCAATACCATACCACTTGCCAATGCAACGATTGGGTTGGTTCCATTTCTCGTTGGAGCGAGCACAACCAATGCGACCAATTCGACGCCAGTTGTCTCACATATCTATGATCTCAACGCATCGTACAGCGATTCGCTCGGCGGGCCTGCGTTGACGTCCGCAGGTGGGCAACTTTCACATGTCGGTTATTCTTTCGGCTTGGATCAAGGCCCAAGTTTAACCGGTGCGATCGATGATCCTAACCAGTACACGATCGAGATGCGGTTTATGCTATCGGATTATTCGTCAACCAACTACAAACGGCTATTGGATTTCAACAACTTGGTTGGAGAGCCTGGAATCTATTCAAGACTCCAGAATCTGAACCTATTCCAAATGGGTCCAAACAATGAAATCCTCGAAAACCCAAATACACTCTTTAAGCCGAACGAATATGCTCACTTGATCGTGAGTCGAAACGCTCTGACAAAGCAGCTGGTCGTGTATCTGAATGGTGCTGAAGTATTCAGCTATATCGATAGCGCTGGTAAGGCGGTTCCAATAATAGTGGGTGGCAAATCGATCATTCACTTCTTCCGAGATAACACGACGGAAGAGAGCCCTGGAGTGCTCGACTTCGTTCGGATCTACCAGCAGCCGATCTCGAGCGAGCAGGCAAAAATGCTGGCAGCGGGCGTTGCACCCGTGACTTCTGCCACAACCAAGGTACGCACTCCGATTCTTCAGGCAGGAACGTTGCAACCAGGTTCAGGCAACGAACTTTGGTATCGTTTTGGCACCATGTCCGATTTAACCGCGAGCGACTTTATTGGAGTTAGCAATACTACCGCCGCAAGCAGTTCAAGCTTCCTCAAGCTGGATTTGTATCAAGCTAACGGTACCCCGGTCGCATTAGGACAATCGCGGATCGATTTGCGTCGTCAGCAGGCTGGCGAATTCTATCTGCGCGTATTCAACTCCGATGTTACACATTACCCTGGATCGCAAAACTTTGCGCTGCAACTCGCATTGCCACAGCAGCCGACACTGAACGACGTACTGACCGATACGAGTTCCATTTATTTGGATCGCGATGTGATTAACGGTGGTGATGGCAACGATACGCTGGTCGGTGACGGCGGACTTGATCGCGTGTACGGAGGATTCGGCTTTGACACGATCACGGCGGAGCGGACCGAAATCATGGACCTGGAATCGTTCGAGACGCCATTGTCTGTTCCTACTGCGTTTCAAGTGATTGCCAAACCCTATGTCGCACCTCCAGAAACGGTCAATATTCCCGATGTCAATCTACGAAATGCGATAGCGGATAAGCTGGGGATCACTCGCTACGATGCGTCGCTGCCTCTGCCCGCAGTTGCGAATGGCTTGATCGGTTACTGGCAAGCGGACAATTCGGGGGCGGATAGCTCGCCGCTAAAAAATACAGCCTCTACGGTCGGTGCGACCTACAGCGATGATGCGATTCAAGGAAAGTCGCTGCTGGGAACTTCATTTCAATTTAACAATACGGCCTCAAGTTACGTCGATATCGGCAAGCGCGTGTCGAACCTAGACGGACAGTTTACGCTCAGCGCGTGGATCAAGCCTAATCAGAACGCTCATGATCAAGCAATCCTTAGTGATATGGGAAGCGAGGCGAACACGGCGGGGCAGTACACTTTCCGAGTTGACAATACGGGGCTGCTCAACTTCATTCGTAGAACCGGCTCGGGAACTTTGGCACAGAACATCCAAACTCGGGTGGCGGTACCTTACGGGACTTGGTCGCATGTAACTGCAATTTATGGAGGTGGAACCGACTACCGAGTTTATATTAATGGTACGCTCGCTCCATCACAGATTTCAGCCACAACGTTTACCTATCCCGGTATCGGTACTTCAACAACAAAAATCGGTGCTAGTAACAACTCAGAGACATTCAGCGGCTTGATCGATGAAATTGCCATTCACGGTCGCGCGCTGAGTAACGCCGAGATTACCAAGGTCTACCAAGCAGGTAATCAGCGATTGTTGCGAGACATCACTCAAATCGACATGTCGCAGTTGACCGATTTGGATCTGAGCAATCTCAATATCACCAACCTTGCGGGACTCGAAACTGCAACTCATTTGCGAACTCTGAACCTGAGCGGCAATCCGCTGACTGGCTACACCAGTACGTTATCGCAATTGGATTCGGTGGTTGAACTGAATGTCTCCAGTACAGGCCTCACGGACTTCTCGTTTGTTAACCAAATGGACTCGCTTAAGTCGCTCAAGGCTAACAACACGACGTTCTCCGAAAGCCCCTCCTGGGTCAATCAACCATCAGCCAGCTACAACGAGAATTTTGGGTACCGAGTTGCAGTAAGTAGTGCTTATCGCATCGTGTCCAACTACTCCGCTGATGTCGGTGGAGTAGCTGCGGCTGGAGCAGTATACGTTTATGACGTTGCAACCGGTGGTCTTCTGAGAACGATCAACAATCCTTCACCGGCTACCGGAGACGAATTTGGCTCGGATGTGAGTATCTCCGGTGACAATCTTTTGATCGGTGCTGATGGTGATAGTGTCGGTGGAGCACGCAATGGACGAGCGTACCTGTATAGTGCTTCTACCGGAGCGTTGCTGAAGACCTTTGATAATCCATCGCCTAACGCTGGAAATTTATTCGGCTTTAGCGTGGCGGTCTCCGGCAATCTAGCTGTCGTGGGAGCCGTATTCGATGACACCAATAGCCTTACCGAGAGCGGTGCTGCATTTCTTTTCAGAATTGATACCGGTGTGTTAGTGCGTAAACTCGTCAAGGCGACACCTATTGCCAACGATAGGTTGGGTGCGTCGGTTGCCATCGATGGAAACAACGTAGTGATTGGTGCAACCGGCAGTAATGGAAACGCATTCTTGTACAACGCGACATCGTGGGTCGCTGATAACACACCGTTTGTTGCTACTCCACCAACGGCCACTTGGTCGAATCCGTCCGGGACAAGTGGGGCAGGAAACGGATTCGGTTACTCGATTTCCATATCCGGTAACAACGTTGTGGTTGGAGCACCGGGTGATGACACCAGTGCCGTCGACGCCGGTAGAGCTTACTTGTTCCGAGTGACCACGCCCGCGACGCCAGCGATTGCTCTATCGATTCCCGCACCTGCTAGCGTTGATGACATTTTTGGGTCGTACGTTGCTGTTTCTGGCAATACGATTGTAATTGGCGCTCGCCGAGATGACGCTCCTGCAGCGAACAGCGGAGCCGCATATCAGTTTGATGCCGCGACTGGTGCGTTTGTGCGCGCACTAACCAAGACCACTCCAAGCGTCGGCGACACTCTAGGAATGAGCGTCGCTGTCTCCGGTAATGACATTGTCGTCGGCGCTCCAGGCGATGATGCACTTGGGCCGGACACAGGAGCCGCGTACGTCTTTAGCGCGACGACTGGTGCAATTAATGCAACCATCACGCGTCCAAGTAATTCGGTCATTTCACTTCCGCTACAAAACGTAGAAGTCGATCGTGTGGATCGGCTGCTTTTGCCAGACCCCTACAGTCCATTAACGAGTGCCTGGTTTGGTGGCACCACCGCGATGAATGATAGTTATCGTGTGGTCAGCAGCTATCACGAGGACGTCGGCGGGTTGACTGAGGTTGGCAGAGTTTATGTCTACAGCAATACAACAGGCGAATTGATTTCCACTTTGAATAAACCGAACGCAGAAGCAGGCGACTGGTTCGGTTGGTCCATAGCATTGTCGGGCGATTTGGTCGTTGTCGGCGCGAAGAACGCCAATGCTGGCGCTGTTGATGCTGGCGCTGCCTATGTTTTCAATGCGAAAACAGGACAATTGGTCACAACACTTATCAATCCCGATATCACAGCCAGCGACCTATTTGGACAATCGGTGGCCATATCTGGCAACATCGCTGTTGTCAGCGCACTCTACGATGACTTTGGTGCCCCGCAATCTGGATCGGTGTATGTCTATAATGCGTCAACTGGCCAGCGATTGCGTACTATCAACAATTACAGCCCTGGTAATGGAGATCAATTTGGTAGCAACGTGGCCTTGGATGGAAATCGATTGCTGGTAACTGCGGATGGTGATGCGACCAACGGAAGCAATAGTGGCCAAGCGTATCTATATGATCTTTCATTACCTGATACTGCCGCACCTCGAATTATTAGCGAACCTCAGTCCGTTGCAGGCAATCGGTTCGGTAGTTCGGCCTCGATTCAGGGTGATTTCTTTGCGATCGGCGCATTTTTCTATAGCGATACCGGTACAGCTAGAAGTGGTCGAGCCTATGCGTTCAAGGTCTCGGATTCCAGTTTTTCGAAAACGCTCGCCAATCCAACTCCATTCGATGACGACCGCTTTGGAGACAGTCATGGTCTGAGCGTCTACAACGGCCAAGTTCTTGTTGGTGCGTGGAGCGACGACACCTATGCTTCGGGCTCGGGGTCGGCGTACTTGTTCAATGCGGCTACTGGAGCTCTAGTACGCACGATCAATAATCCGACGCCAGCCCAGAACTATTTCTTTGGCTTTGGAGCAACGCTTTACAATGGTCTTGCGCTCATGGGCTCGCCAGAGAATGACACCGATGGTGTCGATAGCGGCCGGGCGTTTTTGATTAACGTGAACGATGGAACCGTCGTTCAGACTCTTGCTCGTCCAGCAACCAGCGATGAATTTGGTAGCGCGATAGCTGTATCTGGTGGTGTCGCGATCATTGGAGCTCCGAGTGATTCGCTGGGCGGAGCGTCCAGCGGACAGGCTTATCTCTATAACACTGTGACTGGCCAGCTCATAAGAACGCTTGCAAATCCGACTCCAAACGTCGGTGACAATTTTGGAACCTCCGTAGGCGTACAAGGCGGATTCGCTATTGTCGGAGCCCACAACGAGGATGGCGCAGGAGCTTCCGACTTCAACAGTGGCAAGGCGTACGTTTATAACTCCGTCACGGGTGAATTGGTTTCAACTCTTGTATCTCCAACTCCAACTTCGGCAGATATCTTCGGCTACTCCGTCGCCATCTATGGAAACACCGCTGTAGTCGGCGTACCTGGAGACAATAAAACATTAACTACGGATGTCGACAATGCTGGACGATCGTACGTGTTCAACGCAACAACCGGTGTTTTGATTCGCCCCCTCAACAATCCTGCTCCGTTACTGAACGATCAAATGGGCAGCGCGGTTGCGATTTATGGCAATACAGTCGTTGTAGGTGCGCCACTGGATGACGCTGGTGCATTGAATTCAGGTCAGGCCTACCTGTTTGACGCGACGACGGGGGCGAGCATAACTCTGCAAAATCCAACGCCTTTTGCCGAAGATAACTTTGGAACTGCTGTTGCCATCGATGGGTCGCTGGTGGCGGTTGGCGCCCCTTTGGATGACACTGCCGGAGCCAATGTTGGTGCGGTGTATCTGTTCGATTCGACTACAGGAGCGTTTCTGCGAACGATTACTCCGACAGCTTTCTCAACAGCGGATTCGTTTGGAATCTCGGTTTCGCTATCTGGCCGGACACTACTTGTTGGAGCAAGTGGTAATAGTAGCGAAGGCAATATGGACAGAAATGGTCGCACCTATGTCTACGACGCGCTATCCGGTCAGCTACTCAGCGTGATCAAGAATCCAACACCAGCCGTTCAAGACCAGTTTGGTCGAAGCGTCGCCATCGCAGGTGGCACATTACTCATTGGAGCTAATACCGACGACACTCAGAATTTCAATCAGGGATCAGTACTACTGACACACATCGGACTGAACGTTCCCGATCTCCAAAACCGATTGGCGGCGCTGCCAAATTTAACCAGCGTATCGCTCGATAACTACGGCTTGGGCATCTTCGATTTCGGGTCGATGGGCGATCTGCCAAATTTGAGTTCCATCAGTTTTTCAGGAAATCGACTAACCACTCTCCAAAATATTGTCTCAATAGACAATTTAAAATACGCAGATGTGTCGAACAACGAACTTACGGGCAAGCTGGGCCTACTTCTGCCGGGTTCTGCGAATCCATTTTCCGCAAGTTCCTTCGCACCCGAGTTTGTCGACGCACGCAACAATCCGTTGAGTGTCACAGAGTATGCTCTAACGCTCAGCCGACTTCAACGACTTGGAGTCGATGTGCTGTACTCTCCCGATACAGCGGTTGCCGCAATCCAACGTACGGACAGTTCGTACGTTTCAGACAGTGCAACTTTGATCGATTCGTATCAAGGTGTACCTGAGTACTATCACGCCATCGTTCGTGATCCCAACTTGCAAAACGGTTCGAACTTCTCGTATTCTTGGAAAGTCTTCAATTCATCCAATGCGGTTGTTGCAACGGGCAACGCCATCAATTTTAGTTGGACGCCGATTGCGGGAAGTCAACGCGTCGAATTGACGGTGAGCGACAATGACGACTTGGTCTTGGGTGTGCCTCGCAGTTACGTCACGCAGATAACGCTCACTAACCCGCAGTTGCTGCCGGACGTGGTTTATGATCAATCGTCACTCGCACTGTTGGAGAACGGAACCGTTTCGGTCGATGTGCAGTTAAGCTCCAAGACGATCGAATCCATCGTTGCGAGTTTCAACACTGTATCGGGTGATGGAACGGTCAGTGTCGTCACACCGCCATCCCTGGTGTTCAACGCGAGCAATTGGAATGTGCCGCAGACTGTGGTCTTTGCTGCCGCTGAGGATGCGAATTTTGCAGACAGCACAACCACATTCCGATTGGTGGGACTTGGTATCCGAAACCCGAGCTCTCTCTTGACAATCAATGTTCAAGACAACGACAAAGCCTTCTTCGTGACGTCAACTACTCCGCTTGTAGCCAACGAAGGCCAATCGGCGACCGCGAGTATTACTTTGGCAGGACAGCCTGTCGTACCAGTCACTTTGACCATCAGTCGAACCAGTGGCGACTCGGACTTGTCTGCGGCGGTATCAACTCTTGTGTTCACGCCAGCGAACTGGAATATTCCACAGACAATCCAGTTCAATGCAGCCAATGATACCGATGCGATCGATGGCTCGGCTGTCTTTACCATTGCGAGCGCGGATCTGAACAATTACCAGACCACATTGACTTTGTTCGAGTCGGACGATGATCGACGGTTGGTCCTATCGGCCGGTTTGCTTTCTGTACAGGAAAACGCAACCAATAGCGTCACACTCCAATTGGCTGGGCAACCTGCCACGGAAATCGTGGTCTCGGTCGTTCGCAATACCGGAAGCGACAACGACAGTGATTTGTCGGCTTCGTCGACGCTCACCTTTACGCCTGCGAATTGGAATGTCCCTCAGGCTCTTAGTGTTTCGGCGGCGGAAGATATCGATGCCGAACCTGGCTCCGCAGCTTTCGACTTAACGACAACTGACTGGAGCGGGGCTACGTTTACTGCTACTGAAATTGACAATGATCGATTCTTGATTGTGCCGAACTCGCTTGTCGTCGCGGAAGATGGCACAGCATTTGTGGGCGTTCAACTAGCCGGGATGCCGAGTTCGAATGTCGTCGTGACGGCAACGCTATCAGGCGACAGCGACTTCGCTTTCCTCAATGGTAACACCGTGGAGTTCTCCCCCATTTCTTGGGATATCCCGAGATACCTAGCCCTTAGTCTCGTAAGCGACGCAGATGGTATTGACGGCCTCGCTCAGATCAATTGGACCACGGCGAGTTTCCCAACTGTGACGACAGCTCTCGCGGAAGCGGACGACGATCGGGCGTTGATAGTAACTAAAAACACGGCCAACATCAACTCACTCAGCGTTACGGAGGGGCTTCAGGAGACATTCTCGGTGCAACTGGCCGTCATGCCTGCTGGGAACGTGAATGTATCGGTCGATTGGGCTGGAGGCGACAGCGACATTACGGTTGCGAATGGAGCCTCGCTGGTATTTACGCCAACCAACTGGAACATTCCGCAGACGGTTACATTAGCCGCAGGCTTAGACGCGGATACTGTAGCGGGGAATGCAGCTCTACGAGTGGCTGCCGCGGATTGGGGAATGCGAGAATTGGCTATAACCGAGGTTGAAGATGGCCGTTGGTTGGAGCTGACCCAATCCAGCGTTTCCATTTTGGAGAATGGTAGTGTGCAAGTTAGTGCACGACTATACTACGCTCCGACGACTGCGATAACCGTAGCGATACAAAAGGACTTGGGAAGTGACTCGGATATTGCATTAACCTCCGCTGAACAACTCGTGTTCGACGCGAGCAACTGGGACTTGCCGCAGACGATAACGCTTTCGGCGTTCGATGATATCGACACAACGAACGGCACGGCCGTGTTCCGGTTCTCGACTGCGGGTCAAATCAGCACCTCGCTATCGGTCGTGGAATCAGATGATGACCTTACCATTGAAACGTCGACCGACCAGTTAATTGTTGCGGAGGGAGGGACGGCTTCTTTGGGAGTTCGCCTCAAAGTGCAGCCGACTGCCGACGTCCTGGTCAGTGTTCAGTCTCTCAGCGGCGACACAGATCTGACCCTTTCCGGTTTGACGACACTCACCTTTACACCCAGCAATTGGAACGTCTACCAAAATCTGACCGCAGCAGCGGCCTCCGACAGCGATATCGAAAACGGCGTCGCGACCTTCGATTTGATTGCGACCGGATGGCAGTCGCACACTGTCTCGTTAAACGAACAAGACGCTCAGCGACGTGTCATCTCCCAGGCGACGCTCGTTGACGGTCAATTAGCCGTCGTCGAGGGGCAAGGCAATTCCTTCGGCGTTGTTCTCGGCGGTGCGCCGCTGGGTGATGTCGTTGTGACCGTGGGCGTTGTTGGCGATAGCAGTTTCTCGATCACGTCGCCGGAAACCCTGACCTTCACCCCATCGAACTGGAACACTCCTCAAACGGTGACAGTTGCGGCTGCGTCGGACGCGGATGCTGCTAAAGGAGTTGCCACCTTGACTCTCTCATCGCCCGATTGGACGCCAAGTGTTTTAACCTTGGTCGAATCGGACAGCGATACCGCCGCGTTAATCGTTCAGAACCAAGGGGGCCTCGTTACGAATGAGGACGGTGGCTTGACGGCCACGTTCCTGGTGCGTTTGGCGACGCAACCCGCCGACTTGGTACTCATTCCTATTTCGACGAGCGATTCAACGGAAGGCTCCGTTGATGTCACTCAACTGGCATTCACAACCGAAGACTGGAATATTCCGAAAGCGATCCATGTGCGAGGGGTAGAAGACTTCGTTGTCGATGGTTCAATCAATTACAACTTGCAGTTTGGAGTCGCAACCACATCATCGCCTGAATACTTGTCCCTATCGGCAAGTTCAGTGGCTCTCTCAAATACAGACAACGACGCCATCGGAGTCACCATTACTCGGGGCAGTCAATCGTTTACAACCGAGGGTGGCGGCAAAGTTGAGTTTAGTATTCAACTCAACAGCCAACCAACCGCCGATGTTCACTTGCCGATTGCCAGCAGTCGAACCAGCGAAGCGGTAGCAAGCGTGACCGAGTTGGTTTTCACACCAGAGAATTGGAACCAGCCGCAAACCGTTTCCTTTACCGGAGTCGATGACACGCTCGATGACAACGATCAAGCGTTTGTGGCCGGCTTTGACGCAATCGTGAGTTCCGATCCGCTCTATCAAGGGCTTGATCCTGCCAATTCGCCATTGTTCAATTTGGACGATGATTATGTGGCCTCGGGTAGTTCCGTTGCGAATGCATCCTTGGAGGTGTCCGGAACGACCTACTTCTCATCGCAAACGACTGAGACGGGTCTCGAGCTTTGGAAGACCGCTGGAACGAATGCTGGCTCGGTGTTGGTATCGGACTTGATGCCTGGTGAGGCATCCAGCTCTCCGACCGAACTCTCGTTGTTCCAAGGGAATTTGTACTTCGTGGCGACGTCACCAACGACAGGCCGCGAGTTGCATAAACTGACTTTGGCGACGGGCCAAGTGACGGTCGCGATCAACATTGGCAGCGGTGAAGCACACGGTGATCCAACCGATTTAAGAGTGGTGGGCAATCGATTGTTCTTTACTGCTAGCGATGGCGTAGGGGGCCGAGACCTTTGGAGTATCGACAGCAATGGAATATCGGGCATCGTCGCTTCCCTTGGAATATCTGAGCCAACAGAGTTTGTTTCCCATTCGGGGAAACTGTTCTTCAGTGCGTTGGATTCCACTGGGCGTGAGCTTTGGGTGAGCGATGGAACGACGGTTGGTACGAAGCGATTTGCTGACATCAATCTAGGGGCCAACGATTCCGCGCCGCAGAGTTTGGTTGTGAATGGATCGCGGTTGTACTTCACGGCTAACGACGGAACGCATGGTCGAGAACTGTGGTCGGTTGACGGAAATGCCTTAACGGCCACAATGGTCGCCGACATCAATCCTGGAAGTTTTGATAGCGCTCCGCATAGTCTTGTGCCGTATTTGAACGGTATAGCGATGGCGGCCACCACCAACACGCATGGCGAGGAGCTCTGGTTGTCCGATGGAACAACCGTCGGTACTTTTGAGCTGCTCGACATCAACCCTGGTGTTGGCAGTAATCCAGATGATTTGACGGTGGTTGGCGGATTGCGTTTGTTCTTCTCCGCAGACAATGGCGTCAATGGCCGCGAATTGTGGGAAACGAACGGAACGGCTGCTGGAACTGTCCAGTATGAAATCATGTCAGGACCGGCAGGCTCGCAACCCAGCGGCTTCGTGGCCGTTGGAAATGCGTTGTACTTCTCCGCGTATGACGCGCGAGGTATTGAGTTGTGGCGCAGCATGAGCCCACCTGAGATCGTGGCCAACTTGAACACCAATTCCAGTGCGTTGCCAACGGTCTTCGGAGCGGTCGGTAGCAATGTGCTGTTCACTGCTGAAAACGATGACGGCACGCGAACGAGCTATCAATCCACGGGCCCAGCGCAAACCACTGCTCTCACATCTGCAGGTTTGGTCATCAGTACTTCTAACATCACCATAACCGAGGGTGGTGCAAATGCGACCTATACGGTTCAGTTGCGTACCCAACCAACTGCGAATGTCACTGTTTCGCTAAACGTAGACTCGGCGCAACTGACGTTGTCTAGTGCTTCGATGTTGTTCACGAACGCCAACTGGAATCAACCTCAGACGATTACGGTATCCGCAGTCAACAATCTGATCGCAGAGAATTTGCTTTCGATTCCGATTACGCACACGGTTGGTTCGACCGACCCGATTTATGCGAGTGTGCAGCCGGCTATATTGCTGGTCGATCTGGCAGACAATGACGTCGCAGGCATTGTGTTTACGCCACCATCGTTGCTCGAAACGAGCGAAGCGGGCGCACAAGCGGTCTTTACTGCGGTGCTAACCAGTCAGCCAACCGATGAGGTGAGCTTCTTGGTCTCCAGCGACAATTCGAAAGAGGGTGTTGAGAACAGTTTCTTGATCAAATTCACGCCAAGCAACTGGAACGTTCCGCAGAGCATTACGATCACCGGCGTCGATGATGCGATCGATGATGGGGATGTTGTTTATAACGTTTTGACATCTGCCAGTTCGAGTTTTGACGGTTTTTACAATGGATTGAACATTGCAGATACGCAGCTCCTCAATCGGGACAACGATCCGTTGCCGACGATTTCCGGCACATCGGTTTCTAGGCTGGAAGGGAACACCGGTAGAACGCAGTTTGAGTTTGAAGTGACTCTATCGCATGCGTCGACTAGCGAGATTCGACTGAATTATGCGACGGCCGATGGTACCGCAACCGTCGCAGGAAACGACTTCCTTGCGATCAATGGAACGCTCGTGTTTGCACCTGGGGGTGCTTTGACTCAGAAGATCATCGTCGAGGTCGTTGGCGATTTGGTTTCGGAGTTAGATGAGACGTTTACGGTCACGCTTTCAAACGCCATCGCCGCACAACTTGGGACTTCGCAGTTAACGGGCACCGTTCGTTCGGACGACAACCAAGTGACGGTGTCCGTCGGCAACAAGAACCTAATTAGTCGTCAATCGAGTGTTGTCAGCGGTTTTGTCGATATTGACCTTAGTCTCTTGGCTGGTCTAATTAGGCAGTTGTCATCGTACAGTGTGGACTTGACGGTAACGCCTGGCGCGGGCGTTCGGCTTGTAGGAGCGAGTGAGGCACCTGGCGCGGCGTTCGTTGGACGTCAGCCGTCAACGAGCGGCTCTGGAGTTACGATTCATGTTACGGACACGTTGCCTGCCAATGCGTCGGTTCCTTTGACCAGCGGCAGCAGGCTCTTCCGACTCAATTTCGAAGTTGATCCAAATGCGAGCGGCGCATTCACGATTTCCGCTAGCAACCTTGTGTTGTTGGATGGCAATGCTTCGACAATTCCTGAATTGGTGGGTACGCCTGGCACGATCAGTGTGGCGCTCGAACAGTCGTTCCGAATCGGGAGTTTCGCGACGAGTCCAAGCACCGTTTCTGTTGGCCTGAATGCATCCCCAGATTTATCGGTTCTTAACCTCTACGATGGCACTGACGCTGTGGTGGACGCGAGCGACATAACCTTGGTTGGGGCAACGGTTGGCGCTGTTCGAGGATCGATACTTTGGGACGAGGCGACTCAACGGTTGACGTTTGTTAAAACAGGTGGGCCGTTATTGCCTGACACTTATACGCTGACCCTGTTTAGCCGTGCTGATGGCATGCGGTTAGTTTCTGGCGAATTGCTGGACGGGGATGCAAACGGGATCGCTGGTGGAAACTTTGTTCGAACGTTTACGGTTCAGCCCAATGTTTCTCGCGTCGTTTCGATTCCTGATTTTGCACGAGGAGCAACGAGCACCGCTGGCCAAAATGTCAATCTGTCGTTTGACAACGGCAATCCCGGGGTTCCGGTGACGATCAGCGATGGTAGTGGCGTCTTGGCTGTCGATTTTGATGTCGTTTACAATCCAGCCTTGATCAATTTCTCCAGTACGTTCTTTGGCGTGTTGCCTAGCGGCTGGAATACTGCGGTCAATTTGATTTCGACTGGTCGCATGCGACTGTCTTTATCGGGCGCCACGCCTTTAAGTGCTGGCCCGCAGACGATCACTCGGCTGCTGGCTTCGATTCCAGCCAATGCACCTTACGGCGCATCGGATTTGATCCGCGTTGAAAACCTGTCGGTCTATACTCAATCTGGCGGCAGTCCTCCGGTGCCATCGATTGGCGATGCAGGATTGCACAAAGCAGTTTTTGTAGGCGATACGAATGCGGACGGGTTGTACACGGCCCAGGATGCGGGTTGGAATGCAGGTGTGGTTGTTGGAGCATATACTGGCTTTGACGCACATTCTTGGACTGATCCAGCAATCGTGGCCGACGTGAATCAGAACGGAGTGCTCGATGGTCTCGACTCGTCGTGGATGGCTCGCAAGGGACTGTCTAGCACTTTGCAGCCAGAGATTCCGAACTTGCCAGCGGGTAGCATCGCGGTTCACGCAGGAGTCGATCCGACGATCGCTGCCGATGCGTTGATTCCTGCTCGACGCGGTGGGACGGTAAATGTTCCCATTCGCATCACCGATAGTGCTGCGGGTCTTTGGGGGGTGGATGTCTTCTTGGACTACAACACCAATGTGCTGGATTTACTAAGTGGGCTTAACGCCGGTGGAGTGACGCTTGCTGGCATGTTCACGACCGAAGCGGGCTGGACCATCGATTCCTTTGCGGACGATGTGACTGGAAAACTGCGATTGGCCATCTATCGGGCCACGGCGTCTGCCACAACGGTTGGCGTCATTGCCAACGTGGCAATGCAAGTCAAACCGGATGCTGTCTTTGGCGTGACTCCGATTCTTGTTGACGGTTACGCCAACGTGCCACCGTTCAGTTTCAGCTTTGTAAGTGGTTCGATCAATGTACTCAACAACAGTGCACCGACCGATATCAACCTGAACCAGAATACGGTTCTGGAGAACACGAGCACATCGGCGGCTGATTTGTTGTTTGGACAACTGGGCACCGTCGATCCGGATCCGGCGGATTCGTTCGCTTACGATTTGGTCACAGGAACGGGTGATACAGACAACGCTCGATTCCGTGTGGTTGGGGATAAGATTTTCATCAAGCAAGGGGAATCGCTCGACTTCGAAACCAAGCCGAGCTATTCGGTTCGCATGCGGTCGACCGACTCGGGTGGACTGAATGTTGTCAAGCAATTGACGCTTAACGTAACGGACGTGAATGAGCCCGTGGTTTTGACACGGGCTAATGCGAGCGTGTCAGGCAATGTGCTCACGCAGTTGACCAACACGGGAACTTGGTCGGATCCCGAGCTGGGGGCAGTAACGTTGTCGGCATCGCTTGGTACAGTGACGAAGAACATCGATGGTACTTGGAATTGGAGCTATCAGCCAACTGTCGCGATGGCAAATCAAACGATCACGATTTCGGCAAGTGACGGAACAAACGTATCGAACGTGACGTTTAGCGTGACAGCTTATACAACGATTGCGACGCGTGGCATTCAGTATGTTGGAGCGACTGGAGCTAGCGCATCGACATCGCTGGCCACGGACAAGGTGCCATTGTTGCCTGGTCAGTCGTCGACGTTTGCGAACTACACGAACTACAGCCGTGGTTTGAATGGTTTGGTGATCGATGTGGTTGGGTTGCCAGCGACGGTGACGAATGCGCAATTGGCGGCTAGTTTGCAGTTTGCGAATTGGGATGGTATCGCGGCGGCAGGGTTCGTGGCGTTGCCAGGAGCTGCGGTTCCGACGGTTGCGATCGTAGCGGGTGGAGTTGCTGGTTCGACGCGAGTTCTGATTACGTTCCCGGACAATACGCTACAGAATACTTGGTTGCGAGTTACCGTGATTGCCAATGCAGATACTGGCTTAGCGGCGAACGATGTATTCTATTTTGGGAACGTATTAGGGGACTTCAACGTTGACAATACGGCGTCTCGTATCCGAGTCAATGAATTGGACACGTCGGCAGTTCGAAACAATCAGTCGACGGGCATCAATAGCGCGGGCGTAGCCAATATTTACGACGTGAATCGAGATGGACGGGTCAATGCACTTGATACGAGTTTTGTACGTAACAATCAGCAAACATCAGGAATTGTGGCTCCAATCACGGCGCCATCGGCCTTGGGGCGGCCGGGAAGCGTCTCATTGGGTGGCTCTGGAGAGGTAAGCTCAGGTGCCCTGCAAATGCCAAGCGACTTTCCTAACACGCTGTCCCTTCTTCCCGAATCGAACTTGAGGAAAAAGCGTCTCGAAGGCGAAGCGCAGTTCTGGCAGTTAGACAGCTACTTCGCGTCTTTGGGTGCCAATTCCATAGGGAAAATTTTGGAGTAGAGAAGCGTCAACCCTCCCCTCCAAACATCTTGGCAATGCCAAGACCAATCAAAACCTCCGTGAGGGCGAGGCCACCGCTGTAAACATGTTTCTTACGAGTTTGCCTGACGAATTCGTTACTAGGGAGGGTGAGGCTCCTGCCGAACGGTGGCGTCGACAGCTCGGCAGGAGCCTCGCTCTCCCGAAGATTTTTAAGGGATTTGGCAACTGAAGGAAAGTTATTGGCTCCACCGTCTGGCGACAGTGGCTACTACTTGGCATCGCAAAGATGTTTGGAGCGGTGGGGCGAGGCTCCTGCCGAGCCAGCGACCCAAAGGTTCGGCAGGAGCCTCACCGCCTCACCCTCCCCAGAAATGAACTGGTTGGGTAAACAGCTGCACTTCCCATTCTACACGGATACAATCAGGGTTTTGCAAGTGGCATTTAGATAGATTCGAAGAAGCACTCATGCATAGAAATCTTATCATTCTTCGTCGGCTCCACATCGAACAACTCGCAGAGCGCATTGCATTCCATGCGGGTGAGATGGAGTTTGCTAATGGCCTTTTGACCACTCCAGATGGGTTGGCATATTACTACGATCCGCCAGTGGATTCCGAGTATGCCCAACAGGAACTTGCGGAACTACCCCCGGCACCCCCGAACATTGACTCTGGCACGGGCGACAGTCCATTCCCAGTCTTGGATGTGCCCAAGTATCATTCGAACCCAAGTTATTCGAAGAAGATCTTTCTGGACTTCGATGGCCATTTGGCCTCGGGCACATCGTGGAACAATCGCGTTTTCACCGGTACTTACAATACTGGGGCGACTATCAATGCCCCCGCCTTTTCACTCGATAGCGATCTTCTCAATTTCAGCGCCGCCGAGTTGTCGGCAATCCAAGAGGTGTGGGCTAGAGTTTCCGAGGATTTTGCTTCCTTCCAAGTGGATGTCACCACGGAAGAACCTCCAGCGTCCTTATTCACCGCTGGTAGTCAAGCAATTCGAGCGGCGATTACTACGGATTTTGATGCAACGACGGGGCAGCAGTGGTACGCGAACGCCGGCGGCGTAGCTTTCCTCAATAGTTGGACGTCAACAAATGCGTCACCATGCTGGATATTTTACAACCGCCTTGCCAGCTTTCCCAAGTACATTTCCGAGGCGGCGTCTCACGAAGTTGGGCATACTTTCAATTTGTCGCATGACGGGCGAAGTTCGCCAGCCGAGTCATACTACACTGGTCATGGTAGCGGAGCAACAGCTTGGGCCCCGATCATGGGCGTCGGCTATTATACGAATCTGACTCAGTGGAGCAAAGGCGAATATACGTCGGCAAATAACCCCCAAGATGACTTGGCGATCATCAACTCCAAATTGGCTTACATCCCTGACGATCATGGCGATACGACTGCTACCGCGACGCAACTCAATGTAGGAACTGCCAGTACAATAGCAGCCTCAGGACTGATCACAACGCGGACCGATGTCGATGCCATTCGTTTCGGTACTCAGGCTGGTTCGATTACCTTGAACGTAGAGCCATTTGACTTTAGTACTTCCAAAGCGGACTTGGACGCCAAGATAACGCTTTTAAACAACTCTGGCACTGTTGTGGCCACGGTAGACAACGTCAATGCGATCAACTCGACGCTTACCGTGAACGTGGCTAAAGGCTTTTACACGTTGCTTGTCGATGGCTCCTCACGTCCGGCTGTCATTGGGGATGACGGCTATACTGACTACGCGTCTATCGGTAAATATTCGGTCAGTGGAACGATTGTGGCCAATGCTGCGCCAACCGTTGTTAATGATACGGTATCGGTAGCGCCCACGGCGTCCGTGTTGATCGACGTGTTGGCTAACGACTCCGATGCGAATAACGATACGCTGACTATCTTGAGCGTGAGCACACCATCGGCGGGAACGGCGGTCATCGAAGGAGGCAAGATCCGATACACGGCTGGCACTTCGTTTGGCCAAATCGTTTTCGCTTATACGGTTGTCGACGAGTTGGGGCTCAGCGCAACAGGCAACGTCACTGTCACAGTGAGCGCGACGATTTCGCAGCGGGGTTTAGTCTACGCTGGTGCGACGGGTTCAAGTGCATCGACATCGTTGGCGACGGACAAGCTGCCGCTGCTCCCAGGTCAGTTGTCGACGTTCGCGAACTACACGAATTACTCGAAGGGACTTAACGGCATTATCGTGGATGTGGCCGGATTGCCAGCAGCAACAATCGACGTGGAGATGTTAGCCAGCCTCCAGTTTGCGCAATGGGACGGCATATCAGCAGCAGGCTTCACACCCCTTTCTTCGGCAGCGATTCCAACGGCAACGATATTGAGTGGTTCAGGGGCGGGCGGTTCGACGCGAGTTCGTATCACGTTTCCGGACAACACAGTTCAAAATACCTGGTTGCGTATTGTTGTGGTTGCAAATGCTCAAACGGGTTTGGCGACGAATGATGTCTTCTATTTTGGCAATGTGATTGGGGACTTCAACGTTGACAATACGGCGACCCGCATCCGTGTCAATGAATTGGATACGTCGGCGGTCAGGAACAATCAGTCGACAGTTACCGATAGTGTGGGCGTAACCAACATCTTTGACGTGAATCGAGACGGCCGCGTCAATGCTTTGGATACGAGTATCGTTCGCAACAATCAGCAGACGTCGGGAATAGTTGCTCCGATTACGGCTCCGGCAGCATTGGGTCGATCGGGAAGTGGCGCATTGGGTGGCGTGGGGAAGACCAGCCTCGGTGCCGTGCAAATGCCGAGTGACCTTCCATCTACTCTGTCGATTGCGAGGGTTTGGGCGACAAATTTGGAAGCGTTGATCGGTCCGCGTTGGACGGGCAAAAGCTATGCTTTGTCGTATCAAGATGAAGTCCACATCGGCGAACGGCCTCTTGCTAGTTCGGAAGTAAGCATTAGACCACACGCTATTATTTCAGAAACGAGAAGCAGGAACAAACGCCTTGAGTTGGAAACGCGGTTTAGGCAGTTCGATAACTATTTCGCCCGATTTGAATTTGAGTTGGACGATGATTTCAAAGGCTAGCCTCCAGTGTAAAACGATTGTCCTCAATCGTTTCTGCGCTGCCAAACCACAATCGAAACCAGTTGCAAACTGCAATTCGCATCATGGCCGATTGGCTGCAATGAGCCTAAAGTGCCCGCTAAGCGATTGAGACAATCGCTTTACTCTTTGCCACTGTGGTGTTAAGCGGGTAGGAGGCGAAAGGTACTCGGCAACGGCGGCGGAAAGTATTGAGGGCGAATGGCGGCTTGGAGATTTAGATGACTATTTTGCTCGTTTCGGATTTAGACTGGAGGAAGTTATTCGATGATTGGGGCGTTTTTGGTAGAATCTAGTTTCTTCGCTGATGTGATTGTCTTAGTGCCAAACCGTATCTGAGTTCCTCTTCCGAAACCAATCCCCAAAATGAACTCACGAGCCACTAAGGGAAAGAGTACGAGACGAGTTCAGGAGAGAAAACGCTCGGGGGCCAAAAGGTCCCTGTTCCTTGAGCGATTGGAAACGCGGACGTTGATGGCTTCCGATACCAACGCGGGTATTGGACTTTTGGGACAGTACTACGACAACTCCGATCTGACTGGACTGGCGCTGAGCCGCGTGGACTCAAACGTCAATTTCAATTGGGGCACTGGTTCGCCAACTGCGCTTATCGGAGCCGATACGTTCTCGGTGCGTTGGTCGGGACAGATCGAAGCCATCTATACGGAGCAGGTCAGCTTCTTTGTCAACGCAGACGACGGCGTTCGATTGTGGGTCGATGGTCAATTGCTGATCGATCGATGGAGTTCTACGCCAGTCGTCAATGCGACTGGTACAGTCCCGTTGATTGCGGGACGGAAGTACGATCTCCAACTCGAGTACTTCGAGAACACCAATTCGGCGGCGGTCAGTTTGGAATGGTCTAGCGCAAGTCAGCCGCGCAACATCGTTCCAACGAATCGACTCTTTCCATCGGATCGAGGTTCGATTCTGAAAGAGACATGGACTGGGCTTGCAGGCTCGTCCATCGCTTCGTTGACCTCCTATGCTCAATATCCCAATTCGCCGAATACCGTTTCTTCGCTTGGTAGCTTCGAGTTGGTTTCGAACGTTGCTGACAGCTATGGTGACCGACTGCGTGGTCAGTTGTTTGCACCGACCACTGGCGAGTATACATTTTACCTATCTGGAGATGAAACCGCCGAGCTTTGGCTCAGTAACTCTTCTGACGCAGCGAACAAGCAATTGATCGCTTCGGTGCCAAGTCCAACGGTTTCGCGCGAGTGGACCAAGTTTCCTAGCCAGCGTTCTTCGGTATTGAATTTAGTGGCGGGTCAAAGTTATTACATCGAGGCCTTGCACAAAGAGTCAACTGGAAGCGATCATCTTGCGGTAGCATGGACCCGACCGGGACAGAGTTCCATTGAGGTTATTGAAGGGCAATATTTGGCTGCTGTTTTGCCAACGGTGAGCATTTACAGCGATAGCCCAGTCGCAGGCGAGGGGACTGGAGGGCCTGGTCGTGTTAGCGTTGTCCGGTCAGGTACCACAACCACAAACCCATTGACGGTGTCGTACACAGTTCGAGGGACGGCGATCAACGGTACGGACTACACGAATCTGCCAGGCACCGTCGTTATTCCAGTTGGCCAGTCCACCGTTTCAATCGACATCACAGCGATCAACGATTCGCTCACCGAGGGAACGGAAACGGCCATTATCGAACTGTTGGAGGCAAGCGGGTACGAGGTGGATCGACTCAGTCAGCGTACAGCCAACGTGACGATCCAGGACAATACGAACGCTCCCGCAGGTGGAGTCTCGCTGCTTGCTGGCACTGCCTTGTCCAGTTTCAGTTCCTTTGGTGGGACCTTTTCAACGGTTACCGATCCGACCTATGGCAATGTCATCCAAGCAGCCATCACTTCCCAGCAGTCTTCACCTTTTAACTCGCAACTCAGGCAGTCGATTAGCGGCTCGGTTGTCAATGGAGATATACTCTTCTTTGAGTTTTATGTGCGTTCCGTAACTGCTTCGGGAATTATTAACGCGATCTTTGAGATCAACGCTTCTCCGTTTACGAAGTCGCTTGAACAAGGTGTTCTCGTTACGCCGACTTGGTCGCGTGTTCAACTGCCATTCCTAGCGGCGGGAGACTATGCAGCGGGGCAAGCGGCAGTTGGCTTTCATTTGGGTGCTCAAATACAAACGCTGCAGTTTTACGGCTTTCAGCTTCTGAAATACGGGCCATCCTCGAAACTCGAATCGGCGTCGGGAATTTCATTGCAGAACATTGGCGGCAGTTTCGGTACGATGCAAACCGTTGCCGTAACCGGCCAAACCTTTACTAGTGCATCGCAGATTGATACGACGAGCACGCCAGCCAACGGAGAGTCTTGGCGACTCCAAGGATACAACGTGAGTGCAGCCCCTGTCGTCACAGGTGATGTGCTCCAATTTGATTTTTGGGTTCGTGGAGTAGCGGGTACGAACCCGCGAGTCGGTATCGCTGTTCAAGAGTCCTTTGGAAGCTTCGTCACGCTTTACTTCAATCAGATATCGCTAACGAACAATTGGCAAAAGATATCCTTTAGCTTGGCCATGTCTAAAGACTACGCCAAGAATAAACTGCAAATAACGTTCAATGTAGGCTTCGCGCCTCAGTCGATTCAAATCGCCGAATTCACATGGCGAAACACAACGCATGGCGTCGATTTCAATGCGTTGCCCAATCGAACGGCGACTGCCACGTACGCTGGCCGCAGTGGTACGGACACGTGGCGCACCGATGCAGACGCGCGGATCAGTACAAATCGAATGGGAAATCTGACCGTCAATGTTACCGACTCAAATGGGACGGCTATCAATGGCGCGGTGGTCCAACTCCGTCAAAAGAAGCAAGACTTCAAATTCGGAACTGCCATCAGTGGCTATGACAACTTGCTTTCGGGTTCCACGACCGAGGCATTGCGGTATCAATCAGAGATCAAACGATTGTTCAATACGGTTGTCGTTGAAAATAACCTCAAGTGGCCCGATTTTCTGAATAACCGCACACTTGGTATCGACTCCGCTAATTGGGCTGCCAACAACGGACTGTATTTGCGAGGTCACAACATGCTTTGGCCGAGTCGTAGCTTTATGCCAGCGTCGGTTTGGAGTCAGTATGATTCCTTGTTGGCAAGTCAGGGAGCTACCGCCGCGGCAAACTATTTGCGAACAACGGTACGCGCCAGAGTTGCTGACGCAGCGAGTACGCTTCGAGGCATTGCAAGTGAATGGGATGTGGTGAACGAACCCTATGCCAATCACGATGTGATGGACATCCTCGGAAACGATGAATTGCTGGAGTGGTTTCGCATCTATCGTGCAAATGACCCGACCGGGAAGCGGGTGCTGAACGACTACGATATTTTTGCTCGCAATGGAGGCAATACCGACCACCGGGCAAACTTTGCCTATTGGCTCGGCCGGTTGACCAACCCCGATGGAAACACATCAACGGCAGATAGCTTGATTGAAGTCATGGGGGAACAGAGTCACTACAGCGACAGCAATTTGACCGACATTGCAGTCCTCGGTCAATTGATCCAATCCTACAACACCACGTACAACTTACCGATCGCGATTACGGAGTTTGACGTAAACACCAAGAACGAACAGCTTCAAGCTGATTACCTGCGTGATTATTTGACGATGTTGTACAGTCAGCCGGCGGTGACGGAATTCTTGCAATGGGGTTTCTGGAGTAAAACGCACTGGTTGCCTGATGCAGCAATGTTTCGTGATGACTTCAGCCTTAAACCGAACGGTCAAGCGTATGAGGACCTGGTTTTTGGTGATTGGTGGAGCGTCACTCGCGGCACGACTCGTGGCGGTCAAGTTCAATCGAAAGTCTTTACGGGCGACTTCGATGTGGTTGTGACTTGGAATGGCCAAACGGTCTCCTCGACCGCTTCCTTGGGCTTGGCCGGAAACACCGTTAATGTGGTCATTCCCAGTTTCCATGTGCCGACCGATATCCTGCTTTCGAATTCGACCATCTTAGAGAACAGCGCCATCAATACTGCAGTGGGGACATTGAATGCGGTCGATAGCGATGCATCGAGCAGCTTTGTTTATTCGCTGGTGTCTGGCAGTGGGAGCACCGACAACGCGAGTTTTAATGTGAGCGGCAATTCGCTTCGCGCCAGTTCTTCGTTCGATTTTGAAGCCAAGAGTGTTTACTCGGTTCGAGTTCGGGCAACAGATCAGACGGGTTTAGCAACGGAAAGAGTTTTGCAGATTGCAGTTGGGGATGTCAATGAAGGTCCGTCAATTGCGGCCAATCAGAGCTCCATCACCGGCAATGTCCTAAGTACGTTCAGCAACACGGGAACTTGGAGCGATCCAGAGGGGAACACGGTGACACTAACGGCGTCGTTAGGTAGCGTGGTCAAGAACGCCAATGGGACCTGGAATTGGTCGTATACTCCGACGGCTAAATTGGTCAATCAAGCAGTTACGATAGCGGCCAACGATGGTACGAATACTTCGTCGGTGTCATTTACGATCAATGCCAACGTGGCGATCTCGCAGCGAGGTCTGTTCTACGCTGGAGCGACGGGTTCTAGTGCATCAACAACATTGGCAACGGACAAGGCGCCGTTGTTACCGGG
>JANPHB010000325.1:0-35118 GCA_031424235.1 Pirellula sp.
CGCAACGCCAAACCAAGTTAGAAACCGAAAAAAGATGAAGCAGCCTAAAATAGAAAAATCAAACCAGCCCCACTGGCTCGGTCACCGCTGCGCTGCAAAAATGGGGCTCCGACAAACAAGCGTTCGCTTGTTTAAGGACTAATGGTCAAACAGAGGAAATCTCCGACAGAAATTGTCTTGGCCTGTCATGACTCGCCGTCATGCAATCCCACTTCCACCCAAATTCGACGAATTCTCTCCAGCTTTCGTTCGATGGTCCGCCGAGTGCACTTCAATTCTATGGCGACTTCGCCGTTTTGGGCCCCATAAAACTTAAGCAATACGATCTTTTTCATCGTGTCGTCAGCAAGCGCGTCGAGCAGTTAGGCGCAGCTCTCCAAAACTTCAGCCAGGACATCGGGCGGCGGCCTGCTGATTCCCGTCTCAGGGGAATTAGTGATTCGAGTTCCCTGGCTTGAATCCTTGAGCAATGGGTACGCGACTGCCTCGACCTGTGTAGGATATACGGGTGCCTAGTGGTCGCCCTAAACGTTTTGTGTGGAGTGGAAATGCAAGGAATAGATCAGCTGCGATGCGTTCGACTGGCTTTGATCGTTTCGATGACGCTTTGTCGCTGCGCAATTGGAGATGATAGTGTCACACCTTCTTTGATGGCCCCCACCGGAATCGTACGTCTAACCGACGGGACGCTGTTAATTTCGGACATCGAGTCTCATCGCATATTGCAGCTCAATCCCACTGGGCAATTGACTTTCTGGGGCGGTACCGGCCAAGCGAAATTTTCAGGCGATGGGGGACACGTCTCGCAGGCAACGTTCAATGCACCCAACGATTTGAAGCTGGATGTGGCTAACAATGCAGTTTTGATTGCCGATGCCAATAATCATCGCATTCGAAGGGTTGATTTGCGAACGCTTGCGATATCGACCATTGCTGGAAACGGGACGTCGGATTTGAGCGGCGACAATGGACCTGCAATCCAAGGCTCTTTGAACAACCCGCAGGGCATAGCTGTCGATCGATTGGGCAATATTTTAGTTGCGGACACTTACAACCATGTCATTCGACGAATTGGAATCGACGGTATCATTACGACTGTCGCTGGTTCGACAGCTGGTCTATCGGGCGATGGTGGTCTCGCTACCTCGGCTCAAATAAGTCTTCCGGCGGCGGTCGCATTTGACAGCGACGGGCAAGGTTTCTTCATCAGCGACCTTGGCAATAGCCGCATTCGTCGTGTCTCGCCCGATGGCAAAATCGAAACCGTTTGCGGAGTTGGGACAGGCTCCGATGACGCGGGCGCGGGGTTTTCTGGTGATGGCGACTTGGCCACCAAAGCCAAGCTCTTTTCACCGCTCGATTTGGCGTTTGTCTCGCCGAATTTTCTTTATATTTCCGATAGCGGCAACCATCGCATCCGTTGCTTGGTACACGGCGTCATCGCGTCTGTGGCGGGAGTCGATCACCCCAGTGGTGCAAGTCAACCCAAAACTTCCGGCCAGCCAACTTCTCATCCAGACCGAAGTGAAGTTATGTCATCGCTGTCTGTGCCGGCTAAGATGGCGATCGCTTCGGATGGCGGCGTTTATTTTTGTGATCGGGGGAATCGATCGATTCGGCACCTCAAGAAGGATGGTAAAATGGAGTTGCTGACTCTAAGAACAGGTTTCTTGCCCGTTCCCTCGGCGTCGAAAGCCAGCCAAATGGAAAAGAAAGATGCGAAATGATTGTTCTAAAGCGAGCGGCAGGAAAAAACATACCACGACTCGTAGCTGGATTCGTAAGAATTCAGCTGGTTCTGAATTCTCACGAATTCAGCTACGGTAGTTTTCATTCCGACGCTCGCCTAATTAGAAGGAACGTAGCCTTCATCTTTTTAAGCTGCTTGTCATTTTCCCTTGTCGCACAGGAAAACGCAACTTCGAATAAGCCGATTCCAAAACTGCCCAGGGACGCCGAGCACGCGCCGGACAAAGTCTCGCGAGACCGCCCCGATTTAGAAGTCGGTGATCAGACAAAAGCGGTCGTTGCCAAGCTGCCAAAGCCAACCAACGCGAACCTAGTTGTTGTTCGACGTAATCTTATCGACGAGCATTTGTTTGCGGCGATGCGTCAGAACAATATTCCTCACGCCGCGACCACCGATGATTACACTTTTCTGCGACGCGTTCATCTCGATTTGACTGGGCGGATCCCGACGTCGGAACAGATCACAACGTTTGTCAGCGACGCCGATACGAACAAGCGAGATCGGGAGATTGATCGGCTGCTCGCGTCGGATGCATGGATCGACAAATGGGCGTATTGGTACGGTGATCTATTTCGTAATTGCGCCAATCGGATCGGCAATCCTGCGACGGAAAATTTGGACAAATGGATTCGTCAGTCTTTTCGAGACGACAAGCCATACAATCAAATGGTCACCGAGCTGCTAACAGCGACTGCATCGAGTTCGGTCTGGATGCCCGATGCTGCCCCTTCGGGATACTTAGCTCGATTGCATATTCCTGGCGACACGATGTACTCGGATCGGCACGAGGATACGGCCGACGAAATTGTCGTCCAATCGTCGAAGTTCTTCCTGGGTATTAACTTCCAATGCATTTCATGTCATGGCGGAGCAGGGTTTTTGGAGAAGGTTGATTTAGGACTTTCGAAAAAGAAACGGGAAGATCTGTGGGCTATGGCAGCGTTTTTCGGAAAGACACGCGTTCGCATTGTTCCGTTTCAAGATCGCTTCACCATTTCCGAGGATGGTACTGGATACGATTGCAATTCCGCCAGTTCTGTCCGCTTGCATCGAAGCGGCGATGCGGTCCAACCGACATTTATGTTGTCCGGTGAGACTGCAGATCAGGATCGACCGTTGCGTGCACAATTTGCGAAGTTACTGACATCGCATCCTCAGTTTGCCAAAGCCACCGCCAATTTGTTTTGGAAAGAGTTTTTTGGGATCGGTATTGTCGAACCTGTGGATGGCTTCGATCTTGCAAGACAGGACCCAGCCAACCCGCCACCCGCGCCCTGGACGATTCAACCCACTAACCCACAACTTCTAGAAGACCTCGGCAAGTATTTTGCAGACAGCGGATTCAGTCTTCGATCGCTTATGCGAGCTATAACGCAATCATCCGCCTATCAGCTTTCGTCGCATTTTGACGAGGAATGGCAAGCATCGTACACACCGTACTTTTCAAGGCACTTTGTTCGGATGTTGAGTTCCGAAGAACTTCATGATGCCATTGTGGAAGCCACCGGCGTTTATGCGGACTACCCTCGCAAGCACATGCTTTACGGAACACCTCAACCCGCCATGCGATATTGGACTCAAGCCGCCTCGCCTGAAAACATAGGCGATGGTGATGCAAAACAATTGCTGAGAACGTTTGGGCAATCGAATCGCGAATGGGCGAATCCCGGAAAGACTGGCTCGATTCTTCAAGCCATGATGATGATGAACAGCAAATTCGTAACGAGTCGGGTATTGGCCTCGCGAGCAGGTTTTGCCAAGTCGATGTTCGATAGCACATTGGCAGATGACCAGATTGTAGAAGCCATGTATTTGAGATCGCTGTCTCGCAAACCGACGGATCAGGAACGCGACATCGCTCGATCGTGGATTGCCGAAGATCGCATAGTCGGGATTGAAGATCTGCAATGGAGCTTATTGAACAAGCTCGACTTTTTATTCAATTACTAATTCTCTGTTCATGCAATAACAGGTTTTCTAACGTGACACGTTTTCCCAACAAGAGATCGCTTTATACGCTGCAGCGACGTGAATTGCTTCGACTGGGCGGGTTGAGCATTGTCGGTGGGTCGCTCCCGTGGTTGGAAGCCACTCGAGTCAATGCAAGTGAGGATCGGACGCCTCGCAAGACGGCTCGACAAGTGATCTTCATCAATCTTGAGGGTGGCATGAGTCAGTTGGACTCGCTGGACGCCAAGCAGGGACCTTGGACACCAAACAACTTTGATATCCAAGCCTGTGGTAACGGTTTGATGTTGCCGTTCGGAGTATTTCCAAATCTTGCCAAGATATTGGACAAGGTTAGCGTAGTGCGGTCCATGGCCGCCTGGGATGCCGTCCATGGTCGCGCACAATATTATCTTCAAACCGGTCACCCGCTTAATCCAGCGTTGTCAAAGGAGGTACCGGCGGTAGGTGCAGTGGTTTGTCATGAACTGGCCCATGAACGTCGCGCGACCGATTCGCTTCCAGCTTATATTTCCATGAACATGGCAGGAAATCAGGCTGGTCTGATCAACAATGGTTTTCTATCAGCTGAATTTGGTCCGCTCAATCTCTCCTTCGACAAAGGGCCACCAGACCTTGCACCTCGCAAGGAGTTGGCTGAAACGCTGCAACGGCGTTGGAGTCGGCTGCAAACGTTGGATCAAGGGTTGCGGGTGAGCCAGGTTGGCGTTGATCGCAGTTTTTATGACTACCATCAATATTATCGCGGCGCGTGGGACATTATGAATGATCCTCGCGTGCCTGAAATCTTTTCGCTTACGGACGAGGACAAAACGCGATATGGACAATCGTCGATTGGTACATCGCTATCGCTGGCACGAAATTTATTGAAGGCCGATGCGGGAACTCGATTTATTCTGGCTAGTCACGGAGGCTGGGACCATCACAGCGATATTTATAAGCCCGGCACTCGCAATCACCCTGTGTTGATGGGCGAACTAGACAAAGCGTTTACTTCCCTTGTGCAAGATTTGGAGTCGTTGCCTGGAAGCCGAGAAGGTTCGAAGTCCTTATTGGATGAAACGCTCATCGTTTGCATGGGTGAATTTGGAAGAACGCCAGGTGAGCTTAGTGCAACGCGAGCAGGTCGCGAACACTACATCCACGCACATAGCGGCATGTTTGTTGGGGGAGGCATTGCGAAGGGGGGCGTGATCGGTAAGACGGACGCTATTGGCGGAACGATCACCGATTTTGGCTGGTCCCCGGGAAGACCGATCTATATGGAAGATGTCGTTTGTACCATCTATTCTGCGATTGGAATCGACTGGACAAACAAGGTCGAAGAAACGCCCTCTGGACGAGCGTTCCACTTCGTAGAGTCAGCATCAGGAACAGACTATGTCGAGTTTCAGCCCGTTGAGGAATTATTCGCTGGGTAGCGAAGCAATGTCGCACAATTGTCCTCAATTGTTGCTTTCTAAGTTCGTAATATCCTAAGCACGCTAACCGATTGCGTCGCGACAGAATGCGATTGCGCGGCTCTCGCCTATTTTCGTTCGAGCTTCTCCATGGCGATTCGTAGCGAACTCGGTAGCCCCGGACTTGGTTGCCCCAATTTTGCTTTCGAAGTCGGCTTGTTTCTGCTTGTTGTTTTCTTGCTCGCCTGTTTCTCAAGCCCTACTGGGTTTGATTTGGTTACTTTGGCAACGACTGATTTCTTGGTGGACCGTTTTCTCTTTGCCAACGGTGAAACTTCCACCTTCACCTTGTCATTGACACTCTTTTGGACCGTTGGTTTCTCAGTCGGTTTCTTTTTGGCAAGCTTCTTTTTGGCTGCCGATTCCGTTGATGGTTCGGCAGAAACCAAATCGATTCCGAACATGGAACTAAGGTCATCGTCAGCGATGACCGCGTTTGGGTTCTTCGACTTGTTGGCACTGGTTAAGGAATCGCTCAGCTGAGAACTTGAAACAGCTTCGGAAACCAGTTCGCTCTTGTCGACCCCACGAAGCGTGAATAACAGCTCCGGGTTCGTGTCTAGCCGGTTCCCTACACCATACATGACGGCAGCTAGATGCTTGCAAAGCCCAGCAGAGTCCGGGCAACTGCACCGAAGCTTGATCTCTTTGGGTTGTGGAAACATCCCTGTCTTTGGTGCTGTCAAGCAAATCATGACTGAATCGCTTAGCTTGCCTCGCAGCAAGTCCATGATCGAATGGATGGACTGCGCGCATTCCGATTTGATCTCATTCCAGAGCTTCGCTTGTATCGTCGAGATCTCGATTTTAATACGGTACAAACTAGTACCGCTAACCATGGCAGTGATGGTCCCCTTTTCGATTTGCAGATCGAGAATCGAAGCGTTCCTCGCATAGGTCTTTCCTCGGGGCAGCCGATTGGAATAGTCGCTGTAGTTCTCCAAATTATCGCACCACGCTTCTCCCCAAAACGTTACCGCCATTTTTCGAGTCGAAATTTTGACGGGGCTACGCGACTTGCCTTTAGAGCTCTTGTCTAGCTTTGCTAGTTCTTTTGCCGCTTCGGCTTTACGCTTTGCAACTGAAACATAGGGGCCCCAGTCTCGGCTCCATCCCATGATTATTCCTCCCTGTTAATCTCTAGCCTGTTAAACCCTAACCCGAAGCCTTGTTAATATCCAATGCCACGAACTGCATGAGTTGTTCGTTGCTCAGTTCGGTCAAGTTGACCTCGCCTTCTTCGCTGAACAGCTCTTGGCTAATTGCCTTCTTGTCACGGATCATTTTATCAATCTTTTCTTCGAGCGTTCCGCGACAAACGAATTTATGCACCAAAACGTTGCGTTTTTGACCAATTCGAAACGCTCGATCGGTGGCTTGATCCTCTACCGCTGGGTTCCACCAACGATCAAAGTGAACCACATGACTCGCTTGAGTTAAATTCAGTCCGGTGCCACCTGCTTTGACCGAAATCACGAAGAACGGAGGCCCATCCACTTTTTGAAATTCGGCGACCATTTTGCCACGAGAACCAGCTGGCGTCTTTCCAGTCAAAACCAAACCTGGACGTCCGAAGGACTTTTCCATCAATGCATGCAGTGGCTGGCACATGGACTGGAACTGCGTGAACACCAACACTTTCTCTTGCTTCTCAACGATTGTTTCGCAGATGGCTTGTAGCTCTGAGTATTTGCCCGAATCCTGGTCCAGGAAATCGGATTGCTTGAGATACAGCGATGGATGGTTGCATAGTTGCTTGAGCTGCATCATCAGGCCGAGAATCAAACCACGTCGCTGGATCCCGGTGGCCGTGTCCAACGTGTTCTCTAACTCCTGAACGATCTTTTGATACAAGGCGGTTTGTTTGGCCGAAAGGCCGCAATCGACCCGCATCTCGGTCTTGTCTGGCAAATCGGGAGCAATCGCCGGATCGGTCTTGAGTCGTCGGAGAATGTATGGGCGAACTAATTTGCGAAGGGAACCAATTGCAGTTGAGTCCTCGCGATTCATGAACTTTTTGAACTGAGCTGCCGAGCCAAGCAAGCCTGGTGAGCAAAAATCGAACAAACTCCAAAGGTCTCCCAAGTGGTTTTCAACTGGCGTTCCCGTGAGCACTATGCGACCACTGGCTTTGATCCTCTTGATCGCTTTAGTTTGCGATGAGCCTGAGTTCTTGATCGCTTGAGCTTCATCCAAAACGAGCAGTCGCCACGGAACATCAGCGAGCCAGGCTTCGCGTCGAGCCAAGCCATACGTCGTTGCAACCAAATCGAACTTGCTGAGTTCTTCTACTGGATTCAAGGCGATCCGTTTTAGCGTCGCGGCCTCTTGATGCGAACGATGGGCAACGAAGACCTTTAAATCTGGCGCGAAGCGTTCGATTTCACGTTGCCAATTGTCGAGCAGCGACGTTGGGGCAATCAATAGACTTGGCGACGATTGCAAAGGGTTCTGTTGGCTACCGGTTTTCTTGCCTGGCGTCTTTGCTGAATGACCATCGTTCCATTTGTACTGCAACAACAGCGAGATGACTTGAATGGTTTTGCCCAAGCCCATGTCGTCTGCAAGGCAGGCCCCGAGACCTAACTGCGTCGTGAACCAAAGCCAGCGCACCCCGTCCGCTTGATAGTGGCGAAGTGTCGCGTTCAAGCCCCGTTGCGGGTCGATCTGAACTGCACCACTTGGGTCACGCAGAGTTCCTAAGACCTCCTTGAGCCAATCGCCCGCTTCCACTTGGGACCACTGTCGGACTTGGTCCTCGACAGCCGCATCGCCGATCGATACCCCAGATAGAAGTCGCAATCCTTCCAGAAATCCGATGCCCGAGACGTGCTCTTTGCGCAGCATTTCCCATTGTTGTAAGGCAGAGTTGAGCCGTTTTTCATCGACTTGTACCCATTGTCCTCGGAGCAACGTCATGCCTTCTCGGGCTGCCATCACCTGCTTAAGTTCTTCCTTCGTGAGCGGTTCCCCCTGAAATGCGATCTGGACGTTGAAGTCCATGGCTTCGGCCATTCCGATGCCAGATTTCTTTTTGTCCCCTATCCGAACTTGAATGCTCGGTCTGGGTGGGCGAGAAGCGTTCCACCAATTTGGTACTCGAACGATGATTCCGGATTGCTCCATCAGTGGCACGGACGACAAAAACTGAAACGCTTGCTGAATCGACCAAGCTTGTGGCGAGAACAAATCGCGAGACTCGAGCAGATTTCGGATCTGCTCGCTCTTTTCCGAGGCGCGTTGAACTGGCTCGAGCAAGATGTTAAGACGATTCGCATCACCGTCCGCAATCGACTGCTTGAGCGCATCGACCAAGGGCACGTGGCGGATGGTTCCTGTGTTCGATCGACCATCGGTATACGTTGCCAAGAACGCAAATGGAAACTCTGGATTCTTCTTGTTCTCTGCCAAATGAAAAGTGACTCGTCCTACTACATTCCATGCGGCATTTAGATTGTACAGGTAATCCGAGATAAGTTTCTTGCTGGCCTTAACCGCTTGCTGCGTATGCAGGTCCAGTTCCTGCCAGAGATTCGTTAGCGACGATGGGCTCAGATACTCGATGCCTCGCATGGCCGGTGAAGCGTCGATTCGCTCGTGCAATTCTTCCGTCGAAGGTGGCTGGGGGCTAACCCATTGCATCGAATCTTGAGAACCGTTTCGGCAAAGGGCTTGGAAATAGCTTTCGCCAAACCGACGCCAAAACTCCAGCGGCGCATTCAGCCCTTTCTCCATCAGCGTGGACGCGAGCAAAGTCAATCCGCTGGCCGTTGACTTATCAAAGGCGTCCAACAATTGCTGGGCCAAGGCCGATTCAATCGGCTTGACCAGCTCATCATCCGTGTGCTCTAAAAACAAACGCCCCTGCGGAGAAATACTGGCAGTAAGGGCTCGTTCGGTGCTGGCGTTCATGGATGGAAATTTGGGAGTTTTGCTGGGGCAGGACGCAGTGTATTTGGGCAATGCTGGAACCACCTATTTGTTTCGGTTTCAAATTGTAGAGCAATAATGCAGAACTGGGACCCGAGATAACACGTTCCATTTCGGGCAGATGTCAATCTAGTTCTTCGTCGAGATGCTTTGTTCCGACTAGCGTGATTGCCCAGACAACCGTTTTCCCAAACACACATTTGTGGTTTCTGCGTCGCGACAAAATGCGACTAAGTCCTGAAGGGACGGAATTTGAAAGCCTGGGGTAAAGTTCGCATCGCGAACGAAACCCCAGGTAATGAGCGACCATCGATTTTGAGCTCTGAAGGAGCGACCTTGGAGGAGTGTGGTTGTTAATTGCCTGAAGCGAAGCAGTGTCGCACAATTGTCCTCAATTGTTGCTGCGCTGAAAAACCGAATTCACAGGTAATTCACTACCAATTCGCATCCAACCTTTCTTTACAAAACGGACCTAAAGTGCCTGCAAAGCGATTGAGGACAATCGCTTTACTCTGGAGACTTGATGATGCATTTCGATCGGATCTCGATTATGCTAGTTTGATTGCCGTTGGGGCTGTTTTTTCGCAGTTCCAACCCACACCCACCCAAATGGCGTTAAGATTTGGTGGCGGAAGTGCGAGTCCTTTGGTTTCCTGTCGTTCGGCGATTGGCTGATTGGCGGCGATTCACCGGACGGCTTGCGCCGTGCCGCTAACAGATATCGCCTCCCCACCCCCCGCCTGCATCAGGTCCCACCTTTTCCTATGTTCCTCCGCAATCTTGTCTTTTTGGCTGTGCATGCGGCGATACTGCTTTGCGTACATCGCTCTGCAAATTCGCAAGAGCCTACGTTCGAGCGGCATATTCGGCCCATTCTCAGACAGTACTGTTTCGATTGCCATGGGGCTACGGACAAGAAAGAAGGCAACCTCGACCTCCGACTCGTCCGGTTTATGAAACAAGGTGGCGATTCCGGCGCGGCTATCAACTCCGAAAAACTGAGCGAAAGCCTCTTGATCCAGCGTGTCGTCAGCGGCGAAATGCCACCCGGCGAGGGCCACATGCCCGCCGAACAACTTTCCATACTCAAGAAATGGGTCGAGGCTGGGGCCAAGACCGATCGGGCTGAACCGGAACAGATCGGGCCCGGTGTCCCTATCACCGCTGAAGATCGAGATTACTGGGCATTTCGACCTATCACTCGACCCGCTGTTCCTGAGATTTCAAGCACAGCGACCAGCGAAGAGGCAGACCGAGTTCGCTCACCCATCGATGCTCTGCTCAAACAAGCCATGCCCGCTGGAGTGTCCTTTTCGCCTGACGCAGATCGCGAGACTCTCATTCGCCGTGCCTACTTTGATTTGACCGGCTTACCTCCAAGCCTCCAAGATATGGAACGATGGACCAAATCGAATTACACCAATTGGTTTGCGCAAATGATCGATACCTTGCTCGAATCTCCACAGTACGGCGAGCGATGGTCTCGGCATTGGCTCGATGTGGCTGGCTATGCCGACTCCGAAGGACAAACGACGGCTGACGCCGTTCGACCTTGGGCGTGGAAGTATCGCGACTACGTGATTCGGTCCCTGAACTCCAACAAGCTCTTCGATCGCTTCATCATCGAACAATTGGCCGGTGACGAACTGGCCGGACCTCGCAATGGCGATTGGACTGCGGAGCAAATTGAACTGCTGACCGCCACCGGTTTCCTCACGATGGCGGCTGACGGAACCGGAGCTGGTGACAATAGCCCTGAGGCCCGCAACAAAGTCATCGCGGACACCATCAAGATCGTCAGCTCGTCTCTGCTCGGTGTCAGCGTCGGCTGCGCGCAATGCCACGATCATCGTTACGATCCGATTTCACAAGTCGACTACTTCGCCATGCGAGCTGTGTTCGAACCCGCCTTCGACTGGCAACAGTGGCGAGTTCCCGACGCGCGCCGCGTTTCGCTCTACACCAATGCAAACCGCGAACAAGCGGCCGCAATCGAACAAGAAGCCCAAAAGATTGCAGAGGAGCGAGCCGCAAAACAAAAGCTCTACATGTCCGAAGCCCTCGACAAGGAGCTGCTCAAGTACGAAGAGCCATTAAAAACCGAACTGCGGACGGCCTACGAAAAGCCTGAAAAGGAACGTTCCGAAGAGCAAGCCATGCTGCTCAAAAAATACCCGAGCGTCAACATCTCGCCCGGTGTCTTGTACCAATATCTTCCCAAGGCCGCAGAAGAGCTCAAAACGTTTGACGCAAAAATTGCCGAGACGCGAGCTCGCAAACCGGTCGAAGAGTTCATTCGAGCCATGACCGAGGTCCCCGATCGTACACCCGATACATTGCTGTTCCATCGCGGCGATCATCAGCAGCCCAAACAAAAAGTTTTGCCCGCCGACTTGACGATCGCTGCCGACGAAGGAGCTTTGCCAACGATCCCCGAACGGGCTCCTAACTTAAAGACCAGCGGACGAAGATTGGCGTACGCGCGTTGGCTGACCAGCGGCAAGCATCCGTTGGTGGCTCGTGTGCTAGTCAATCGAGTTTGGTTGCATCACTTCGGTCAAGCGATCGTGCCGACTCCATCCGAGTTTGGTAAGCTTGGAATGCCACCTACTAACCCTGCCCTTTTAGACTGGCTGGCCGATGAGTTCATGCGAAGCGGCTGGGATCTGAAACAGTTGCATCGAACGATCATGAAGTCGACAGCTTGGCGACAGAGTGCCGTTCGCGATGAAGCCAAATCGGCCATCGATGCCGAGAACGCATCCTACTGGCGCAAGTCGATCCAACGCTTGGACGCAGAGGTGATTCGCGACCGTATGTTGGTTGCCTCCGGAACACTGGAGCCGAATATGTTTGGTCCACCGATTGCCATCAAGGCAGACGATGCGGGACAGATCATCGTTGATGGCCAACAAAAACGTCGCAGCCTTTATCTCCAAGTGCGACGCTCGCAACCGGTGGCTATGCTACAAAGTTTTGATGCTCCGGTCATGGACGTGAATTGCGAGCGACGACCTGTTTCCACCGTTGCGACACAGTCGTTGATCATGATGAATGGCGAGTTCGCTTGGCAGCAAGCGGAACTGCTGGCCGCGCGAGCCATGCGAGAAGCGATACTTCTCTCGTCCGAGCAACTGGCCAATCAGCCCGAGATGCCTGCTCCGCTCAAACCTGAGTGGCGATATGGTTATGGCGAATTCGACGAACCAACGCAGCGAGTCGTGGGCTTCACCGATTTACCGCACTGGACAGGAACAGAATGGCAAGGCGGTGCTCAACGTCCCGATCCGACCATCGGCTGGGTTATCGCTAATCCTAACGGCGGACACACCGGCGCTCGCTATGCCTCGATCCGCCGCTGGACGTCACCTAGTAGTAGCCGCATCCGCATCGAAGGCTCGCTTCAACACGGATCGCCAAACGGCGACGGTGTCCGAGGACGAGTGGTTTCGGATCGACGAGGACTTTTGGGACAATGGCAAGTGCTCAACAACAAGGCCGAAACCAAGATCGATGAGTTTGCCGTGGAGGCCGGTGAGTCGCTCGACTTTGTCACGGACTGCATCGCCAACGAGAACTCCGATTCTTTCACATGGACGACCAAGATTGCATTCTCGGCCGTTGACGGCGTTCCCCAAGAACGCACGCGAGACAGCGTGGCAGAGTTTCATGGCCCCTTTGCCGTAGATAGTTTTGGCGACCTTCCCTCGCAGTTGCATGTCGCTTGGCGAATTTCATATTGCCGTCCGCCAACACAAGCCGAGTTCAAGCTTGCGATGGCACATGTGGCCGAGCAGTTGCGAGCCATCCAAAAAGACCCTCGAGGCATTGCTCCTGGCTCGAACATCACGAAACAAGTTTTGGTCAGTTATTGCCATGCGTTACTTAACTCAAGCGAATTCGTTTACGTCGATTAGGAGCAGATCAATCATGGGACTCTTTAGTCGCCGACAATTTTTGGCTGAGAACGCGATGGGGATCGGCTCCATTGCGCTCACTTGGCTATTGCAGCAAGAGCAGGGCAAGAAACCGAAAGCCATCGCACTTGCCAAACCGCACAACGACTTGCTCCCTCGAAAGCCGCATTTCGAGCCCAAGGCAAAAGCGATGATCTCGTTGTTCCAACACGGTGGTCCGTCGCACATGGACTTGACCGATCCGAAGCCGGAGCTGACGAAGTACAGTGGCACCGACTACAAAGAGGATATCCACTTTAGCTTTGTGAACGAGGCGAGCAAGAAGCTCTTCGGAAGCCCCTTTCAATTCAAAGCCCATGGTCAATGTGGAACCGAGCTTTCCGAGCTTTTGCCTCACACAGCGGAGATCGTGGACGACATGTGCCTCATCCGCAGCATGCACACCGGCGCGAATGGGCACGAAGTTTCGATTCGCTATTTCCATGGCGGGATACCGGGCATATTGGGGCGACCAACGATGGGCTCTTGGCTGGTTTATGCCTTGGGCTCCGAGTCGCAGAACTTGCCAGCTTACATGGTGTTAACCGATCCGGGCGGGCTGCCGGTGGACGGTGTAACCAATTGGGCCAACGGCTTCATGCCAGCCATGTTTCAAGGGACTGTCCTTCGACCGAAGGAGCCTCGCATTCTCAACCTTGAGCCACCGTCGCATATTCGAGGCAAGTTCCAAGAACAGAATCTGGCGTTCCTTCAGGATTTGAACCGTCGGCATCTCGAATCGCATCCCGGGGAATCGGAGTTGGAAGCGAGGATCGCGAGCTATGAACTGGCGGCCCGTATGCAAACAGCAGCCGCAGAGGCGCTCGACATTGAGAAAGAAACAGCTGCAACGCACCAGATGTACGGTCTGGATCATCCCGAAACGAAAGAGTATGGCACTCGTTGCTTGATCGCGCGACGTTTGGTCGAACGCGGTGTTCGCTTTGTTCAATTGTTTCACAGTGGACAACCTTGGGACAATCACAGCGGGATTGTGAACGGGCTCAAGTCGATATGCAAGAAGACGGATAAGCCTGCAGCGGCCTTGGTAAAGGATCTCAAGCAGCGCGGTATGCTCGACTCAACCATTGTGCATTGGGGAGGCGAAATCGGACGACTGCCTGTTACGCAAGAACATGGCTCACCTGAGAAAGCAGGCCGCGATCACAACGGCCAAGGCTTCAGCATTTGGATGGCTGGTGGTGGATTCAAACCGGGTATGACTTTCGGCAAAACCGATGAGTTTGGTCACCGAGCGGTCGAGAACATCGTGACCCCGAACGACTTCCAAGCAACCGTGCTCAATCAATTTGGTCTGAAACACGAAGAGACGCTGTACATCCATAGCGGCCAAGAGCAAATCATCACGAATAAACGTCCAGCTCGAGTCGTCAAAGAAATCATTGCCTGAGGCCTTTCCGCCAATGTGAAACATATCCTGCAGGGATGCGATTGCTCCCCTCGCCCCGCTTCGGGAGAACCGTGAGTTACGGGGCTGGGGGTGAGGGGTTGCGGTCAGTTCAATCAACGCTTTCTTTGCTTGCCCTTCATAGTTTGCGGCTCCGAAATTAACAATCAACTGAACCCAACGATTTAGTGCACTCCAACCCCTCACCCCCCGACCCCCTTTCCCCGAAGCGGGGCGAGGGGGAGAAATAATCATGTAGGGCTTCGAAATCGGAACTAAACTGCGGACCGTAACTCGAGTCTCAAGTCCGAATTTTTAGCAGCCCAACCTTCGCCATTAACCTTAAGAAAAACACCCATGATTCGGTTCCGTAAGAAATCACTGCACATCCTCGCTTCGCTTTCCTTTCTCGCTACCTTCCCGCTCTGGACGGCTCCATCCTGCCTAGCCGAAGACGTTGATCCAACTCGATTTGAGAAGGTCACGATTGCAACAGGCTTGGTCCAGCCGATGCAGATGGCCAACGCACCCGACGGACGGATCTTTTTGATCGAACTCGCAGGCAATGTGAAATTGATTGACCCAGCGACCAAAACGACCAAGGTAATTGCTAAGATCGAGGTGACAACGGAACAAGAAAACGGGCTGATCGGGATTTGCCTTGATCCCAAGTTTTCCGAAAATGGTTGGGTTTATCTGCAATACTCTCCGCCAAGTTTTCCTGGTCAGCAACTGAGCCGCTTTCGATTTAAGAACGACACCTTGGACTTGGCATCTGAGCAGAAGCTGTTTCGTTTCGAAGAGCAGCGTCGCGAATGCTGCCATCATGCGGGTTCGATGACGTTTGGCCCAGATGGCTGTCTTTACGTTGGAACCGGCGACAACACCAATCCGTTCAATGACTCCGAAGGCTATGCACCAACCGATCAACGGCCAAACCGTGAACCGTGGGATGGCCTGCGAACGGCCGGAAACACCAAGAGCTATAACGGCAAAGTGCTTCGCATTCGCCCGAATCCAACCGAAGGCTATTCGATTCCAGACGGCAATCTTTTTCCCAAAGATGGATCGGTTGGGCATCCTGAAATTTATGTGATGGGATGTCGCAATCCTTGGCGGATCAGCGTGGATCCGAAGACGGGGATTTTGTATTGGGGGGACGTCGGTCCGGATGCGGGCGGAGATGGTCCACGTGGTCCGAAAGGCTATGACGAAGTGAATCAAGCTCGCACGGCAGGCAACTTCGGCTGGCCATGCTTCATCGGCCCCAATCGTCCTTATAACATTGTCGATTTTACGACCGGCAAAATCGGTGAACCGCAAGATCCGGCGCATCCAACCAATCACTCTGTCAACAACACCGGCGCGAAGGACTTGCCACCTCTTCAACCGCCCTTCCTCTATTATCCAGCTGGTGAATCCAAAGAGTTTCCGGAGGTCGGAACGGGTGGGCGAACGGCATGTGCTGGTCCCGTCTATTACTTTGATTCCAAATTGAAGTCCGATAGCAAATTCCCTGACGCTTTTGACGCAACTCTGTTCGCATTTGAGTGGTCACGCAGCTGGATCATGGCGGTGCATTTGGACAAGGACTCGAACATCAAGAAACTTGAGCGGTTCCTGCCCGAAGTCAAAATCACGCGGCCCATCCATCTCGAGTTTGATAAACTCGGTCGTTTGTACGTCATCGAGTATGGCGAAACGTGGGGCGTGAATGCCGAAGCCGCCCTGCATCGCATCGAGTACGCACGTGGAAATAGAACACCGGTGGCCAAAGCCGTGGTCGAAAACAACATCGGCAAAGAGCCGCTCAAAATTAGGATGAATTCGGAAGGCACGTTTGACAAAGATGGAGATGCACTAAAATTTCGGTGGAAGTTAACTCGCACCGCTGGCGATGATCGCACGGAAAAAGTGATATCCGAATCTGCAATGGCGGAAGCCGTCATCGACGAGCCCGGATCGTACACAGTGTCTCTCGAAGTCAAAGATCCCAAGGGGGCCTCGGATGTAGCCACGTATCCCGTCATCGTCGGAAACGCACGACCCGAGGTGAAATTCTTGTCGCCCAACGATGGCGACTTCTTTACGCCTGGCGAAAAGATTGCGTACAATTTGCAAATCGATGACATCGAGGATGGTACGAGCGACTTCGACAACGCGGATGCCAGGAATCTTGAAACGATTGATCTGTCGGCTCCGAGTAGGACGTTCGTACAAGTTAGCCCGCTTACGTTGGGACAAACGGACAGCAAGCCGATTCCGGTCGGCTTGGACTTAATGCGGAAAAGCGATTGCTTCAATTGCCATGCTGTCGATCGAGCGCTCGTGGGACCTATGTTTACTGAAGTTGCGAAAAAGTATCGCGACGTCCCGGGTGCATTAGAGGCATCGATCAAACGGGTCACAGAAGGTTCAACCGGCGTCTGGGGCAAGGTCGCGATGCTTCCGCATGCTCAGCATACGCCGGAGCAAGTCAGCGAAATGGTGCGCTATGTTTATTCGATCCAAGCCGACGCGAATTCGAAAACGGTTGGCGGTTTGAACAACACGATCGAGGTGAAGAGCGATTCAAGCGGCGTTCAACTCGAAGCGTTCTACACCGATTTGGGCCGTGGCCCGATTCCTGCGTTAACCGGCTCGCAGACGGTTCGGCTCCGAAGCCGCGTTGTTCAAGCGGAGCAAGTCGACGCGATCAGCAAGGCCACGGTTTTGAATTCCGATCGAGCTCAAGGTAAGGCGTTTGTCGGAGCCATTGAAAGCGGCGCGATCCTGCGGCTCAATGGCATCACGCTAAACAAAGTAAGTCAGATCGTTCTTCGCGTCGCAAGCGCTGGCCAGGGTGGGTTTATCGAGGTGCATCGCGACAAAGTCGATGGCGAGTTGATTGGCCGAGTTGACGTTGCGGTGAATGGCGACTGGGAAGCGTTCTCGGAGTTAGCGATGACACTCGAAGGGCAGGAGGGCAAGCACGACTTGTATTTCGTGTTCAAGAATGCCAAAGGGGGCGGCGGGCTAATGAACATCGACTCCATCGAGTTCCGAAAGTAGCGAACAGGCGCATGCTGAATCGTCCGAACTATGTGTTATCGAGAGATAAAAAGATAATTTATGAATTTAGCGACCGTTGCAGCACAGAGGCCGATCAATGCCCCGGCGATTGCAAAAACCGGCGTACCAATCACGATGCAGGCCCAAGCTCCAAGAACTGGGTTTCCACAAACGAATTCGCCGGGCGGTAGTGTTTTCACGTAGGCATTGAAAGCTAGGATTCCGCGAATTCCTGCAAGCAATGGCAGCATTGCAAATAGTCCGGCGGGAAGAAGGACCCAAAAGAAGAGGGATGGTTTCCACGCTTCCGATTGCCGTTTGTCACCAATGACCGGTGACATGTAGGGATTCTGCGTATTCATTTCAAATCCTTGGGTTAAGCGATAACTCAATTACGCAATTGCGAGGATTCCGGTTCGGCTACGCGTGCAAGAGGGTTTGCCGAAGCATTGAGATTGCAAAAACGATCATTCAATCAATCGGTTGATGCTTTCGAATTGGCTGTCTCTACTTGCCAGAGCACAATTGGATTGGCTAGATTGATTTGCGTGGGCTAAATGGCCTGGTCGATCTAATTCGATGCTTTTGGGAATGGTGAATAAACAGAAGAAATCATTTCACTAGACAAACTGCGAGTAGGCGATGCGATACTTCAACCCGCGAATTTTCGCGATCTTCATCGGGCTCTGTTTTACTGGCTGTGATACACGTGGCGTTCCTCAGCCAATCAAGGTGCTTGAAAACCCGGCCCTGAAATCGAGTGTTGATGCGATCAAACTACTCTGCGGTCAATCCAAGACAAAAACTCCTCGGTCTTTTGCCGAAAAGAAATCGGGAAGGCTGCCAAGTAAATCTTTCCTTCTGCGAAGTTCGGCCTCTTCCAACCAATGCACCTCGGATACCTCTTCGAGGTTCGGGCTTGGCTGTTGATGGATAGCCCGTGTGCAAACGAGCCATTCCAGCTTCGTACCCCACAACGTCTTTGAGCTCCAGAGGTGCTTGACAACGTCCACGTTCAAGCTGAGTTCCTCGAAGGCTTCGCGTCTGACGGCTGTCTCGAAATCTTCGCCAGCTTCGATTCCACCACCAGGGAAGCAAAGCAAGCCCGGTGCTCTAACGAATTCGGAACGTCGAATCACTAAGAAACGTGATTCTTCGATGATGATCGCGACAACGGCATGGCGTCCGCGATCGGGTGTGATTTCGACTGGGTCCATTAAGATGAATAGTCGTTTTGTTTGCGTGAAGTCGTGGGCAGTTCGAGGACGCATCCGGCAGATGCGTCCCACTAAGCGCATCCTATTTTGTTTTTCGGACGAAGGAGGCGTTGGGCGCTACCCAAATGGTACTCACTTTGTTCGAACTGAGCCGCAGGCGCTAGCCGGGACAACGGTATTTGCTAGGGAAACCGTAACGCGGCTGGCGCCCGCGGCTCAATAATTTGCCTTTACCGATTGCAAAGTTAATTCAGGCAAACATTCAAAATCGCGTTCCATCGGATCGCATTCGACTTGGAGGCTTGCTCTTGGACTTCGGTGGCGAACAATTTCGCACGATCGTCTTGGCCTTCTAATTTGAGCAATGCAGCTAGGAGCAAAAGATCTTGTCCTGCTTGGTTGGAAGAATCCAAAACAGACTTGGACAATTGATCGAGCGATCGATTGACATCGACTGTGCAAGCTGCGAAGTAATCCTGGAGTGAATCCTTGGCGAGTTCGCTCGGCTGCAGCGTGCTGCCTCCTTCGCAGGCTAGTTCAAGAAGCTTGAGGACGTCATCGGTCGAAGGTTTCTTGGCTTGGTCGACTTCAACGGAAAAATAGCTGAGCAACGCTTGTCGCAAGTAGACGCCGGCTCCCTTTTGCTGTGTGATGCGTTCCATGCTTTTGCAGGAGGTGTATGCGTCATCGAGATCACCACGAGCGACCATGTCGTCAACAAGGCCGACAGCGGCCTTGGTCCACACAGGCGAATACGGTTGCAATATCGCTGGCTTGTTTGAAACCAAGTGGATACCTTGGTCGCGTGCTTCTGTTTTCACGTTTTCAACAGTGTCTCTGACCGTGTCCAACTTGGCAACGGGGATGCCGCCGAGGATTCGTGATTGATCGCCGCGGGTTTGCATGGCCAATGCATTGCTAACTGTTTTGTTGGCTGCAAACGAAGTGTTTTGGAAAGCTCGAGTTGTGGTTGTGTTCGTGCTGGCGATCGGGAAGCCCGTGTTTTGCTGGACTCCGCTCCAGGAGGTTGTGTAACACGTTGGAGCGTAGTAGGTAGGAGCGAAATAGGTCGGCGCGTAGTAGGTTGGTGTGTAGTACACGGGAGCGAAATACGTCGGCGTGTAGTAACTGACCGAGTAGTATCGTGGGAAGATGCGGCACGATGGATAGTACGAGTAGGACGAGTAAAAACTGCTATACCCGCCGAAGCCGCCGTAATAGTGCGAGCCCCATCCGTAGTGATGGTGATGGTGGTGAAAGGGATGGTGAGCCAAGGCCTGAGACTCTAAGGCAGTGCTTCCAATCGCTAAGCTTCCTATGGTCAGAGTCCATTTGGCGATGGATTTGGAAAACTGCTTTAGGCTGCGCATTTTTGGCTTTCACTGTTAGTTTGTTGGTGGTATCCGCACAAGACACGACTCTTTAGGCGAGCGGCAGAATGAATGCTTCCCTAGCACGACGCGCAAGCTAGTGAATCTACAGTCCAACTGGCTTGCGCGTCGTGATAGGCATATTTTGACGCGCCGCTCACTTTAGTATTGAATCTAGGTGGGAAGTTTGCCAGTACCATTCAAGGATTTGTTTGGGAAAATCGCCCCAATTGCTACTATTAGCCAGCTTAGCATCATCGTGGCTCCCCCCAGAGGGACAATGCTCCAGTGGCCGATTTGGTCGAAAAAGACCATGCTGTAGAGGCCACCGGAAAACAATCCAACGCCGACGAAAAAGAGGACGCCAGCGAATTTCCAGGACTTACGGGTGGCGGTGGCTGGGCAAAGTCCGAGTGAAAGGACCGCGAGCGAGTGGTACATTTGGTACTTCACAGCGATATCGCATTGCCCAATTTTCTTTTGGATTTGGACTTCGGTCAGACCGGCATCTTGCAACCGTTTGGGTAGCGAGTGCGACCCCATGGCTCCAATGCCCACGGCGATGAGGCAGGATATTGCCGCAAAAAAAACAAGCGAACGCGAACCAAGCATTGTGGGCCCCAGTAAAAAGATGCCGTTGACCGGTTCCAAAACCAGCTACGTTTCCAGACCAAGTATTGCCCCTGTCTGTGCTTGTTACAAGCCCATCGTCAATTGGGGTGCAAAACGAAGTCAAATCGATGCAACCCTGGGACTTTGCTTGAGGCTGTGTGATTGGCGACTAGCCGATCCAAAAGAGTAAAGCGATTGTCTCAATCGCTTAGCGGGCACTTTAGGCTCATTTCAGCCAATCGGCCATGAAGCGAATTGCTGTTTGAAATTGGTTTCGATTGTGGTTTGGCAGCGCAGAAACGATTGAGGACAATCGTTTTACACTTTGTGACAAGCCCACGGCGAAGAAGAGTAAAGCGATTGTCTCAATCGCTTGGCGGGCACTTTAGGCTCATTTCAGCCAATCGGCCATGGAGCGAATTGCTGTTTGAAATTGGTTTCGATTGTGGTTTGGCAGCGCAGAAACGATTGAGGACAATCGTTTTACACTAGCGGCTCACTTTCCTACAGGCTGCATTTCCGAGCACATCAATCGAAAGAATGAACTTTCCGTCTTTTGACATCACACAAGCAGGAGGAGTTGAATGCGACGTACCCGCAGGTTCGCGGTAAATCAACTTCGAATTCTTCCAGTCATAGGCGGATAGGAATTCCCGGAATCCAATAACCCCCCGAGACCTAGTGAACGCAATTTCCTCGAAGCTGCCCAAATAGTTCTCTTCCCCAGCGGAAACGCCTCGGCCGACAACTACGCCGTCTGAATCAATTTTCAAAATATTTGGTAAAGGACCTCTAGTTGCAATAATCGCTCCATCCTTAAGGCCGCTCAAAAGCAGAAGTTGTGTTTCGCTGAGTTGTAATTTCCAACGAAATCTATTTTGATCTACATCGTAAGCCATGACCCATCCTTCCACCGCCACGAAAACCTCGTTGTTATGCACGAGGAAATCGCGAGACATGACGTACGGTCGCTTCAGTTTGAATTCGGGATGATTTCGCAAATTGAAAATAGACTTGAAGTCTCCGGATGCCAAATCGATTTTAACGACCTCAAATGTCCTCCGGTCTTTAAAAGCAAATACAAATTCATCTGGAGAGGACAAATCGAATCGCGGATGAAACAAAGGGGCCGTCAACTTGAAGCTGGATTTAACCTCACCAGTTTCGGCGTCGAAGACCAATAACTCAGGCCTCGCAGCATCGAAGAAAAGAAGCTTGGTTCCATCGGGAGTGAAAATGATTTCCGATGTACAAGGTTCGTTTTCGCGAATCAATTTGCTCCACTTAACCTCACCTGTTTCGATCCGCAATATTTTCAATTCGCAGGAATCAGAATGTTTGAGAATGGCAGCGCAGAGGCTATTCGGCGAAATATCGACCGCATAGCCAGCGCTTGAACCAAGTGCGGCATTCCAGATTTCTTTCACGATTATTCGTTCGTCCTGCGCAGACGAAAATCTACCTAGTGCAACAAGGATGAGGACAAGGGTAATTGATAAGGAACTTCGAATAGTCGGCAATATGAAATCCTCTGTTTTCTGTTTGCCCCCAGTTCGCAGCAGATGCTTCAGGCGGGCTCTGAATCCCACCGGCTTGCCCGTTGGAAGTTTCGGCTTCCGACTAGCCAAACCAATCGCTCCGGTCGCTTGCCCTTTGGCCCGTTGAGGGCCAAAGGGGCTGACGGGATGCATTGTAGTGGAAAACCGAATGATCCACCGGGCAAGCCGGTGGGATTAGCTCTCAACGCCGTTTTTTGAGTGCAAAGACAGAACGAGGACTGTTCGATACAATAGAGTCGGGGCTACGAGCGATTTTAGTGTGCCCAATCCTACGAATCGAAATGCTGCATGGTTGCCGTCGAACAATACCTGAAACCCGAACTTGCTTCTCAGATCAAAAGGCTCGATTTGCGAGCTCAAATGATCGTTCGCGGTTTTTTGCAGGGGATGCACGCAAGCCCCTACCATGGTTTCTCTGTGGAGTTCAGCGAACATCGCCGATATGCCCACGGCGATGACCCCAAAGATATCGATTGGCTGGCTTACGCCAAAACGGACAAGTACTACGTTAAGAAGTTCGAGTCCGAGACGAACGTGACTGGCTACATGGTCATGGACTTGAGCCAATCGATGGGCTACACCTATCGCCAACAGTTGACCAAATTCGACTATTGCATTTGCCTCGCGGCGGCCCTCTCCTATCTCATGCTGATGCAGCAAGACCCAATCGGCTTGGTCACTTTTGACAAGAAAATCCGTGCGAGTATTCCGCCGCGTTCACGCCGCGGGCAGTTTTCTGCCATCCTGAGCCAGCTGACCAAACTCAAGACAGCGGGCGAGACCGAGTTGCGAGCGCCGATAATGCAGTTGGCCGCGATGCTTCGTCACCGTTCGCTCGTGATGTTGATGAGCGATCTGTTGGCCGATGTCCAGCCTACGCTTGATACGATTCGCATGTTGAAGCACGCTGGCCACGATGTGATCGTGTTTCATGTGCTCGATGAAGCCGAAGTGACTTTTCCATTCGAAGGGCTCGTGCAGCTGACGGACCCGGAGTCAGGTCAATCCTTGAGCGTCAATGCGGACGACATGGGGCAAGAGTATCGCGAGAACATTCACAAATTTCGGGAAGATCTGAAGCGAGGATTCAATGAAAGTCGCATCGACTACGTGCCGCTCGACACGAGTATGCCCTACGACAAGGCGATCACCGAGTACCTACTAAGTCGCCGCAATCGTTTCTAAGTACGGAGCGCCCTCGCAACATGACGTTCCTACACTTCACGCTTTTGTTTGGCGGCTTAGCAGCAATTGCCCCAGTTCTGCTGCACATGCTTGGTCGGCGACAACCCAAGCCGATCATCTTTCCTGCGATCCGATTTGTGCGTCAATCGGCGGTTACTGCGCAACGAGGTTGGTCGATCAAACGCTGGTTGCTGTTGGCGTTGCGAGTGTTCATGGTGGTTCTGCTGGCGTTGGCGCTGTCGTCGCCGCGGGTTCACAGCAATATGTTCGCTACTTATTTGTTGATCGGGCTGATTGGGATGCTGGCTTTGTTGGCCACGGCGGTGGCTCTCACGGCGTTCGGATCGCGGCGAGGTTGGCAGACGACCGTCATTTCTGCCGCGATTGCACTAATCTTGTGGGGAGTGGGTGGCACGTGGTTGGGTTTGGCCATGACAGGTGGTCCAAGTGTTGGGATTCCGAGCGCTTCGGGGCCGATCGCGGTTGCGGTGGTTATCGATACTTCACCCACCATGGGGTACAAGTATCACAATGTAACGCGATTGGAAGCGGCCAAAGAGATGGCAACTTGGTTGATGGACCGTTTGCCAGTTGGCAGTCAAATTGCCATCGTCAACAACGACATCGGAGTTCGCCTCAATCAAGACCGCGTTTCCGCAAACAGACAGTTGGACCGAACCATCGTAGAGGGAAAAGCGACGAATCTCATTCAGCGCATCAGCTCATCGGTGGATGTGCTTAGGAAGAGCGAGCTCGAGCGTCGCGAGATTTATGTGCTGTCCGATTTGTCGATGCCGGCCTGGCGCGATGCGGACACCTCGGATTTGCCGAAAAAACTGGCGAGGAACGAGGAAGGAAAAGGGGTCGAGGGTGAGAATGTTTTGTTGCAAATTATTGATGTCAGCGTCCCCGTGGCAGAGATTCGCAACTGGTCGCTTAGCAATTTCAAATTGAGCCAGCAGTCGACAACGCCAGGCTCTCAGGTCACGATCAGCGCGGAGGTGATGTCGGTCAAAGGGAGTGGGACCGAACAGATGTCCGTTGAGTTGGTCTCGGAAATTATCGACCGGTCGCAACTAGATCGCGATCCGAAGGCTTCGGCACCAACAACGCGTGTCGTCGATCGACAGCTGGTGGAAGTTCCCGACGGTGGATCGTTGCCGGTTCAGATGACATTAAAGGACTTGAGCGAAGGGACAAATCATGCCGAGTTGAGATTAAGTAGGCCGGACCCTTTGGAATGCGATAATGTCGTTTACGTTTCGGTCGATGCAAGAACTCAAGGGCAGACCTTGGTTATCTGCGATGACAAAGCAGATGCGGATTACCTTTCTGCCGTGATCAACTCTTGGACCGATGCCCCGCCGGCTGAAGGCATGTGCAAACTTTGCACGTCGACCGATTTGGACAAGACCGATCTCACTCGCTTTTCGAGCATCCTGCTTTTTGATCCGGGCATTATTCAAGCCGACACAATTGACTTGTTGGATGACTGGGTTGCCAAGGGCGGAGGGCTGATGATCGTTTTGGCATCGAGTTTTGAATCAGCAGACGCCCTCATGGAAAGTCCGATTTCGAAGCTGTTGCCGGGCAAGGTAACTGGCCAGTCCAGTCGCCCCATTTCCGACCGATCCGTTAAGCTTTCGTATTCGATCAAAAACCATCCGATCTGGATTCCTTTCGCCATGGCGGTGGATGATATCCCTTGGGTTACCTTTTCCGTCTTCCGGCATTGGGAGATCAAGGAACTGGATGACCAAGCGATGGCCATCATGCGGTTCACGGGTAGTGAATTGCCGGCAATTGTCGAGCAAGTACGTAAGCAGGGACGCATTGTTACGTTCATGCTCCCTACTTTCCCTGAACCGGAACGGCATGACACACCAGACAAGAAGTGGACTCAAGACTTGAACGGTTGGCTGGGCTGGGCGCTCCTCCAAGGGACGCTAGATTATTTGGGATCGTGGAACAGTCAGCAATTGAATTACTTTGTCGATGAGCCGGCGGTACTGGAGAACAACACTGCTCAGTTTCCGCAGCTATACAAACTACTCAGTCCGCAGAACGAGGAAACGCGTGTTGAATCAACGGAAGAATCGTTGGTTTATACGTTCACGAGATTCCCTGGCCAATATCGACTAAGAGGTCAGCGACCACAAGGGACAGTTGTGCGAGGGTTCAGCGTTAATGTGGATCGCAAAGAGGTGTCGCTCGAGCGAATCTTGCCGGCGGTTTTGGACAAGGCCATTGGCAAAGACCTTTATCGAGTTGCGAAGGACAGAGACGAAGTGCAGTCGTCGCTGGGGGAGGGGCGTTATGGTCGCGATTTGTCTCCTTTCTTGCTTATGGTTTTCGTGATGATGATCATGGCGGAACAAACGATGTCGAGTCGTTTTTATGCTCAAAGCAAACGGGCAGGGGCATAATGGACTGGTCGCTGGATCCCATTTTTGGAAGCTATTTCCTAGTCATCGCGGCGGCGGTGGGCTTAGGGGTTGTACTTTACTTTGTTCGGGAAACGGGTCGCGTTTCGGCCAAGCAAGGTCGAGTGCTTTGGCTGCTCCGATTTTTGATGTGCCTCATCGTGCTGTTGGTTTTGCTTCGGCCCGGGATCACGTTTACTCGACAAAGTACACCGCGAGGGACAGTCGCTGTGATGGTCGATGTTTCAGCGAGTATGCAGCTGCCGTCCGGTGAAGGTAAAGGGACACGCTGGGAAATGGAACGTGAGATATGGGAGTCGCTATGGAACGCGCGAGCATCGCTCGGCAAGGACTCCAGTTTGGTTCCGTTTCTTTACGACTCAACCTTGAAACCCATCGGTGATGCTAAGGGAGCGTTGGCTGGGGCAACGGCTCCGAAATTGCCGGAGAAGCCGGACGGATTCTCGACAGATGTCGGCGGGCCTTTGAATCAATTGATGGCGTCGCCACTCGAGTCTCCTTTATCGGCTGTGATTTGGATGGGGGATGGAGCTCAGACGCATGTACCATCCGGGGGCGACCCACAGCAAGTAGCAAGACGACTGGCTCAGATTGACGTGCCACTTTTCGTTGTGGGCATTGGTCCGAGAAGCGATAGTGAGAACTCGCAAGACCTTTCGGTGGAGGGAGTGCAGGAGCAGTTGGATGTCTACACCAAGAACCAACTAAATCTTCGAGGGCTGTTGCGTTGTCGAGGGGTAGCCAACCGAGATCTGTCGGTAAAACTCCTTTTGGTCCAGCCAGGCAAGCCGGATCGCGAATTGGCGGTCGATAAGTTGCGGCCAACGAAATCGGATCAAGCTGTACCGTTCTTATTGCCGTTGGTGGTGGAACTGGACCCAGGCGCCTATGAGTTGGCAGTGCGTGCAGACAAAGTACCGGGCGAGGCTGTTGAGGAGAACAACGAAGCGACGGTCTTTTTAAACGTGCGAGGGGGAGGGGCGAGGATACTTTATATCGAGGGAGAGCCGAGACCGGAGCAGACGTTTGTCCAACGGGCAATGTCCGAGAGCAAGGACATGCAAATGAATTTTCAATTGATCTACAAAGAGCCAAAGCAAAAATGGCCAGTGGATTTATCGAAGCAATTGTCCGACGGAGTCTACGATTGCTTTGTGCTGGGCGATCTTGACTACCGAGCCATTGACGCGGCGGGTGCCAAGGCGATCGCGGATCAAGTTAGAAAGGGGGCTGGGTTAGTCACCTTGGGTGGGTTTTCAGCGTATGGGGCTGGAGGTTGGGAAGAATCGGCCCTGAGTGAGATACTACCCGTCAACCTGACTTGGCAGGGACAAAAGCGACAATCTATCAAAATGGATAGCCTGATCGATATGCAAAACCATCTGCCGGGCGAGGTTCAAGTCATCCCGGTTGGGGCGAGTGAGATCCTGCAAATTGATACGCCAGAAAGAAACGAGGCGACTTGGGCGCAACTCAGGAAGCTGCCGGGAGCGAACAAATGGGGCGGTGTCAAAAGGTGGCCCGGCATAGTTGTGCTAGCCGAGAGTCAGCGCAAAGAGCCTTTGATTGTAAGCCGTGTGATAGATCAAGGCCGTGTCATTTCCATCGCTTTCGATTCAACTTATTATTGGGCGAGGCAGGGCAAGACGGACGAGTATAAGGCGTTTTGGCGAAACATCATTTATTGGTGCTTGCGGCGCGAGGCGGTTGAAGAAGGTATGCAAATGGCCATGCCTCAACGAAGGCTCTTGTTGCAAACACCGAGCGAGATGATTTTGCAATGGAATGGCGGTTCGGAGTTTGCGGAGATGCCTTCGAACATTCAGCTGCACCTGTGGAAGCTCACCGGTCGCAATAGTCCGGCCGGCGAGACGGATAAGGATTTAGGCGAAGTGCAATTGCAGCGTCGCGACGGTCAGTCGATGCGAGCGCAATTCGCTGGTGTGAAGCAAGGTGGACGCTATGAATGGCGAGCGAAGGTAACCGGATCGAAAGGGCAGCCACTGGAGGCAAAACTTCCGTTTGTGGTCATCGACACGTCGGCCGAGACGATGCAGCCGATGCCTGACTGGCAGTTATTGGCTCAGATGGCGAAACTGAATGCGTCGGCTGGTGGAGTGTTGGTTGCTCCGGAGCAGACGGACGAAATTGTTCGTCAGATTTTGGACCGAAGGAAGCAATCGACACAAACCGCGATCGAAAACCGGCGGCTCGGCGACGGTGCATTGGATACTTGGTCCGCGTTTCTTTTGTTGGCGATGGTGATGATTTGCCAGTGGACGCTTCGAAAGAAATGGAACTTGCCTTAGTCGAGGTAGATGTACTTCGTTTAACAGTCAGCCGAAGGCGTACTTTGTATTTTCGACAGTAAGCCTTCGGCTGACTGTTAAACGACTTAAACAACTTGCCCTCACGTTTTGGGTTATGATGGTTGTCCCTCCACTTTTACTTGAAAGCGATCGACGATCCATGACCACACCCAGCACTGATTCACCGAAGGTATCTCGCGTTGCGAGCGTTGATGTGTACCGTGGGATGGTGATGTTTTTGATGTTGGCTGAGATTTTGCATCTCTCAAAGCTCAAGGAGATTGCCGCCGAGGGCAGTTGGTTTGCTACGGTTGCTGACTGGCTGGCGTTTCACACGTCTCACGTGCCTTGGCGAGGCGGCTCGTTGCACGACATGATTCAACCTAGTTTTTCCTTCTTGGTTGGGACGGCGATGGCTTTTTCGCTGGTCGCCCGTGGCTCGAAAGGGCAAGCATGGTCACGCATGTTTGTGCATGCGATCTTTCGAAGTGTTGTGTTGGTTTTTCTGGGGATCTTTTTGCGAAGTTTAAAGAGTCCGATCACCAATTTTACGTTTGATGACACACTCACTCAAATCGGGCTGGGCTATTGGTTGCTGTTTCTTTTGTCTGGACTGAAGCTTCGTGGCTTGATTGTTTCGATTGGGGTGATTTTGATTGGGTATTGGTTAGCGTTTGTGGCTTACCCTGCCCCTGGTGTTGATTTCCCGTATGCCGAGAACGGCGTCCCTGCAACTTGGACGGAGTACTACGAGGGAATCGCGTCGCACTTCAACAAGAATTCGAATTTAGCTTGGAGGGTAGATCAATGGTGGATGAATCGGTTTCCTCGTGAGAAGCCGTACGTGTTTTCGGGTGGCGGTTATTGCACGCTAAGTTTCATTCCAACGCTTGCCACGATGCTGTTGGGGTTGATTGCGGGCAGGCTCTTGCAATGGGAAGTGTCCGTTGACCGACGGCAATTTGGGCTTTGGACGGCGGCTGTTGTATGCATCGGCTTGGCGTTGGCGGTCGATGCCGCTGGCCTTTGTCCGATTGTAAAACGCATTTGGACGCCGACGTGGGCACTTTACAGTGGCGGATTGTGCTTCGTTTGGTTAGCGTTACTGAATGCGATATGCGACATCGCTGGCTACAAGAGTTGGGGATTTCCGTTCGTGGTCATTGGGGCAAATTCGATCGCTGCGTATGTGATGAGTTGGACGATTAAGGATCAGATAAGCTTGGCGATCACCAGGCACTTTGGTTATTTCGTCGATACAGGTAGCGGTTTTTTGGCGGAGCGATTTGGGTTAGGAGATTCGGGGGCTATCAAGGGCTTGATGATTGGAGTGCTCACGCTGAGCGTTATGTGGTTGATTCTATTGTGGATGTATCGCAGGCGAATCTTTCTCAAGATCTGACGCAGCTTAGCCGTGTAACGGCGACATTTCGTAGCTGCGGGGCTCGCCCCGCAGCTACAATCCGAAAACGAGTGGAGGAGCCGTGAAACGGCGGCACCAAAACGTGGCGCCGTTTCACGGCTCCTGCATTCATCGTGCCTAAAGACCGTCGGGCAAGCCCGACGGCTACGAACTGTCGCCGCTATCACGGCTGAGTGACAAAGCAATCGTCACTAACCAGAAACTCGCAGGGTTCGAAATCGAGACGGCCCTCCCAAGCCCATTTGGGCTTTGCTGAAATAGCGTTGTATTCGAGCGCAGTCTGAATTCAACGCCATCGGGGCTTCACTGGGCGGTTGTGAAATCTGCGCCTTCCTGTCAGAATCTGCTATCAATTCGAGCAACACAGATTGTTCGCAACCTATTTCTCAACCGTTAAGCATTGAAGAGCATCTTGGAATGGAACAAGTCAGCGGCAACATCTACGACTATCCGGTTTATTACGATTTGGTTTTTGCAAGTGACTGGGTCGCAGAGTTCAAGTTTTTGGAGGCTGCGTTTGCCAAGCATGTGGACGGCAAGACCAAGCGGGTGCTTGAACCTGCTTGTGGGACAGGTCGACTGTTGTTTCGGATGGCGAAGAAGGGGTACATTGCCGAGGGGTTAGATCTCAATGAGAAGGCGATTGCGTATTGCAACGCGAGGCTCAAGAAGCATGGGCTCAAGGAGACGGCTTGGGTTGCGGACATGTGCGACTTTACGGTCAAGAAGCCTGTTGACGCAGCCTTCAACACCATCAACTCGTTTCGGCATTTAGGTACAGAGAAAGCGACCGTCGAGCATTTTCAAGCGATGGCCAAGGCGGTCAGACCCGGCGGGATCTATGCGTTGGGATTTCACTTGACGCCGCTGGAAGGGGAAGCATCGGACACCGAATGCTGGACAGCGAGGCGGGGGAATTTGCAGATCAATACGCGAATGTGGCCTCGCGACAAAGACGTGAAAGCCAGGATGGAGCGCTTTAATCTCAGGTTTGAAATCTATCGGCCGACGGGTTCGATTCGCATTGATGACTGTCTTGCTCTTCGAAGTTATACGTGGAAGCAGTTCGCTTCGATGATCAAAAAAGTGCCCGAATGGTCTATCGAGGCGGCTTACGACTTTACTTACGACATCGATGAGCCGATTGAGATTGATGCGGGCACAGAGGATGTTGTTTACATACTCAAGCGAAAGTAAAGTAACCGCTTGACGATACGACAAATCCCGCAGCGGATCCTTAGGTTTTTCGCTACTCACAAAACGCCTCCTCTCTCGCTTGGCCGCCGAATTCGCCTTCGGCAAATTCGGCGGCCAAGCGAGGATTGCTAGAGACGGTTTGGTATCAAGAAACCTAAGCTTCCACAGGGTAAACCTGTGGGATTCTTTGGACGGTGGCCCTGATTCGCAACCGAGCTTAGGCAGCGCTTGCAAATATTCGCTGTTGAGGATAGTTTCGGTGGGAGAATTTTTCGGTTGAGAATTCCTCCATTTTGAGTTGCTGAATGATTGCTGTAGATCGAACCAGTCAATTGCCAGACGATCAACGCGTAGTGATTACGGGAATCGGCTTGACGTCCCCGAACGGGCATAATCTCGAGATGTTCCGCGAATCGTTGCTTGAGGGGAAAAGCGGCGTTCGAAACTACAATATTCGTTATGTAGGCGATACTCTGGCTGGCGTTTGTGAGTTTGAAACCACGAAATACCAGAGTAAACGGGACATGCGACGGGGTACGCGGGCTGGAACCGTTGGTATTTGGGCTGCGTCAGAAGCGATACACCGAAGCGGGTTGGATTGGCCAAATGTCGACAAATCCAAGGTGGGCATCTACATCGGCGTCACCGAACATGGAAATGTCGAAACCGAAAACGAGATTTATTCAATCAAGGCTTATGACTACGATACGACTTATTGGTCGCATCACCACAATCCTCGCACGGTAGCCAATAACCCTGCCGGTGAGATCGCTCTCAATATGGGGATTACCGGCCCTCACTACACCATTGGCGCGGCTTGTGCGGCTGGAAACGCAGGGATTATTCAGGGCGTCCAAATGCTCCGATTGAAGGAGTGCGATTTAGCGATTGCTGGGGGTGTTTCCGAGAGCATTCACACTTTTGGCATCTTTGCGTCGTTCAAATCGCAGGGGGCATTGGCGTCGCACGAGGATCCGACCAAAGCTTCTCGCCCGTTCGATACCGCGAGAAACGGAATCGTGGTAGCCGAAGGAGCTTGTCTTTACACGTTGGAAAGGCTGTCCGACGCGAAGGCTCGTTCGGCAAACATCATCGCTGAAATCGTCTCCTACGCCATCAATACGGACGCCACAGACTTTGTGCTGCCCAATCCCGAGCGCCAGGCTCAGTGCCTCCAAATGGCTCTGGACCGCGGCGGATTGACGCCCGACCGAATCAATATTGTCAGCACCCACGCCACGGGTACTAGTTCCGGGGACAGTCAGGAATGCATTGCACTTCGCAATGTTTTTCAGGGCTGCGACACCCTTCGGTTCAACAATACCAAGAGTTTTATCGGCCATGCGATGGGGGCTGCTGGAGCCTTGGAACTAGCCGGAAACTTGCCAGCTTTTCAGGACAGGGTTTGCCATGCCACGATAAATGTGGACAATCTAGACCCAGAATGTGCGTTGCCAGGCTTGGTGATCAACCAACCGCAGGAGCTGCCCCGCGTCGATTACATTCTGAACAATTCGTTTGGCATGCTCGGCATTAATTCTGTCGTTATCGTTCGACGGTTTTAGCCCTGCATCAATTCAAAAAAACACATTATTTCCCCACCCTTTTTTCGGCTACCTTCTATCTCCTTTCACACGTTTGAGAGGCACCGAAGTTGGCCAGGAGTTTTGGATTCCATGACACCCGCGGAAATCCGTGAAGAAATTTTGGACATTCTTAGTGAGATCGCACCGGATGAGGATCTTTCCGCGATCGACGATAACAAGTCGTTTCGTGAGCAACTTGAAATGGACAGCATGGACTTTCTGGACATCGTTATGGAGTTGCGAAAGCGACACCGAGTTCAGATTCCTGAAGGAGAGTACGGCAACCTAGCCAGCATGGGCAGCACCGTTACCTACCTAGAGCCGAAGATGCGGGATATCGTCAACGCTTAGTAAATTCGGACACCAATCATGGCTGAGTCGATCATGGATAGCATCTCGAAGTACGTGCCAGGGTTCGGTTCCTACCGATCTGAGCAAAAGCGACGCGACGACGACTCGGCCATCAGGAAGTATCTTTCAGAACGACTTCAGGATTGCAAACGCGATCTCCAAACGTTCATGGTGCCGCTCGTCGACCAAGCGAATTTCATCGCAATCACGCAAGGTGAAAAATTGCGGGCCAACATTGAGACAGCTCAGTCTAAAATACGTGGGGCCATGGAGGGGTATTCCTCATGGTTTGAAAGCACGAAAGTCGACGAGGCCAAACTCAAACAAGTCTTGGATCTCGACAACGATCTCGTCGGTGTCATCGATCGCTTGCAGCACGAGATCACCAATCTCAATGCCACGACCCCGAATTTCATAGAAGCACAATCGGTCGTAGCCAATCTTAAAGATCGATTCGCGAGACGAAAAGAATTGCTTTCGAAATAGGGATATCGCCGACAAAACTCGATTTCTTGTCTTGAGCCTGAGGCGCTAGCCGATTTTTGTACGTTTTCAGGGCTCGCCTAGCGCCTCGGGCTCACTTTTCGGCTGTGTCAATAAGGAGGATTAGTCCACCTTGCTTCAAAAATCTCGAATAGTAGGTAGTGGATTTACTTTGAAGGCAAAGCTTTCTTTTCTTGCTGGATATGCGTTTCAAGAGTCTTGATAGTAGTATCGTCCTGGAAGATGCGACGTTCCGTTCTCAACTCCATCGCTTTCTTGTAAAGATCCCAGCGACCTTCGCCGGCAAAGACTCTTAGGCCCAGCTGGAAATAATACGCCGGCTGCGGCGTCTGGTAATAGGCGACCAAACCGGCGAACACCCGGTCCGCGTCATAATCCAGGTAATTGCCGGTTGCTTCATCCGACGGATAGTAGTTAGCGGCGTAGAGCATCAAAAGTCCGTACATTCGATCCCCCTCCTCGCCGCCGAGTTTGTTGGCAAGGGTGGTGATGTAGTTTTCGCTATCGCCTGGTCCGCTATGCCAGCGAGGCAATAGCAACAAAATTTGAGCGGCGTGCGCGGGAAAGCTGAGGCGAACCGGCGTCTTCATCATGTTTTCATTGAGTCTTTTTGAAACATCGGCGGGCAACCCCAAACTCATGGCGACATCGTAAGCGATTGAGAAAGCCCGGGTTGGAGGATTCTCTAGCTTGAACATGGGTTTTAACAACGCGGCAACAGCCAACATCTTTTTCTCGAACGTTTTGGCTCCGTCGGCAGTGACCGTATTTGCAAATCCAGTCCCACGCGCTTCCCAAGCCAAACGTTGTTGGTGGATGGCGGTCAAAGTCGGTACGAGCTTGGAGTTCGGAGCCATTTTCCGCCAGCGCTCCAGCAGCAAGTCCGCACGTTCCTTCATGTCACCGCCGTGTTGCCGCTTTGTAGCTGCTGTTCGCTTTGTCCCAAGCAAAGACTTGCAGGGACTTGCCAGCGCGGGCAATGTAGCGATCGCCGTTTGCCGAACACCACAGAGCTGGTCTTTCGGCCAGCTGGCTATCGTTTCCAAATCGCATACGTTGAAGTTCATTCGACTTCAGGTCGATTACATAGAGTTGCTTTGCGTCCGCAAGTAGCAAAATGCGTTGACCGTCGGAAGACTGGCAAGAGGCGATCGGTGCTTGATTGATCGCATCGAACTTCTCCACCATCTTACCGCTGTTAAGGTCCCATCGCTTCAGGCATTCGCCGTCAAAGGCAATCAATGAAAGGTTGTTGTTGCCTAGAAACGCAGGTGCTAGCGTCTTTGCCTTTGTCTCGATGGAAATGCTTTTGCTGTTGGCGATATCGACAACTTGCATTTGTTGACCGGCCATGAGAACGTGAGTGCCATCAGGCGAGACAGCGAGCAACTTACTTGCTGGCTCGGCAACAATCGACTTTTTGTTCCACACCAACACGCGAGGTTTAGCCAACTCGTCGAGGCGCAGTTTCCATTTATCTGTTAGTGCTACCGAGTCCTTGATTACTTCGTCGGGCTTGATTTGACGGTTCCCAAACATGAAGCCTAATAAGCTAAGAATCACACATAGTAAGCGATCGATGAAAAATTGAGATCAAGTGGCTACTTTGCCCCTGCTGCTGTCAAGACGTAGATCTGCAATTTTTTGGCACTTCTCAGCGAACGCCAATATTTTTTCTATGCCGATGCGTGGAATCCCGCAGGCTTGTCCAGCGGATCGTTTGGTTTTTAGCTACGCACTGAACGCTTCCGTCATTCGCTCGTGGGGGCGGGGGTTGGGGGGGGGCAAAAAGGCCGCCGACCGGCCCGAGCGGGGAGAGGCGGTATTTTAGTGAAAAA
>JANPHB010000326.1:0-69060 GCA_031424235.1 Pirellula sp.
GCGGGGGGGTTTCCCCCTAATACAAATTAAAAAAATCAAAAACTCAGCCTTACAACGGCCCCCGGGGTGGGGGGGCGCTTTTACACGGCTCTTGTATTTGTCGCGCCTAGAGACCGTGGGGCGAGCCCGAATGGCGTTGAGTTAGCGGAACGGCGCGAGCCATCCGGTGATGATCCATTGGCAAATCGCAGGCATTTGACAACTCACCAGAGTGCTTGCGCACTTCCGCTAACACTAACTCAACGCCATTCGGGGCAAGCCCCACGGCTACAAAGTGTCGCCGCTATCGCGGCTAAGAATCACCTGTAGAATGCCCCCAACCGACTCGCTTTCGCAGGAAAAACCACAGGAGCCTCAGAAGTACACAAAACAGGTGTCGCACAACGAACGATTTAAGACTAAACTACGTTTCAGTTTGATTTGAGGCGGGAGCGATCCCGCTCAAAACATCGGGCCGCTTGGTGAAATTGGCAGACACGCCAGACTTAGGATCTGGTGCCGAGAGGCGTCGGGGTTCAACTCCCCGAGCGGCCACTAAGTAAACTGAGATTTTTCTTTTGTCCAACCATCGTTGGAAAGTCGGTTTCTGTGACCGATCGATTGCTAGCCCAAGCAACTATCTTGCTTTTAACCTAACGCAGGGCGGTGGGTAAGTGCCAGGCACCTACCTACTATCGCCTTCGATCAATATACAGATTACTCAAATAATGCTTCGATACTGAGAAGCAGGGCAGTCTGAAACACAAAACTAGTTCTGTTTGTACTGCACTCAAAGCCCGGAGGGCGACATATTCTTGCCATTTGGCGTAAGCCACCGGTCTAGGGTAATCATTGGTATTTGAGCCCGGAGGGCGACACATACTGCATAATTCGATGTGTCGCCTTCCGGGCTTTTCATCGCACCTCCACTAACCCGGTGGCTTACGCCCAATGGCAGAGATGTGTCGCCCTCCGGGCTATCAGACTACAGACCTTCAAGTGCCATTCAGCGGAACGAACGTCACATTAACAAAATCTATTTGAACTGCTATTTGTCGCACAGCCCAGGCACTGCCTGTTTTTCTGGACACCACTAGGTGGATAGAGATACAGCACTACCTAACGCAGAGCCGGAGAGACGCAATGGCGCAGAGAATCCAACTCGGCGCCATTGCGTCTCTCCGACTCTGCGCTGTATTCCTGAGCACTGCGGACGGGTACATCGGGAAACAGTTTTCGATCGAGAGTCGGTTCTTTTCCAGATTGTTTTGGTCGCATCCGGCAGATGCGACCCACTGAGCTCACTCGGTGGCATTGGGAGCCGACATGATGGCACCAGCAGTTTCGGAAACGACGTTCAAGCTCGTTTTTGTCGGAAACTCAGGTTGCTTCGAGGCAAACCCTAAGTAAACTGGGGTTTTTCTTTATGTCCAACCATCGTTGGAAAGTCGGGTTCTGTGACTGTCGAATCGATTTCTAGCCCAAGCAACCAGCGGATCAAAGCCGCCAATTCCCTTCGCGATCCGCGTGAACGACGCGATAGCGGCCTCATGATTATCGATGGCGATTCGATCGCGAGGCATGCTCATGCTGGCGGGATCGAGTGCACCGAGCTCTTTATTTTGGAAACTTCCGAGGAATCCCATCGCCTTTTGGTCTCCGACTGGCAAGCGTTGGTCCCTGGGATTCGAATCAATCTCATCTCCAAACCAGCCATGGCCAAACTGCAATATGGCGACCGCGATGTTGGACTGATTGCAGTCGCTCGACAACCTAGCTTGGCTTTGGAGACTCTGGATGAACGAATTGTCCCCACGAAAAAAGACACCGATGCAAAGTGCTTTTTGGTTCTCGACCGAATGGAGAAGCCTGGCAACCTTGGGGCCGTTATGCGGACTGCAGATGCAGCCGGCGTTTCCGCCGTATTGCTAAGCGACCCGGTCAGTGAAATGTGGAATCCCAACGCCATTCGCGCCAGTCTAGGTGCATTGTTCCGAGTTCCGATGGCCGTAGGTTCCGCAAAACAAATCCAGGCGTGGTTAACGGAACGCTCGATCGCGATTTACGCAGCCAGAGTGGATGGTACTTTGTCGCACACCGCCCCCAAGTATGAAACGGCAGTCAGCATCGTCGTGGGTAGCGAAAGCGATGGCCTCGGTGAAAACTGGGCGAAACCCGAAGTGACCGCTGTCCGTATTCCAATGCATGGAGCTATCGACTCGCTTAATGCTTCGGTAAGCACTTCTGTTATTTTGTTCGAAGTGCTTCGACAGCACGGAAGTGTCTAGCACGCGTCGTGTTTTAGCCCCGGTTTCCAAAGGGGCTCGACATTCGTCGAGAACCGCGGCTAACGCCGATCGGCTAATTAGTTCATCCCAAAGATTCCGGACGGCATGATCATGATGCAGATTTCTCACGAAATCTGCTACGCTTCGTAGCGTTTCCTATTCAGGGTCCGATTGAAAGCCTGGGTGAAATAGACCTCGGTTCCACTCCAAGCTTTCGAAGGTCGCTTCGTGAATACGGCTCGGCTCTAGCACGGGCCGTTTCTTCCATGATGTCGCCGTTTCAAGACCGAGCTCTTCGTCGACTAGATTTGCGTTCGCTCCAAGTCCAATCGTCTCGCGCGTTCCATTGCTCAGCTTGACCATCAAATAGTCAGAAAGGGTTGACGCATCATAAACATTGTCCTTCCCCCTAAGATCAATCCATCGAGAGAGCTTTTTGCCTTCGTCGCTTTGACTCCATACCTCCCACTCGTCGCATTCCGATGCGTTCCAGTCGATATACGACTTGCATCCTGAAAAGATGCACTCTTCGGCCGTTCGCTTAAACGGAACGGGGAACGGCTGCGAGTTGCTCATGTTGACTCGCATCCAAGCTCGCTGAGAATAGGCCGTTACGTTTTTGAAATCCATTCTCAATGTGATGCCGGATCGCACTGCGTTCCTGCCCCCATTGAGTTCAAACATCGATCCGACGATCGCCAGCCAGCAATTCCTCATTTCCACTTCGGTTCGTATGGGGCTGGGCATTCGCAACCAATCGCATTGTCCACGAACCGAAGTCTGATTGCAACCGATACGTGCCGGAAGCTTGCCGGCGCCACTAGTCGAGTCTCCAAAACTATCTTGAACGCCAGAGTCAACGACGATAACCGAAGGCAATGCCACAGTCTGAGTGGATGTCAGTTCCAACGCCGCTGAACTGAAGGGATTGGGATCATATTGAACCGTTACCGAACAGTTTTGGAACAGGAGCGAAGCGTTTGATCGAACCGAAAACAACGAGCGACGTCGAGACAAAGAACCCGCTCGCCAAACGATGTCCATGTCTTGGAGCACTAGCTCTTTGGTGTGGCACTCAATCCATGCGAGGGATGAGGTTGAATCCGACGTCGTCTCGGAGCCTTCGATATTCCACTTGCATCGATGACCTTCCTCGCTCTGGATAGTCAGGTTCGAATTGATCGAGATGGTTGCCCTGAGAGCGGATACGGACGTCGAGACAGCTGCTGATTTGATAAGGATTTTGTTGATCTGAGATTGGCTTGCGATGATCTCAAAGGCTTGCTCGAGCGATCGGACCATCAAGTTCCCGCGGTCGCGATCGGTCGCTTCGGAATCGACGACGACTGTATCTCGAACCTTGTCTCGCGGGCTCTCTGGCTCCGTCGCCTCTGGCACAGTTGGCGCAGTCGCCTCAGTCGTACTCGCAGTACGCGAACCGGGCTCGACCAACGGATCGGGCTTAACTCCACTGGGCACCGAAGGAGAACGGGTGGGCTCAGCCTCAGCAGAGGCAACGATCACTTCAGGGTACTCAACGCGAGGGATCGGAAACGTCGCGCTCAAGTAGCTGCTGCTTTGCAACCAGAGCGTGATGCCAAAAATGGTCCCGAGCGAAATGAGGAACGGGAGGAACGCTTCAATCCATGTGCGAGAAACCACTGCAGGGAGATTGGTGGTGGTGTCCGACTCGCTGGCCCAGACCAAACCCTCAAGCTCTGCTAGCGTTCGCAAATCGTGAATGAGATCGATTGGGATTTGATATCGGTCCGCTGGCTTCTTGGCCATCATCTTGCGGAGGATGGAGATCATCGAATCGCTGATGTCCGATCGAAACACCCGCGGGTCCTCGGGCATCTTGGTTCCGTGCATCAACAGCTTTTGCAACGCCGTCCCTTCAGGAAACGGAGGTTGGCCGGTCAGCAAAAAATAGAGGGTGCAACCTAGCGAATAAATGTCGCTGCGAACATCGGCTTGCCGAGGGTCATGAGCTTGTTCGGGCGATATGTAGTCGAATGTGCCAAGCGTGACGCCGCTAGCCGTGAGATCATTGGTCGACTTGTCGAGCTCGGTGGTTCTGGCCAAGCCCATGTCGACCAACTTGGCTTGTCCCAATTGTGTTACCAAGATGTTGGACGGTTTGATATCGCGATGAACCACTTTTCTTTCGTGTGCATGTTGCAACGCTTCTGCAACTTGGCGGGTCAGACACACTGCATCGTCGATGGAAAGCAGACCTTTTTTGATGACGAGCTCGCGAAGGTTGGTCCCTTCGACAAACTCAAATACGATATAGCTCCAATGAGCCGTCTCGCCGACGTAGTAGACGCGAGCAATATTTGGGTGGTCTAGTTTGGCAGCGCTTTGAGCTTCGACGCGAAATCGCCGCATGCCATCCGCGCCACGGTCAGCGATCGGAACCACTTTGATCGCAACCTCGCGATCTAGCTTCATGTCTCGGCCGCGGAATACGGCGCCCATTCCGCCGGTGCCGACCAAGGACTCGATCAAGAAATGATCCAATTGCTGGCCGAGAAGATGCGAGGCTGACTGGCGAAAACCAACCATCGAAAACGGCTTGTCCGGGTCGATCGGTTGCCCAGGAACCTCCAACAACTCGTCCTGTCGAATGACAGTCTTCTCCGGATCCAACGACGCGAACTCTGGCGCGTGATTGCGGTCAGGCAAGCTTTCGAAGGTGGAGTCGATGGAACTGGACATGGAGACCCGTCAATGGTTTCAAAAAGCCGAAACGGCAGGAACCTTTCCTATTCTAGCCTAGACGACCCGCGAGTGAGGTTCCAACACCGCTCGCCAAAAGAGCAGCCGAGAGTTCAAAAAAACCGTTGAAATCGGATTTATCGGAATAAAAGAACGAAAAAGTTGGCCTTCGTAACCCGACGCGCATGCCCACGCGTCAGGTTACGAATTGAACGAAGCAATTGATCTACTCGGTTCCTGGGCACAGCTGCTGTATAAAAATTCGGTCTTCGTCGGGTTCCATAGATCGCAATACGATCTCAACGTGGTCCGATTGCACGTTTGTCCAGATAGGTACCTCACTGGCCGCAAACAACTCAGCCATCGCGGATGGGCTCATCGATTTTGGGAACAACTGAATCGTGCTGGAATCCAAGCGTTGGCTGCTCCATACACCTGCCCCGATGCGACACGGTTTGCGAGCGACAACAACTCGATCGAACATCGGATTCACGGCAAGCTGCGCCATGAGTCGCTCGGCTCGGTTCTGCAAGTTTTCGACGCTCGTCGAGAGCGATGCACCGATCGGCAACTGTCGCCATTGCTCGATCGACTCGGATGCTTGCAACGTGCGAAGCAGCGCCGCCTTGGTGATGCTGCTTGCATGAATCCCCATTGCATCCACAATCTTGAGGACATTTTCCATGGCGGTTTGCTTCCCAAGGATAATGCCGCATTCTGGGCCGCCGAGAAGTGCGTCACCTGGCACAATGATAAGTTCGACGCCATCATCCCATGCGTCAGCAATAACTCGGCTAGTTATCCCGAGCTCAGACAAATCATGAATCGTTCCATCCAACAGGATTTCAGCAATATCAGCACCTGCTTGTTTTGCCGCCGTAAGTCCGCGCATGCGATGCTCCAATCGGGATTCAGCCGGCAGTGAGTTGGGCGAAGCGATCAGCAGTCTTGAACCTGGTTCCTGCAAAGCCTCTGCAAAATCGCTCGACATGCAATCTTGATTGGTCCCAATCTCGTAAGTCTTCGCATTCGCTTGATCGAGAATCGTTCGAACATTGCCCCCTTGCGTTGCTCCGGCCTGAGGAAGCCGAACACAATCGACCCGTGGCAAGACCCAACGTGCGCGATCTTTTGATGAGGCATCAGCCAAGGCGAGAACATAAAGAGCAAGCGTCGTACTCGGAACGACCGCGACGACTTGCGCGCTGGTCAAGCCGATCAATAAACTACGGAGCTGCTGATCGAGCTTGACCGTCTCTGCAAAATGACTTTGGAGATGATTCATTTGCGTGATGGCATCGGAACACATTCGATGCGAGCACCATCGATTTGAAAAAAACTCGCCTGTCGCGTTAATTCCCGGCAAAAGGCCAGGCTGTGCGTTTCGCAGCCAAGGCTCCGCAGCACTTTCCATCCATCGGCCGGCTTGCTGTAGAATTTGTTGGATATTGCCCGACTGAAATTGGTCTTTGAGTCCAATCTTTTGTGCTGCCTCCTTCATCGCATTGACAAGCGTTGGCTGAGAAACCAATTGCGAAAGCTGTTTAATGGCTTCGATCGGTAACAGATCTTTGAATGGAATTGGGAATCTCATGCGAGCTCAGTACCTATGTAAATGCACATCGTATAACGGCAACCGTTCAGCGAAGCTCAGCTTCGCTGAAATCTCGTTTAACAGTCAGCCGTAGGCGTACTTCAATGGTGTCAAGTACGCCTACGGCTGACTGTTAAACGACGAAAATCAACAATCTGGTGTGCGATAAATCGCGAATGACACCTCGTTTACATCGTACCTGAAAACCGATCCTATTCCGAGCCTTGCCACCCGGCATAGCCAAAACGGTACAATGATTCCGTAAACGTCCAATGCCTTCCAAAAGGACATGAAATGATGTCAGCACCCAAAAATGTGTTAGGGACCAATATTCAACCGTGCTCCATTGATCCGCCAACGGGGTTTTTTCGAGACGGTTGTTGTCGATCTGGAGCCGACGACCAAGGGCTTCATTTAGTCTGTGCCGAAATGTCGCAGGAATTCCTCGAGTTCTCGCGGGACAGCGGCAATGACTTGATCACTCCTGTCCCGGCCTTCCGTTTCCCCGGGCTTAAGCCTGGAGACAGATGGTGTTTGTGTGTACAAAGGTGGAAGGAAGCGTTTGAGGCGGGTATCGCGCCGAAAGTCGTTTTGGAATCCACACATATTTCAACTCTCGAGTTTGTCGATCTCGAAGATCTTCAAGCCCACGCCGTCGAAGCCTAAAACCGTGGAAAAGTATTTTGAATGAACGCGTTATTTTTAGAACACTTAGCAGCTACCAACCAGACCATTCGGGACGCTGGGACCTTCAAGACTGAGCGGGTCATCGATTCGTCGCAAGGAACAATGGTACGGATCGCTGACGGCCGTGAACTGCTGAATATGTGTGCAAACAACTATCTCGGACTCGCCCAGCATCCGAGTGTGCGGCAAGCCGCCAACGATGCTCTCGAACGTTGGGGATACGGTTTGGCCTCCGTTCGTTTCATTTGCGGCACGCAAACGATTCACAAAGATCTAGAGACTCGGCTCAGCCGGTTCTTGGGGATGCAAGACACGATTCTTTACAATTCGTGTTGGGACGCCAATGGCGGACTGTTCGAGACCATTCTTGGACCAGAGGATGCGATCATTTCCGATGAACTCAATCACGCGAGCATTATCGATGGCATCCGTCTTTGCAAAGCGCAACGACATCGGTACTTGAACAACAATATGGACGACCTCAAAGCGAAACTTGAGGCAGCACGTTCCGCCCGCTTTCGTTTGATTGCGACGGACGGGATCTTCTCGATGGACGGAACCATTGCAAATCTCGCGGCCATCTGCGAACTTGCAGATCAATACGATGCGATGGTGATGGTGGACGATTCGCACGCAGTCGGCTTCGTGGGGCCACGTGGTCGAGGAACACATGAACACTGTGGCGTGATGGATCGCGTCGACATCATGACTGGAACCCTTGGAAAAGCCCTCGGTGGTGCAAGCGGCGGTTACACGTCCGGGAACAGCGAAATGATCGATCTTCTACGACAGCGATCAAGGACCTACTTGTTCTCCAACACGATCGCTCCGCCGATTGTGGCTGGTTCGATTCGAGCCCTAGAGCTGCTGGAGGAATCGACCGAATTGCGAGATACGCTCGAGTCCAATACCCGACTATTCCGCGAGGAAATGGAGCGCTCTGGATTGAACATTTTGCCCGGCTCCCATCCGATCGTACCGGTCATGTTGGGAGACGCTGCCAAAGCTGCACAAGTAGCCAAAGCGATGCTGGACGACGGAATCTATGTGATAGCATTCTCCTATCCGGTCGTCCCGCAGGGAAAAGCTCGGATTCGCACTCAGGTTTCCGCCGCACACACGCACGATCAACTTCGGGCGGCTGCTCTTTCTTTTGCCAAGCGTGCAAGCTAAGAAGGTGGTATGGCGAGCGGCAGCACTGATTATGTCGGGAGGGAGAGGTTCCTGCTGTAAAAATGTTTCATCGACTTCGTCCATGCAATTTGTTACTCAGGAGGGTGAGGCTCCTGCCGAACCGTGGCGTCGAAAGCTCGGCAGGAGCCTCGCTCTCCCGTTTGAGCCTTGGCAGGCAGGTAGTTCTCAGCCTGCCGCACGCCTAAATAGTTGAGTGGGAATTGGAGAATTCCCCCCAGCTTGCCCCATCCCCCCTTTTTCATTTTGGGATGGTTACTACTTTATTGCTTATTCAACTGTGATTTAAAGAGCAGGGATTTTCGGCCTTAGGATTTCTAATGCTCAGGGAAGCGAACGAATGAACTCATATAACTTAACCCACCTTAAACAGCTGGAAGCGGAAAGCATCCACATTATCCGCGAGGTGGCTGCGGAATTCAAAAAGCCGGTGATGCTCTACTCCGTGGGCAAGGACTCAGCGGTCATGACGCACCTTGCGCTCAAAGCGTTTTACCCAGCTAAGCCTCCATTTCCCTTCCTCCATGTCGATACGACTTGGAAGTTCAAGGAGATGATCCAATTTCGCGATAATTACGTCAAAAACGAGCTGGGCATCGAATTGCTGGTCCACATCAATCACGAAGGGCTCAAGCTGGGAATTGATCCGGGCGAGAACAGCGAAAAACATACCGAAGTCATGAAGACGGATTCGCTCAAGAAAGCGCTGACTCATTATGGCTTCGACGCCGCCTTTGGTGGTGCGAGACGCGATGAGGAAAAGTCGCGAGCCAAAGAACGGGTCTTTTCCTTCCGCGACAAATTCCATCGATGGGACCCAAAGAACCAACGACCAGAGCTTTGGAATCTCTACAACTCACGCGTCAATCCAAATGAGAGCATCCGGGTTTTCCCTCTTTCGAATTGGACCGAACTGGACGTATGGCAGTACATCTATCTGGACAAGATTCCGATTCCTGATTTGTACTTTGCGAAAATGTTGCCGGTAGTCCAGCGCAACGGAACCTTGATTCATCTCAACGATGACCGACTGCAGCTTCGGCCCGGTGAAGTTGTCGAACACAAAATGGTTCGCTTCCGAACACTCGGTTGCTATCCACTCACAGGGGCGGTCGAGTCCACGGCGACAACATTGCCCGAGATCATTCAAGAAATGCTTTTGACAAAGACGTCAGAACGACAAGGCCGGGTCATCGATCAAGATGGCGGTGGCGCTGGTATGGAACTCAAAAAGACGCAAGGGTACTTCTAAGCATATGTCTCACCAAAGCGATTTGATTGCCGAGAATATTCTGGCATACTTGGACCAACATGAACGCAAAGAGCTCCTGCGATTCATCACTTGCGGAAGCGTCGACGATGGAAAGAGCACCCTCATCGGCCGATTGCTCTTCGACAGCAAGATGATCTACGAAGATCAACTGGCACAGCTTGAAACCGAAAGCAAAGTACACGGCACGACGGGCGGTGGCTTTGACCCAGCCCTCGTAACCGATGGTCTCAAAGCCGAACGCGAACAGGGCATTACGATTGACGTGGCCTATCGGTATTTTTCGACGGCCAAACGCAAGTTCATTATTGCGGACACTCCTGGCCACGAGCAATACACTCGCAATATGGCCACCGGCGCGTCGACTGCGGACTTGGCGATCATCCTAATCGATGCCAGATATGGTGTTCTGACTCAAACGAAACGACACAGCTTTATCGTTTCGTTGCTCGGCATTCGTCACGTGGTCGTAACGATCAACAAGATGGACTTGGTGGGCTATAGCCAAGAGCGCTTCGATGAAATCTGCAGCGACTACCGAGACTTCGTTTCGCGACTCGATCTGCCCGATTTGCATTTCATTCCGATCGCTGCCCTTCACGGCGAAAACGTGGTGGACCCAAGCGTCAACATGCCTTGGTATCGCGGCAGCACCTTGATGAACTTTCTCGAGTCGGTTTACATCGGCTCCGATCGCAATCTAGAAGACTTTCGGTTGCCTGTTCAAATCGTGAATCGCCCCAACCTCGACTTCCGCGGTTTCTGCGGTACGGTGGCTTCGGGCATCATTCGACAAGGGGACCAGATCATGGTCCTGCCCTCGAAACGGACAAGCAAAGTCGAACGCATCGTCACCCAAGATGGCGACTTAAAAGAAGCGTTCAGTTCGCAGTCGATCACGTTGGTACTTGAGGACGAAGTGGATTGCTCTCGAGGCGACATGATCGTTCGACCTGGAAACGTCCCGAAGATCAGTAACTCGTTCGATGCGACCATCGTTTGGATGAGTTCCGATCCGATGGTGCCAGGCAAGACGTACTTGTTCAAGCACACGACACAAACGGTGACCGGTCAAGTTGACTCGCTCAAGTACCGTGTTGACGTGAATACGTTGCATCGAACCCCAGCTCCCGACTTGCAACTCAATGAAATCGGACGCTGTGCGGTAACGTTGAGTCAACCGATTTTCTTCGATGCTTATCGACGCAACCGAGGCACCGGCGCATTCATCATTATCGATCGAATGAGCAATACGACCGTCGGTGCGGGCATGATCTCCGATCGCGATTCGGCCAAGCAAACGACGGCTGCTTGGGAAATCACAGACGAACAAACCGAAACGGGTCGACGAAGCGTCTCAGACGTCACGGAGTCGGAACGTTCTGCACGCTTCGGCCAAAAGGCGGCCACGATATTGTTTACCGGCGTAACAGGCACCGGCAAGAGTACTATTGCACGAGCGGTAGAACGAGCTTTGTTTGACGACGGTCGCGCGGTCGCTGTTTTGGATGGCGAGCTAATGCGTCGCGGAGTGAACATGGATCTCGGCTATACCGTTGAGGATCGCAGTGAGAACCTCCGTCGCTCAGCGCACGTGGCTAAGCTGATGAACGACAACGGCTTGATTTGCTTGGGAGCATTCGTTGCACCGAGCCAATCCGTTCGCGAACGGGTATCGGACGTGATCGGCAAGGACCGTTTCCTCACGGTCCATTGCACGGCCAGCGAAAGCATCTGTCGGCAACGTGATACCAAAGGACACTACGCAGCAGCCGAAGCGGGCAAGCTACCGAATTTCCCAGGCGTCTCGGCAGTCTACGAACCGCCCGAGGAGCCAGACTTGCTTCTGGACACGAGCGACTTAAGCGTCGAAGAATGCGTCAGCGCCGTTTTGGAATTGCTGAAAGCGAATCAAGTGATTCGCTAGAGCGGACCACGGATTACATCTTCGTCTTTACCCACATTTAGGGACGGATTTCGTACTCGAACTCGTACTCAATGAAATGGTACTCGTACTCGATTGTCCATCCGATCGATTACGAGTACGAGTACTGCCCTTCGGGCGGATTACGAGTACGAAAACCCCAGGGAATTGGAGTGTGTTGTTTAAAGATGTAGGTAAAGATGAGGATTACATCCGTGGCTCTCAAATGCCACTGCTCCGCAGTTTTGGGGCAGTTACGAGGGAATTGTAAATTTCGCTTGATTGCGATTCAATCGCGAATGCGATGGCAGTTGATAGCCTGGGGTAAGTTCGCAACGCGAACGCAACCCCAGGTAGCCTAGGATTCTTGGTGAACGGCACATGGAAAGTGCCTACTACTTTGACTGTTGTCGGCATTGGCTCGCGAGCCAATCCACCCGTCAGGCGGTGACATTTGCTACACTAGTCGGGGCAGTTGTGGCGACACTCCCGAAACGATTGAAACAATCGTTTTACACTCATATACAAGCCCTTTGGATTTCACGGAGGATGCAATGCAGATAGACAATGAAAAACGGCGTCGGTTTTTCTCACGTCAATTCTCGCTTTCGATGTTGATGCTCATCGTGACGGGAATAGGATGCTACCTAGGCGGGCGTATGCAAGGTTATCAGAAGGGACTAGCCGTTTGGGACGACGCTCCCATGTACAGCAATACCTACTCTCTCGGCGATCTACTATCCTCGCCCAAGGATAGCGCTGAGTCTAAGGCGATGCTTGAATCGTTGACATTGAAGATAAGGAGCGAGGTTCTCCCAGGAGTTTGGAAGGAATCAGGTGGCAAAGCAGCTGCACGTTCTTTTGCCAAAAATTCATCCATTGTTGTGACTGCTAACAATCTCGTTCATGAAGCTATCAGCAACTACTTGATAAAGGCCAGGGAGCAGGCTGTAGCGTCGAACAAATGATTCCAATGGCTTGTGATTCCGTTGGAGTGGCAATTGGCAAACAAGCTGTGCTTCCCGAAGCCTGAAAGGCTGACACACCCTCTGCCGGTGGTGATAACCACCGGATGTAGCTCTAGAAAAGAACTCAAAAGCCTGAAGGGCTAACACATCAACTCGGTCATACCAAGAATTGGTGTGTGGGCCTTTCAGGCCTTTGCGTTTCAATTGCAATCTGTTACCGGGGCCTTCGACCCCGGCAGAGGATGTGTCAGCCCTTCAGGCTTAAGATTGAGTGATGGAATGAAAAAAGCTTGTTCGTAAATATAGAAAAAATTTCAAACTGGCAACTGTCGCACAGCCCAGGCTTTGCCTGGATATAGGTTGGCGACTCGGCATCGCCCGGCGATTGCCTTCGCAAGTTGGTGTCCCGGCTTCAGCCGGCTGAAGCCGGTATACCACCGCTTTCAATTGAGCTTTGCGAGAAGTGGCAATCGTTTTTGGTCAGAGACGACGACACCGCCTGGTTTCTCTACCGTGATCGCAAAGACGGTCGGCTTGTCCACACGCAATTTGGCACGGATCGGAACAATCGATTCGCCCGCACTTGCGATATCAAAGACTCCTCCGTCGACCGGCTTTGCATCTCGCGATGGGTCGATGATCCAAAGCTGATACTGTTCCTTGGTCGGATCGTTTACAGGAAGACCGCGGAAGGTCATAAACCCTTGCTGTGCTTCTGTGCTCCATACCACTTCTCCAAGGTCAGTACCTTTGGTTGGATCCGGTGCCGGCAACTCCCACTTCGTGCGAACCAGATTCGCTGCGCTTGAAACGAACTTGTCTCGCTGCGATTCCAGACTGGCGGTCTCGACTCTCCTGGTTGGAAGCCAGACGCATAGCGCAAGCGCGATGGACGCTGCCATGCAAAGCCAAGCCGTCATCTCGCGAAGATTCACTCTCGAGGACGTTACGTTTGAGGGCAATGCGGTCACGGTCACGACAGGGATTGGATTCGTTACGGCTGACTTTTCAGCATCGAGTATGAATCCGCTTGCCATCTTCTTGAGACGGTCCGACAAATCGGCTGGCATTGCCTCCGTCGGCATCGTGTTTTGAAACGTCAGGAATGTACGTGCAGCTGCATCTTCGGAACGCTCGACCATGTCCTGAAAAATCTTTGGATCGTAGGATTTGATTTCGTGCATTTCCGCCTCTGACAAATCGCCGAGTGAAAAGCCTGCGGCCAGTTCTTGAATACGCATGTCGATTGAGTCTGTGCTCATGATGGAACTCCTGTTCCAGCAACAGAGAATCTCTCCATGCATTGTCGCAGCTGGATAAGCCCCCGCCTGGCGAATGACTTTACGGAACCGAGTGGGATTTGCATTTCGGCCGAAATCTGCGAATGCGACTTTCCTTCGTGAATCGACCTTCTCAGGATATCTCGCTGATTGACAACCAGGCCTTCGAGACAACGCGTTGCCTTGGCGGCCTCATCGATCAGCTCAGCCGAAGCGGCGACGACAGACACACTTGGCTGTTCGTCCAAATCGCTGGTTTCACGTGTGGTTTCCACGGACCGAGATTGTTTGCGATATCGATCGATCAGTCGTCGCCTGGCGATCATGGTTACAAAGGTCGACTCAGCTGACATGCTTGGGTTGAAACGCTCAGCTTTTTGCCAAAGCTCCAGGAAAATTTCCTGCACGGCATCTTCAGCGTCGGCCTGGCTAGGCGAATAGCGTTTGGCTAGCGACCAAATCAAATTCCCGTACCGCTCGATGCAGTAATTGAGCGATTCCGGCTCGCGTCGAGCAATTTGCGCAAGTACCGAATCGATCGATTGTGATGGCTTTTCATCCACTTCTATCATTACTTATCTACTGCTCCAGCCAGGGATGCGAACACGAATACCCATCGTGAACCAAATTCTACGCTCGCTAGAGCGTTTTGGATTCGGATTTCTTTCCGGTTTGGCTAGTCGCGGAGCGACGCAAGGATGCCGTCTCACTTCTTTTTGGAATTGCTTGCAATTTCATTGGGAGGGCGAGGCTCCTGCCGAGCCAGCGGTGCAAAGGTTCGGCAGGAGAATCAACCTCCCGAGCAATGAATTGCTTGGGTAAACTCCCAGAAAACATGTTTGCAGCGGTGCACCGTTTCGAAAACTCTCCACAATGTTGCTAACGATTTTGCCAAGGATAGGCCCTACAGGCTATCATAAGGGACTGATTTCCCTCCACAATCCACCGATTCTCCTGAAACTCCTCTATGTTGCAAAACGGCTTTTCTTGTACCCAGAAATGCTGGCCCTGGTTCACTCGGCTAATCGCCAGTTCTATGGTTTTGTCCCTGTTTGCGGCGCAAAAAACTAGAGCTGACGGATTGGAGTACAACCGCGATGTTCGGCCGATTCTTGCCGAAAACTGCTTCGCGTGCCACGGTTTTGACAAAGCCAAACGGGAAGCCGGTCTACGCCTCGACACAGCCGAGGGGGCGATCGAGAAACTCGACTCCGGGGAAGTAGCCATTCAACCTGGCAACCCCGACGAAAGCGCGCTGGTCTTGCGAATTCTCGCAGCCGACGATTCCATCATGCCACCGCACGAATCGGGCAAAAAACTAACCGACCATCAAAAGGGAATCTTAAAGTCTTGGGTCGCTCAGGGTGCTCGCTACGACAAGCATTGGGCATTCATTGCACCCAAGAAAACCCCGCCGCCAACAAGCACTCTCTCCAATGGCAGTGTCACAACCAATCCGATTGACAATTTCATCTTGGCCAAACTCGAATCGGAAAAGCTCACACCCTCCTCGCCCGCAGATCCTGTCACATTGATTCGACGTTTGAATCTCGACCTCACCGGCTTGCCACCGACTGTTTCCGAAGTAGATGCCTTCGTCGAGGCGTTTCAGCAAAACCCGGAGTCAGCCCGCCGCGATTTGGTCGATCGATTGCTGCGAAGCCCAAATTACGGCGAACGCTGGGGACGATGGTGGCTCGATCAAGCTCGCTACGCGGATAGCAATGGCTACTCCGTCGATGCCCCGAGACAGATCTGGAAGTATCGAGACTGGGTCATCGATGCACTCAATCGCGATATGCCTTTCGACCAATTTACGATCGAACAGCTAGCTGGTGATCTGCTCCCGGATGCGACCGACGAACAGAGAGTGGCCACTGGGTTTCATCGCAATACCCAAATCAATCAAGAAGGCGGAATCGACCAAGAGCAGTTTCGCATCGATAGCGTATTCGATCGAGTTGCCACCACTGGAACGGTGTGGCTCGGACTGAGCATCGGCTGCGCTCAATGCCACGACCATAAATTCGATCCGATCGAACAAAAAGAGTACTATCGATTTTTCGCGTTCTTCAACAATCAAGACGAGCCTGAGCTCACGCTTTACAAACCTGAACTCAATGCACCGAGCTTGATCGCAGAACAGAAAGCATTAGAAGGCGCCACCCGCGACATCGTTAGCAGTGCTGCCGAGGCAATTAGCAAGTGGGAAGAATCGCTCTCGGATGAGCAAAAGAAATCGCTTTCCAAAGAGATTCAGAAACTGCTGTCCAGCGACAAAGCAAAACGCAACGCGGGTCAAATGCGAAGCCTCTACGATGCAGGCCCAGGCGCAACCGACGCGAAGTTTCAGGATATCCAAAAACGTCTTAAGGAAATCGGAAAACTGCTTGCCGAAGGTGTTAGCACCATGGTCATGAAAGAGCGGCCAACTCCTCGCAAAACGAATCTGTTCATTCAAGGGGACTTCACTCGCCCCGCCGACGAAGTCACTTGTGGCACACCATCAATACTCCCTCCCTTGGGAACCAACGCGAGCAAAATCAATCGACTGGATCTCGCCAAGTGGATCGCGGCTCCAAGTAATCCGCTTGCTTCCCGCGTTATCGTCAATCGCGTCTGGCAACACTACTTTGGCCGCGGATTGGTCGAAACCGAAAATGACTTCGGATTGCAAGGGACATCGCCAAGTCACCCCGAGTTGCTGGATTGGCTAGCGGTCCAATTCGTCGAAAAGAGCTGGAGCCTCAAAGAACTTCATCGATTGATTGTCCACTCCAAAACGTACCAGCAATCCTCTGCGGACCGAGCGGACTTGAGAGAGAAAGATCGGGGCAACTATTGGCTCGCTAGGCAACGGCGATTGCGGCTCGATGGCGAAATCGTGCGCGACGTTGAGCTCGCGGCCTGTGGACTCCTGTCTCCCAAACTCGGTGGCCCGCCAGTCTATCCACCTATTCCTGATGGGGTCATGAGCCAGGGGCAAGTCAAACGGGAATGGAAAGTTAGCAAAGGAGAGGATCGATATCGTCGCGGGCTTTATACGTTTGTCTATCGAGCGACACCACCACCTTCGCTCAATGTCTTCGATGCTCCGGATGGCTACAGCACTTGTACACGTCGCCCTCGCAGCAACACTCCCCTGCAAGCGTTAACGTTGATGAATGACTCCGGTTTTTTTGAGTTTGCCCGCGCTTTGGAAAAGATCATCCAAACGGAAGGTATCGTCGTTGCCTTTCGACGATGTGTAGCAAGACATCCGACAACGGAAGAAGTTGCGATCCTGCAAAGTCTCGATTCCTTGAGCGCTGCCCGTGCGTTGCTCAACTTAGACGAAACCGTAACCCGCGAATAAAGTCCTTGCTGCTGATTATGACCAACGAAACTTTCCTTCAACAGCAAACTCGCCGCCACTTTTTCAACCAGTGTGGAATTGGAGTTGGTTCGATTGCTCTTGCCAACTTGATGGCTTCGGCTTCGCAAGGCTCAGCCTTTGACGTTTCGGGCAATCCGCTTGCCCCAAAGCCGACTCACTTTCCGGCGCGTGCCAAGCGAGTCATCTACATGTTCATGGCTGGCGGACCATCGCAGCTCGATCTATTCGATTACAAACCGATGCTGAATCAGCTCAATGGTCAGCCGATACCGCAGAGCTATCTCGAGGGCAAACGTTTTGCTTTTATGGATAGTAGCCATCGCATCAACTTGCTCGGCACTCGAAGGTACTTTCAGCAATACGGACAATGCGGTGCTTGGGTGAGCGATCTGTTGCCTCACACGGCTCGCATCGTCGATGATTTAACTTTCATTCGAACATGCAAAACCGATCTCTTTAACCATGCCCCTGCCAAGCTGTTCATGAACACCGGCACGGGACAATTTGGACGGCCGAGCCTCGGCTCTTGGTTGACCTACGGGCTGGGCAGTGAGTGTGAAGACTTGCCCGGCTTCGTTGTCCTTCAAAGCGGCCCGCGCGGCCCGCGCGGCGGCTCGATCCTATGGGGGAGCGGCATGTTGCCAACCACCTATCAAGGCGTGCCGCTTCGCAACCAAGGCGAACCGATCCTCAATCTTACAACCCCAGAGTCGATCTCGAATGCTCAGCAAGTTCAAGTTCTTGAGGCGGTTCGCAAATTGAACGCAAAGCGACTTACCGAGACAGGGGACGAGGAGATCTCCACCCGCATCAACGCTTATGAAATGGCGTATCGCATGCAAACCAGCGCGCCGGAGTTGATGGAGACGAACAAAGAAAGCAAAGAGACACTCGATCTCTACGGCATCAAAGATCCCAAGGAAACCAGCTTCGCTCGAAACTGTTTGTTGGCTAGGCGATTGATTGAGCGGGGAGTTCGGTTTGTTCAGCTCTATCACACCAATTGGGACCACCACGGAGGACCAACGGAAAACCTCGAAGAGCACTTACCCTCGATTAGCCGCGAGATCGATCAATCCGGCGCTGCCTTAGTGATGGACCTTAAGCAGCGAGGGTTGCTTGAGGACACGATTGTCATCTGGGGCGGTGAGTTTGGGCGCACGCCGATGGGCGAAGTTCGCGAATCGACAGGTCGCAACCACCACATCGATGCGTTTACGATGTGGTTTGCTGGTGGCGGGTTCAAGCCGGGTACGATTTATGGCGAAACGGACGAATTTGGCTTCGGGCCAGTTGATCATTCTGTGCATGTTCGGGACATCCACGCCACGCTCTTGCATCAGCTTGGCCTAAACCATGAACGCCTTAGTATCCGCACGCAAGGGCTGGATTTCCGATTGACTGGAGTCCAGCCAGCGAAAGTCGTCCAAGAAGTTCTGGCGTAAGTGAAGAAACGGCTCAGCTTCACGTTCCATTAAGGTACATGTGGGATCATCGTTTAACAGTCAGCCGTAGGCGTACTTCGTTAGTCTGACAGTACGCCTACGGCTGACTGTTAAACGAAGTGCATTTCCACAAATGTCAACTCAACAGGCTGTGGACGGATTCTCAGTAAAACCACACGAAAGAGACCTATGAAAATTACCTTCGGCAAAACCATCGCTTCCTTCTTAATTCTGGGACTCGTCGCTGGAGGTGCTTTTTTTGCAACGCGAAAACCACCTCGACATGGTCGACATGGTTCTGCGAATTCGCATCGGCCAGAAAGCCAATCGGAGTCGGCGATTGCCGAATCGGCCCTGCAAGTCGAATCCGAAATCGGTGGCGCGAAATTCATTTCGGCAGCGAACACGACGGAGCCAAGTAACGCCGAACCCTCGCTCGATTGGACACGATTTCGAGGGCCGAATGGGACCGGCCTCAGCATGGACACGGCCATCCCAACCCAGTGGAGCGATACTCAAAACCTGAGGTGGAAAACCAAACTGCCAGGCCCTGGCTCCTCCAGTCCCGTACTTACTAACCAACATGTATTTTTGACTTTGTACACAGGTTATGGGGAAGAGGGACGCAAAGGCCAAGTCGGGCAACTAAAGCGACAGATCCACTGCATCGATCGCAAGGACGGCAGCATCGTTTGGTCTCGCACGATCGATGCCGCTCAACCCGAGGACGCCTATCAGGGAAAGGGACTGCCAGAACACGGTTACGCGACCAACTCGATGGTAACGGATGGCAAAGCGGTCTATGCTTTCTTGGGTAAGTCGGGTGTGTTCGCTTACGATATGGCCGGCAACGAATTGTGGAAAGTATCGGTGGGCACACAATCCGGAAACCGCGGCTGGGGAACTGCGGCTAGCTTAATCCTCTACAAAGACATTCTGATCGTTAACGCTGCCGAAGAAAGCCAGAACATCTTCGGCATCAACAAGAACACTGGTGAAGTCGTTTGGAAAGCCCCTGGTTCTATTTTGGAGCTGGCCTACGGTACTCCCGTGATCGCTCGCGTTGCTGACGACCGAGATGATTTGGTGGTTGCGGTCCCAAGTGAAGTTTGGGGCCTCAATCCAAGCACCGGCAAACTGGTTTGGTTTGTGGAGACCAAGCTAACGGGCAATCTTTCGCCGAGTGTTGTCCCAGACGGCGATTCCATCTACGTCTTTGGCGGTTTCAACTCATCCGGTAGCTTGGCTATCAAGCTTGGTGGCAAAGGGGACGTTACGAAATCGAATACGCTTTGGTCTAGCCGTAATTCATCGTACGTAGTGACACCGGTCCTACACGAAGGCAACTTGTACTGGATCAATGACAAAGGAATTTATAACTGCATGTCGACCGAGACCGGAGAGTTGCTCGACAAACAGCGAGTATCCGGAATCGAGTCAGGCGGCAATCCAGTGTATGCATCACCTGTTGCCATTAATGGCAAGCTTTACATGCAAACTCGCACGAGTGGTCTGTTTGTCCTCGATGGGACACCCAAGATGAATGTACTCCACCAGAACCGATTCGCGTCCGACAACAGTGTGTTCAACGCAACACCCGCCGTGAGCAATGGCCAACTGTTTTTGAGATCGTACAACTATCTCTATTGCGTGATGGCTGAAGCAGCGAAGTAAAGATCGCTTAGCCCCAGTTGGCTTGTCCAACTGGAGCACGAGGCTCGCGGCTAGAATCTTGCAACTTTACTAGGCGTCCCATGTCGGCTTGTCCGACCGGTACGCTAGCTTCGTTAGCTATGAGGAAGTGTTTTAGCCGTGTAACGGCGACAGTTCGTAGCTGCGGGGCTTGCCCCGCAGACACGTTTAGTAATCGAATGCAAGAGCCGTGAAACGGCGCCACCACACCGTGGCGCCGTTTCACCGTTTCACGGCTCTTGCATTCATCGTGCCTAGAAACCGTGGGGCAAGCCCCACGGCTACGAAGTGCCGCCGCTATCGCGGCTAAGAAACAAAGCGGTCGTCGCATACCAGAAAATCGTAACGTCCAAAAGTGAGACGGCCTCCGACGCCGCTGGGGTGCCTCTAGCACTTTCCTCCAAACCAATTCATTTTCGACGTTCATGAAATTGCGTCTTCGGCCTTAGAATATGATTGCAATGCGATATTCAGTATGACCAGCCGGAAAACGATTGAGACAATCGTTCGACACTCTTTCACAACGCTTTCGCGAAAACAACGCCGTGCTCTACCGACCGAAAGCCTAGCCTTTCGAGCAACGTAATCGATTTTTGTTGGTCAGCAGCTGCAAAAGTTCGGACAGCTCGTCTACGCTCTTGCTGCATTTGCCTCAACGATTCCGCCATCAAATAAACGAATCGTTCTCTCGCGTCATCCTCTTCCGGTACGCTTGGCAACCACAGTCTCACCACGCTGGAATCAACTCCGGCAATCGTTGGGTCAGGAAACCAAAACATGATTTCGCTTTCCACCTTGGGAGGCGAACGCAGCACCAAATTAAATCGAATCTGTTCGCAATGGCCAAGCACCGAGCTGAGCCACCATCCATGTGTGTCTTCGTCGAGAAGCCGACCAACGGTGCAGGTTCGGCGAATACCAATCTGAGTACGGTCCATCGGCGGGCGAAACGAGGATAAGTCCAATTCCCAGCACTCGGTCGGTCGCAATTGGACAAATCCGGCTTGGTTCAGCCAGCGTTGAGTTCGCGAATCCTTGGCGATGACTCCCATGAGGTTGTCCCCTTCGCCTACCCCCAGGTAAAACGCGTTTGCCTCGGTCGAGCCGAGGGCGGTGCAAGTCGTAGCTTGCCGATAGCGTAATTGATGGAGCGCATGCTCAATCAGAACTTGGGCGATTGCATCTTCGTCGGCATGGGGCGCGATACAAATTTTATGGACGATTGCTGATGTATCGCTGGCGTTGCTTCCCTCCGGGTTGCTCGCGAAACCGAAATGGATGAAACCCATTGGCTTCTTGGCTGAGTCCAACGCGATGGCAAGCTCGTTCGCATGAAAGAACGGTTTGCTCAGAATGCACTGATCCCAAACGCTGATGGGGCAAGCGCTTCTGGAGTGAAAAACGGCGTGATGTTCGTGCCAAAGATTGGCTAAGTAGGGAGTATCAGTGTTCAGAAATGACCTGATCGTCCACACGGCCATTACCCCAATACCGCGGGGACTCGAAAGCATTCCGAATCAGAGGACGGTGCGTTTTGGAGTGCTTGATCCCGTGTGAGAGACGGGCTACATACATCCGGTGCGAGAACATTTTGCAGATCAAACGCGTGGACCATAGGAACCACGTCGTCTGTGTTCACTTCGCCGAGTTGATCAACTAACTCAACGATCTTGCCCAGCTTGTCCGTCAGTTCCACCACTTCGGCTGGAGTGAGGGAAAGTCTGGCAAGATTTCCGATTCGTATCACATCTTCGGCAGATAAAGCCATCGACGGACCTCGGTTGAATTACTTAGGCAGAGCGAAAGGCTTGGCTCGAACAGCCTTGCGGATTCGACCGCTGCGGATGCACTGAGTGCAAACACGGATGGTTCGTACTTCGCCATTTGGCAGAGAAACCTTGCAGTTTTGAAGGTTTGGGGTGAACCGACGCTTGGTGATACCAGTAACCTTGGTACCAACACCGCCCAAGTACTTTGCCTTACCACGGATCTCGACTTGATTTCCGACGGACGCTACTTTTTGACAAACTTCACAGGACCTGGACATGATCTACCTTACACCACCGACGAATCGAACCTTAAAGTACTGACTTTTGTCCCATAATGGGGATCGAAGTATAGCCTTCCATCGGAAGGTCGCAACATCAAAACAGATCTTCGTTGCCCCGATTGATGAAAAATCACAGGGAAATTACACTCAGTAGCGACTGAAAAGCGTCGAAGTTGACATTCGACGCTCGGTCCATTCCTAAAAAACTCCTCATTCCTCGCGGATCTCCTGCAAGATGACTGTCCAGAAGTTCACGCGAGAATTAGCTAGTGTTATAGAGTCGGCTGGCAAATTGGCGTGTGCGGTCAAAGCCGACGCAGTTTTGGTTCTTCTCGACAGCGCCACCGACTGGGAACGACTCAGAGAACTGGTCCCCTCGGAAATCAAAAGGATTTTGGTGGCGGCCGATCGGATTGAGGATCTGGCCGACGCGGAGAAATTTGGTCTCATTCCGCTGGTGCTCAACAAAGAGGATTCGCCACTTTTAGAGCGATTGCAGCATGCGTTGCTGGAAGCGGTCGCAGATGAGCTTTTGGCCAACCACTGCGATGTGATTGCCGTTTATTGTGGATTCGAAGTCAATCGAATCGATTCGATTTCCATTATTCGGCTCGATGAGCGAATGCGGAGATTCACCAGTCGAGATTTGCAGCGCCTCGAAAGCTCCGTCCCGCTGAACAACCTGAAAATTGTGATCGACTTGGCAGTCCAAATCGGTCGCGAAGGACGCGAGGGGAAGAAGGTTGGGACCATGTTTGTGGTCGGGGACACACGAAAAGTTTTGCAGCACTGCAAAGACAGCGGCTTCGATCCACTCAAAGGCTATAGCCGAAAAAACCGAAACCTTCACGATGCCCGTGTTCGCGAAGACATCAAAGAGATTGCTCAGATGGACGGGGCGTTTGTCGTATCACCCGATGCCGTCGCCGAGCGTTCTCGCCAGATCATCGAAATGCTTCACGAGAATCTGCAACTGTCCAAAGGTCTTGGTTCGCGACATTGGGCTGCGGCCGCCATTACTCAGCGAACGAAAGCTATCGCCATTGTCGTGAGCCAATCCAGCAGTACCGTCCGAGTCTTTCAGAACGGTGCCTTGGTTCTGCGTATCGAGCCGATGGAACAGGCGGTCAAGTGGCAAGAGTTTAATTACGAGCCACCACCTAACGAAGCTGCTGACTGACTATGTCGCAACCATTTGTCGCAGTGGTAACGGGGGCATCGAGCGGGATCGGCCAAGCGATCGCGGTAGAGTTTGCGCGTCGCGGTGCCAGCTTGATCTTGACTTGCCGGCAAAATTTGTCTGGACTAGGTGAAACCGTTTCTCAGATCAAAGCTTTGCCGCAGTCAACCAAGGATTTGCTATGCGTCGTTTCCAACATCGATGATGTAAACTCCAATCGAGGTCTAGTCGACGCAGCCTTTTCGCGACATGGGTACGTTGATGTTTGGGTGCATGGAGCGGGCGCGGATGTTCTAACGGGAAAGGCTCGCGAGCTCTCCTTTTCCGAAAAGCTTGCCAAGCTTTGGTCGACGGATGTTCAGGGAGCGTTTGTGCTGAGTCGGATGGTCGCGAAAAGAATGCTCGCTCAACCGAAACAGGACGATCGGTTGCCTTCGATGGTCCATCTTGGCTGGGATCAAGCAGAATATGGAATGGAAGGGGACAGTGGCCAGTATTTTTCGGCGACCAAGGCGGCCATCGCAGCCTTCTCGAAGAGCCTCGCGAAGAGTGTCTCGCCGCACATTCGCGTGAATTGCATCGCGCCAGGTTGGGTCCAAACAGAATGGGGCCAAAACGCATCCGAAGCTTGGCAACAACGAGCCACAGGCGAATCTATGCTCGGCAGATGGGGAAAAACTCAAGACATCGCTCGAGTGGTCGCGTCCGTCAGTTTCGGTGACGGCGCATTTATCAATGGTCAAACGATTGCAGTGAATGGCGGCTGGCAAGGTATGCCTCACCCTGCGAAGTGCGAGACCAAGTTAGACGATTAGTAGCATTACGGTATCGCCGGTTTTAACGGCTGACCTAGCCATAACGAATTCTCTGTCGACAGCGAATTCTTTGAGTCGATCTCATATCAGCGTACGCCAAGGATGGCAGACTACGCGAGTGTGCTCAAAGCGATAAGGGATGATCGATGAAACGCCAGCAAAATAGTGCTAGCATACAACTGTCTTTTTTATTGGTATGTATGTTCGTTGGTTGTCGCACGCCCAACTGGTGGGCCTACCGTTCGCTTCGTTCGGTGCCATGCACCTCAGATTCCGTGACCAGTTCGCATCTTCAAGCGTGCTCGGCCGACAATGCGAGCAAAAGTTCAGAAAATGCTCCGCCTCCTCCTCCACCTCCGTCACCAACTACGCCGTTGCGGGATGAGGCTGCTCCGAAGAGTCCGAAAGACGCTGCCACCATCAGTGCGGCCCCTGCTATCCGATTGGCCTCGCATCAACAGAGTTCGTCGATCGACACCAAGCCCAAGGTTGACGTTCCGACAACGCAGACAGAAGGACCATTCAAGTTGCCCGCCGACCTGCCCGGCTCGGAAACCCCTCCGTTCAATCTGCAAAGAAAGGACGCAGATGGCAAACCACTTGATGGCGCCAAGCAAAAGGAAAACGTATTAAAGCTGTACTCCGATTTCAACTCGTTGACGATCGAGCCCAATGCTTTGCCCGACAGCACGAGCGGGGTAACACGATTGGAAGATCTTCAGCAGTTGGCACGAGAGAATCATCCAGGACTTCGCGCAGCTGCAGCGAGCGTTGAATCCGCGAGAGGGTTGATGATCCAAGCTGGACTGCCACCCAATCCAAATGTGGGCTACGAAGCGGATACCGTTCGAACACTCAACACACCTGGCTACCATGGCGCTTACCTACAGCAAACGTTTATCACCGCTCAAAAGCTGGGCTTGGCCGCACAAGCTGCCGCGGTTGACTACGCTAACGCCGAAGTCAATCAGCGAAAGACCTGGGTCACAGTTCAATCCAACGTTCGACGTTCGTACTTTCAAGTCCTTGGCGCTAGAAAACGCCTCGTACTCGCCCGAGCTCTATCCGAACTCTCCGAGAGTGCTTACCAAGCTCAAATCAAATTGGTGGTTGCTGGAGATGCGGCTCCTTATGAACCGCTCCAACTGCGAGTGTTAACAACCCAGGCTCGCGCTACGTTGATTCGAGCTCAGCAAGATTCCATCGCAGCTTGGCGAACTCTCGCAGCAGCGGTCGGACTTCCTAATTTGGCTTCAAGTGCATTGGATGGCAGAATCGATTGCCCCGTGCCCGAGATCATTTACGAGAATGCATTGGCTAGAATGACCGCGGTTCACACCGACTTGCAAATCGCGGAAAACTTGATTGGCAAGAATAAGACGCTTGTAACTCTAGCTGATAGGGTTCCTATTCCCGATCTTAACGTCGGCTTTGTTCTACAACGCGACTACACATTTACCCCAGGCACCAACACCTATAATTTGATGGTGGGTGGAGCCGTCCCTGTTTGGAATCGAAATCAAGGCAATCGCATTTCCGCCCGGGCCGAACTCGTTCGTTCCGTACAAGTTGTCGCGGACACGGAAAATCAGTTGACCGCTAAATTGGCTCCCATGTTCGGAACCTATGAAGCCAATCGTCAGATTGCAAAGTCGTTCCGAACCGAAGCCCTTTCAGACCAAGTGCGAGTTTATCGAGGCATCTATCAACGCTACCTCACCGAACCAAGCGGCATTAGTTTCAACGACGTCATCGTGGGACAACAAACCGTCGCAGGTGTCTTAAATCAATATATTGATGTGCTACAGTCACAGTGGCAGAGCACTGTCGACATGGGGGAAATGCTGCAAGTCGACGATCTTTTCCAAATGGGCGAACTCTCCGAAGTAGCAGAAATACCAGTTCTTTGAGATGAGGGTGTTCGGATTCTCGGACGACAGTACGACTGCCGAAAGTCGGAACTTGAATGACGTGGTCACAAGCAGATATAATAGGGCGAGAAACTTTGACTAGCTTTCTCCAGCGACCGAGCCATGACACACGAGAGCCAAACTCATTCTTGCCGCCTTAGGTTCAGTTTCCTTTTGATTCTGAGCATGTTGCCCCACTCGCATCTCTTTGGACAAGAGCCGACAGCCGGGTGGGCTGCCGGAAAGTTGATTGAAAATGTGTTAGCGAAAAAGGGGGTTGGAGATACATTTTCGATTGATTTTGGTAGTTATCAAAACGAGCTCGTTCATTTGCCAATCGGTGTTTTCGACTCCGGTGTCGGCGGCTTAACCGTCTTGGAAACATTGCTAACGTACGATCAGCATAACAACGCAAATGGGCAGCCTGGTTCAGATGGAGTTCCTGATTTTCAAAACGAACGCTTCGTCTACCTCGGCGACCAGGCCAACATGCCGTATGGAAATTACTCGGCAGCTGGAAAAGAAGATTACCTACGCGAACTGATCATCAAGGACGCGATCTTCCTATTGGGCAATCGTTACTGGCCAAGCTCAACCGCCAAGTCTCCAACTTTTGACAAGCCACCGGTGAAGGCAATTGTTATTGCGTGCAATACGGCGACGGCCTATGGACTCGCAGACATTCGGGCGGCCGTTGAGCAATGGAAGCTGCCGGTATTGGTTGTTGGCGTGGTCGAGGCGGGTGCTGATGCATTTGTGCAGGAGCTTCCGGCCGATGGAGAACCTAGCCCAGTCGCAGTCATGGCAACCTTAGGGACATGCAGCAGCGGCGCCTACCCAAAGGCGATTGTTCGTGCCGCGGGCTTGGCGGGAAAACGCAATCCACTGGTGTGGCAACAGGGAAGTCTCGGCCTGGCCGGCGCGATCGAAGGAAACTCAGCTTTTCTCAATAACGATTCCAACATCAAAGGCAGCGGCGCCAAAACCGCAACTATGGCGAACAAGGCAGAGTACCAGGGGCCGGCAGTCAATAATACGCGTGCACCAATTGATGTTGCTCTCACCAAAGTCTATGGCTTCGAAGCAAGGGGGATGCTCGGTGAGTCCGAACGTCCGGAAACTTGGCGTTTGAACTCCGTCGAAAACTATGTGCGATACGATGTCGCCTCATTGGTCGAGGGATATCGCAAATCCGGGGCAAAGCAACCGTTGGGCAAAGTCATTCTCGGCTGCACGCATTTCCCGTACGAAGCCAACCGAATTTCGCAATGCCTGTCGCGATTGAGAGACTATCGCGATGCCGAGGGGCAGCAACCTTATCGCGATTTGATCGCCGAGCAAGTCACCTTGATCGATCCGGGGCAACTAACTGCCAGACAACTCTATCGCCAGCTGTTCATCAAGCGTCAGCTGGTTCGAGGCGAGTCCAAGCGGCCACCGTACGTCGAACGGATTTTTCTGTCGGTTCCAGCGCCTGGCTTGGCGAAATCGGCCCTGGCGGCCGACGGTGGTTTGACGAGCGAGTTCAAGTATGGGCGATTGGCCGGGAAACCAGAACAAGAGGACACCCACTATGTCCCACTTACCATCGATCTGCTGCCGGAGAGTTTGGTCGATCTATTGAAGAACCATTGCTCCAACATTTGGAAAGCGGTTCCGGCCAACTAAGCACGGCCGAAAAAAGTAGCAGGCACGCTCCGTCGTGCCGTCCGCTGGAGTGAATTGACAGTGAGCCTAGTTGCTCGCTTGTAGCTGGTTTCGTGAGAAACCAGCTTGGTGAACGGCACATGGAATGTGCTTACTACATTGACTTTTTTCAGCTATGTCTAACTAGAGTTTTTACGATTTCGGGTAAGCAAGCGATTTGGCGGATTGGAAGGATGCAGCGTCCTTGCTACCATTCTATGTTTGGTAACCCGAAGCGTGAGCGAGGTAATTCAAATGCATTCCTTGCTCACGCTTCGGGTTACCATAAGCGGACGGCGTTAAGAGCAGTTCTGGCCCAAACGGTTCACCGCACGAAAATTACGTTTCAAAATTGACATAGAGGATTTGACTGATGGACGACGCTCCCGTTTCTGAGTTGTTTGAACTCAAGACCGCGATTCGCAAACAAGCTCATGAAAATCGACGCGCCCAACTGGAAAAAGATGCGGTCTCTGAAAAAATCGTTCAGCGATTCATGGACCTGCCGGAATACCACGCGGCCAAAACCGTTATGTTCTACGTGGATGTTCGGGATGAAGTGCGAACGCGACAAGCATTGCCCGCGGCTCTTGCCAGCGGCAAGCGTATCGTGGTTCCATACTGCGTGGACGGTGAGCTCGAACTTTTCTGGCTTGAGAACATGGACGAATTGGAGCTTGGGATGTACCGCATTCTGGAGCCAAAGAACGAACTGCGAACCATTGAAAGCAAACGACTCCAGCCGCCCGATCTCGATTTGGTTATGGTGCCGGGAGTTGCGTTTGACAGAAATGGTGGTCGAACGGGACACGGCAAAGGTTATTACGACAAACTTCTGCAGCATGCACGACTCGATGCGCCGTTGATCGCATTGTCCTTTGAATGCCAAATGTTCGAAAAGATTCCTGCCGAGAGCCATGATATTTACATGGACAAGGTCGTTACAGAAGACGCGGTCTACGCAGGCAAGGGCCGCTAGTTCCAATAAACGAATTAGGAACTCGTCCCCTGGCTCCGCCTGGGGACGCAATGCTGCGGAGGCTCCCGCCTCCTGAGTTAGCAAATCCATGATCAACGCGAGGCGGAGCCTCGAATGCAGTGCGTTCCAAGGCAGAGCCTTGGAACGAGGGTGATGGTTTCTCACGAAACCAGCTACACATTAAGTAACTCGAACACCAAACTCAAACAAAAGTACTCCCAATGGTTCGAACCGCCAGCACTATGCTCCCACTTGGGACGCAAGCACCTGATTTTTCGTTGATCAACATCGATGGCAAAACGGTTTCGCTATCCGACTTCCGAGACAAGAAAGCCTTGGTCGTAATCTTTATGTGCAACCATTGCCCGTACGTAAAGCATGTGGCATCTGAGCTGACTCGCGTTTCGAATGACTATATGCCGAAAGGGGTTGGCTTTGTTGGGATCAGCTCCAACGACATCGTGGCTCACCCAGACGATAGCCCTGAGATGATGAAACTCGAAGCGGCTAAACAGGGCTATGCGTTTCCTTACCTTTTTGACGCAGATCAATCGGTGGCGGTTGCCTATAAAGCCGCTTGCACTCCAGATATCTTTGTTTTCGATTCGTCGCACCGTTTGGTCTACCGAGGACAATTGGACGATTCTCGACCGAAGGCGGACAAGCCTTTGACAGGGAAAGACCTACGTTTGGCATTGGATAGACTATTGGCTGGCGAGTCGGTTGCCAGTGAGCAACGTCCTAGCATCGGTTGCAATATCAAGTGGAAAAACGGCGGTGAACCCGAGTACTTTAACCCAGCTGGTTCTGCATAATGGCAAGTCAAAGCGGGCACAGTGGACACATCGCGGGTCTGCGCATCGGTTTGGGACTCGACTCACATCGGATCGCAGCAGGTGGGCCCATGATCCTGGGTGGCTTGAAGCTGGATGCCGATATGCATTTTGTCGGTCATTCGGACGCGGATGTTCTACTGCATGCGATCACCGACGCAGTTCTCAGTGCGGCAGGGTTGCCCGACATAGGTCAATTGTTCCCAAACACGGCTGAAGAAAACCGAGGCCGCGACTCAGCGAATATGCTGGCCATTGCGATGCAGTCGGTACGCGATGCTGGCTGGGCTCTCAATAATCTGGATTGCGTTGTGCAGTTGGAAAGCCCCAAGCTATCCCCCTACAAAGAACAGATGAAGCAACGAATCGCGGAAATCCTCCAAGTCGAGACAGCGCAGATTGCCATCAAAGGAAAGACAGGGGAAGGGGTTGGAGAAATCGGCCGCGGGGAACTTTGCGAAGCGACTTGCGTGGCGCTCTTGGTAGCGAGAAATGTGGGCTAATTGCAACAAGTCGAAGCCCTGAAAGAAAATCCAACTTTTCGTTAAACGATTGAGGATTTTGTTCGACGCGATACTAAACTTCGCGAGTAATCGTTCCCAAATAAAATGGTTGCTGTGCGACAAGTTCTGTGCCGTCGTTGAGATAAAATCGAACTCGAACGCACCAGGAGATTTTCAGCAATTTCCCTTCGTAGGAAAGTGGCGAATCCGGCAGGGGTACTTGGACACTCTGTGGTATAGACCAGTCGGAGGCAGCAAGCGAATTGCCCGTCAACCGTTGGAAGAAATGCACCCCAAGGTCTTCGGTTCCTTTGCCCTCGGTGAGCCACACGACAGAGACTTCGACCGCTGCAATGGAATTCTGAGGGATGTTGGAAACACGGTACTCGAACTCGAGAACATCGTGCGACATGTACGTCGGCTGTAAACCAAGCAATCGAATCATGACGGCTGACTGACCGGTTTGATGCGAACGTGAGGGTACACGATTACGGGAAAACTTCGGGAGTACGATGGCCATCGATTCGCCTCTCCTTCAACAATAATTTTCCAGTGAATTGCATTGTGTAAACTCTGAAACGAGTGCATCGCATCGGAGGGAATCGTAACCTGACATTCCAGTTCCAATGGTCGTCCCCAATCGATTCGCGAACGCCCCAAATCCAAAATGTTCTGAAGGCGTACGACTTCCCGCTCTGTCCGAACATCGGTTCCAAAATGATAAGTGCTTTCCTCCTCACATACTAGTCGAATTGAGAGTTTCTTAATCACGAGTCGACCATACTGCACCAACAGTAGCTTGTACGTCCTGCCGGGCACCAATGGCAAATCTTCGATTTCTACGGTCGTCGATCCGATGCCAATCTCTCGAATGTAGGATCGGAAAAACAATTGGCCTGAACGCAAGCCAATGTAGATACCCGGAACGAGTAGGATCAGAAGTCGATACTGTATTTCACCTCGAAACAATCCGCCGACGGCGAAAACGCAAAAGACAGCAATCATGGCATTCCATGCCATTGCAAATAGACCAATGGAAATAAGAGCCCCCGTCCCAGGCCATTCACCAGGTAATCGGTAAGCGAGCTTGGCCCCTGGGCTATCCGTAAATGGGGTCAGCAACGGTACCATCGGAGGCAATAGGATTTTGTTGCGAGGTTTGTTTGGGCGTGAGACCAATCCATGTTTAGCGATGATCTCTCGATGCTCATCGCTGGTTGCAACCTTCAGCACGCGGTACCAAAAACCAACAGCTCCCATCACGATAAACGAAGCGGAAACGGTCGTAAGCAACCAAAATCCATATCCGATGCGAATAACTTGGGTCGTTGGCGACAAAAATTGCCAACCCACAATTGTGGTAAGACACATAACGCCAACAAGGAAGAACGACGCGAAAAAGAGAGCTTCGCCCAGCGAACCAACGAACCACCAGCCGGACATTCGTCCGCCTCGCTTTTTTCCCCATAGTCTCAAAACTGGCCGCATACACGCAGTGTATTCCGAAGATGCTGGTTGACCAAGCGGTTCGAGAGGATATCCGTTGGGCTTGGTTGGACAGGTACCGGAAACTAGACTAACTGAATCATGAAGAACAAAGCAATCCAAAACGACCCATCCGACGAAAGTCCTTGGTATTCCAACGGGCTATCCTTTGAATGCACTCAATGCGGGGATTGCTGCAGTGGCCCGGGCGAAGGCTATGTGTGGGTCACTCCTGAGGAAATTGCCTCGCTTGCGGCCGCAATCGGTATGTCAGACCGGCAAGAAGAATTCGAACGCAAGTTTACACGCCAGGTTGGAGAACTCACCAGTCTGGTCGAATATTCTGACGGCGATTGCATTTTCCTAGATCCTAAATCTCGAACTTGCTCCGTCTACAAAGCAAGGCCAGTTCAATGCCGGACATGGCCATTTTGGAAAAGCAACGTCAAATCCCCGAGAACTTGGGCTCAAGCGGCAAAGAATTGCCCAGGCTGCAATCAAGGCCGGCTTTACAGCCTAGCCGAGATCAAAACCAGTCTCGAGAAAGACAAAGGGGATTTCTGAATGCAGTGCAAAACGGAAGCCACGACTTTGGTAGAAGATTGAACGTAATACCGTATACCGCTCAATTTCAATTATTTGTTTAACAGTCAGCCGAAGGCGTACTGGGCACCTCTGGAAGTACGCCTACGGCTGACTGTTAAACGCTTTCTCAACCAAGCCACGCTTCGTTGAAGGGTGCTGAGATGAAATACGGTACTTCGAAGCGTGATTACCGCAGATGTAGCGTCCCCAAGTTCCGATTAATAGCCGCCAAAACCCGGCGGCCATTGGTTCCACCCATACCAATCGACTGCTGGTAGGAGCCTCGTTTCGCAATCGACAAAGGAGCCGCTGACTCGCGAATCAATTGCCTCTGACGTGCTCGTGGCACGGGTGTTGGGCTGGTACTGCTGTTTTGTCGGACCGCAATGTACTTTAGCATAGAATCCCCCCCGGGTTAGCGATCAGTTCAAACCAAGTCCGCCTTAATCATAGCAGCCAGCTACGCTCGTTCAAATACCCTTCCACCGGAATGGCTGTTAACTGGGATCGAGAAGGTTGAAGAACGCCAGACGGTTTGACAAACTTGCAATGCAATGCCAAATTACGAAAGCGCACGGATCCTTTTATTTGTTCTTAACTTAGGCCAAGTCATTTCATGAGCTCCACAGAACCCTACACGGGAAATTCAACCCCAAAAAAGCGATCGTCACTTCCTTTGATTCTTGTTCTGGGAGTTGTCGCAGCAGGGGCTTATTTTGCCATTCCCGCTATCGCAACCAGAATGATGCTTCGGGAAGAACAAGCGAAAGCGAAAGCCACGTTTGAGGCCTCGATCAAGCCGGAAGACGCCCCTAAAGTCGAAATCGTAGTTGCTAAAAAGAAAATGGAGGCCGAGAAGCCCGGAAGCACATCGCTAGATCCAGAGGTCTACTTCAAGTTTTTAGACAAAGACGGCAACGGAATCCTCGAGGGAGCCGAAATTCGAGCTAGGGTCAAAGACCAAATTGTTGTGTTTGACAAAGACACCGACGGTTCGGTGACCAAAGAGGAGTTCACCACCCAAGTCAGACTAATGGCCCCCGAAGAGGACGAAGAAGAAGAGTAAGCCTCGTTTCGCAACTCGCCCAAGTTCGTAGAAATCTCGTTTAACAGTCAGCCGTAGGCGTACTTCTCGCGGCTATAGCCTATTTCTCGTGCTTCAAGCCTAAGACGACTGTCTGTTAAGCAAACAGTGCGATTGCACATCAGTTTGCAAATAAATCGCATTTCGTTCGAAACGCCATCCTCTCAGTCGATAGGCGTAGAAGCAGAAAAGCGTTGCTATCGCGGACGACAGAACCAGCTCTCTGCGAAACACTCCCCAGGCAAAGCTGGCAGCTAATATCTCGTATCCGACGATCACGATCAGCAAGACACCCCATCGAACCGTCCACCTTCGCCGACTCGTTGCCGTCCACATCGCGACCAAGCTTGGAACGGCAATCATGCTGACACGCATCAGCAAGCTCTTCCAATTGCTCGGCGTCGCCTTTAGCCAATTCACGGCAGGCATCCATCGTGCAAAGGTAAACAACAAAGCGGAAACGACGGTCAAAGAAAACAAATCTCGCAACGCAAGCATCGACGCTTTTGGCTTCGATGTGTGAGCTGATTCCTCCGCCGCCACAATTCGAAAGCCAAAGCACCTCAGCAAGACCATCGCAAAAAAGTAAATCGCAATCAGAAACAACTCTCCAAACGCGAAATCAACTGGTTCCGACCGAAGCCATGTAATGTCCACCAACAATCCTGCCACAATGCCAAAAGTGGCTCCTACGAAAAGAAGGAGGGGCTGGAAACGAAGAGACCATCGTGTCTTTCCGAAGAACAACCAAGCCATCGATGCAAGTATCCAACATCCGAAAATTCCGAAGCAAACGCAAAGCTCAAATTGAGTCTCGCTTCTGTACCAATTTCGAATGCAGCAGCAAGCGACAACGAGCCCAGAACAGACTGCCATGTCCAGCCAACCATGTGGATGCAATTTAGCAGAGCCATGCAACCAAACGAGGCACCAAATTCCAAACCCAATTGCCGCGATCCCACTGCACCGTTCAGACCAGATAAAGGGATCAAACCCCCGAATCAGTTCTCCCGACTTCAAATCATAAATGGAAACACCATAGCTTCGCGTTGCAATGACCAACCGATTGGAGTCGATCAAGAAAGCCCATGAGTAGTCATATTTGCTATCCGAAGCAAAATGCTTAAGCGGGACATCGAATCGATTCAATTCTTTACCAGTCGATGGGCACGCCTTTCCTAATCAGCGTCGGTTCGTCTATATACTCCGCGATCAACTCGCCCGATTTTGTATCCCTGACTTCCGTCGTCTTTCCGTCTACATGAAGACTTGCAAGATATGAGGTTGAAGCAGACCAAATATGGACACAATCCTCCAAACTACTCCAACTGGCAATTTTACGAATCCTCGTTCCATCGAATGTAAAGAGGGATTGTTCGCACACGGAGTTTGGATTGGAACGGTCAGGCGCTTCCGAAAGCAGAATACTTTGGGTTCCATGGACAGGCTGAAACATAGTTCTCCTTTCCTGCGAAAAAGGAACAGAATCTACCACCTCGCCACTTAATAGATCCATGGCTTCCAGCCTTTCAGAATGAAGGCAAACGAGATGTTTGTTTACGACGCACCCCCATTGGAGAGTTTCCGAAAGATCTGAAAATCGGAGCTGACGACTTTTCATTTTTGGTTCTGGTCGTAAATCTACCCATTCCACTTCAAATTGACCTGGAACATCGCAATTCAGCGCCCAGACTTGACTATCAAAATAGCCAGTAGAATTCCGAGCGTAGCAGCTAAACCGTGGACCAATTAGCCTGGATGAAAACGCACTAGTGTTCAGGTCCGTATAGTACCCCATGGTGCCTTTTTGCAATGTTTGAATTGCAACTAAGCCGCTTTGGCCTTTTGATATTGGCCAACAATGAACGGATGTCGGCCGTGCATTTTGCGCACTCCAAACTGCCACGCCACAGATGGGCAACAGTGTGCATACCATGGTGACGTAGAACCGGACGGTTCTATTCGGAAAATCGCCGTTCATTAGAACCTCCTTTCTTGTTACAGCCACAAGCATGGCATGAATGAACGATTACTGCATGTCAGCTTTTCGATCGAGGCGGCTGAAGAGTTCGGCTATGTCTATTTGCCAGCCAGGCAAGACCTTCCCACCATCTAATTTTTGCTCGTCAGTAAACACCGTGGAATCTTGTGCAGTACGAAATACGGTCACGGTTCGCGATCGATGATCGACCATCCAAAGTAGTTCCACACCTGCTTGAAAGTACTCGCGTCGCTTACGAGACATTTCTCCGAACGTGTTGCCAACACTCAACACCTCGATCACAAAATTGGGAACAAGGTCAGGGACAGGCTCCTTCGGAATTTGACCGCCAGGCATTCGGTCCCACCCAACAAACGCGACGTCAGGGCCGCGAACGGTATCACCAAAGAGTCGCGTCATGCCGTCCGGGCCAGTCGCGACGCCTAGTCGATTCTGATCCAAATAATTGTTGAGCCATTGGAGAAGTATTCCAGCCAACAAGGATTCTTGCCAACCCATCGCTTTCTCCACCAAGGTGCCATCGACCAATTCATAGAGTCGTCGCTCAGAATTACGCAACCTGACCACATCGTCGACTGAGGCCGTTCCCGGCGCAGGTTCGCTCCGAACGCGGGTCATCGGGATGTTGCCCAGGTCAAACATTCGTTCTTCCCAGGTTGAAGCTTTAGCCACACTCATCCATTTTTCTCCGCAGTAGTTTTGACAGATAAGCACATCGTTAGGATACTGAGCCGCGGGCGCTAGCCGCGTTACGGTTTCTCTGGTAAACACGGTTGTCGCGGCTAGCTAGCGCCCGCGGCTCATTTTGGGCAAAGTGAGCTCCATTGTGCGTCAGCCCCGATTTCCTATCGCTTGTACCAACGTGCGTGCCACCATTCTACCGTGACCAAAACACGAATGCCAACATGCCGAATACCCATCGCGATTCGGCCTTGTTTATCGCAAAATAGTTGAATATCAGAGTCCCTTTATTTCCGAAAGCGAAACGCAGAGACTTTATGGCTATTCGCTATTCCCAATCCAATGGCGCAAGCCAAATGTTGCGAAGCTCTCGCCATGGCCTATCAATGAGGACCTCTTTATCGCACTCGACAACCACTCGATCGTGCGCGGCGACTTGGCCGATTTTGAAACAAGGAAGGCCTTGCATGGCGGTTTCGAATTGCTTGGTCAACGCGGCTGGGACCTCGCAAAGCAGTCGACTGTTCGATTCGGAAAACAAGGCAACTTCGCGGTCGACGAAGCTGGCTTGTCGCAAGCTCGTAATATCGACCGAGACTCCCAACTCGCCAGCAAACGCCATCTCTGCAAGCGATACCGCCAAACCGCCCTCGCTCAAATCGTGGCACGATGCGATCAGCTTGCTCTTGATCGCTTGATGGATCGCTTGGTAGCTTCGCATGGCCAGTGCAGCGTCCACCTTGGGTACTGTGCCACCGGATTTGTTTAACGCCAAAGCCGCGTACGAACCGGCCATCTCATCGCGAGTCACACCGATCAAATAAACCGAATTGCCAGCTCGTTTGAAATCCATCGTAACAGCGTCAGCACAGTTGTCGATTTGCCCCATCGCACTGATGAGCAGCGAACAAGGGATCGCGATCGTGCTCTTCTCGCCATTGGCATTGAACCAAGAGAACTCGTTGTTGAGACTGTCCTTGCCACTGATGAATGGCGTCTTCCATTGGATCGCTAGATCATGACAGGCGATCGCGGCTCGTACCAAAGTTCCTAGCGTCTCTGGCCGTTCGGTATTGCCCCAACAAAAATTATCGAGGATGGCCAGTCGGTTCGGATCCGCACCAACGGCAACAGCGTTTCGAACCGCTTCATCGATAGCCGACGTGGCCATATGGTAAGGGTCATAGTCTCCCAATCGTGGGTTCATGCCGCAAGACAATACCAATCCACGTTGGCTGTTCAGCTTGGGCCGAACAATAGCCGCATCGCTTGGGCCGTTGCAGGAAGGACCGACCAGCGGCTTGACGACGCTTCCCGCTTGCACTTCATGATCGTATTGACGAATAATCCAATGCTTGCTGGCAACCGTTGGGTTGGCCAAGATTTTTTCCAGCGTTGATTCGATTGCCGAGCGATCGAGGCTTCCTAGTTGGCATGGCAAGCTCGGTGCTGGCTGATAGACAGCTTGACGTACAACCGGTGGGCGGCCTTGATGCAGGAACTCCATGCTGACACAACCCACTTCCACGCCGTAAAACATCAGCCGGAGCAGGCCAGTCGGAGTGAACTCGCCGAGGATGGCAACCTCAACATCTTCGTCATTGCAAAGTTTCTTCAAGCGTTCGATTTTATTAGGCGGGACCGCCATCACCATTCGCTCTTGGGCTTCGCTAATCCAGATCTCAGTGTAGCTGAGCCCCTCGTATTTCAGCGGCGCTTGTTCGAGCCAAACCTCAGCCCCAATCGATTCACCCATTTCGCCAACCGCGCTGCTGAAACCACCAGCCCCACAATCGGTCACGGCGCTGTAGAGTCCTTGATCGCGAGCCTGTAGCAAGACGTCCATCACCATTTTTTCGGTGATCGCATTGCCAATTTGAACCGAGCCGCCCGAGATGTTCTCGCTCTCTTCGGTCAATTCAACGCTGCTAAAGGTCGCTCCATGGATCCCATCGCGACCAGTCCGGCCACCGATGGCAACGATCAAATCGCCCGGCCGGGCTTGCTTCTCGACTTTGTCAACCGGGATGATGCCCACGTTGCCGCAATAGACGAGCGGATTACCAAGGTAGCGATCGTCGAAGTACACGGCTCCGTTGACCGTCGGGATACCCATGCGATTCCCGTAGTCGCGAACGCCCGACACAACACCTTTCATGACTCGACGAGGATGCAAAACCGCAGGTGGCAAATCGTTGGGGTTGTAGTTGGGAGATGCAAAACAAAAAACGTCGGTACTGCAAATCGGCTTAGCACCAAGCCCCGTACCAAGCGGATCGCGGATCACACCGCCGAGTCCTGTGTTGGCTCCACCGTAAGGCTCGATCGCGGACGGGTGGTTGTGTGTCTCGACCTTGAACACAACGTGGTCTTCGTCATCAAACTTGACGACTCCAGCATTGTCCTTGAACACGCTAACGCACCAGTCGTCTTGCCCCAAGCTTGCGCGGATCTGAACGGTCGCTGCGAAAATCGTTTCCTTGAGCATGCTCTTGAAATGACGCGTGCCGTTTTCGTCGCGGTATTCGATTTTCCCGCCTAGCGTTTTGTGGCTGCAGTGTTCACTCCAAGTTTGTGCGATCGTCTCAAGTTCGATGTCGGTAGGATCTCGATCTTGTTCCTGGAAATGATCCTGAACCGTTTTCATTTCAGCGATCGACAAGTAAAGCTGACCGGACTTGCTCAACTGCATGAGCGAGTCGTCGTCCAGTTCACGAATCGGAACCACAGTCATTTTGAATTGATAGGGCGAGCCGACCGCGAGTTGGTCTAGATTCAATGGACCGACTACGATTTGCTCGATGGAGTCATTGGCCAACACCTTTTGGCAAATGCGTTGAACAACCGCTTTGTCGACAGGACCAGTGCCACCTGTCGACCGAACCCAGTACTTTCGAAACGTTCGCACTTCGTCGACTTCATACTTGAGATCACGCAGCATCTTTAGCGTGCTTTGTGCGACAGGGTCCATGACTCCAGGCTTGAGCATGGCATAGATGAGCGTGTATGGGGAGCCACTGGAATCTTGATCGAGTGGCTGATTGAGAGATGCGTCACCGACTGTTGTAGCAATGCAACGCTGCGCGATTGGGTCGGAGAGAAGCTCCGTCGCGATCTTTTTGACTTTCTCGTGAGCGAGCGCGCCCTGGAGAAGAAAACCGTAAGCGGCTCGAATCGAAAGGTCGTTTGCAATCCCAAGTTCGCGCGTCGATGTAAGCGCAGAGTGCCCGAGAGAATCCGGTTGGCCATCAGCCGGATGAATGTCTACTTGCCACAGCCTCACGTGTTGCTTTTCCCGCTTTGAGTAGTTGTTCGATACGGTCGAAGTCGGACTTTTCCAACGCTTCGACCCAAGATTCGCAAATTGTGGCAAAGTTCTTCATCGCTTGTAAGGCAGGCGCATGGTTTTCTTCCAAGATCTGCCGCCACATCTGGGTATTGCTGGCCGCGATCCGGGTTGAGTCCATCCACCCTTTCCCTACAAACTGCAAGATTTCCGGCGGAGTCGAAGTGGCTAGGGCAGAGGCCACCATGTGAGGCAAATGACTGGCCGTCGCCAACGCTTCGTCGTGATCCTTCGGAGAAAGACAGCAAGTTCGCGACCCCATCGACTCCCAAAAGCCGATCATTCGCGTAACTAATTCCGGCAAAGTGTCTTCAGCGGGAGTGATAACGACCAACGCACCGTCCAAAAGGGTGCCCAAAGCGTGCTCTACGCCGCTGTGGTGCCCGCCGGCAATAGGATGGCTGCCAATGAACTGCGACGGCGAAAGTCTGCCCTGGGCGGCCCGTATGATGCTCTGCTTGGTGCTACCGACGTCGGTGAGAATCGCGTCTGACTGAGCAACGCTTGCCGCAACCTCTAACGAGTCGACGATGGATTGGACTGGGGTACAAGCGATTATTAAATCTGCTTCTTTTGCCCCGGCGAGGATATCATCGGTGGCGATATCGATCGCTCCCCGTGCGAGAGCTGTGTCCAATTTCGAAACGGTCCGACCGACTCCAACAACGGTTTGGGCCAGGCGTTTCCGTTTCAAAGCGAGACCGATTGAGCCTCCCAGCAATCCAACACCGATGATGCAAACGCGCTGCCAAACCATAAAAGCCACAAAATGGAGATGAGAAAAGTTGGGGGAAAGGAAAGGGGGCGTCCCTAAAGGGTGATTTGTAGTGTAACTGGATGAGATCAAAACGCGAATCGCGAATTGGCTTATCATTTAGTCTAGTCACCGGTGAGTAATCAACGCGATCGAAAACCTATGGGAGAGCGAGGCTCCTGCCGAGCTGGTGACGCCACGGTTCGGCAGGAGCCTCACCCTCCCGTCCTTACGGCCGCCCCTCCCTGTGGTAGGGTGACTTTTGAAAAACGCGATGAAATAACCAGGCGTGTCTAGAGCAACGAAGCCTCAAAAGTCTTTTGCAAACACTCGAGGCCTTTCTGCCCTTGCTTTCCATCGATAACGACATTGACTCGCAACTCGCTGGTATTGATCATCAACACGTTGATACCGGATTCGGCCAATGACTTGAACATCGCAATTGCAACGCTCGTGTGGCTTCGAAGACCAATGCCGCTTACGGACAACTTGGCGATTTCGGTCGAGCCGCTGATCTTGCGAAACTTGTAGTCCATCGTTTCGAGTACCTTGATGCAATGCTCCATTTGCTCTTCGGGTACGGTAAAGCTGATGCTCGTTTCACCTTGATAACCGTCACAACTTTGAACGATCATGTCGACGAACACACCGGCTTCCGCTACGCGTTTGAAGACCTTTTGTGCAAGTCCTGGAGTGTCGGGGACGCCAGACAATGTCACGCGTGCTTGATCTCCCACCATGGAGATGTCGAGCAACGTCAACTGTTCCATATTGGAATTGCGCAATCGCTCGATGATCTCATTGACACTCAAGTCGCTGGTGTTCTTTTGACCGATCTGCCAAAGATTGGCATCGGCAGGCTTTAAGTGTAGACCGAACGCTTGGTGAACGGCACGCAACGCAGAGGTCGCTTCGGATCGCTGAACCAAAACGCTGATCTTGATTTCGCTGGTGGTGATCATTTGAATGTTAATGCCAGCGTCTGCTAAAGCTTCGAACATCTTTTGAGCGACCCCGGTCTGGGCTGCCATCCCCAGGCCCACTACCGATACTTTGGCTACGGCATCGTCGTGCGTCACGCCGGTTGCCCCGACCACTTTGGCAGCTTCGTTGACCGCCTTGAGCGCGTCCTTGAGTTCGGAATTGGGGACCGTGAACGAAATGTCGGCCAGATCACCTTGTCCGATGTTCTGAACGATCATGTCCACCGTCACCTTGCGATCGGCCAGGCGCTTAAAGATTTCGAAGCTGGTGCCGGGTTTGTCTGGCACACCCAAGATGGTGACCCGAGCTTCGTCCCTGGTCAGTGCCGCACCGCAAACAGGCACCGAGCCAGACTCTGGCGCAGTCACGATCATCGACCCTGGTGCGTCCGAAAAACTGCTTCGCACGCGAATCGGCACATCAAACTTCTTTGCAAACTCGATCGAACGATTATGCATGACACCAGCCCCGAGACTGGCCAGCTCAAGCATCTCATCGTAGCTGATTTGTCCCATCTGCCTGGCCTCAGGCAACAACCGCGGATCGGTCGTATAAACACCATCGACGTCGGTGTAGATCTCGCAAGCATCCGCGCGAAGAACAGCGGCCAACGACACTGCCGTCGTATCGCTTCCGCCACGCCCGAGAGTCGTGATGTTGAGATCATCGTCGACCCCTTGAAACCCAGCCGCGATCACAATGTTTCCTTCATCGAGCAAACGCCGAATGCGTTCGGTTGAAATCGTCTTGATGCGTGCTTTGGTGAACGAATTGTCGGTGCGGATACCCATCTGAGCGCCGGTTAGAGACACCGCTTTGTGACCAAATCGATGGACGGCCATGGCCATCAGCGCCACGCTGACTTGTTCGCCCGTGCTCAGCAACATGTCCATTTCGCGCGCCGGTGGCTCTTCGTTGACTTCCTTTGCGAGGTCAATGAGATGGTCTGTGTTGTGACCCATGGCGCTTACGACCACGACAACTTGATTGCCCTCTTGTTGAGCGCGAATCGCCTTGCGAGCAGCAGCTTGAATTTTTTCGGGTGTCGCAACACTTGTTCCACCGAACTTCTGAACAATCAATGGCATTTCAAATCCTTAACCGTTTTCTTAAATAACTTTGAATCATAACCCGAAGCGTGAGCGAGGGATTTTGTCGGCTTTACCCACATCTTCTAACTTTGCTCCCCTCGCCCCTTTTAGGGGAGAGGGGCTGGGGGCGAGGGGGAGAAAAGCACATCAATTTCTTACAATAAATCGCCTCGCATCAGCTTGGGAATCAGCTCCCAGCCATTTGCATACGATAGTCCAGATTTTGCCGCCGACAATTCATCGTACGACGAACTTCCATTTTGCGAGATTCCTTTTCCGCAAGCGGCGAAAGGGACCCAACCGTGCGAGTGCTTCTTGGTGCTGACCGGAGTCGAATGGTCAGGCATGACCAAGATTCGATAGTCGCCTTGCTCCCTGAGAGCCGCATGAATCGGCCCCACGATGTGCCGATCGATGGCCTCTAGTGCTTTGACCTTTTCGTCGGCGCGTCCCTCATGGCTAGCTTCATCAGTCGCCTCAACATGGACGCAAACCACATCGTACTTCTTAAGAGCTTCAATGGCTGCAGCCCCTTTGCCTGCATAGTTCGTATCCAAATAACCCGTTGCACCAGCCACTTCAATCCGGTCCCACCCAATCAACGCAGCCAAACCACGGAGCAAATCGACCGCCGTAATCATCGCGCCGCGAAGTCCAAACCGCGAATCGAACGATGCCAACTGGGGGGTTTTCCCCAATCCCCAAAGCCAAAGATTGGTCGCAGGTCGCTTGCCGCAAGCGACCCTGGCCAAGTTCACAGGATGGTCGGCAAACAACGCCACGCTCTGCTCCATCAAATGGCAGAGCAAGTCGCAACCCGGCCCCTTTGGAAAATCATCAAGTACCGTGCCGTCGGTCAAATCATGCGGTGCACTGGTTCTTGAGTCGATGGAAAACGGAGAAGGTGTTCCCGGCTTGCCACGGTAAATGAGCAAGTTTCGGTAACTGACTCCAGGAATGAACTCGAGCGTTTCGTTTCCGAACCGTTCCTGAGCGGTTCGCAATAGCTGAACGGCTTCGACCGTGGAAACGTGATCGGCGGTGAAGTCGACCATGATTTGATTTTGAACGGTCACCAAATTGCAGCGAATCGCCCAGTCGTCGGGGCCAAGCTGGATGCCCTGCGCAGCCGCTTCGATCGGAGCTCGTCCTGTAAAGAACTGATTCGGATCGTATCCGAGCAACGACATGTTTGCGACTTCGCTGCCAGCTGGGAAGTGCAACGGAACGTTGTCGCTTTGCCCGACCAATCCAAGCTTGGCGATTTCGTCCATGGCTGGAATGTTGGCTTGTTGCAGAGGCGTCTTGCCTCCGAACGATTCGACTGGATAGTCGGAACATCCGTCCGGGATGATGATGACCCATTTCATTGCAGAACGCCCTTTTTTAGTTGTTGATCGGTGAATTGTGTCGCGTTGGGTTGTAGTTTGGGACCATTGTCCCGAACAAATAAAAGGACGGACAATGGTCCCATCCTTCTTACTTGCCACCCTCGGTGACACGAAGCTTAACGCATTCGTTGCTGACGCTTGGCAACTTCCGTATTTCGTCGTTGGCTGCTGCGGCGGCTTTCTCAGTGGCTTCGTGGGTCATGATGACCAACGGAACTTTGCGAGGTTGCTGGTCACTGGTTGGCTCGTGTTGAATGATCGAAGCGATCGAGATCTGATGCTTGCCCAAGATGCCTGTTATCTGCGACAACACACCTGGTTCATCGGCCACAAAGAACCGCATGTAATATCGACCTGTCGTTTGAGCATACGGCAGCAATTCGATCTTGGACTCCCGATCCGACCACAGCTCCAATCTTCGGAACGTAATGTCGGTTCTGCCGGCGGCGGTATCGATCATATCAGCAACGACAGCCGAAGCGGTCGGCATTTGTCCGGCCCCTTGTCCGTGAAAGAACATATCACCCACGGCATCTCCAACGACCGTCACGGCGTTGTAGGCGCCGCGCACTTCGGCCAGCGGTCGTCCTTTGCGAATCAACGTTGGCGACACATGCAACTCCAGACCGTCCGATCGCAACTGGGCAGTCGCAATCAGCTTGATCCGATACCCTAGTTCAGACGCATACTTCAAATCGGCGAGCTGGAACGCTTCTAAGCCACAGCGATAGATATCTCGCCAACGAACTCGCACTCCAAAAGCCAAGTGCGCCAGGATCGCAAGCTTTTGGGCGGCGTCGCTGCCGTCAACGTCCATCGTCGGATCGGCTTCGGCGTACCCGAGCTCCTGTGCAAGCTTCAAGGCCACGGCGTAGTCGGCACCTTGCTCATCCATTTGAGAGATGATGTAGTTGCTGGTCCCGTTGAGGATGCCTCGTAGCGAGAGGATTTGATTGGCGGAAAAGCATTGACTGATATTGGCAATGATGGGAATTCCGCCACCGACGCTGGCTTCGAAGGCGATGGTTCGTCCCAATGCTCTCGCTCGATCGAATAGCTCTTCGCCATGTTCGGCCAAGAGAGCTTTGTTGGCGGTGACCACATCCTTGCCCGCCTCGAGGAGCTGTAGCATGATCGTGCGCGCAGGTTCGAGCCCGCCGACCAAATGCGCAACAACCTCGATCTCCCGATCGTTTAGGATGGAACTCAAATCATCGGTCAGGATACCGGCTGGCAAGTTGATATTGCGGTCTTTTTTCAAGTCCCGCACCGTCGCTTTTTCCAGCCAAAGAATGCGCCCGGCATGCCTAGCAAGCCGATCGCCATGGTCCAAAAGCAAACGGGCCACACCGGTTCCCACGGTGCCCATGCCAACGATGGCAACCCTGGTTTTCTCCATGAAAGATAGCAATCCTACGAGGTTCTGAATTTCCAAAAGGGAAATGGTAAACCAAGTTGCCCGACTAGCAAACCGTGTTGACAAACAACGGCGTACATAGTTTTCCATTCTCACCAGGATTCGTAGCTGGATTCGTGAGAATTCAGCTGGTTCACGATTCGTAGCTGGATTCGTGAGAATTCTGCTGGTTCTGAATTCTTACGAATCCAGCTACGGTAGTTTTCGTTCCGTCGCACGCCTTATAAACCGTTTCACCGACTTGTGAACCAAATCGAACTCGCCATGTCAATTCATTTTCAAGAATCCTGATATCATCGCAAAGCCAGATGCATTGCTCCCAACTCGAAGCAAAAGCGTGGAAACGCAATAAATTCCTCGCTTCACTAACAAAATATGCCAGACGCAAATCTCAAGCCTTCGCAATCGCCATCCCCTTTTTTGGTCGTATTCGGAATGCTGACGATCTATTTGATTTGGGGCTCGACCTATCTGGCTATCCGTGTCGCGGTGGACACGATTCCACCTTTTTTGATGGCAAGTACACGTTTTCTGGTGGCTGGTCTGGTACTTGCGGGCGTGGTCGGATGGCTGCGAGGCTTTCATCTCACGAAAAAGCAGTGGATTGACAATTTCGTCATATCGGCCTTTATGATTCTTGGAGGAAACGGATTGGTCTCTTGGGCGGAGACCTCCATTCCATCAGGAATTGCGACGTTAATTGTCGCCGTCAATCCCTTGTTTTTCGTTTTCGCCGAATGGGGAGTTGCCTGGTGGCGTGGAGCTCCCGTTGGAGAAGGTCGCCCAAAAATCCTAACATTTGTGGGACTCGCATTGGGGACAATTGGATTGGCCGTTTTGGTAGGGCCGGCATTTTTCGATACGAACCAAACGCAACTTCAACCGCTCCCTGTGTTCGCGTTAGTAATCGCATGTATATGTTGGACAATAGGTTCCCTTTACAATCGTTTGCTGCCCGCTGCGGCAGAGCCTTTTGCTGGATCAGCGGCCCAGATGCTTTGTGGCGCATGTTGGCTTCTTGCGCTAAGTCTGATCCTTGGTGAGACGAAAGACTTCTCAATCGCAAAAGTGAGTGCCGAGTCCCTTTACGCTTGGCTTTATCTCGTTATCGCTGGTTCGCTCATCGCTTACACAACGTTTGTATGGCTGATGAACCATGCTTCGCCCTCGGTGATTTCGACCTATGCCTACGTCAACCCGATCGTAGCAGTCTTTCTTGGCTGGCTCATTCTGAATGAAGCGGTCAGTCCACGACTCTTTCTCGCCTCAGTGATCATCATTGTCGGGGTAGCACTGATCACGATTTCAAAACAACGGAAAAGAAGTTAGCCAAAGTTTTCCAAGCAATTTGTCACATGGGAGGGTGAGGCTACCGCCGAACCTTGGCGTCGCAAGCTCGGCAGGAGCCTCGCCCTCCCATGTGTTTCTCATTCTCGTCCCAAGGCTCTGCCTTGGAACGCACTGCTTTCGAGGCTCCGCCTCACGTTTTTGTGACTCAGGAGGCAGGAGCCTCCGAGGCATTGCGTTCCCAGGCGGAGCCAGGGATCGAGTTCAAAGTATACTTAGCACGACGCGCAAGCGCGCAAGCTAGTGAACCAACTATCCTCTTCACTAGCTTGCACGTCGTGCTAAGGTAGTATTTATGTTGCCGCTCGCCAAAACGTGGCAGCCCAACTGTTAGAACGAAAGCGAGAACAAAAACATGAATGCCAATTTATTTTCGCGTCGAACTGTGGTTCGTTTCGTCGCATTTGCGTCTTTCATGCCCTCAATGCTTCATGCTAAACCAGTGGTCAGCCGACTTGAATTGGAATGGCTCAAACCGAAAGGGCTCAAGCTAGGGGACACGATCGCGTTAGTTGCCCCAGCTGGGCCAGTCGATCGGGCCGTTGTCCTTGCGTATCAAATGCAATTGCAGAAAAGCGGGTACCAAGTCCAGTGCGACGCTCGAATGCTTGATCGCAAGAAAGAATACCTGGCAGGCTCGGACGACGAGCGTTTGAACGAGCTGAATCGAGCCATACGAGACCCAATCGTGCGAGGCGTGTTTCCCGTTCGTGGTGGATATGGATTGACTCGCATCCTCGATCGCGTCGACTACGAAAGCCTTCGTCGCGACCCCAAAGTCATCATCGGTTACTCGGATCTAACCGCGCTGCATCTCGCTATCGCTTGCAAGGCGCGAGTAGTCTCGTTTCATTCACCCATGCCCATGAGCAATCTTGCGCAAGGACATTTGCCCGAGCACGCTTATTCGCAAAACGCGTTTGAAAGAATGCTGTTCGTCGATCGCCACCCGAATGGGATGACGAGCGAAACCATCGAAATTCCAGCTTCCGACTCAATCAAGACGATCAACGCAGGAAAAGCTCACGGACGATTAATGGGTGGGAACTTGTCGCTTGTTTGCGCGACTCTTGGAACTCCATTTGCCATCGAAGCCACTGGAAATATCCTCTTTCTAGAAGATGTTAACGAAGCTCCGTATCGAGTCGATCGCCTTCTCTCGCAACTTCGATTGGCCGGCATTCTCAATTCCGTTGCGGGGATTGTCCTCGGGCAATTTACTTGCAAGGACCCGAATGACGCGAAAGAAATCGATCGTGTCCTGTGTGACGCGATTAAGCCACTGAGTTGTCCGGTTGTCGCCAATTTCCCGGTTGGGCACGTGCCCAAAAATGCGACTTTGCCACATGGAGCTATGGTCGAACTGGATGCGGATCGAAAGTGCTTGACGTTGCTTGAGGAGCCGTGCTTGCGTTAACCGATTCCCGTAGCGGAAGTTGTAAAACTTCCAGCAGTTTAAGGCACTTCAGGAACTCTTACGAGATTCCACTACCTGCTAATTCAACACCAGTCAGGGCACACCCGGCAGGTGTGCCCCACTAAGACTGAGCTTCCTTGACCATTTTGTATTTAAGAAACGCTTCTAAAAATCCTTGAAGCTCGCCCGCCAATACGACGTGGAAGTTGCCGATTTGAAAGCCTGTTCGCGAGTCTTTTACTCGTTGATCAGGGTGCAAGAAGTAGTTTCGAATTTGAGAGCCGAAGCCAGTCACTGTTTTGTTCTGGTACTTGATCGCTTGCTCGGCTTCTTGTTTCTCTTCTTCAACGCGGGCCATGCGAGCTCGCAACATCTTCCAGGCTTGCGCTCGATTCTTATGTTGACTTCGATCGCTTTGGCATTGCGCAACAATACCGGTGGGGATGTGGGTGAGTCGGATCGCGGAACTCGTTTTGTTCACGTGCTGTCCACCTGCGCCGGAGGCTCGATAGACGTCTTCGCGCACATCCTTTTCAAGGATCTCAATTTCGACAGCGTCGCTGACTTCGGGGGAGACGTCGACTGCGGCGAAGCTGGTTTGCCGTTTGCCTTCTGCGTTATAAGGACTGATTCGGACTAGACGATGGATCCCTTCCTCACCCTTGAGATATCCATAAGCCGATGGGCCGCGAATGATCACCGTGGCTTGGGTGATACCGGCTCCTTCGTTGTCGGACCGGTCAACTAATTCGGCGGAGTAGCCATTCTTCTGAGCCCAAGCGGTGTACATGCCAAGCAGCATCTCGGCCCAATCGTTGGCATCGAGACCACCTTCACGGGCGTGCACCGAAAGGATCGCCCCACATTCATCCATCGGGCCGCTCAAGAGCGCTTTCAGCTCCAGTTGTTCAATGCTGATTTCGAGCTTGCCGACCTCGGTTTCGACCTCGGTAGCCACGGAGGGATCTTCGTCGAGCATGCTCACTAACTCAGCCAAATCGTTGCAGGAGTTGATTGCTCCTCGCAACGGTTCGACGACAGAACGAAGATTCTTCAGCTGTTGAACGGTTTCCTGTGCCTTTTCAGGAACATCCCAAAAAGTTGGACTCGCCATTTCGGCGTCCAGTTTTTCAATTTGTGCAACTTTGTTAGCGTAGTCAAAGACCGTCTCGTAGAGGAACCAAACGAGCACGAACCGAATCGATACGACTTAGAAGATTGCTATCACTCATCAGGCTGACAAGAACTAACGGATGAAGGGATGAAAAAAGGAGGATGTCCGGTTTTAGACTCACGCGGTCAGGCCACGCCTGCCGATGAGGACGATTGTAGCACATCGGTAACATTTTAGTCCACGGTGACGTCATGCAAATTCAATCTTCGCGTTTCGGTAAAATGGACATCAGCCACTCAGATATGCTGCTTATGCCGCATGGTTTGATTGGATTTGAGACCTGTCGTCACTGGATTTTGCTTTCCAGCGAAGGGAATGACGAAGTCGCTTGGCTGCAGTCGGTAGCGTTGGCAAACGTCGCTCTGCCGGTAGTCAGTCCCCGTCGATTTGCCCCCAATTATCGCGCTCACGTCCACAAACGCGAATTGGCCGCACTCAATCTTCATACCGATGATCAGCTTTACGTTTTGAGCGTGGTCAGCAAAAGCGGCGTGACTCTGACGGCGAATCTGAAGAGCCCAATTCTGTTGAATGCGACTCGCCATATCGCCATTCAAGCTGTCGTGACAGACGAACAGCCATTGGCGTTGCCACTCGGCCTGACACGAAATCAGTCGGTTCGTCGCGCTGCGTAGATATTCGACTCGCGGAAGTTGGTAACCCGAAGCGTGAGCGAGGAAATACCAAACCCAAAGCCTGAGAGCGAGATCGAGGATCGGGACTAGATCGTTTCGCTAGTACTATTTTCGCTTACGCGTCGGGTTACCATCTATATACAGGCGAGTGTCCATTCTGGAACAATCGTGATGTGATATTCCCGGAGTCCAAATGAGTATCCCTTTCTATTTCCTATTGCTCGTAGTTTCGTTTTTGCAATCTAAGCCATCAGCAACCCTACAATTGAGTTTCGTTGACCCATCGGGTCAGCCCGTGCAAGCCACGATTGACGAACAGGTTTCCGAAGCCACAGCGGGCTCCACCTACCAGCCTAACTTGCGACTGTCCAACGCGGATGGGAAAATCGAGATTGTCACGGATGACTCGAATACCGTACGTTGCTGCTTTGTTTATGCACAGGAATTCGCGATTGATTTTTTGAATACATCGTTTTCCCATTCGCGGTCCATGCGAGTTCGCATGCAGCCGGAAAGCGATATTTCTGTATTGGTTGTGGATCGCGAGGGAAAGCCAATCCCGAACGCGACCGTCACACCAGGGCAGATATTTTTCCGGCGAAGTGCATGGATATCCAACATCCCGCATCGCTTGCCTCGCAATCTCGAATCGCGAACCGATTCGGGTGGAACCGCAAAGCTTCGGGGTGCAATCGCCTCGGATTTGAAAAGCCTCCGAATTGCGCTGGATGCTGATCGCAGTTGCACGTTTCAGATCCCAGAAAGATGGGATCGCACTTCGGTGCTTCGAATTGTTTGGGATATCTCGTTCGGTACTCTCGTTTGCCGATTTTTAGATTCTGATGGGGAACCGATTGCGGGTGCTAGGCTTTTTGCGAACACGAATAATGAGGCAGTTAATTCCAATGTGATTGAGAAGCCGACAGCAGAATTCTCCGCATTTCTTGGGAAGACAGGCGACGATGGTCGCGTAACAATCCTGAATATTCCGGCCACAACGATTGATGTTCGGGTTTTCAGTCCCAACAAATCCATCGGCCGAGGTGAGTATCGAAAGGACTTTGAGATCCAAGCGGGCAAGACAAACTTGCTCGAGTTTCGACAGAAGCCGGTTTGCAATTGCCTCGTGTCGGTGGTCGATGTCACGGATTCGGCGACTCACGAAGGGATCGCAATTTCATTCTTTTTAAATGACGGTACCGACAATATCACGGGAGAGGCTTCGACCAATGAAGACGGGATTTGCGAAGTCGCTGTCCAGCCAGGCGAATGGTGGTTCTCAATTAACGACACCTCGCTTCCTGATGGATATTGCATCTACCATCCTGATTGGTCTAAGAAGTTTACCGTGGTCCAAAGCGACGGGTTGCAAACAGCTCCTGCGGTATATATTGGAAAGGGGCAATTGATCCAAGGGAAAATCGTCGACTTGGATTTGAGTGAACTGCGATTTGACTGGATCATGGCAGGTACGAAGGACTTCAGCGAAAATTGGATGGGACGTGTCAACGAACGAGGCGAGTTCCGCATCCTTGTCCCAAACCATGTCGCCTTGGATGCGGTAAGCGAATTCAGGATTGCTGATCTCGGAAAGGGGAAGCTCATCGCAGAATCCAAGTCACCATGGGTTCTCAAATGGACTCCAAATGAGACGACGGAGTGACACATGCTTCAAGTCAATGCACTACAACCGAATATCCATAATAGAAAAATCGTCGTCGAGCACATCGCCACCCTTGAGCATTCGGACGTGCTGAATGAGTCGGTCCATGGTATTGGCTTCCGAATCGTCCGGCTGGGACATGAATTGCATGAACTCGCGGAAAGTCCAAGTCACGCCATCTTGCTTGTGAATCTCGAAAGCGCCATCGCTATACACAAAGATCCTCGCGTTCTCAGGGACGATGATTTCTTTCTGTTCAAAATCATCCCATTCAAACATGCCGACTCCCGGATTGAGCGACTCTAACTCCATCGGAGCGATTTGGCCTGGTTTGAAGAGCAACGCGGACGGATGGCCCCCCGCGCACCAAACCAGTCGGCGAGTCTTCGGCTCAAAAACTCCATACCACATCGTAAAAGTTCGGCCGTCTTGCTCCTCCATTTTGAAGGTGTTGTTGAGCGACGTTAGAACTTGACTCGGGACTGCAAAGTCAGTGTTCAGCAATGATCTAGCTCGCAACACGTTCGATACGGCCACGCCCAGCAACGCAGACGCCAACCCGTGACCGGTTACGTCCAACAAGAAGATAGCAAAGCGATCTTCGTCGAGCGCAAAGTAGCCCAACGAGTCACCACCAAGCTCGGCACTTGGTACAAACCGCCAGTCGATTTGAATGGGCTGAGAAATAGGAGCGGGAATCAGTGATGCAACGTACTTGGCCCCCGTCTCCATTTCGTAGGCCATTCGCTTTTCGCTCGCCTCAAGCTTCGCAAACATCTCGTTCCGTTCCAACAAATGAATGTAAGCACGCGAGTGATATCGTATTCGCGCTATCAACTCCAATCGGTCCGGCAGCTTCACCAAGTAGTCGTTCGCGCCTAGACCGAACGCCTCAGCCTTGGTCTTGGCATCCTCGGTTGAGGAGAGGACCACTAACGGTGTGTCTTTGATGGCTGAATGGGCTCGATAAAACTTGACGAGCGTTAAGCCATCGACTTCGGGCATAACCAAATCTTGCAGGATGACTGTCGGCTCCAGCTTGGCCGCCATCTCGATCGATTCGAATGGATTTTGGCAATAATGGAAGTCGATGTCGGTCTGGTCCGCCAGCATGCGTCGGATGGCTTCACCCACGATCGCTTGATCGTCCACCAGCAAAACGACAATGCCTCGGTTCTTTGGTTCCGAATGCGAACTAGAATTGCCGCCCATCCCGTTAGTCCCTGATTGCCGCGTGGCTGACCATATTATTCAGTACAATCCCTGCTACCGCCCTGTATCTCGCCCGATGGGCCCAAGAAACCTTGAACTTGAGACGGTAGTTTGGTGGGTTGTCCGTTGAATCACTGGAAGCCCAGTCTAGACTAAGAACTCAGGTTTTCCATTCGAAAATAGAGGATTCAGGCGTGAGTTACGACCCCGACGAAATGATGCTCGAGCTTTTCCGGGCCGAGGTCGAGTCGCATTCGGACTCGCTGACCAACTCGTTGCTCAAGCTCGAGCAATCTCCAGAAGCAACCGGTGTCTTGGATGGAATGATGCGAGCCGCTCACTCGATCAAGGGTGCTGCAAGGATCGTGCGGGTTGACGCTGCGGTCGATGTGGCTCACGTCATGGAAGATTGCTTCGTGGCCGCCCAGAGGGGCGAGTTAGTGCTGGAATCGAGCGGAATCGATGTATTGCTCAAGTCGGTCGACTTGCTGGTCCGTATCTCCGAGGCGTCCAAAGCCCCCAACGTCGATTGGACGGTTTTCGATTCGGCGATCAAAACAACCGTCGAGCAATTGCAATGTGTGCTTAACAAACAACCGCTCTCGGATAGTCCTTTGGTTGTGCCCACCTCTACTACTGAGCCCAAATCAAAAGAAGTGTCGACTCACCACGTTCCAGAAACCGAAGCAACACAGCCTGCTTGGGTAACGAAGGTGAATGCCGTCGAAAATGAAGGACCAAAGCGCTCACGACCCTTTGCCACTGCACCAATCACGACGTCCCCCGATAACTCGACTCCCGTAGTCTCGACACAAACAATTTCGACGCCAACCTTGGTCTTGCCCAAAATGCTTGGAGCAGAAAATGCCGAAGCCCTTCGTGTGCAGTTGATCGAACTGCTGAGTCAGCATGAAGTCGTGTCCCTTGATATGAGCGGGCTAAAGGACTTGGACGCCATCGGCTTGGCATGGCTTCACTCCGCAACGCACTTTGCTCTTTCCAAGTCGAAGCAGTTGGCCTTTCTTAACACCACTCCTGACATTGCCAAGCTGCTTGACTTCATCGGCTTGCCCCAAAGCAGGGCGTCTAGATGACCGATTCGCGTTACTCCGATTTTGTCCTTGAGTCTCGCGAGCACTTACAAGTGTTCGAGAAGTCGATGCTTGCTCTCGAAAAGGCAACCGGTGGCGAAGTCGCAGATTTGATCGATGCTAGTTTTCGGGTCGTTCATTCACTCAAAGGCAACTCAGGCTTTCTCGGTTTTCACGCCGTGCAAAAACTAGCGCACGCCACAGAAGAGATATTGGAAAACTACCGAGGGGCGAATGGTACGCCTCCAACCCATGTCGTTGAGTTGCTATTGCTCGCCATTGATCGGCTGTCGGCCATGATCGAAGATCTGGATCACAGCCATTCGCATGATGTCTCAACTCTTCTAGAACGCCTAAGGTCGATTGAGGCTCACCGTACGAGCGAGCAGCCATTTGCTGACCTGAGTTTCCATCTGCCAGCGCCGCCTACAAGCGTATTGCCGATGCTGCAGAGCTTAGATGCAACGGGAGCCGTTCGCGGATTTCATTTTGCCAGTATCGATTTCACGAAACATGTGTCTGAGTGGCCTCAGCCGCTTCGGTTTGATTGCAAGTTGGCTGCAGCGAAATCGTTGTTTGAAGTAAAACGGGCCTTGGTCGGTGCGAGTCAAGATAGACCATGGTCGGAACTCGGCTCAGTCGATTTAACCGGAATGTCGCTCAGCGACCTGTCAGCCGCGTTGAAAGCAAATACGGGTTCGACGGTCGAAGTCGCTAAAGCAATCGAATTGTTCTATGAGCCTGAGGATTTTTCCGACGGAGTGCCAAAAGCTTCAATTCTATGCTTGGCCCTAAAGGATGCTTTGCTAGACGCGTCGGAATCCGAGCCACAACGCGCAGTACCTCCTGTTGGGCATTCAACCGTTGTAAAAAAACTTTCAATCGAGTCCTCAGTTCCATCGCCTGTTACTTCCGCAGTGGTTGTTCCGCCAACTTTTGTGTCACCTGCGGCAGACCAAGCCCCCACGCGGGAACTCGTCGTGGCCGGAAAGCGTCTCGAGCCAATCGTTCCCTCCGAGAAGATCTCCAGCCTTCGCATTCAAGTCGACTTGCTCGATCGACTGATGACACTGGTTGGTGAATTGACTCTAGTCCGCAATCAATCGCTTTTGGCTTTCGGTGAAATCGATGGCACACCGCGAGCTATCATCCAGCGATTGAACTCGGTAACGTCTGAACTGCAGGAAGCTGTTCTGAAGACACGAATGCAACCTGTTGGCAATTTGTTCGGACGATTTCCACGAATGGTTCGCGATCTCGGCCGACAACTTGGCAAACAAGTTGAGTTGGTGATGATCGGCCAAGAGGTAGAGCTCGACAAGACTGTTCTCGAGCAACTCTCCGATCCGTTGACACACCTCATTCGAAATAGCACCGACCACGGGCTGGAAACGCCGGACGTTCGTCAGCAGGTGGGCAAGTCCGCTATCGGCCAGATCACGCTGTCCGCGATGGCTGCAGATGGACAAGTTATCATAGAAATTCGGGATGATGGTCGCGGCATCGATCCGAACGCCGTTCGCGCCAAGCTCGTTGCCCTCGGAATCAAAACCGAAGTGGAGCTGCAACGCATCTCATCGAAAGAACTTTACTCTACCATTCTGCTGCCTGGTTTTTCAACGGCCAAGCAAGTTAGCGACGTCTCTGGTCGTGGCGTCGGTATGGATGTGGTCAAGACCAACATTGAGCGTCTCGAAGGCTCATTGACCATCGATTCCACGCCAGGTCTTGGTACCTCCATCATCCTGCGAGTCCCGCTCACACTCGCTATCATTCCATGCTTGATCGTAACAGTGGGTGAAGAACGATTTGCCGTTCCCCAACGCGGTTTAGAAGAAATCGTTTGTCTTCATCCTGGCGGGCGAGGCGCCATTGAGCATTCTTACGATGAGGAACTTTACAGGCTTCGAGATACATTACTGCCTGTGGTTCGGCTCAAAGACGTGCTCCACCGCAATTCGGTTTTCGATGCCGCAACCAAAGCCCAGATCATGATCGACAACGCTCCGAAAGATCGCAGTCCAGATTGTATCGAATACATACTGGTGCTCCGAACGAATGGGCGGAAGTTCGGATTGCTTGTAGGCGATGTTCGCGGGACCGAGGAAGTGGTCGTCAAGCCGATGCATCCGTCCCTGAAAAAGATCGGCATTTTTGCTGGTGCGACTCTGATGGGTGACGGCAAGGTTGCGTTGATTGCCAACATCGATGGCATCGCCGAACACGCGGATTGCTATGGAACCGAGTCACCAGAATCGTCAGGTAAAAAGGAACGCGACCCGGCAGAAGTACATCGGATCCTGCTGTTTGAGTTCGGCCCCAAAGAACAGTTCGCTTTGCCGCTTGTCCAAGTTCGCCGAATTGAATCGATTTCCATGGGCCAAGTGGAACAGGTTGGCAACCAATCGTTCATCACGATCGACGGCGTTGCCACGCGAATTGTTCACTTAGACAAATACCTGAATGTTTCGGCCTGTGAGTCGACATCCAATATGCATTTACTATTGCCGAAGTTTGTGGCGGAACCGATGGGTATCTTGGTTTCTCGAATCGTCGATACAGACACATTGGCCATCGATCTTCAAGAGGCGACCGTCGAGGACCCAGGGATACTTGGGACAGCCATCGTGCGAGGTAAACTTTCACTGTTTATCGATACGCAGTTCTTGCGAGAAAAACTATTTGGCACGCTGCCTGACGAAACGGTATCGGACGAAGGAAAGAGCAGAAAGCACATCCAAAGGTCGAAAGGTCGAACATCGCACTCGGCCCGCCCGGTGGTCAAGCCGCATGTTTTGCTCGTCGACGACACCCCATTTTTCCGAGAGGTGGTCAAGCGTTACTTTGAACGAATCGGCTTAAACGTCACGACTGCAGTCGACGGGATCGATGGACTTCACAAACTAGATTCGGAAACCTTCGACTTGGTAGTCTCGGACATTGAGATGCCGAACATGAACGGTTGGGAGTTTTGCATGGCCGCTCGCGAGAGAGGGTGTCAGACACCTTTTCTTGCACTCACTTCCTTGAGCAAACAAGAAAATGCCTCCAAAGCGAGCGAATGCGGTTTCGATATGTTTGAGGAAAAACTCGACCATGATCGTTTGGTCGGATCGGTTCGCAATCTCCTGGGTATCGAAAAGGGAGATGTAAGATGACCAGCGACGAATCCCTATTCTGCACCTTCGAGGCGGCTGGCCGTCTATTTGGCGTTCCGATCGAAGACATCAAGGAAGTCACGGCGGAGGTCCATTGCACCGGCATTCCTCACTCACCGGATTGCGTTCGCGGATACGTCAACATTCGAGGCCAAATCATTCTTGCGCTGGACCTGAAACGACTGCTGAAACTACCGCTGGATAGCGAGCCCGAAGCAAAGCGTTTGGTCATATTCAAACAAGTCGTTGGACCTGCGTTCGGGCTTTTGGTGGATGAAATAGGTGAAATCGCAACCGTAACCAAAAGCGAGTTTGCGGCAAATCAAGGCGTCCAGACAGGTTTGCCAGTGCATGGTCCAAGCGAATTGGTTGACCGAGTCTGTCGACTTGAAAAACATTTGTTAGTTGTGCTCAACCCTCGCAAATTTTTACCCCTCATCGAAAACGAACTCTCAACCAAAAGTTCTATTTAGGCTCATCATGAAAAATCTAAAACTAAGCAACAAGCTGGTTCTGTTGACACTGATCCTGTGTACCTTCCTGGTGGTCACAGCCTACGTGGGTTGGGCGAGTCTGCGAATATTGAATAGCAACGCCAATAAGCTTGGAAAGAAGTCCTTCGCGCATCTTGTCGCAACTGCGGACATCCGTAACGAGCTTTTCGCGATGATTCGAGCCCAAAAAAATGCGGTACTCAGCGGCGATGACAAGGAGTCCGATGCATTTGCCAACGCAAGTGAGATCGCCGCCAATAGGCTCAAGACTTTGGTTGCCTCGCTTCGAGTTGAACTCATGACGACTCCGCTCAACGCAAGTGCTCAAGAGCTCAGTAAAAACGTAGAAACGCTCATAGGATTCAACAAGTCGTGCGTTGAGTCGGCCAGACTGAATACCAATGTCAAGGCGGATGAACTGCTTACTGGCAAGATCTTCGCCAGTATCGAATTGCTGTCGCAGGCGGTCGAAAAATCGCTTAACACGCAGAAAGTTTTGCAAGACAGCGACTCTCGCCCCAATCTTGAAACGCAAAAGCTGCCAGGTCTCGCCAAAGATTTGTTTGCTAGTTTGGCGTTGCATATTCGTACTCCGCAAAGCAATAAATCCGCGTTCGCGTCCGCCGATACAGGTGCAAAGCAAAAGAGGGATGCCTTCTTTACAGCCGCTTCGACGAGCAAGGACCCTGAGCTTGATGGAGTCCTCAAGTCGATTCTTTCGGGAATGCGAGTGGATGTCGATGAAGTGTTGCGCCTATCGACAATCGATTCCAACAATATCTCGGCAGAAAAATCTTTGAAGGAGTCGAAAGCCTCAACAGACCTAGTACTAGATACGTTGGATTCGATTACCGCGACACTGAAGACCGACGTGGAGAAGGGAGTCCTAATGAGCGAAGACATTTATTTAGAAAGCTGTTGGGTACTCATAGGAACAACGATCTGCGGGTTACTACTGGGTGTTGCTGCCTCGTATCTGGTCTCCCGTTCCGTCACAAGGCCTGTCTCGCTCGTTAAGAATCTCGCTCAAGAGATGGCCAGCGGAAACCTGATGTCACGTATCAATCTTCAACAGTCCGATGAAGTTGGCGAATTGGCGTTAGCCACGGACTCTCTGGCAGACGCATTGTCAGGGATTGTTCAGCAAATCCAAAGCGCAGCCTCAAGCTTGAGCACTTCTTCGTCTGGACTGGGAAGTATTGCCAGTTCGCTAGTCGCGCAAAGTGAACAGACTTCATCGCGAGCCGTTGGCGTCTCCTCCGCCTCGGAGCAGCTGTCCGCCAACATTACGACAATGAGTTCGGCCGCAGAAGAGATGAGCATGAACTTCGCTTCGATCTCGACTGCAACCGAAGAGATGAGTGTCTCAGTGGGCTCGATCTCCTCAGCGGCGGAACAAACGTCCAACAATGTTGCTGCAGTTGCAACGGCCGTTCACGACATTTCCATTTCTTTTGACCATATTCTCGGTAACGTGCGCGACGGTTCTCGAGTCGCCAACAATGCTAGTCAAATGGCGGACTCCGCCAATTCAACGATGCGCAACTTGGACCTGTCCAGCGCAGAAATCAGCAAGGTAACGGAAACGATCAAAATGATCGCCTTGCAAACGAATTTGCTTGCGCTCAACGCAACCATCGAAGCGACTTCGGCGGGCGAAGCTGGTAAAGGCTTCGCAGTCGTGGCGCACGAAATCAAGCAGTTAGCCAACCAAAGTGCAAAAGCAGCCGAAGATATCGCCGTCAAGATCGAGGGAGTGCAGAACGGGACACGCCAAGCCGTCGGAGTGATTCACGACATCGCCAACGTCATCAAAGAAATCAACAGCTTGTCCGACCGCATTTCGACATCGGTTGAGCAACAAAGTCGAGCGGCTCAAACCATCTCCCAGAACATCGGTCAAGCCAATAGTGGTGTGAGTCAAATCGCACGGTCCATTTCGGAGGTTGCGGCAACCGCCAACGATATGTCCCGAAGTATCGCGGAGGCAACGCGAGGGGCCACCGATGTCTCGAGAAATGTTGGCGAAGCGGCCAAGGCAGCGGGGGCAATTTCGGATAGTATTACGCAGGTAAGCAAAGCAGCTCAGGAAACCAATCGATCCTCGGACGGGGTCACGGCCGCTTCGAACACGTTGGCTGAACTCTCGCAAGCACTAAGTAAGATTACGTCTCGATTCAAAATCCCAACCAATGACTCATGAGCCAACTCGCATTCTAATTGTTGACGACTCGAGAATCTTTCGCGGAATTCTCGAGAGCGCGTTTGCCACCATTTCGGATGTCGTGGTCCTCGGGTCGGTTTTCAACGGCGAGAAAGCCATCGAGTTTCTGAAAAAATCCCTCGTCGATTTGGTGACGCTGGATCTAGAAATGCCTGGGCTAGATGGCTTGGCGACGCTGCGAGCGATCCGTGACCTGAATCGATCCAAGCCCAATAGCCCTCCCATCGAAGTGATCTTAATCAGTTCGCTTACGACTCAAGGAGCTAGGTGCACCGTCGAAGGGCTGCAGCTTGGTGCGATCGATTTCGTGTTGAAGCCGAGCAGTGGAACCGAAGCGCAGAATAAAGCTTCGCTGGAAAAGACGCTCAAGGAAAAGTTGCAGATCTTCAAGCTGAAACGCTTTGGCCGACAAGAAGCACTTTCAATGAAAGTTGCGTCGCCTTCGATCAAATCGGAACTAGCTTCCAAGTTGGCAGACAACCGTTTGCCTTCGAAACCGCCTGGATTATACCAAGCCATTGCGATCGGCATATCGACGGGCGGTCCTGAAACTCTCGCACAACTGTTGCCGGCACTTGCCGGCAAGACGACTGTGCCTGTTTTCATTGTGCAGCATATTTTGAGCGGACTTAGCAGCTATTTCGCAGAGAGTTTGAGTCGCCGACTGAACCATCCGATTATGGAAGCAAAGGAGGACATGGTCGTAACGCCAGGAGGTATCTACCTGGCCCAAAGTGGAAGTCATATGATCCTCAGACGCAAGGAAGGCAAGATCATGATCGGCTTGAGCGACGCACCGCCCGAGAATCACTCGCGTCCGGCCGTCGACGTATTCCTCAGGTCAGCGGCAGCCATGTACGGTTCTTCGTTGATCGCGGCCATCATGACGGGAATGCTGAACGATGGTGCCAACGGTGTTCGGGCCGTGAAACGAGCCGGCGGTTTTGTGATCGCGCAGGATCAAGCGACGAGCATTATTTGGGGAATGCCGCGAGCCGCCATTGAAACCGGAGCGGTCGATGTCGTGTTGCCGCTCGATCAGTTTGCCCCGACGTTTCTCAAGCTTGTTGGGAGCACAAAGCAGGCATGAAACTATCGGACCAAGAGTTTAGAGATTTGCGACTGCTGATACAACGACTTTGCGGAATTTGGCTCGGGGACGACAAAAAGTACCTCATTCAATCCAGGCTAGAACCTGTTTTGCATAGCAAAAAATTGCATAGCTACGCTGAGTTGGCAACCAAAGCGGCTGATGCTCAAGGGGCGTTGCTGCAGACCGATATTGTTGAGGCGATCACGACCAAAGAGACTTCGTTCAATCGAGACAGCCACCCTTTTGAAGAGTTCCGGAAAGCCATACTGCCGCAATTGATTCAGACGAGAGCCGATCGGCAACGAACAGCGTCTCTTCCCTTCGGCAAGCTTCGAATATGGTCAGCGGCAGCTTCGACGGGTCAAGAGGCTTATAGCTTGGCGATAGCCATCCTCGAGTTTATCAAAACCCAACCTCGATCGGGGAGTGATCGCTTCTTGGTAGGGCCAGAGAATTTTCAAATCCTAGGGACCGACATTTCCGCAGACGCGTTGAGGGTTGCCAAGGCAGGGCAATACAATGCTCGCGACTTAGATCGAGGATTGGATGCGGAATCGAAGCGACTTTACTTTGTTGAGAGCAAGGGGCTGTACGAAGCGGTTCCTGCGATCAAAATCATGGTCGAGTTTCAACGTCTGAACTTGGTCCAACCGATGACTGACATGTCGTGCTTCGACGTCATTTTATGCCGAAACTTGCTCATTTACTTTGATGAAGCCACACGTCGTAATGTGTTGGAGCAGTTGTGCGCAAGATTGTCTCCCGGAGGAATTCTCATGCTAGGGGCCGCGGAAAGCGCCACCGCATTTCCGAAAGGGGTCGAGCAAGTTCAGATGGGGAAAACAATCGTTTATCGGAAGTCGCAAGTGCTTTGTTAAAATTGGGGTAGGCTTCAACGACCCTTTCGTTCGCGGCCCAACGGGCCATTCGTTCAAATAGCCAGGGCCAGCGGCGCCAGCGGCCCTGGTAAATCGGCCCACACACCCAACAAAGGCCCAAAGGGCCGACCGTTCGAGGGCATCGAAAACAATCGCGAACGGACGGCCCGTTGGCCCGGATGGCCTAAACCTCAGCCGGCCTTCCAATCACGATCAGCACAAACGCCGCTTAGGGGTTGATAAGATCGCCATCAATCATAAACGTTCCATTGTTCGCAACTGGCAGCAGTGGCATCCCGCAATCACCGGAAATATTGCGTGAAACAGTCTTGCAGCCAAACGAGAAGCTCAAGCCGCAGGAGACGGACCATAGCAACTCACTCGATCCAATGGTTCCTTTGGTTGAGCTTGGGAACATGAAAGCAGAATTGCCATAAAGCGAAACACGTTGACTCATAGGAGCTGTCAATTGTGTGCCGGTCGTCCAACTTCCATTGCTCGCACGGTCAGCGAGGCCAGCGTAGACCATGGAACGTGCTCCATAGGCGTAGTTGTGACTCCAGAACAAGTTGCCCTGGTTTACCGCTCGTAGACCAGTAAAGATGGTGGTGTTCGCAACATTGGTGCCTGCTGTACCCCAAAATCCAACTTCGTCTGTTTGATTCAACGCGACACCCAGAATGCCTCGAAATTGGCCGAGGTAAATATCCCCTGCCAAAGCACCATATTGATGGTTCCAGAGTTGATCATAAACGAGTCCCCAAGAAAGTCTCTCTCCGGCACAGACATTGCTCCGTTTGAAAACGCCAGCCGTCAAAAACCCTTGGTTATCCGTTTGTTGATTGATCGGAATACCACCGCCATCAAATCGCCCTTTCAGATCGTATACGCCAAAGGACCCGCCGATTTGTCCTCGAATCTTAGAATCGCCGAGTCGAAATCCCGTGTTAAGTCCATTTACGAAACCAGCGTTGTTTGAGAAGGCAAAGTCACCATACGTCTTGAAGGCCTCAACGCCAGAAAACGCAGTCGTATTCTGCAGCCAGTTGCCACAGTCGCAGGAGTTGCAATTCAACTTCATCGGCTTGGTGTCGCAAGTCGAACCGCAAGCGTTGGAATTGGAATGATCGCTACAGCTTGAACCAAGTTCGCAAGACGCCGGAATCACCGAGCCATCATTCGCGTTGATCATCGCGTCCGTGTCAAACGACTTCGTAAAAACGCCATCCGCAGCCGTGACCGAAGATGTGAATGCAAGCACCGACGAAAGGGTTGCACAATAGAAAAAGGATCGCATTGTCTGCCTCCATGCAGGGAATCGTTTATTTGTTTGGTCTCTGGAACGATGTGAATCCGTTCCTAGTCGTTCCAGCCAGTGATACTCTTTCCCGTCGAAGCATTTTGAGTCTCCCCTAATCGAGAGCATTGAAGTACTCGGGAGGGCGAATACCTTTGGCTCATCGTTCCATCGGATTACTTGAACGAACCATTGCATGTGGAACTTGTCATTATTATCAAATAGAAAACGACCTTTGCACTCTTTGGATCAACCGATATCTTCGGCACAATCGGACAGCATAGAAACACCCCAAAGGAGGCGGTTTCAAAGTCTCGAAAGTAGCAGGCACACTCCGTGTGCCGTAGACAAATGGTACTATACACTCGCTTTGTTAGCAGAGCGGCTTGTTGATTTTGTCGTTTAACGGTCAGCCGTAGGCGTACCGCGTTCTTTTTGCGGTACGCCTTCGGCTGACTGATAAACGAAGTCCCTCACCGGACGGATGCCACCCGGTGCGTGTGTCGTAAATGCAGCGAAACCGCAGGGCTCGCGCCCTGCCGCTACCGTATTGCAATCGAAACTGAGTACCACTGGGCCGTAGCCACAAATCAAAAATCATGAAGTTAGAACTCTACCAAGATCTCGAAGCCTATCACGCGTGGGCCAACCGAAAAGTTCTCGAGCAGTACAGCACGCTCGACCATACCGCTTTGAATGCGACCTTGCCCATGGGACTTGGAAGTGCGATAGCCACGCTTCAGCATATGGCGGGCGCTGAGCGACTCTGGCTTGACCGCTGGAGAGGGCTATCTCCCAATTCCATGCCTGCTATGCCAGCTACGATACCTGAATTAGAAGCAACGTTTGCATCGCTAGCCCATGAGAGGTTGACCTGGTTTGAAAGCGATCCAAGTGCTTTTCTGAGTTCGATTCCGTACCGATTATTGAGTGGTGAGCAAAACGAACAGAGCCTCGGCGAGTTGGTCTTGCATGTGCTGAATCACGCCGTTCACCACCGCGCACAAATCGTCCACTTCCTCAAGCAGCAGGGGAAAGTGTTTCCTGGCGGCCTCGATTACATTTTTTACCGCATTGCAAGGCCAACGATTCTCTTGCGACCCGAGATCGCCGACGGCTGCAGGCACTGGGGACTGGAGGTCGGAACCGAAGTAGAACCGTACGCCGCCCCGGATATGGAGTCTTTGGTTTCGTACTGCAGGTATGGAGATTGGGCGATGGAGCAAATCTTCGAACAATGCGAGGACATGACCGATATTCAATTGGACCGTGATTTTGCGATGGGAGTCGGCTCTCTTCGCAAGACCCTTTTGCATATCTACGATGCTGAGTGTTTTTGGCAATCAAATTGGCAGGGAGTTGATGCGCCGTTTCCGACAACACCGATATCAACCTCGATTAGCGAAATACGAGAACTTTGGCGGGTGATGTCAACCAAGAAGACAGCATTCATGACTAACGCCGGCCAAGAAAAGTTAGGTATCCCTGTGAGCGTCAACTTTGGAAACGGCCCGTTAGAATTCCGACTCTCGGAATCGATTCTGCAACTATCGATTCACGGCACGCTGCATCGCGCTCAAGCCACCAACATGATACGTTCGTCCGGCAAGTCCCCCAAGGCGTTGGACTACGTAACATGGCGCCGAATGGCGTTGACTTAAGCCTGTCCGCGTAGAGGAAGTTGTAAAACTTCCTGGAGTTCGAGACACGGCAGGAACTCTCACGAGATTCCGCTACTTGCTAATTCAACGCCCTTGGGACACCAGCCCCGACACCAGCCCCTGAGGTATCTCACCGCACAGAGCTAATGCTCGCAACGCCTGCGCGGTGCTGATGTACGTGCTGTAGTGATAGGTATCGCGGAACAGAGACTTCATCCACCAGCGGCCGCTAACTCGTTGATTCTGTTTTAGCCAAGCGATCCCTTTCTGAATGCGGACATCCGACGCGGGAATGTCGGTCCCTCGAAGCAAAACAATCGCGAATGCGGTCATGTAGGGATCGCTTTCTGGGTTGGCTGCGTCCGGCTCCGCTTGAATCATGGACACAACTTTGGGATCCATCTTGCGATGCCAACGCATAAGCTCGGACATTCGCCGCGTGGACCACCCACCGTCGGGCAGCTGCTGACGCCACAACATCGCCATGGACGCTTCTCGCTGCTCTTGAGAAACCAATTCAGGCATGTACTCCGACAATTGCAGTTTGACCGCGTGTTCGTAGTCGCTAATTGGAACATGCTGGCTCAAGTACTTCTTCATCCGATCGATCCGTTCGAGAGTGTCGGTATCCTTGATAGTAGCAAGCCACCCCGGTGCGCTGGCCATGGCTCTGGCCGCTTGGACGGTTAGTTCGAAATCGGTCGTAATGTAAGGGATCTCGACTTGATCGATGGTTTTTATGAAACCTTCATCGGCTAGGCACTGTAGAGTGTGGCGAAGTGACTTGTCGGTCGGTTCCGAGAGCGATCCCGTGACGTAATTGTCCCAAGCTGCGAGCCCTGAGCTTCGCCAAACGGACTGGATACTCACCCCCCAATACTTAACGCCATCGCGAATTTCGGGAGGGCCAATTTTGTCGGTGACACTTTCGACAAATTCATCGAGGACTTCGGTGCTTGGCTTCCCAAGCAGTGGCGTCAGAGGTGGTCGTTCTACCATGTAGACGCCAGTGCTATGGCACGCGACGCAACTTCGTTCACGGACCCAAAAATTGGCACCGTCGTCAAGGTACTTTTTGGCAGCCAAGATACTCTCAGGCCCAAAGGTGGCAATCTTGGGTTCATCGGCCGTAGCCGCAGGGACTTCGATCCCCTCGGACTTGTACTGGTACTTGGCAACCGCCTTTTTGGGTTCGACAGGCGCATCATTTTGGAGCGCGAACAGCTTCGGGTTGGAAACCATCACAATCGAAAGGATAGCTACAAAGAGAGTAAATCGCATGTTGGGTATGGGGTGCAAGGTGTATTGAGGTTGGAATCGAACGTTGGGGTCAAACTGGTCTGCCTCCAAACGAAGTTCACTATTCGGAAATTCAATTCGGAAGGACTGGCCATAAGAACATCTTACCACGCTGACCGCAACGAAGTTACATAATGTCTTGAACTGCGGAGCAGTGGCATTTAACAGCCACGGATGAAATCCGTGGTTAGCGATACGAAATATGTTGGGAGTCGCAACGCGACGGCACTCCAGCGTATGGCTCGAGATGAATAATAGCCTACAGTGCGTTTGGCCGGACGAATCACATACCGCCAATGGCGCTCCTTCAGAGCTCTAATCGATTGGGGCTCCTAACCTGGGGTTTCGTTCGCAATGCGAACTTCACCCCAGGCTTTCAAATGCCGTCCCTTCAGGACTAATCGCAGTTGAGCATTCTAGTGTTGAGCGAGCGGTCGACTTCGGCCTGTTGAGATAGATTGCTTTAATAACGCGTTTAGTTCTTCGACGATTTCCGGTTTCTTTAACGCTAGGTTCTCTGTTTCACCGGGATCTTTTTCGAGATCAAACAATTGGCCTGCAGCCGTTGGGGCCGTATCTGGCATCGCATATTGCTTGAGCTCTGGGTTGGTTTGGTAGTTGTTGCCGCCGGAACCTTTGTGTGCCAAGTACTTCCACTTGCCCCGCCGAATCGCTAGGTCCCGGGCACCGGAGAAGGCTTGCTGCAATAGATAAGGGCGAATGGGCTCGCGATCTTTGCCCTGCAGAATAGGCAACAAGCTAAAGCTGTCTTCTCCTGCATTGTCGGGTACTTTATGCCCAACCAAGTCGGCGGCAGTCGAGAATACATCGCACAGTGATGTGATTTGAGATGACGTCGAACTAGGTGCAACCTTGCCGGGCCAGCGAACGAGGAATGGAACGCGGTGACCACCTTCCCAGTTATCCCGTTTGACACCACGCCACGGCTTCGCACCGTCATGGTTGTGATCTTGACGCATATGAACCACGGTCGGAACCTCAGGCCCGTTATCGCTGGTGACGATGACCAATGTGTTGTCAGCCAAGCCTAACTCCGTCAGTGTCTTCGTTAACTCACCGACGATTTTGTCGAATTCAAAAATGAAATCGCCATGTGGGCCTGATTTTGTCTTGCCCTTAAAATCGGCACCTGGAAACGAAGGCAAATGAACTGCCTGAGTTGCATGGTAGAGGAAGAATGGCTTGTCTGGCGTTGCACGGACATGTTCTCGCAGAAACTGCTGGCTCTTTTCCAAAAACTTCATATCGACTTCTTCTAAGTCAAAATCGGGAGCATGCCAGCCTCGACGATTGTCGTTCGCATAAGGATGCTTAGGCAGGTTCGTTTTGTCGAGCAACTCGGTCGGCGGCACCGGAATTCGATCGCCATCGATGTAAGCGTACAACCAATCGGTCGTGGGACAGCAAGCGGTTCCGAAGAACCGATCAAAACCGCAATCGAGTGGTCCTCCATCGATCCGCCGCGAATAGTCGATTGACTTCACCGACTCGACACTGTCCTTGTGTATAGGCGTTCCATCGCGGTCGTAAAATGTCAGCCCAATATGCCACTTGCCAACGCATGCAGTAGAATAGCCATGATTGCGGAGCATTTTTGGCAACGTCAATCGATCGGACGCAATCAAGGAGGGACCGCCAGCTCCTGTGAAAACGCGGCCGCCGTTGGGGACTCGAAAGGCCATTTGCCCGGTCATCAGGCTATATCGCGTCGGCGTGCAAACGGTGCACGGACTATGTGCATCGGTGAACCGCATCCCCTCGCTAGCGAGTAGGTTTAGGTTGGGAGTAGGAATGCGAGATTCGGTGTTGTAACACTGGACATCGCCGTACCCCAAGTCGTCCGCTAGGATCAACAGAATGTTGGGCGTGGACCGCTGTTCGCCCCGAGCCGCCGTGGGCGAATCGATCGCGATCGCGATTTTTAGGCTCGCAAAACAAGCGACCCAAAAAAGGCAAGCAACGTTACGAGCCATATTGGTTTGATCCATGAAGTATGTAGTTGGCGTCAGCAGTGACACCGAGTTGCCGAACCAACCGATATCCGCAAAGTCGCAATCCAAGCGAAGCCAATAAGACGGGAAGGAAGGTCAGAGTGTTGAGCCACACGAAATCAATCCATTTGGGGCCAGACATCCGAAGCGATTGGAATAGATTGTATTCGCCTAAAGTCGCCACTCCAGACAAGAGAAGAACGCTGATTGTTGGAAAGAGCCATCGGCGTATCGCGACGGATGTCATCAGAATCATCAGATGCCTTATGCCGTATTGGCGGGCACTAGATTGAGCGATCTCAACTGACAAGCCGTTCGACTTGCGCAGTTGAACTCGAAGCGTCAACCTTACAAGCACTCCAACTCCAACAACTAAGGTGAAAATTGCAATCTCACACAATAGGGGTAAAAGTGTTTTCCCACTGTCTCTTGCCAATATCGCACTGGGCATAGCCAGCAGCAAGGCACTCGCCAATAGAAAGCGCACTTTCCATTTGCAAGGGCCAAATACTATCCAAGCGGCAGCAAGTAACGCGAAGGCAAAGCATGAACCAACTGCGAGTCCGATCGAAAAGCGATAACCTTGTGAGACCCCAAGGGTGCCAATCGTCATACAGGCACAAGCGACATAGCCACCTACCAGCGCTAGTAATCTTCGTTCTCCGTTCACGTATCCACTCCGGTGTGATCTCCTCTGAGCTATTATACTTAGCACGACGCGCAAGTTTTGAAGTTGCGAGTTTTCTGTGCTTTCGGGCCAACGGCCCATCAATCTACATAGCCCAGCCCAACTGGCTGGGTATTCGTTGCAATTGCTCTTAACGGCCAAAGGTCCGACCGTTGGTTGGCCAACGTCTCTAACCGAAGCAAACTGCCGGGCCGTTGGCCCTATCAATTCCTGTCCATGATTTGACCCAGCCCTTCAGGCTGGGCTATGTAAACGACCGGGGCTTTGCCCCTAAATCAAATAGTGCAACTTCAAAACTCGCTAGTTAGAGAATTGGATTGTGGATGCACTAGTGCCGGAATTGGTAGTTGGCCTTTGATGGAAGCGACATCCTGCCTATTTGCACAATAGTCCTTAAACAAGCGAACGCTTGTTTGTCGGAGCCCCATTTTTGCAGCGCAGCGGTGACCGAGCCAGCGGGGCTGGTTTGATTTTTCTATTTTAGGCTGCTTCATCTTTTTTCGGTTTCTAACTTGGTTTGGCGTTG
>JANPHB010000327.1:0-42277 GCA_031424235.1 Pirellula sp.
GGCGTCGTTTGTGGATCGTGTCATGATGATCTCGCGGGAATAGGGTTCGCTGCTGGTGACGAAGTTGCCACAAGCAGAAATTACCCCGCGAATCAAGCCCGCGCCGACTTAAACCGTACTGGTTGTGGTGTCCGCTTACTCCAATTTGCCTAGATTCGATGCTGTCACCAAAACACAGGAAACATTCGTGCCTGAACCGGAAAGAATCGTTGCATTGCTTTCAATACCGTCCTCATCGTCGCTCCCTGTTCCGTCATCTCCGCCAATAGAATTTGCACCAGAACTAGCCGATGGGATGCCATCCAATTCGTCGTCGACCAACACCCCCAAAACTAAGTTGGACGAAATCTTATGGCGCGCACCGTTTTGGCTGAGCAGAACCGGGTAGGATTTGGCAAGGCCGGATTGAACGGATGTTGGAGCGTCACCAAAATCGTATTTGGGTGGAGTGAACTCCACGGCACCGATATCAACGATCGCGATTCCATTTTGATTTCCATCTACGATCCTCAGAAAACCAACGCCGCGCTGATCGTTTGGAATCGAACTTGAATTGTAACTCGTAGAGCCTCGATCGATTGCGATACTGTTTTCTAGGAGGCCTACTGTCTTCGTTGGACCTCCGTTTGACTGAAGTAGCGGCCGAACACCATCATTTTCCACAATTGCTTTCCAATCGGCACCTACGATGTTTCCGTTTTGTCCGTTGATTACGCCACTGTTTCCAGCTGTTCCCAAAATGCTAAAAGCAGAATTTGTCTTTTGGGAGAGACTGCTTTCGAAGTCGCTTGCAATTCCGTTGGCCTTGACGTTCCCAGCAAGAATTGTGTGGTCTAATGTCTCTAATGCTCCCAACTCTTGATTGGAGTAAATTCCGCCACCAAAACTCGTTGCTTTATTGCCAACGATTGTACTCGACGCTATGGCCAAAATCCCACTATTGTAAATCGCTCCCCCATTACTCTTTCGACTATTCGCACCAACAACGAGTGTTGCGGTTGATTGGACAGAATCGGAAGTCTGTGGAGCTTTGGTGCCTCGCAATTGGAAATCGTTAGTCTGGATGGAGTATTGCCTACCTACGATGATAACAGGGTTCGGGTCGGGAGGGTTCGGGTCGGGCTGGCGAGTTACAGTTAGATCATATTGAACGAGTCCATCTTTGGGAAATGCGCTTCCGATAACTGTGTCGATAATGGTAATCGTTCCGCTGTCATCCGTATCGACATCGGTAATCGTAACGTCGACGTCGACGTCAGTCCCCGGTCCAAATCCTTCAAAATCTGCAGCAAGTTGCAGATCGATCCCCAAGGTAGTCGATGGAAACGAGACTTCTCCACCAACTGGAGGGACAACAACATCTATGAAATCAGTACCGGCGTAATACACGGTCGATGTCTGGGCGTCCACGAATCGGTTGTTTGGTACACCCCGAAGTGTGGTACTTAGCCGGACTTTTGCCTGCGCGCCACTCGTCTGTCCCTCCAATGCAGAATTACCGACTAGGGTACTGTTTCGAATCGTGAGGTTGCCTACGTTTTGGATCCCCCCGCCTTCGAAATCAGCAAGATTGTTCGCGATCGTGCTGTCTACGACTGACAGAGTACCACTATTGTAGATTCCGCCACCGCTCGCCCCTACAATGCAATTTGAAATCGAAACGCGTTCTAGGGTCAGGACGCCTGAATTTTGGATTCCTCCACCTGTACCGAACCCTGCGTCGATTGCTTCTTTTCCATTGACGATTGCAAAATCTCGGAATATCGAGTTTTGCGAGGTACCAACAAAAAACACCCTTGTCTTGGAACCGCCATCAAGCGTCAATTTGTCGGTACCTGGTCCTTGAAGCAAAACGGACTCATTCACGCCGAATGCTCCCGATGCAAGAATGATTGTTCCACTTAATCCTGCTGCGAAACGAATCGTATCTTGCACAGCAGACTGACCGGCGATGGAGCCATCGACAGAACGATTTGTATTGGCCGCCTGCAGCGCCTCGCGAAGCGAAATATGCCCATCACCTGCAAGCTGAGTTAAAGTACCATCGGCTAGGGAATCAACGACAATCGTCGCTAACACCTGCCGCGACTGAAGGTTCTCCATAAAGAGTCGTCGCGTTACTGGTCGAATGACATTTTGCGGTTTGTTCCGGAACCAATTCCGAAGATATCGAAGCATGTTGAGACTCACTAATTCGCACGCTCAAAACGAACGAAAAAACAAAAATACCATTTGAAATACCAATCTCGCATTCTACCTACCTCTTTTCCATAGCGTCAAGGATTTGGGAAAAACGCGAATTCGCAGAAAGAAAGTGAAACTCCTTGCATCCCTTGATTGCCGATGCATCTGTGAATCCAAGCTTTTGAAGTCGGCTTAGTTCGTCTAAGCACAACCCAATACAAAAATCCCGATCAACAGCCTGACTCGCCTCATCTATCGGGATCTTCTCGACGATTCCGGCGATCGATTTTGCCGCTCCCAAGGATGCGCTCGCATCGGACGGACGTAGACTGGCACGTTGACTAGCCAACGTCGATGCACCACGAAAATCACCTTGCTCCAGGGAAATCGCTTGTTGCAATTTCAGGATGGAGTCTCGAACCTTAATGACCACAACTGGGCTTGTCGTTGGTCTGAGCCGACTAAGTTCTTGGGTGGCTTGCGTGAGCCAATGGCTCGCCCTGTCAATCGCTCTGGTTTTTGAATTTGCATTGCCCGCGTTGTAGAGCGTGGCGGCAAGCTGAATTCGAGTATCGTCATCATCTTCTCTTGTTGATAGCAATTCGCGGTAAGATTCGATCGCTTTTTCATATGACACAATAGCTTGATCGAACTCTAAAGTTTTTTCCCGAAGTGCCCCCTCCGCGGCTACCGAATTCGCGAGAGCGCGCCGATGTTGAACCTCGTCAGGAAAATCCTTCACAAGGCTTTCACGTATGGACATAGCCTGCCCGTGCCAATTGATAGCTTCACGATAATTCTTCTCTTTCGAAAAAATGGTAGAGCCAGCATCATAGGCACGTGCGAGCAACAATCGGGCGCCTGTGCGCGCAGACTTGTTTTCAATGATAGGCAATAGAATGCTTTCGATTCGTTGGACTAGGGCAAGATCATCGTCCGTTTTACCTACGCCGATTCGTCTAAGCAACCCTTCCGCAAATTGGATTTGGGCCTCGGGTGACTTGGGGTGATAACGCGCAATGGTTTCACTAAGTTGAAAAGAACGTGCAGATGCACTTTCTGATTCCTGAGTTTGGCCTTGGATCTTTAACGTCACCGACAAGTCGGCAAGACTTTTTGCTAAATCGACTTGATAATTCAGAATGGAGTTGCGAACAACGAGCTCCTCTCGAAAGTCAACGGCCTTTTGGTAGTATTCTCCAGCGAGTTTGGTTTCACCTTGACCAGCATAAGACGTTGCAAGTAAGTGGGATACTTCAGCACGTTTCGCCAGCAGTACCGTGTCGCTATCTTGGAGCGTCAAGTTCTCCAGGCTCGCAAGTACCTGCACGTAAGTCGAAATTGCCTCGCGAAAGTTTCGCTGCTCTGCCGACGAAACAACGGACAGTAATCGCGTGTTGGCGAGAGCTAACAATGTCCCAGCGCTTGGGCTGTTTGTCGCGTCCTCCTCGCGAAGTCGAAGAGACTCCGAGATGGCTTTCTCGGCTTCCTTTCGGTCAGTTCGACTATTTGCAAGTCCCGCCAGCGAGTCATAAGAGGCGGCTAGAATCCTTCGATAATCATTCGGTTGGGAATCTTCGGCGGATTGAAGCCTTATAACCTCATTCAGTGCCTGGGCAGCTGATCTTGCATCTGCTGTCCTCCCCAATTTCGAGAGTAGCGATGTCCTCAAAAGCTCACTGCGTGCCCATTCAAGTTTTAGGTCGGAAGATTTATCGGTCTGAAGCCTCTTGCCTATCAGAAGCGATGCTTGTTCGTTTGCCATTAGGCCAACCGAGTAGTCCCCGAGCGATTCACAAATCATCGCAACGCGCAGGTTGGCTTCTGCGGTTTCTCGCCAAAGCGAATCGTCCTTTTCGTTTTCAGAGCGGAATTTTTCATAGTATTTAAGAGCGTCCGACAATAGTCGCTTGCGCAAAGATTGAAAACCAGCCAGCGCGAGCTGCGGATCCTCGCTAACGCTGGTAAGAAAGCGATCCACAGACTCTCGTGCTTGTTGGAAATGGCGATCTGCACGCTCCCGTTGGGTTTTTGCCTCGTTCCTCTCGTTGACGGCTGCTTTTCGCTCTTCGATGGCAATGCCTTTCTCGATCTCCGCAGATCGACGAAGGCCGTTCGCAACCCACGCATAAATTCCTGATACGAAAGCTAACGCAAGTATTCCAACAATCGCCGCGATTGCCGCTCCTTTGTTTCTTCTAAGGAGTCGCCCTGCTTTTGAAACCGCCCCATCTTGATGGGCCGAAACGGGTAAGTCATCGAGCCATGACTCAACATCCTTCATCAGAAGATTTGTAGTCTCGTATCGGTCCTTAGGCGATAGCGCCAAGGCCTTCATGCAAATGGCAGATAGCGGTGCAGGGACAATCGCCAGCTTCTTCTTCGGAGGTGGGAAGTCGCCCCTTAGAATTTTCGAAATTATCTCCTCTATGTTGGATCCATTCACAGGTGGTGAATCGCATAGCAGTTCATAGAGGATAGCACCGAGTCCATAAACATCGCTCCGTTCGTTCACTTCAGAAAGTTTGCCCCCCATCTGCTCAGGTGGAGCATATGCCGGTGTCCCTAAAGCTGCCCCCAGTTTTGTAGCGTCGAAGTCCGATAGCTTTGGATCAATGATAGAGTCGGCTGACCCCGAGGTAATTTGATCCGATGCCCCTTTGGGCTTGGCAAGGCCCCAGTCAACAACGAGAGTCTCGCCGTATTTGCCCAACATGATGTTGCCTGGCTTCAAGTCCCTGTGCAAAACACCACGCGAATGCGCATAACCAATCGCATCGCAGATATCCAGAAATCTACGAAGCAGGCCTCGGAGTTCTGACCCATTATAGGGCTCTAGCCCCTCACCAACTCGCGAATGAAATCGCTTTATGTGAACCCCAAGATTGTCACCCTTGACGAATCGCATTGCATAATAAGGTCGTCCATTGACTTGAATACCGAGCCCATAAACGGGTACGATCCCTGGGTGTTCAAGATTCCCAGTGATCTCGGCCTCAACCAAAAACTTTCGCCGCATTGTTTCGTTCTGCGATTGGTCTTCACGAATCTCCTTCAACGCCACCTCACGATTGAGCTCTCTATCGTGCGCGACCGAGACGACGCCCAATCCACCCCTTCCAAGTGGCCTACGGATTTGGAACCTCGCCCCACCAGAATCACTCATTTGTCCGGTCGTATAGGTTTTAAAAGGATCTTCGCTTTCACGGAGGTTGGAGAGGCTTTGCTTTAAGTCTGTATCGCCAATGTCTAACAATAATTGGCGAACATGGGAGACGCTGGAGAGCGAGGCGAGACTGTGCTGAATACTTTGTCCGTTTCGTTCAATGTGCTTATCAACCAGCTGATTGAGTAAGTCTCTCAGTGACGCGTTAAGGTCTCCACGTTGTACAAGAATCGCGTCTAAACCTTTTGTCTTGTCCACCATCCAAAAACTGAAGGCTGCGACCAGTTGCGATTGGTCCAAAAAATTGTTCTGCAACGCTAACAGCCCGAACAACAAGTTTCGGTCAATCTGATTCATGGTCAACGATTTCCAAAAAAGAACGGCTTCTAAGTTTCGCTAAGGTTCGAAGAAAAACAAAACATGGCAAACACAACTTTGCCCCACCCTACGGGTTGGTTACTGCCTGAGGCGTGACTGCCTGAGGCGTGACTGCGTGGCAAACAGTTGGTAGACACGTTGGGAAATATGATTGTAATCGAAGTCAGTGCCAGACGCTTCGCTTACGGATCGAACACGATCCCGAGGATAGTTGGATGACAAGTCGTTTTGTGCTATACTTTTGAGGTCTCACGAAAGGAAATCAAATGAACCTAGCACTGACTGTCATCGGGGATCAACTCTGGAAAAAGATTGGTGAATCCATGGATAGAGTTGAAGTGCGACTGCGAAAAGTGATTGCGATCCTTGAAACTTCGGGGGTTCCCTTTGCGATCGTTGGAGGAAATGCAGTTCGCATTTGGGTGGCTCAGGTTGATCCTGGTGCGGTACGCGCAACCAATGATGTGGATGTTTTGATTCGCCCCGAGAATCTTGAGCAGGTCAAGCAAGTCATGACTGAGAATGGCTACCATTATCGGCAAGCCGCTGGCTTAGATATGTTTCTTGAGGGGAAAGACGATTCAGTGCGCCATGCGATCCATGTCGTCCTCGCGAATCGTTTGGTTAAACAAGATGACTACGAATCAACCCCCGATGTTGAACCGAGTGAGTATGGTGACGGTATTCGTACGCTGCCATTGGAGAGATTGGTACGAATGAAATTGAATTCATTTCGACTCAAAGACCGTGTGCACCTTCTGGACATGATTGATGTCGGTCTATTGGATGAGAGTTGGATTTCTAGATTCCCGAAACCACTTGACGAAAGACTTAGGTCATTAATCGAGAACCCTGACCAATAGTGTTCGATCCGGCTCACTGAGCACGCGCACGCAATTACAAACAGAGCGGTGAATATCCTTGGTTCTCGACGGATGTCGAGAACCCTAGAAAACCGGGGCTAACGCCCACCGGCTGATTGACCTGTGTCTTATGCCCATGAGTTGACTACGACGAGGAATGATGGCTGTCCATCTTTTCGAGCATACGATAGAGGCTTCTGCGGGCGATGCCGAGTTCTCGTGCGGCTTTGGCTTTGTTGCCATGGTTTCGCTTCAAAACCTCGGCGATGTGCAAATGCGACAGTGATTCCAATGGAATCGAATCGCCAATAGAAATCGCGGTCGTGGCGGTAACGCAGTTTCCTGTGCAACCTATATGATGAAGTTCCTGAGGTAGGTTCTCCAACGTGATCGTACAGTCGTCAGCTAGGATCTTGGCCCGTTCCAGCGCATTGATCAGTTGGCGCACGTTTCCCGGCCATGGGCTGTTTTGAAACAATTCATTTACGCCTGGTCCAAGCTTCCATCGATCGCCAAGGAAATGGTGAATGAGAAGTGGGATGTCTCCCGTTCGTTCACGAAGAGGCGGAATTTTGATCGACAGAACGTTGACGCGATAATAGAGGTCTTCGCGAAACCGGCCGTCAGCAACTTCTTTGCCAAGGTCACGGTTCGTCGCTGCAATCAATCGCACCTTCACTCGTCTCTCCTTGACCGAACCAATGCGACGCATTGAACCATCTTCTAGCACTCGAAGTAATTTGGCTTGAAGCCCACCTGCTAATTCACCAAATTCGTCGATGAAAAGTGTGCCGCCGTCGGCAATTTCGAATAAGCCCGGTTTGGCATCGGAGGCGCCCGTGAATGCACCTTTTTCATGACCGAACAATTCGCTTTCCAAGAGCGATTCCGGTAAGGCTGCACAGTTGATAACGACAAGTGGCCGGCTAGCCAATGTGCTCTGCTCGTGAATCGCTCGCGCGACCAACTCCTTACCGGTTCCACTTTCGCCCAAGATGAGCACCGGCTTGTCGCTTGGTGCAATGCGTTCGATCAATCGCTTCACCTCAGTGATGCCAGGCGAAGTCCCAATGAGCGGCTTCGTGGAGTTGGTTTGCGCCAACTGACGCTTCAGATGTTTGTTTTCCCTTTCTATCTTTCCAGTTCTGGCGGCATTGCGAATCAGCGTGTCCAAATCGTCTAATCCGAACGGCTTTGAAAGATAGTCCACAGCTCCGTGCTTCATCGCTTCCACGGCCGATGCAATGCTTCCCCCGCCGGTCAGCATGATAATGCGAAGTTCTTCGTCCTCAGCATGCAGTCGCTTCAGCAACTCCAGTCCGTTCATTCCAGGCATGTTTTGGTCAATTACGGCCACATGAAAATGCTGAGACGCTTGAACCGCGATCGCTTGCTCGGCATTGGCCGCCGCAGAAACACGGTAGCCTTGGCGCTGAAAGAAACGGCAGGCGGGCTCCAGAAAATCCGGCTCATCGTCGACCAGCAGTAGATCGATCGGTTCAGTCAGCGCAGCGATTGCCATAGTGTTTGGGGAGTCGAGATTGTTCGTTGTTTGGAGTGGTAGTAAAGCGAGGCAGATTGAAAACTACCGTAGCTGAATTCGTAACCAGCTGAATTCTCACGAATCCAGCTACGAGTCGTGGAATGTTTTTCCTGCCACTCGCCTAAGTGCAGGCATCCACGAAATGCAAACCGAATGCCGTTTCGTAAACATCGCGGTTTTTCAGGGAAATTCCTTAACATAAGAAGTTTACCATGCCCAAGCGCATCATCGCGACACACTTTTCGCGAAACGTGCACATGTGCCTGTGCTTCGGATGAATTGTGCGAGAGAGAATTGGATAGCGACAATTTGCCATTCCCGCGAAATGAAGCCACGTATCCCGAAAAAGCCTGACAGAAAGCCGCCAACGGGATTTCGCTCTCCGAGAATCTGGATCGCAAAATCGGCGCAGTCATGGATTGGCACATGTGTTGCGTTAGTGGGCTCCGCCATAGGACGATGGCGATTGGATCAGTTTCAGGAACTGGCCAGTCAACGTTTACGATAAACAGCAAAGACGGCGACAAAATGAAAGAAGTATCAGTAGCTTCCGCGAACGAGAACGCGACTCGACAAGCTACCAGCGGATCGCAATCCGCGGTCATGGAATCGTTCAGTTATAACGACGGTATCGTTAGGATGTTTGTGACGGCTACCATTATTTGGGGACTAGTCGGAACTCTCGCGGGCGTGCTTGTAGCGTTGCTGCTCGTTTTACCGAACTTGTTTAGCGGCCTAGACCCAAACATCTCGGCGCTCCTTTCCTTCGGTAGGCTTCGGCCTGTCCATACGAACGCTGCCATCTTCGCTTTTGCTGGCAATGCCATCTTTGCCGCCATCTACTACAGCACCCAACGTTTGTGCAAGTGCAGGATGTGGAGCAACACGTTGGGCTTGCTCCATTTCTGGGGTTGGCAAGCGATCATTGTGGCTGCCGCCATAACGTTACCTCTGGGGATCACTCAAAGCAAAGAGTACGCGGAATTGGAATGGCCAATCGATTTGGCTATCGCCGTGGTATGGCTCGTGTTCTTCGGCGGCAACTTCTTCATGACCCTATGGAAGAGACGCGAACGGCACATGTACGTCGCGCTTTGGTTTTACATTGCCACCATCGTAACAGTTACCGTCCTGCATGTGTTCAATAACCTGGTTGTTCCTGTCGGACTGGGCAAAAGCTACTCGGTCTATGCTGGAGTTCAAGATGCTTTGATGCAGTGGTGGTATGGGCACAATGCGGTTGCATTCTTTCTGACAACACCTTTTCTAGGGTTGATGTACTACTTCCTGCCCAAAGCAGCTGAGCGGCCTGTCTTCAGTTACAAGCTCAGTATTATCCACTTTTGGTCTTTGGTTTTCCTTTACATTTGGGCCGGCCCACACCACCTTCATTACACGGCGCTTCCCGAGTGGGCTTGTACGTTTGGGATGCTCTTTAGCGTGATGCTTTGGATGCCATCATGGGGCGGAATGATCAATGGATTGCTGACATTGCGAGGTGCATGGAACAAGGTGACGTCGGATCCGGTCCTCAAGTTCTTTGTGGTCGGTATTACTTTCTATGGGATGTCTACGTTTGAGGGACCGTTGCTTTCGGTGAAGAGCGTCAACGCTCTGTCGCACTATACCGATTGGACGATCGCACACGTGCACTCTGGTGCTCTGGGCTGGAACGGGTTCATGACGTTTGGAATGATTTATTGGTTACTGCCACGGTTGTACCAGACCAAGCTTTGGAGCAAAAAATTGGCCGAGTGGCACTTTTGGCTCGGCACCATCGGCATCCTGCTTTACATCGTTCCAATTTATGCAGCAGGCATCACCCAGGGGCTGATGTGGCGTGCCATGGATGACCTTGGTCACCTCCAGTATCCCAACTTTGTGGAAACGGTGCAGTCGATTGTTCCGTTCTGGTGGGCGCGTGTGCTCGGGGGCGGGTTGTATGTCGTCGGCGTATTAATGCTGGCAATGAACGCAGTTGCTACTTGGATGAGTCGTCCGAGCAAGTATGAAGTGCCTATTTACACGGCTGCACGACTTGAGCGAGGATATCAAGATGTACCAATCCCACCAAGCAAGTTGGCGGGAGTCCCAGTTTTGGAAGCTGCGGTTGCTATCGATCGGGTTACAAAAATGGATTGGCACCGACGTTGGGAAAGATTGCCGCTGTTGTTCACCGTGCTGACGACGTTGGCCGTCATCGTCGCAAGCTTGTTTGAGATCATTCCTACGTTCTTGATCCGAAGCAACGTGCCAACGATTGCGAGCGTCAAGCCTTATACGCCGCTAGAACTTGCCGGACGGGACATCTATGTCAGCGAAGGCTGTTACAACTGCCATTCGCAAATGATTCGTCCGATGATTGCCGAAACGCAGCGTTATGGTGAGTATAGCAAAGCAGGCGAGTTCGTTTACGACCGCCCGTTCCAATGGGGCTCACGTCGAATCGGTCCCGATTTGGCTCGAGAAGGTGGACGTCAAAGCAGTTTCTGGCACTGGGAGCACTTCAACAATCCAGCTCAGCGTTCCCCTGGTTCGGTCATGCCTAGCTACGGCCACTTGCTCGTCGAACGACTGAATTTTGGTGAGATTCAAAAGCGAATTCATGCTGCTCATTTCTTAGGCGCTCCGTATGACCAAGAGCTCACTGACGCCGCAGGCATGGCTCGGACACAAGCAGAAGCAGTCGCGGCCGAAATCATTGCTCAAGGAGGCACGGTATCTTTCGAAGGCAAATTGATCAAGGAATCGACGGCCATCGCACTGATCGCATATCTGCAACGCATGGGCAAGGACTTGTACCGGGTCGACACGCCGGTGCCGGCACCCTCAGAACCAACATCAGACAAGGCAGCCGAACCAACATCAGACAAGGCAGCCGAACCAGCATCAGACAAGGCTGCCGAACCAGCGTCAGACAAGGCAGTCGAACCAGCGCCAGACAAAGCAACTGAAAAGTCTGCTGAAGCGGCAACCGCACCAGTGCCTCTCTAACCCGTGTTTAACCAGAGCACGCCAAATCAAACAATACTTCAAGCTTGAAAGAGTGAAATGCTAAAAGATGTGATTTGTAAATTGGATTACTCGAATTTCGAGGAGATCGCGTTAGTGATTTTTGGATTGTGTTTTCTCGCGATCGTTTGGGGAGCAACCCGATTGAAACGGGAAGCGACCGATCGATTCAGCAGTATTCCAATCGAAGACTCCGTTGTAGATCCATGGAAGGGAGGCAAATAATGAGCACGCAAGTACCAAGCCACGATGAAGTTTCGTTAGGGCACAGTTACGATGGTATTCAGGAATACGATAATCCGCTGCCCGGTTGGTGGAAGTGGACGTTTTGGGCGAGCATCGTTTTCACTCCACTCTACATCATGTACTTCCACAGCGGCGCGGCAGGTCGTTCCGTTGAAGAACAGTATCAGGCGAGCGCATCGGAGAATTCACGAAAACAGTATGGGGAGATCGGCGATTTGGCTGGCGACCAGCCGACGATGATCAAGTACTTGCAAGATCCGAAATGGGTTGGCGTGGGGAAGTCGATTTTCAAAGGGAACTGCGTTTCATGCCACGGCGCTGAAGGTGGCGGCAATGTCGGGCCCAATTTGTGCGACGAGAACTTCAAGCACATCAAGGCACTTCCGGACATCTTGAAGGTCATCAACGATGGCGTCGCTGGAGGCGCGATGCCAGCTTGGGGCAAGCGTTTTTCGCACAAGAATGATGTTGTGTTGGTCTCCATCTACGTTGCCAGTCTACGTGGCTCGAAACCGGCTGTCGCGAAAGCTCCCGATGGCAGCCCTATTCCCGCTTGGCCGACTGAGTAATGATGAACACGCAAAATCCACTCCCTATTTACCCCGGCGATGCATCCAAGCAATCATCGTGTGTCACGAAATGCGGTAAATGTTCGGGATCCGGCAAGTGCGTCAGTCAAGACGATCGCTCTGAGTCGCTGTTAACGCCTGAGGAAAAGGTTCTGCCAACGCTAAATAGCGATGGCAGTCGCATTTGGATTATTCCGTCGCTAGCCTGCGGGGTTCTGTGGAAACGCAGACGGTGGTTGGCGTACGGACTTATCGCCTTCTTCGTGACTCTGCCGCACTTGCGAATCGCGGGCAAGCCGTATGTGCTGCTAGATATCGCTAGTCGTCAGTTCACGTTTTTAGGACATACGTTTTATCCAACGGACACGCCCCTTGTGGCATGTCTCATGCTGATGGCGTTTTTTTCCGTGATGTTGGTAACGGCATTAGCGGGCCGAGTATGGTGTGGTTGGGGCTGTCCACAAACCGTCTACCTGGAATTTCTATTCCGTCCCATCGATCGATTTTTCGCCAACACGGTTGGTCGAGGAGGCAAGTCTCGCAAATCGCTGCAACCGCTTGCAATGGTAGGCAGGTTTGTCGTCTACTTGATCTGCTGCCTATTTTTAGCGCACACGTTTTTGAGCTACTTTGTGAGTACCGATACGTTGGCAAAATGGATGCAGTCGTCACCGGTCAAACATCCGACTGCTTTTTTGGTGATGGGCGGTGCGACGATTGGCCTGATGTTTAACTTTCTCTATTTTCGAGAGCAGTTTTGCATGATCGCTTGCCCGTATGGTCGATTCCAATCGGTCATGCTGGATCGCACCTCGTTTATTGTCGCGTACGATGGGACGCGAGGTGAACCGAGGAAGAAGGGTAAACGGGTTGAAAAAGCGGAAAGGTCTGAGAATACCAATGGTGAAGTGCTAACGCTCGATTCGTTAGCCGTTCAGAGCGCGGGCGATTGTGTCGATTGTGGGCGATGCACTGCCGTTTGCCCAACCGGAATCGATATACGCAACGGCCTGCAAATGGAATGCATCCACTGCGCGCAGTGCATTGACGCCTGCAATCAAGTGATGAAAACCATTGGCAAGCCGACCGGACTCATCCGCTATTCGACGCAGGACCAACTGGCCGGAAAACCGGTAAGCATCATTCGGCCGAGGACCATCATTTATCCAACGATCATCTTGATCGCTGCAGGCTTGTTCTTGGCAGTGCTCTCTACCAAATTCTCGTTCGACAGTCGCATCATGGGAGCGCCAGGTGTGCCCTTCACGATCGGCTCGGATCGAACGGTGCAGAATAATTTCCAAGTGAGATTGGTCAATCGAAGCCAAAAAGAGCAGGAGTATTCGGTAAGTGTCGACGACGGAGAGATCGTCGCTAAGTGGAGCAGTGGCGACTCTGTTCGACTAATACCTGGTCAATCGGTGATGATTCCGCTCGACATTCATTTTCCAATGCCCAAAACGACCGGTACGGGCTATCACGATGCAAAACTAATCATCGCGGACAGCAGCGACTCGAAACGAACCATTCCAATCCGGCTGACAGGGCCAAGGTAAGCGTATCATGATCAACCAATCTTCTCCGCAACTTTCCGTCGTTCAGCTCGCGAAGCGTGAGCGCAGATCGATGCGATTTTGGGTGTTCTTTATCTGTTGTTTTTTTGCTATCGATTTCACCGTAGCTGCGATCGCGATTTCGATGGCGGCAGGTGATCCATCGTTTCGCGCGATTCCAGGGTACGGCGAGCGAGCCGTTGCATGGGACGTACGACAAGCTAGAAAACAAGCTTCGAAGGAGTTGGGGTGGAAAGTTCAGATTGAGCGTTCTGGTCCAAACCTCAGTGAAATGATTATTACGGTTTCCGATGCCGAGAATAAACCGGTTGTCGACTGCACAGGTTTGGTACGAATGTTTCATTTCACGCGAGTGGCGGAGCAATTCGAAGGCAAGCTGATTGAAACCGCGCCTGGCGTCTACCGCGTCCCAATCGATGTCTCGAAGCCAGGGCGTTGGCAATTGGACTTGGAAATCCGAGCGAGTGGCGATCGGCAATTTTGGGACGAGCGGACGCTCAACTGGTTTGATCCAGCTGGCCAGGAGAGTACCATCAGCCAATGAACGCCGTCGAGTTGGTGATTGCTACTTTGTTTTCGTCGCTTGTTGGCTCGATGCATTGCGTGGGAATGTGCACACCGTTTGCGATCCTCGCCATGGGGCCCACAACAGGCGTCAAAACCAATCGCATTTTCCGGATGAGTTCCTACCATTTCGGAAGACTGGTTACCTACTGGACCATGGGAATTGGCGTAGCTGTATTGAGCTCGTCGCTTCAGTGGTTTGGGGGCGGCAACCAGGGTTTGCGAATTATTGGATGGGGCGTTGGGCTCACGATGATTGCGGTCGGGCTGATGCGATTGATTGCCACTTTTTCGTGGCAAATGCCAGTTCGACATTCGCGATGGTCGGCGGCTTGGTCGCTGGCAATTGTAAAGCTTCGAAGGAGGTATCGGGGTGGGCCGGTTTGGATGAGTTCCTTTTTTTGGGGGCTTACCAGCACTTTGTTACCTTGTGGTTGGCTTTATTTGTTTGTCCTAGCAGCAGCTGCGGCGCCGAACGCATGGATGTCGATTGCGATGATGACGGCCTTTTGGATCGGCACGTTGCCTTTGCTTTCGGTAGCAGCATGGGGTTGGTCATCCGTCAGTCCGCGGTGGCAGGTCTTTGCTCAGCCTTTTGCTGCGGGTTGCATTATCAGCTTCGGTGTCTTTATCTTGTTTCAACGCAGTCTCGTCGACTTGAGCTCTTTAGCTGCTAGAGAACGATCAGAAAACGCATCGATAAGCAGTTCCTTGGAGATGGTGCGAAATGCAACGGATGTAACACTTCCTTGCTGTGGAGTTGAAAATGCTAAAATCCCCTGAAATAGCACAGCGAGAAACTCGGCAGACTCGCCCTTGTTCGCATTGTGGGCTACCTGCATCGGCGATGCCGAGCGATGAGACTGCGTTCTGTTGCAGCGGTTGCATGGGGGCTTATGCACTGATACATGATCTTGGTCTGGAAAGCTACTATGACCTGAAGTCGACCATGTCCTCAACGGGTGTGGAGAGCGTACGAGAGCAATCCACGCGATCGCATGTGCTTGAGGACCTCGATGCGGCTGGCGTTCCCGTGCGTACCATGGCGGATGGAAGCTGTGCGGTACGATTGGCGGTCGATGGCATCCATTGTGCCGCTTGCACATGGTTGATCGAGAGGGTGCAGCCGACGATTCCTGGGCTGATCAGCGCCCAAGTTCGAATGAGCGATCAGACCGTCGAATTGGTATACGATCCAACTCGAACCCAACCGATCGAAGTTTCGAGGAAACTGGCGAAGCTCGGTTATTCGCTGGCACCGTGGACCGTAGATAGCGAGGATGATCAAGGATTTCAACAGCAACAGCGCGAACACTGGAGCGGGATCGCGCTGGCGGTTTTTTTTGCTGCGAACGCGATGTGGATCGGCATTGCCCTTTACGCTGGCGAAGCCACTGGCATGACCGCGGGCCATGAAACTTTTCTGCGATGGGTCGGAACTTTGCTCGCGGTTTTGGCCGCTGCATTGCCGGGTAGGATTTTCTTTCACACAGCTTGGCAGGCGATTCGAACGCGTACTCCGCATATTGACATTCCGATTGCGTTGTCGTTGTTGATTGGAACGATTGGCTCTTTGGTTGGTGTCGTGCGCGGAGTTGGGCACATTTACTTCGACTCGTTAGCGTCTTTGATATTGCTGCTTCGCATTGGACGTTTTATCCAGTTTCGCGTTCAGTATCGCACGAGCCTATCGCTCTCTCGACTGTTGCGATGGAACACAGTCACCGCCACGCGGGTCGAGCCAGATGGTACGCGCAAGACGGTACCGACCAATCGTCTTGTGCCTGGCCAACGGTTAGAAGTTGGTCCGGGAGAGTCGATACCTGCTGATGGAGTTGTCGTTGCGGGCCGAAGCAATATCGATACTTCATTGGTAAACGGCGAATCGAATCCAGTCGTTGTTGGGGCAGGTGAGGCCGTAGAAGCTGGCACTACGAATATCTCGTCTTGTATTGAGATAGAGGTCACGGCGGCGGGGGAGAATAGTCGGGTCGGGCGATTGATGGCGCTGGTTCGAAGTGCTTCGGCACAGAGAACACCTGTGATCTTATCTGCCGATAGGGTAAGCAAATGGTTTGTCTTGGCTGTCTTGTTTTTGGCCGTTGGAACCTGGTTGGTTTGGACGAATCTCGCGAACGCTTCGGTTGCGACTCAACATACGATGGCACTTTTAACGATTGCATGTCCATGCGCTTTGGCGTTGGCTGCTCCGCTGGTAATAACAGTTGCACTTGGCCGGGCGGCTAGGCGACAGATCTGGATTCGCGACGGAAACTGCTTGGAAAGATTGGCAACTCCAGGAACTCTATGGCTGGACAAGACCGGCACTTTAACTAGCGGTCGAATGCGAGTTCTTGCGTGGCATGGCAGCGACGAACAGCTTGAATATGCGGCGGCGATCGAGCGAACCCTTCGACATCCAATCGCGGATGCGATCTGTGAGTTTGCAGCCGAAAGAGGAATCGAAGTTTCGGTTGCAGACGTCAAGGCGTTGGAGCATAGCCCAGGAAGTGGAGCTAAGGGCCGTGTGAACGGCTACGTTGTCTCGATCGGTACAGAAGCCTGGCTCCGCGAGCAAGGGACAGAGGTAACAAGCAGTTGGTTAAAGATGCAATCGGAAGCGTTTCAACATGGACGGTCCGTGGTCTGGCTATCGGTTGCTGGAGAGCTTTGCGGAATGTTTGAAACAGGCGATCCGCTGCGAGCCGATGCCATCGCAACATTGCGGGCCATTTCGAAGAGAGGCTGGCGATTGGGTATCCTTTCGGGGGACCGACAAGAAGTTGTCGATGGCTTAGCTCTTTTGCTAGAGGAAAACGGCGTACCAATCCAAAGGGCGTTGGGCCAACAAAGTCCTGAGGACAAACTGGAGGTCGTACGCAACGCCAAGACGGACCGGGCTCATCCGGTTGCGATGGTTGGTGATGGAGTGAACGATGCCGCCGCGCTCGCTATGTCCGATGTGGGCATCGCGATACGAGGCGGAAGCGGGCAATCGCTGGTGGCTGCCCCGATTTTTCTTGCAAACAATAGGCTTTCATCCGTTTTGGATTTGCTTGACGCTTCGGCGAGCGTCGTGCGAGGAATTCGAAGATGCTTTGCAGCCTCGTTGATTTACAATACAGTAACCATTACGCTCGCTATGTTGGGCTGGATTCATCCTCTGATTGCGGCGGTACTCATGCCGATCAGCGGATTAACCGTGCTGACCATGGCGATGACGACGAACGCGTTTCCAAGAGAGAAGTCAAAATGAGCGTACTCTATGTTGCCCTCCCGATCGCATTGCTGTTGGGGGGTGCTGCCCTACTGGCTTGTTTGGCTTGCATCCGGACAGGCCAATATGACGACCTGGAAACTCCTTCGATCAAGCTTCTCAATGACGAGATGAAATCGTGACGCTCCATTACGTTCAGCGAATTTTCTTTTGCTTACTGATCGTTGCAGTAGCTCCGGACTTAGTTTTTAGTTTGGGCGATGATGAATTCGAACGAGCCCCGATCGATTATCATACAAGTGTGTCGCATGATCCGGTGGCGAAGCTATTGGAGCGATTGCAGACTGGGACGGAAACGTTAGAAGCGGACGCGAACGGGAGCTATTTGCGATCTTTGCTTAAGTCACTGAAAGTGCCTGAGTCTTCGCAATGTCTGGTTTTCTCGAAAACTAGCCTGCAGATTCCCTATATCAGTCCACGAACGCCGCGAGCGATTTACTTTAATGACTCGGTTTACGTCGGGTCCGTGGTCGGAAGCTCGGTTATGGAATTGGTCGCTGTGGATCCGCAACTTGGGTGTGTCTTCTACACGTTGGAAAAAGAGGCACAAGACTTTCGGATCATTCGCGATCGAGGGCAGTGCCTCTCTTGCCACGCGACTTCACGGACAGAGCGCGTTCCTGGTGTAGTCGTTCGTTCCATTTACTCAGATAAATCAGGACGGCCAAGGTCAGGTTCCTCGACCTACATCACGGACCATCGTAGCCCGTTTGAGCAGCGATGGGGAGGCTGGTATGTAACGGGCGAGCACGGGGCAATGAGACATCTCGGAAATGCTTTTGCAATCGATCGAGACGATCCACAGCGAGTGGACATGGAGTCTGGGGCAAATCAATCGCGACTTCCCGCGTCGATTGCGAGTGACAGTCATTTGGTACCGACCAGCGACATCGTTGCTCTGATGGTCTTGGAGCATCAGACCCGAATTCATAACTTGGTTACGCGAGCCAATTACGAAGCCAGGCAAGCGGCACACTTAGACCAGTCCATGAACGAAGCTCTCGGACGGGCAAAAGATCACGTCAGCGAGTCGACGGGACGAAGGATCGCGAGCGTTGGAGATGCACTCATCGCTGGTCTTTTGTTTGCAGATGAGTTCGATCTCGAGTCACCGATCACGGGATCGAGTGGATTTGCCGAGGAGTTTTCGGCTCGCGGGCCGTTTGATTCCAAAGGCAGGTCTTTCTACCAGTTGGATTTAAAGAAGCACATGTTTCGAATCCCGTGCAGTTACATGATCCTTTCGGAGCATTTCGATGGATTACCTGCGTCAGTGATGAAGTACGTGAAAGAGGAGTTGACCAAGATCTTGACAATGCAAGCGTCTCCACCAAAGGGTAGTCGATTGAGCAGTGAAGACAGTTTGGCGATTTGCGAAATGTTGCGAGAACTGAAGCCGGGTTGGTTGGAGCAACGAGCAACCCCGGAGTCAAAATAGAATGACAGATAATATCCAGGATACCGCGCTGCTCGCAGCGATATTAAATACCGCAGTGGATGCCATCGTTACGATTGATCAGAAAGGAAAGGTGTTGCACGTCAACCGGGCCTTCGGGAAACTTTTCGGTTACACTGCAGAGGAGGTTGTTGGGAATAACATATCGATGTTAATGCCAGAGCCTGATCGATCGGCCCATGACGGCTACTTACAGCGTTACAGCGAAACAGGCAAAGCCGCGATTATTGGGGTTGGGCGACAAGTTCTAGGGCAACGGAAAAATGGCTCGCTCATTCCGGTCGATCTGGCGGTAAGCGAAGTGAAAATCGGCGCTCAAACGCTTTATGCTGGCATCATGCGAGACATGACGGAACGGCACCAGACTGAGGCCGATTTGCGCATGACTCAGCAGAAACTCATTCAAAGCGAGCGGTTGGCAGCCATTGGCCAAATGGTTACCGGACTTGCTCACGAGAGTCGAAATGCACTTCAGCGATCCAGAGCTTGCTTGGACATGTTGAGCCTCGATCTTGAATCCGCACCGGAGCAGCAGGATCTCGTGCGTAGATCGCGTTCTGCCCTGGTCGAGTTGCAAACCCTCTACGAAGAGGTTCGAAACTACGCGGCTCCGATTCAGCTTGAACGATCCCGGCAGAGTCTTCAGCGGTTGTGCTCGGATGTTTGGGGGAATTTGAGCGACCAATGGCGAGCGCCGAATATTCAACTTGTACTGCGTTTTGGTCCCTGCCCGGACGTGAAATGCGATAAGCATCGAATAGGTCAAGTGCTCCGCAATCTTTTTGAGAATTCGCTGGCCGTGATTCCTCCGCATAGTCAAATCTTGGTCGCCTGCAGGACAATTGAGTCAAATGAGCCAAAGGGAAATTTGGGATCGCGAGTGGAACTGAGTGTGACCGACCAAGGACCGGGGTTGAACCCGACGCAAAAAGCCAGGATTTTCGAACCTTTCTTCACAACGAAGACCAAAGGAACCGGCTTAGGAATGGCGATTTGTCAGCGAATCATCGAGGCACATGACGGCCGAATTTATGTTGGGGACGCGCCGAACTACGTTGAGCAGTTGCAGCCCGTTGGGGCAACGATTGTGGTCGAATTGCCTATTGGATAGCAGATGGCTATCACTTGGCACGATAAGTGCAATCCTGCGTGAGAATCCAAATTCACACAAAGGAAAGCCAATATGAATTCTACATTAGCACAATTGGAACGAATTTTAGTTGCGACGGATTTTTCATCCCATTCGAAAGTCGCACTTGGTTGCGCTGTCGAACTTGCAAGGGCGTTTCAGAGCCAACTCAAGGTGGTGCATTGTTTGCCTGACTTTGCGTTTGTCCCGTCCGCTTCTGAATTCGGATTGCCGTTCGATGATTACATGCTGATGCAGCAGGATTTTCGAAGGGAGGCGGTCAAGTCGATGGAGGAGTTCTTAAATGAGAATTTACCGAAGGATATTACGGTCACCTCGTCGATGTTGATGGGAAATCCTCCGTTTGAGATATCTGAATTTGCAGAACAGGAGAAAGCCAACTTGGTCGTCGTCGGCAAAACGGGGCAATCTGCTTGGGGCCAATTCCTATTGGGCAGCACAAGTCGCGGTCTTGTGAACCGATGCCCGTGTTCGGTACTCTCGGTAAACGGCGATTGGACTGGCAAACCTAGGACGATTTTGGTGGGTACCGATTTTTCGGATGGCTCGCGCACTGCCATTGAAGAAGGGGTGACATTGGCCGAAAAATTCGGCGCTGAGTTGCATTTACTGCACGTCATTGATACCTCGGACACACCATCGCACAATGTTGCGAGAATATCCGGGCATGAGTCGATGCGGAAATCGATCAATGATTATGCGCAATCAAGGCTGGAAACGTTTGTTCAGTCGCTGAAGTGTGCTACCTATCCCATCAAGTTACATCTCAACTGGGGGACACCGTGGCGCGACATGTGTCAGCTTGCGACAACGCTTGAAACCGATCTCATCATTGTTGGCAATGTTGGACGGCGTGGCATACAAGGGATTTGGTTAGGTAACACTTCGGATAAAATATTGACTCATAGCAAGTTAAGTGTTTTAGCGGTTAAGTAACTGTGCTTCCGGGCAGTTTCTAGCCGCGAATCGTTACATCCGATGGGACAAGCGGGCTGTTGATTTAGTCGTTTAACAGTCAGCCGTAGGCGTACTGTGCTGCTTTGACAGTACGCCTACGGCTAACTGTTAAACGAAGTACATTTTGGCAAGTATTAAATCAACAAGCCCCAAGCCCATCGGGGCGTACGTCTCGCTCACGTGTCGGGTTACAAACCTCGCTTACGTGTCGCAATCGCACACTCACGATGCGTGCGTGCAGATTTGACGCGCCTTGCGGAAGGAAACGTTCACGCAAATCAAGGCAATTCTCAAATCCTTCGGTTGGCATGAAATTCGCGATACAAAATAGTGACTTGTGACTTTGCAAGTAATGATTTCTCAACATCGAGCATGGGGATAACATGATTCAAGAAGTTTCCGGAGACATACTACTTTCGAGTGCTCAAGCGATTGCGCACGGAGTCGCCCCCAACGATCATTTTGATTCGGGGCTTGCGCTTGCTTTGCGTGAGAAATGGCCAGCTATGGCCAAGGACTTCAGGCACTACGCTCATCTCGCGCATCCCAAGGCTGGTGAAATCTGGATGTGGGGAGGCGTTGGTTGCACGCGGATCTTCAATCTCATGACGCAAGAAGGCGAACATACGCACGGTTCTCGACCAGGGAAAGCAACGCTTGCGAATGTGAATCATTGCCTCCGTCGTTTAAGGCATGATGTCGAAGCCGAACGGATTACCAGTTTGGCGATTCCCGCTTTGGCGACCGGCGTTGGCGGACTACGCTGGGCTGACGTTAAGCCATTGATTGAACAACACCTGGGTGACTTGGCAATACCGATCTACGTTTACAGTACCTATCATGCTGGCGTGCACGCCAAGGAAGCGGTCATGGCAGCTGCGAAATAGATTTGGGATCAGTCACAAATGGTGTGTCCCGATTTGTCTAAGACAGTAGATATCGACTCGCGGCGCATACTTCCGATTTACATGATTGAATGCCTTTTAGCCCGGAGGGCGATACATTTCTGCCGGTGGCGTGAGCCACCGGATGTCTAACCATCCAATGCAGAGCCCAGAGGGCGACACACCAAATCATTCTGAAATGTGTCGCCCTCCGGGCTCAATACGAATGAATACCTCAGCCCGGTGGCTTACGCCACCGGCAGGGATATGCCGCCCTCCGGGCTATGATGCGCGACGTTTGCGCTCTGGGCTATCATGCGCGACGTTTGCGCTCCGGGCGATGATGCGCGACGTTTGCGCTTCGGGCTATGATGCACGGAGTTTGCGATTTTCTCGAAGATTGTCGATCACTCTTAGAAACCGAAGCTATCGCCAAACGGCTCATTAACCTCAGCGTTGGGTAATCGCGGCTCACAACCGTTACGTCCCTCACGATCGGACAAATGTCCCTTGCAGAATGTCCAGCAAAAGTCCGATCTAGAATGTTCATCCGCCCTGTTGAACTCTGGTAACCTAGGCTCGTAACGTCCCAAAGCTCACTTCACAGGAAGCGGTTATGCAACAGAGTAGTCAGACAACAGCAAACAGAATTGCGATGGTCTTTATCATTGGCATAATTCTTTGGGTAACAGGGTTCGGTGCAATTTTCCGCATCTTCTAATGCGTGCACTGGATTAGAAACTCAGCGTGTTCAAGTAAGGGGTCGTCGTAGTGCAACGCGATGACGCCGCTGCGTTTCAGCTCGTCTACGAGTTTGACCTCTTCGCCGTAAGTGCTGTCCGCGATGCGAATGATCTTGGACCTTCGCTGGGTCCAGCTCAGAACCACCATGGCATAGATCAGTAACGGGATCAGCGACAATAACACGCTTGTGAACAACAAGGCTGGGCTTGGATGCGGGAAATTGTTCACACTCGAATGCGAACCGGAAAGGGTGTTGTAACTCGCTCCCAAGAACTCACGATAGATCGCGACGATCGGCCCTGCCATCAATAACCAGAAGATTCCTGTACCTACCAAAGCAAACAATTGCAGAGGAAGCCATGACATTTGGTACCGATCAACTGACCATTCGAACACACTTCTGGCGCGGGCTTGCAGCTCCTCGACACCGGCAAGACGGATTTGCGGCGACGCCGAAATGGCCTTTGTCTCTTGATCCGAACCTCGCATCCGGGTCACAGCTCGGTGAAATTGAGACTGTATCGGTTCGAGTCTATCTTGGATTTGGCGATTGAGTCGATCGCGAATTCCCTCGTGCATTTCCCAATTGATTTTGCGAGATTGCTGTACATTACGAGCCCAAGCCGCAAAGGTTCCGAAAATGGACGGAACACTGCCCGAAAGAGAAAGCAGCAATCGATCCCAGGCGCCATGCGTCAGGCCTAAAATGGTGAGTACGGTTCGATAAGGAAACCAGATCATGCCTGTGTCTGCAATCATCTGAGCTCGCAACCGACCTCGAACTGCCGACTGCAATACGACGCGCGAACCAAGGACGGCTTCAATGGTTTGCGACGGGAGAGCGTCCGCTTCGGCGTGCAACTTACGAACTGCAGTGGAAAGCTGAGGTAACTGTGTATCCAATAATTGCCCGACGCGATAACGCAACCGTTCTGTGGCTGCAGAAAGTCGATTTGCTCGTGTCGCTGCAATGTCATCCAAAGACTCGTTCTGCAATTTGGATCGCAACTCGCTGGCAAATGCGAGTCCTATCTTGACTTCGTCCCCGTCGGCTTCGAAATCAGGCACAAGTACGCAGTCTAAAAACTTCGTCTTTGGTGCGCTGGCCCTCATGGCTTGGGAGAACGTTTCTAAATCCCTTCGCAGCGATTCGCTCCATTGATTTTTGGCCGCGGCTCCTACTTGAGCGTCTTCAGGAGACAAGTCCTTGAGCGGAACGCAGGTCACGACCGGAACGCAAATCGCACCTTCAGTAAAATTGGCCAATTGTGAGAGAATGGCTCCACGCAATTGATCGCGACGAACTACGAGCAACTTCAATGGCGAGAGCGCCATCGCATCTTTGGCGATTTTTGCGGCCTGCAAATCGTCATCGGTGACGCCAGGTGTGTCGAGCAACATGTACGGACGCCCCAAATCCAACATCGATTCGGAACGGCACGGGTGATAAAGTTCGCAATTTGGGTCAAGCGACTCAGGCACGACTGGACCGATCCAATGGACGTGCGTCGTCGCTTCCGTGGACAGAACCCCGCTCGGCAAGGATTCCGAGATTCTTTTGTCAAAAATCAATTGCCGAGCAACCCAAGTTTTCCCTTGCCCTTTCGCTCCAACCACGGCAATACTCGTGAGCGACACACCTCGAGAGGAGAGGATAGAGTCGCATTGCAACTGATACTGCACGCACCATTCATTGATTTGATGCGTGAAGTGTTGCTGTCCGAGCAATGCTTGTGTCGCATGTCGGATTCTCTGCACGAGTACTTCGTGTGGGCTCATGGGAATGATTGGAACTATTCCGAAACGTAGATGTTCTTGAACTGAACTTTCATCGGAGGTCCGGCGTGCAGCTGGAGAGCAAGGATACCCTCAGATGCTCGTTTATCAGCTTGGTTGTCTTGCAACTCGGACATCAATACTCCGTTGATGTAGTGTTGGCAAACATTACCCTTGGCAACGATGCGATAGGTGTTCCAGTCATCCACTTTGAACTTGCTACGAAGTGCATCGGAATCGCCAGTTGAGCCGACGACATTGAGCTTTCCATCTGCCCCCACGGAAACGATTTGGCCGCGCTGGACCAAAATTCCTCGTCCCCTCTCTTCATAATTGATTCCGACGAAACTATTTTGCTTAACGTCTTTTTGCGAGTCGATGTCAGCTTGATATCCGCCGACAATAAACTTCTCGGGGTCGACTAGCTTGGATCGATATTGGATCCCTGAGTTACCGCCGGTTATTTTGAATTCGCAATTGAGCTCAAAGTCTGCAACCTTCTTTTCGTAGACCAAAAACGTGTTGTTCTTGAGTGGAGCATCCTTGAGGCTTTCGCCCGTGATGGCTCCATCCTCAACTCGCCAATTGGCAGGCAATCCGGACCAGCCCGCAAGCGTGGTGCCATCGAAGATTTTATTGCCTTTGGGAGCTTCTTGAGCCATCGCGGTGGTGGCAAGCGACAAAGCGGAAAGACAAACGACAGTAGCGAAACGGAACCATTTCATGGTTGATACTCCAGGGGCTAGTTTTCTTGCGAAATGAGAGTTAATCGAACTTTCGTTGCACGATCGTCCGATACGGAAAGGACTTTTGCAATTGCGTTAGGGAACTCAATGACATCGCCGGCGACCAATAGTCGCTCCGCTTTGTTAAGGAGAAGACCCGACATTGTATCAACATCTGCATACTCAAAATGGATGCCGAGTCGATTTTCGACGTCTTGCACGGCTGTCGAACCCAGGATAATAAAACTATCCGATCCATCGGGAACAATTTCCGGATCTTCGACGTCAAATTCGTCGGCCACCTCGCCAATGATTTCTTCCAGCACATTCTCCAAGGTCACGATACCGATCATCATGCCGTATTCGTCAACGACGAAGGCCATGTGTTGGTGGGTGCCTTGAAAATGGCGAAGCAATTTACTGATCGGCATGTTCTCAGGAACTTTTTTGGGCGGCCGCATCAAGGACTTCCAATCGAAGCCATCGTTGATGGTTTCCCCAGAGATATCTTTGACGTGCAGCACCCCGAGAACGTCATCCAACGAGCCATCGCAAATGGGATAGCGAGTATGCTTGGTACGGTGAATCATGGCCAAGGTCACATCGGTTTTCTCATTAATATCGACAAAATCGACATCGGTCCGAGAAACCATAATGCGTCGGCAGACCAAGTCCGCGAACTCGAAAACGGCGTTGATCAAGCTGTGTTCGCTGCCGGTCAAGTTGCCATGCACATGGGCTTCTCGCAATAATGCCCGAATTTCTTCTTCGGTGTAGGGAATCGAACTTTTACTGGATTCACTCGAGCCAAACATCTTCAACAACCAAGTCGTTGAGACATTCAGGCTTTGCATTAGAGGATAGGTTGCAACAAAGAAAATTTGCAGAGGGACGGCGCAAGCCAACAAAATGGTTTCTGGCTTCCGAATCGCGAAAATCTTGGGAGCCTGCTCACCGATCACCAAGTGAAGAGCCGTCACAAAAGTAAACGAAATCGCAAAAGCAACCGCATGAATGATGGCTTCGGATTGGATTTGAAGCGATTGCAACAATGGCTCGACGAGTTTGGCAAATGCAGGTTCGCCAATCGTTCCGAGCGCAAGCGATGCCATGGTAATGCCCAGCTGGCAAGCTGACAGCGACTGTTCAAGCCGTTGAGCGAGCCATCGGGCCGTACGAGAAAAAAGTTTTCTATTGGCAACGAGTTGTTCGATTCGTCCCAAACGAACCTTAACCAGCGAAAATTCCGCGGCGACGAAGAAACCGTTCACAAGAACCAAAAGCAAAGCGACCAGGATCTTAACTAGATCCGGAAACCAATCAGGCATTGGAAGGAAGTACTAACCTCAACATTGGGAATAACATAGGACGCGAAACGCTCGTCCACTAGACCACTAGTGTAGCTCATCGGCAACGTGCGGTGTGGTCGACTCGACTCTCTAGCTCCTTTTTTGCGTAACTTGTGGCTTTAGGCAATGATCGGGCGCTTCGGTGACCAGAGAATTTTCGCTCTCGTTCCAGGGCTCTGCCTTGGAACGCACTGCTTTCGAGGCTCCGCCTCACGTTTTTGTGACTCAGGAGGCGGGAGCCTCCAATGCATTGCGTTCCCAGGCGGAGCCTGGGAACGAGTTCCTTGCTCGGGAGGGTGAGGCTCCTGCCGAACCATTGCGTCGGTGGCTCGGCAGGAGCCTCGCCCTCCCTAAGGTATTGACCGGACTTTGCTTTGCGAAGATGTCTAGCTGCAGTCGCTTTCTCATTGCCCAATTCCTGTTTACAAACGGATAATTTTACCTAACCCCACTTGAACGAAAATCCGATACTCCGATTGGAATTGCCTGGAAATTATGTGTACTTTCCCCCTCGCTGGGGACGGAGAATGCGAATTATCGGCAAGAGTTCAGCACTTGGTTCCGGCCTCTCCACGAGTTTTATCCATTAGAAAGCAACGCATCATGCAAGCAGGACCACTATTGCACCGAATCGACAACGCAATTCGAAAGAATCCTTATCTCTTAAACCGCCGAGTCTTCCTAGAAAGCGCCCAAGGAAAAATCACCCTACGCGGAAAGGTTGATTCCTACTACCAAAAGCAAATGGTTCAAGAAGTGCTACGGGGAATGGACGGAATCGCCGAAATCAGCAATCAGCTCGAGGTCGATGAGTACGCGCCGACTTAGGCAGAAACGGTTGCCGTGGGAAATGGTCACTCTCGGCAAGATTGACCCACCGTGGGGCACACCTGCCGGGTGTGCCTTTGATGTGGCAATAACGATTGACTCCTCAAGCGTCAATCACAACATCGGACGTACAGTGCGCTTGACACGCCAGAATCACGCCCTGTTTGCTTTCTGCTGGACTAAGGGCGTCTTGGGTCTCCATCATCACCATTCCAGATAGCAATCGGACTTTGCACTGGCCGCAGATCCCCGATCTGCATTCGAATGGTAGCTCGATTCCCAACTCCTCGGCTGCTTCCAAAATCGAAACACTCGCGTCCACTTGGCATTCACCATTGGACTTTCGAAACTCGATTCGCTTAACTTCACCAGTTGGTTTTCCAGCCGAAGATTCTTGCCTCGACTCCCTATCGGTTCGGCTGAGATCGGATTCTGCTTCTTGAGTTCCTACTGGCGATGAGAATGCCTCGGTATGAATCGAACCACTCGGCACACCAACGCTCAGTAGCAGCTGGCGAGTTGACTCCATCATCTCGTCCGGACCACAGAGATACACAGGGATGTTTGCGTGATTGGGCGCGAATTTCTTCAAGAGGGCAGCATTCGCACGTCCCATTTCTCCATGCCATCCCGAAGCGGGATCGGAACGAGTCAATGTCGGACACACGTGAAGTTTCGGAAATCGCTTTTGCAAGAGAGCCAATTCGTCCCGAAAGATCAAATCGCGTTCCGACTTGGCCACGACAAGGAAATAGATGTCCCCATCCCAAGAATGGTCGGTCAAAAAACGTACCATTGACATCAACGGTGTGATACCAACGCCACCCGCAATCAAGAGTACTTCTTTCGCTTCAGCTCCAGTAAAGACAAACTTGCCGGCTGGAGCTCCAACTGCAAACCTGTCTCCTACCCGAATCGTATCATGCAAGAATCCGGAGGCCACTCCGCTCGGCTCACGCTTAATGGACAGCTCGCAAGCGTCACGGCGAGTTGGTGAGGAAGCGATTGTGTAAGATCGGTTGACGACTTTGCCGTCGATGTTCAGCTTCAAATTCAAATACTGGCCAGGCAAATAATCGAATGGCAGCGGACCGCCATCCATTGATGCCAAACGGAATGTCTTCACATCCGGAGTCTCCTGGAACAATCCGATTACCTGCAATTCCCCTTTCCAATACTTAGGGGGTTTTGAACCGGACTTTGCCGTTGAGGCAGGAACGGATTTGTACGCTGCTTTGCGCAGTTCGAGATAGTGATGTGCCGCCCGTACTCCCAGAAGTCCAGTTAGAACAATTGCGAACGCAACAGGCTGCCGGATATCCGACTTCACCAACATATAATAGTGAACCACGCCGAGGACCGCGACGAGATAGGCGGTACGGTGCAGCAGTTTCCATTTTTTCGCACCGAGTCGTTGAATCATAGCGTTGGTCGAAGTTAACGCGAGCGGGACCATCAGGAACACGGCGGCCGTTCCCACCTGAAGAAATCGGCGTGCCCAGATCTCGCTAAAGGTACTGGCGACGCTCAGCTGTCGGTCTAGCCCCACATAAATGGCCACATGGAGAACCGCGTAAAAAAAACCGTAAAGTCCCAAAGCGCGACGAAAAGCGATCCACCCCGACCAGCCAGACACCCAACGTAGCGGAGTCATGACCAGCGAGCCAACGAGAAAAATGAGGGACAGGATTCCGGTGACATGCAAAGCATAGTTCACCGAATTCGCTCCCAGTTGGCCCTGGTAAGCATCCCAACCAAGCACAAGCAATGGAACGAGACCATTAAAGACGACTAGCCAGCGAAGAAACTGCAACTGATTCATAGTGACCGCTCTAGTAGAACTTTCGCAAGTCCATGGAGGAGTAAATACTGGCAACTTGCTCTCCGTAGCCGTTGAACATCAAAGTTTTGCGACGTCCAGATTCACCGATTCGCTGTTCATCAGCTTGGCTCCAACGCGGGTGGTCCACGTTGGGATTGACGTTGGCATAGAACCCATATTCTGAGGGAGCAAACCGACTCCAGCTCGTTGGCGGTTGGTCCGCAAGGAACGAGATTCGTACAATCGACTTGATCCCTTTGAACCCATACTTCCAGGGTACGACCAAACGAATCGGTGCCCCGTCTTGCGGAGGCAAGGCTTTTCCATAAAGTCCGGTCGCGAGCAAAGTGAGAGGATTCATGGCTTCGTCAAGCCGAAGTCCCTCGATATAGGGCCACTGCAATACACTCGTTCTTTGGCCGGGCATCCGCGTCGGATCCAAGAGCGTTTCAAATGCCAAGTACTTGGCGGCCGACGTAGGCTCGACCAAGTCAATCAGTTGGCTAAGCTGAACGCCAGCCCAAGGAATGACCATCGACCAAGCCTCAACACATCGCATTCGGTAGATGCGCTCTTGCGGTGGAATCAACGCATGCAGCTCGGCGATGGTGAAGCTTCTAGGCTTTTGAACGAGTCCATCTACTTTTAGCGACCAATTGTCTGTCTTGAAGTTGGCGGCCACAGATGCGACCGCTTCCTTTTGCGTGGTGAACTCGTAGAAGTTGTTGTAGTTGAGGATGTTTTTCTCCGAAGTCGACGTCTCATTCACTCGCCAACCTCGGGCCAAAAGCTCTTCCGCAGAGAGTTGTTCATTGGCCACTTGAAGTTCCGTTGCCTGACTGGTTTCAAACTTGGCAATAGGATTAAACCAACGGTAGGCAGCGGCAGTTCCAATGGCCGTCCCGGCTGCTAGGCCAGCCCGCATGAGGCTACGACGATTGAAATACAAAGAAGGAGGCGTCACCTCATCCTCAGAAACCTTTGGAACATCTTGCATACCGCTTCTCCAAACCAGACCGTCAACACTTAATCGCAACTACTTGGCGCCATCCTTCATCATCTTGTCGTCCTTCATCATCTTGTCGTCCTTCATCATCTTGTCGTCCTTCATGGCCGGAGCTGAGTTGCTGGGTTGCGAACTAGAGCATCCGCTGATGATAGCAGTGGCGAGCAAAGCAGGAGCCAAAACGAATAGTAATTTTTTCATTACAAGAACTTTCTGAAGAGTTGTTACCGAGATTGTTTTGTCGAAAGGCCGACAAAACGCTGACGTGTCGAGTCGTTTATTTCTTACTTGTTTGTCCGCAACTTTGGAAACTAAAGGCAAGTCCTCCTCAGCCAAGATCAGTTCAGTTCGTCAGCGGCTCGAATCGCCTCGATCAACGTTTCGTATTCGTAGCGACAGCAGGAGCACTGCGTCAGATGGACTTCGACAAGCTTGAGTGATGCCGATAGTTCTTCGCCTCTCAATTCACGCTCTGCAAATTCAGATAGCATTTCAAAACAGCCATCGCAGTCCAATTGGTCTGGTGCCGCCTTGGAAATTAGAGAAAGCATCTTGGCTGCCTGAGTGTAAGTCATTGTCATGGTTTTGCTTTTCAAAATAGCGTTGATGCGATATCTTCAGCACGGATCCCGTTTTCCTCGAACGCTTGCCGCAATCTCAAGCGAGCGTCATGAACGAGTTTGTAAACAGCGTTTCGATTGCTGCTGAGCCGAGCAGCAATCTCTTCCATGGGTAACCCCTCGAGCGTCCCATTAATTGCGATTCGCTGTTTTTCGCTCAAGCAATCTTGGATAAGTTGCGTTAGCAATTGAAACAACGCTTGTTTGCCCGCATGCTGTTCGGCGGACTGTGTGGATGTGTCCTCTACCTCATAGCGACGGCTTTCGCCGTCGATCGATTGGTCGAATGAAACGTCCCGGTAGTAATGCCGCCTCAACTCGCTGATTCCGACTCGCGTTGCGATCGACATGGCCCAAGTTGTAAAGCGGCTCCTTGCCTGGAACGAGTCCAGAGAAGTCAGAATCTTGATGAGTGCGACCTGGGCTACGTCCTCAATCTGAATTTTGCCACCATAGCGATGGGTCAGCGATCTGGTAAGCCCACGCAGCAAATAGCTACGAAGCTCCTGAATCGCGAAATCGCGATTTTCAGAACCTTCCCGAAGCCTATTCGGCCAGTCGACGTTATCCAGCGAGACCAATTCTTCCGCGTTTCCTGTGGAGTTCGAAAAGCAGTGCAACACGCCTTAGACGTTGGAAGCTTTGAATCCTTACGTGTCAAAATATCAAATCGCAAAAAATTCCGAATGCGGTTTCTAACCAAGTCGGCACGTCTCTTGTGGGAATGAACAAATTGGCCGCACTTCGTTTGTCTTGCCCCGTATCTTTTTGACTTTGCTCACCTCGCCCCTTTTAGGGAATTATTGATTTAATGGGTTTGCCGTCAGGCAAAGTTCATATGACAACCCGAAGCGTGAGCGAGGGATTCCTTGTCCCTCGCTCACATTTTTTTTAAGTTGTGCTATTTGATTTAGGGGCAAAGCCCCGGCCTTTTACATAGCCCAGCCTGCAGGGCTGGGGCAAATCATGCACAGGAAATTGTTAGGGCCAACGGCCCGACAGTTTGCCTAGGTTCGAGACGTTAGCCGACAAACGGTCGGACCTTCGGCCCTTAAGAGCAATTGCAACGAATACCCAGCCCGTTGGGCTGGGCTATGTAAATTGCTGGGCCGTTGGCCCGGAAGCACAGAAAACTCGCAACTTCAAAACTCACGCTTTGGCTCCAAACTGCACTGATTGAGATACCTCGTCAATGCAATGCTGTTTGCAAGTCTCCGATGGGCCCTTCCAGGGCCAGTTGACTTGTCGAAGTCTACGTAAAGAGCAGTCAGCAGTTCCTCGATCGTTCCGTTCTTTTGACCCCGATGAAGCTGAATGCTTTTCAGATAAATTTTTCGATGCGATGAACCGCCAATGACATCTAGGAGATTGGAGCAGTTTGCGAAGTAATAGGCCAGGACATCGTTTGGCTTCAAAAACGAGTCCCACTCCAACCGAAACGCTGCCATCGAGATCGCACCGGAAAACGTGTCCTCTGGGAGTTCCAAGTGCTTGAAAAACGATGGAGATGGTTGGCGGCATGGAACAATCGTTCGCTCGAATCGTTCGCCACTGCCGAGCCTTTCGGCTACCCAAACGACAGGTGTTCGTGTACGGTCTGCCCCTTCGTTGGCGACATCGTCCAAGCCTGGGCCGGTTTCACCGTAGACAACAACTACGTTGGATAGGTCGTCCCTTAGGATCTTCGGAATATTGAGCGGCGCCCGCGGCCGTCGTTTCCGTCTTACACTATCTGCAGATTTTGGATGGGCCATTTGATTCGCGACCATGAATTCAAATGCCGCCACCAGTTTATCGAATCCGACCGTTTCGGGTTCCAGAAATCGCAATGCAGCCACCGTCGCCTCCAACGTCGAAAGAAATAAGACGTCAGGCTCGCGGCGGATTCCGTAGCGACTTGGTTCCGTCGGTGCTAAGCGAACTTTGCGGAGTGCTTGAAGCTGCGGAATGTCGCGAAACAATGTTTTTGTGTGGTGCCATGTCCCGTCCAGAATGACCAATTGCTTCGGCCGTTCATAATCCGGAAGCTCTTCGAGCACTTGCGACCCACGGCCCGGATACAAAAGCCCTGTCTCATTGGTGAATGGTGTTTCCGATAGGATCTTGGTCAGGCCCTCGATATGGTCGACGATCATATTCGAGTTGCGTAGTGCTTTTCGGAGGATACGAGCTGTGTTAAAAGGATGGAATCGTTCGCGCATGTGTTGAAAGATCAAGACATTTGTTCGGTTATCGATGGTAGGAATGTGATTGCAAAAGCAGAGATCTACCGGGCGATAGCATTCATAGCACCGCTCTCGCCAATCTTGGACATGTTGCTCGTCTGGCATTCTACTTGAGTCCAACTCCGCGAGGTCGACCGCTGATGGTCCCCTTGAGATCGATCAAAGCTCCTGGGTTGCGTGCGATCTTATCTGAGAATACTCGTACGTCCCCGATGATCGGCTGTAGTCTTTGAGTTAGTATTTCGACGTTACCTGAAGCGGAGCGAATACTTTGTAAAGTTTGGTCCACTTTGAAGGCAATTTGTGGATTGTCGACGAGCTGTGCAATTGTGCCCTGACTGTTGTTCAAGCGAGTCGTGAATCTTTTTAGGTCTACCGACAGGGCATTCAAATTCTCCAGTGCGCCAACAGCATTCGCCACCAAGACTTCGCGGTTTTCACTTACTGGCTCGGTGATTTCGGCGATGTTCTCAATGGCGGTACTCGCATTATCGACCGCTTTGCGAACCGTTTCACCGATACCTTCAAATTCTTTGCCAAGCCCTTCCAGACTTGCGCTAAATTGCTCGAAGCCCCTCAGGGTATTTCTAGTTTGGGTCAGTGTCGTCTGTGCTTCTTTGAAAATACCAGGCACTTCCGCTAGTGCGTTGGCAATCGCATCTGGGATCTGCGCTTTCTCGATTTGCTTTGCCACTTTATCAATGTTGCCAACCGTTGTCTTGACCACATCGGATGTCTCTTTGATGCTCGTGACCATATCCCGAATTGGACCATCGCCATCGCCGATCACTTCTTGAATGGACTCGCCAATTTTGTCAAACCGTTGCAAGGTACTATTGACTGTTGACATAAGTGGAAGCAACGTTTGTTCCACTCTCGCCAAAGATTCGAATGGGTCCGGTGCGACTTCACCGCCTCTTGAAAAGAAAGTGTCCGTGATGATCTCGTTGATTGCAGCCGCTTCACTAGCATCGAGAATCCCGTCTGGAGGCGTTCCTTTGGTACCATCGAATCTTTTAAGATTGGATTCGGGAGTGCCTGCAACAAATTCGATGACCGCATCGCCCGTGATGATCGAACCACTCACGATCTTAGGCACTTCTCCTTTTCGCAATTCGACCTTGCGTTCAAGTTCCATTCGGACGATGACCCCGTCGTTACCTGGAAGAAGCGAGATGCTTGAAACACGACCGATCAAGACTCCATTTTTCCTAACTGGAGTATCCACGGTTACGCGCGGTGCACTTGGAAAATTGAAACTAACTCGATTGCGATCGACCCAAAGTGTCGGCACAGCGCCAAAAAATGCAATCAGTAGCACACCAATGATCGCGGAGGCCATGACCAAAACACCAACGCCAAAACGATAGCCGCTTTCTTCCATGATTATTCCTCGTCCATTCCATCGTCGTGATCGGGATCGACTCTACTAAGTGTGTCGCCGGGGCCTTTGCTGCGAGACGCTAACATTTCCATCAATCGCTCGCCAGCTTCTCCCTTTACAAATTGGCTGACCCTGCGATCCTTTGTGCTATCCAAAGCCGATGGCGGGCCATCGAAAAGGATCTGCGATTCGCCATGCTCTAGCCTTGAATAGGGATACAACATGATGATTCGATCCGCTACCTTGCGTGCCGAGTGCATATCGTGCGTCACGAAAATGCTCGTGACAGGATAACGTTTGCGGGTCTGCATCATCAATTCGTTGATGACGTCGCTCATGATTGGATCCAGTCCCGTCGTTGGTTCATCGTAGAGCAATAAATCTGGCTCCAAAATCAATGCTCTGGCAAGACCGACACGCTTTCGCATGCCGCCTGACAATTGGGAGGGGCGTTTGGGAAGCACGTTGCTTGGCAAGCCGACTTCGGCCAATCGTTCCGAGATCAAGTTTTGTGCCGTTTTGCCTTTTGGAACACCGTGTTGACGCAGTGGGAACGCGATGTTTTGGCTGATGGTCATGCTGTCGAAGAGGGCTGCATTCTGAAAAACGAATCCGAAGCGTTTCCTCAGATTTGTCATGTCTTGATCATCGAGCTTCTGAATGTCTTGGCCATCGAAAATGACACTGCCGGAAGTTGGACTTAGCAGTCCGACGAGTGCTTTGAGGAACATGGTTTTCCCGCAACCACTCTCGCCGATGATCGCGATCGTTTCCCCTTTGTTGACGTTGACCGAGACATCCTTGAGGATCACTTGGCGGCCAAATTGCAACGACATGCTTCGCGTCTCCAAAATGGGACGTTTTGCGTTAGGTGACGCAGGTGTTGTGATTTGGTCCAGGATCGATTCTTGCATCAGAAAAGCTTTGCCCCCGACGGCCAAATGGCAAAGTACACGGCGTCCAAGAATATATTGAGCACAATATCCAGCAGCAGAATCATGACAAAGCTCTGCACGAAAGCGGCAGTGGCAGCCCGTCCAACCCCCTCCGCGCCAGCTTGGCAATGGAATCCCCGATAGCAACTCACGACAGCGATGGTCGCTCCAAAGAAGACACTTTTGAAGACACCCGTGAACAAGTCGAAGCTACCCACAAATTCGCGGCTGTTGCGCAAGTATTGAGCATGGTCAATTCCAAAGACGATAACGCTATAAAAGTAGCCGCCTACGATACCCATGAAGTCAGCCATGATCGTCAAGGCTGGAATGAGCAAGACGCAGGCCAAAAAACGCGGCACAACCAAGTAGTGGATCGGGTTTGCCCCCATGCTGATCAGGGCATCGATTTGTTCTGTAACTCGCATTGTCCCCAAGACCGCTGCCATTGCGCTGCCCACTCGACCAGCAAGCATGGTCGCCGCCAAAACCGGTCCGAGCTCACGGACAAGCGACATATTGATGACGGCCCCGAGAAACGTCTCCAAACCTATGTTCTTGAACTGGTGATAACTTTGAATGGCCAGAACCATCCCGATAAACGTGCCGGTGAGAGCTACGACTGGGAGGCTAAGAACGCCGACTGCATAGAAATTCGGCATGAGGGTCTCTCGCTTGGGTTTAGCTCGAAACATCCACAAAATCATTTGCCAACCAAAAATCGAAATATCCCCAACCGTGGAAACCCCGTCGATTACAACCGTCCCCCAAACCGACGCGAAGCGATGAAGGCTGCTCAAAAGCCGACTTTGCGGTGAGTCCAGGTTTGAGAACGGATCGGTAGCCATATCTTTCAATGTCGACTGTTAAGCCGCGTAACTTGAGCCGACTTTGCCGAAAAAATGGAGTGTAACGTGTCTGCTGGCGTTCAGGTTTTAGCTGGCAAAAGCCGCTTAGGCCGAGAAAGCGGAATCCACCGAACGCCAGAAGCCCAGAGCCAGAGAGGATGGCCGAAAAGAACGAAAGAGACAAAAAAAGGAAATCGCAGAATCTAGTATCTGCGACGCGGCCGACGAAAGTGAACCTGAGACGCTAGCGGAGTTTTTCGACTTGTAAAAATCGGTTAGCGCCTAAGGCTCATTTAAGGCGATCGGCAGACCTAGATCGACCGTAGGATGGGACCATTGTACCGTCCGTTTATTCGTTCGGGACAATGGTCCCAAACTACAACCGGTAGTTTTCATCCTGCTGCTCGCCTAATAGGGGTATACACCCGCGCTTGCCGGGAACGCTATAATCGCGAGTCCTCCCTATTGAAAACTCGAGAGAGTCCCCACTAAAACTGTAGCTGGAACCATGAATCAACGATTTTTGCTGTCCTTTGGCCTATTTGCATCGCTTTTCCTTTTTCAGGGGTGTGAGGAACCCAAGCCCGTGGCCAATACCGGCGGTAAAAAGGTGGTTCAACAACTGTTGAGCAAAGACCAATCTGATAGTGCGGCGGGAATCGTTGAGGAAGCCAAACAAGGAAAAGGCAAACCGAAGGCCAAGGATAAGGTTTCGCTACTTTTGAACTGGTATCCCGAAGCAGAACACGGCGGATTTTACGCCGCACAAGTTCACGGGATTTTTGAAAAGTACGGATTGGATGTTGAAATTCGTCCCGGTGGGAAAACCACCGTCGTGGCACAGGAACTCACTTTGGGCCGAGTTCAATTCGGAGTCGGCAATGCAGATGACGTGCTTATCGCTCGCAATCAGGATGTTCCAATGGTGGCGTTGATGGCTCCTATCCAGAACGGTCCTCGGTGCATTATGGTTCGGAAAGACTCAGGCATTACGGGCTTCGATGGCCTCAAGAACCTAAAACTTCAAATTGACTCGTCGCGACCGTATGTGTCGTTTCTCAAGAGTAAGGGATTTCTAAGCGAGGGGGTAGAAGTCGTGCCGTACTTTGGTTCGGTCGCTATGCTCGTTGCCGAAAAGGGAGTTGCGACGCAGGGCTACAGTTTCAGCGAGCCATTTATGGCCCGGCAACAAGGTGTCGAAGTCACTGAGCTCATGATGTCTGAGATTGGCTACAACCCATACGCGAGCCTTCTTGTGACCACGGAAAACCAAATCTCCAAGCAGGAAGATGTTTGCAAACGAATGGTTCAGGCCAGCATCGAAGGTTGGAAAAAGTACTTGGAATCGCCAGCGGAATCAAACAAATTGATTTTGTCGAAAAACAAGCAAGGTTTGGAAAAGAACGCGTTGGACTTTGGGGTCGAGGCTCTCAAATCTCTTTGCATTCCCAGCGGTGCGACGGAAAATGGGATTGGTTCGATGTCTGCCGAAAGATGGAATGCACTAGCGGAAACCCTGTCATCCCTCAAGATCATCGATGCCGGGAAAGCCTCCGTTGAAAAGGCCTTTACATTGCGTTTTTTAAGTCAGTAGGGATGGCTCGACATTCTGGGTTTTGGCCTTTACATTTTTCCTGCGCCAGCGAGGCTTTTAGGCGAACGGCGAGTTCCAAAATACCTAGCACGACGCGCAAGCTAGTGAATCCATTAATTTCACTAGCTTGCGCGTCGTGCTAAGTTAGTTTTCATGCTGCAGCTCGCCTTAGAGCAGCTCGGCCTTGCACCGACTTTGACTTTAGCGAACGGCGAAAACCTTGAAAATCCTTTTGAATGAACAGCAGATCGGGCAAGGCATCGATCGTTTGGCTTCTCAACTAAAAGAGCATTACAACGACCATCCAATAACCATCGTAGGGATCATGACGGGCAGTCTCGTCATGTTGGCGGATTTGATTCGCCGATTGGAAATGCCGGTCCGCATCAGCTTGATCCAAGCTAGCTCGTATCGGGGTGGGACGCAGTCTGGAGATTTAGTGATTCAAGACCAAATGATGCTGGATATCAAGGATCGAGACGTATTATTGATCGATGACATTTTTGATACGGGCAAAACGCTGGTTCAGGTAACGCAGCGGCTCGCTGCCTTGAAACCCAAATCGATTCAGACTGCGGTGTTCTTAAATAAACTCGGACAGAGTGTTGTTTCCGCGGTGCCGGATTTTGTGGTTTTTGAAATTCCAAACGAGTTCGTCGTCGGGTACGGATTGGACTACGAAGACTTGTACCGAAATCTACCTTACGTGGGAGTACTCGAAGCTTCCGATTTGCAAAATCACGTGTCGGCCTAAGTTGTGTCCACATCCAATCATGGGCCAAGGGTACTTGTTGTCACCCGTCGATTCTGGCCGTTTACGGACGACAATTGTCAGCGGCTATTGCAGTTCTGTGCAGCGCTGACTCGAGCAGGCGCGAAAGTGACGGTACTCACGGCCCGATGGCATCCAAGTTGGCCTCCGTACTCAGTATGCCGCGAAGTACCAGTGCATCGACTGCTTCCCTCTCCGAATACCAATTGGAATGAAAGTCACTTTCAAAAGAATGCAGTGCAGTGGATCAGCAAAACCGCGAAAAATTACGACTGCATTTATGTCGATCGCGCCGATAGCCTTGTTTCCTCATTGCAAAGCAAGAGTTCGAAATGGAACCTGCCCATAGTGGTTCGTTTCTCGCCGGAGGAGAGCGGGTTTGGACTCGCAACGGGTCTCAGGATCACTCAAGCTGCGATGGCGGACCAATGTCGACGAGTTGCACGGGTCGTTTGTCCAACATCCAACGCCCATAGGATTCTGGTGTCCCAAGGGATTGCCGAGTCTCAAATCGTAAGGATCGCGGATACGGCTTGGGAGCATGTAACTCGATCGGACGAACTTCGGACGAATGCGTCCAACGCACTATTCGACACCAGTAGCGATTTCTTAATTCCCGGTCGGACCGATTTGCTGCTGCACCTTGGCGTTTCCGAGGCTATTCCACTTCGCAAAGCGATTCAAGCTGTTTGTGATCTTTTGGACTCGGGAGCGTCCATACGCATGTGGATCATCGGTTCCGGTGTGGAACCGAGTTCGCTCTACGATCTGATCAAATCCCGAGGTTGGCATCGTGAAATCCTGCTTTTCGATGGATTTGACGACTTGCAAGAATTGATTCGGGTGACGGATGTTTGTATCGCCTCAAATCCCAAGGAGGCGATACAATACACTTTGCCGATGCTGGCCAGTGCGGGCGTGCCCATGTTGATCGCCGACAATCAGGAATGTCGGGCTTGGTTGCCTGAAAACCAGCATTTCCAACTTTATTCAACGGAGCAGGCTCTGGCCCTAAAACTACAAGACTTCCTCGCAAATCGAGAACGCTGGACTTCAGCGGCAGTTACGCTGCGCCAGACGATGCGACGAGGTAAAACGTTGGACGAATGTATTCAGCAATGGCTATCCCTCTTCCGTGACTCCATCCTTGAATGCAAAGCATGAAACTGCGAGTTTGCTTGATTATCCCAACGCTCGACCAGGGAGGGGCGGAGAAACAGATTTCGCTTTTGGCCCGCGGGTTGGATCGCAATGAGTTTGAGGCGATCGTGATCGTTCTGACTCGAACTGGCCCTCGCGAACAGGAACTGCTCGATAGTGGCATCTCGGTCCATCATATCAACAAGCGATCAAAACTCGATCCAGTTGCATGGCTTCGGTTGAGAAAACTCCTGAAGCAATTGAAACCTAATATTGTTCACACTTGGCTTTTTGCAGCCAATGCGTATGGACGCTCGGCTGCCTTGTCCGCTGGCGTTCCCGTCATTTTAGGCTCTGAGCGATCGGTCGATCCATGGAAAAACGCACTGCAGTTTTGGATCGATCGATTCCTTCTAAAGCGAACACAAGGTCTTACGGCCAATAGCCAAGGGACCATCGATTTTTATCAACAACATGGACTTGAAGCGAATCGCTTCCAATTGATTCCGAACGGCATCGAACCGGTAACTCCAAGCCGTTTGAGTCGGGCCGAAGCTTGCCAAAAAATGGGTGTTTCAACCGAAAGAAAAATTATTATTTCAGTAGGTAGGTTGTGGGCTCAGAAAGGTTACAAGGACCTGCTCTGGGCTGTGGAATTGCTTCGCGTGATGCGTGAAGACGTCTGTTACGTGATTGTCGGAGATGGGCCAGATCGGGAGCGACTCGAACTTTACAGAGATAACATTCGTGGCGCCTCGCAGATCTTTTTCCTTGGGCATCGCACCGACGTTTCTGATTTGTTACCCCACTGCGATATCCTTTGGAACGGCAGTCTTTACGAAGGCCAGTCGAATGTCATCATGGAAGCGATGCAGAGCGGCGTGGCCGTGATCGCATCCGACATCCCTGGGAATCGGGAATTGGTGCAACACGAACGGACGGGTCTGCTTTATCCACTCGGGAACGTGAACGATTTAACTCGATTAACCCATACGCTCCTAAACGACCATTCACGAAGGAAGGCAATGACCGATAACGCGCAACAGCATATCCAAAAGGAGCATTCGGTCGAGCAAATGATTTCTCGCCATGCAGCTTACTATCGCTCAAAGGTCACGGATCGATGAAGAACTTAGTTTCCTACGAACCCCGTATCGGGACTCGAAAACTTGCCTTGCAGTTGCCTGAGAATGTTTCGGAGCTCCGAGTCTCTGGCCTAGCAACCGACCAGCCAATCGCTGAGCTCATCGCAAAGGCGTTTGACGAGCCGATCGATTTCCCACCGTTGCCCCTAGCCCTCATTGATGACGATCATATTGCGATTGCGATCGAGGATGGAGTGCCCGACGCGAATACGATCGCTTGCGCTGCGGTTCGGTATCTGGTCGAGCACGGAACTCGACAGGAAATGATTACCGTCGTGCTTGGCTCTGACAACCAAGATTGGCGAAATCGCCTTGTTGACGACCTCAAGAGTCATGAGTTGGATGGGGTTAAGGTTGTGAAGCACGAACCAACTCATCACGATTCGCATGGCTACATCGCCGCCAGCGCCTCGGCCGACCCAATCTACATTCAACGCGATTTGGTCGAGGCGGAAGTGGTTCTGCCGATCTATTGCATTCGCACACCGGATTCCCCAAGCGCGAGTGACAAGTATGGAATGTCACCCAGTTTTGCCGACGCAACGACCCAGCACCGCTGGAACTTGGCATGGTTGGATGACAATGTTCACCACCTCCACCTCCAGGAAAAACTGAGTCATGAAGTTGGATGGTTGATGGGGATTCAATTTGCCATTGCGGTTGTCCCTGCAAGCGATGGTTCTGTTTCAGAAATCCTCGGAGGCAATCCGGACAAAGTCTTTCAACAAGCTTCGGAATTGCTACGCCCAGTCGGCAGTGGTACCTTGCAAGAGCATTCGCTGGCAGTTGCTTTCGTTGAAGGGGACTGGACACAGCAGTCTTGGATGAACGTGGCTCGGGCTGCAGCTCACGCAGACATGCAGCTGAACTCCAACGGCAGTATTGTCGTCTGCACCGACATTAAGAACTTGTCCGCAGGAATTTCGCAGTTAGGCTCGGACGAATCAGAGGACAAGCTGCAACGGCAGCTATTGGGCAGCGACTTAGAGGATGCATTTGCAGCAGCCGTTTTGAGTTCTATCAAGAGCAAGCGAAGTATTTATCTGATGTCCCAGCTGAGAGTGAACCAAGTCGAGGGACTCGGTTTAGCTTATCTGGACAGCCCTCTCGACATCGAAAGATTGTGCCGAGAGGCGGATTCGGTTTGCGTGATGCGATCTTCGCAGTTCTAGGCCGATCGCAGTGTTTTTTACCGGTTAATGAGAAGTTGTGTTAGCTTTGCCGACAGTGACTTTTGATATTTGTCGTTTTGTCCGGTTCGGGCTTGTCCCGAATGGCGTTGAGTTAAGTCTATCCCCGTAGCGGAAGTTGTAAAACTTCCTGCAGTTTTAGGCACTTCAGGAACTCTTACGAGATTCCACTACCTGCTAATTCAACGCCATTCGGGCTTGTCCCGAATGGACACCGCTCTGGAGTTCTAATGGTGCCGCGTGGTGAAAAGATAACTCTGATTCGTGGGCCGCCCCCGGGGGGGGGGGCGGGTGAGGAGTGGTAGGTTTTGGGGGGGGGGATATTTTAAGACAAAACGAGGGGCGGGGGGG
>JANPHB010000328.1:0-15740 GCA_031424235.1 Pirellula sp.
CATGGTCGGTCCTTCTGATGCGTCGTAAGCTGCTTGTGATAAACAACTTATACGCACAGAGGGCCGTTTTCGTTCAACAACCAATGAATAATCCGCGCTAGCCGCGTTACGGTTTCCATGGTAAACACGGTTGCCGCGGCTAGCGCCCGCGGCTCAGTTCGAACAAAGTAAGTGCATCGGCCCTCGATTTTTGCTCAAATGGAGTGGCACCAAGAATTGAAACTAATTGAAATGGTCACGCGGCGATCGTTTTCACCAACCTGAAAGATAACGGCATGTTTCATCGTCTCCAACGTATGGCGTTCTTCGCGTACGTAATCCTTCCATTCTTCCCAGCGTATTCCCAAGACATCGACCTTGTTTTGCATCATGGAAGAATCGTAACCGTTGATGATCAGTTCTCGATCGCACAAGCGATGGCTATTGCAGGTGACCGAATCGTCGCTGTAGGAAGCGATGAGACCGTACTCGCAAAGAAAGGGCCAAATACAAAACTGATCGATTTGGCGGGAAAGATGGTGCTGCCCGGCTTGATCGACTCGCATGTGCATGCACCTGACGCTGCCATTTATGAGTTCGATCACGTTGTTCCTGAAATGGAATCGATCGGTGATGTCCTAAGTTATTTGCGTTCTCGCACTCAGGTCGTACCAGAGGGGGAATGGATCTCGGTTAGTCAAGTCTTTGTGACTCGCTTGAAAGAGCCAAGATTTCCCACCCGGTTGGAACTGGATCAAGTTGCCCCGAAGCATCCTGTCGCCTTCCGCACCGGCCCCGATGCAGCGCTGAATTCCTTGGCTCTCGAACGTTCCAGTATCGGAGAGGACTTTCAAATCACCGATGGCGAGCCAGGACACTTGGAACGCGATCCCAAGACGGGCAGACTCAATGGTATCCTCCGCAGCTGCTCGCGATTGATCAAATCACAGCCGTCTGGCAAATCGCCGACGATCGACGAAAAAGCCATCGCCTTGAAGCGAATGTTGCAGGACTACAATCGCGTTGGTTTGACCAGCGTCAGTGATCGCAATGCCAGCGATTTAGGGATCGAACTCTATCAGACCTTGCTTGCCAAAAACGAACTGAGCTGCCGTGTTTATCTTTATTACGGCATCAACGCACAAGAGAAAATCGAAACGCTCGAGGACAAGATACCTGCGATCGGAAAACATCCGCTGCGTGATTACAATTCGATGCTATGGTTGCGTGGTGTAAAAATATTCTTGGATGGAGGGATGCTAACTGGCAGCGCCTACATGCGAAAGCCCTGGGGCAAAAGCGAAATCTATTCGATAACTGACCCTGACTATCGAGGGCTTTTGTATGTCCAAGAAGAAAAGCTGTATCGTATCTCAAAGGCCGTCATCGCGAACGAACTCCAAATGACGGCTCACTCCGTCGGCGACGGAGCAATCCACGCCTTGATTGATGCTTACGCCCGCGTGAACCAGGAGATTTCGCTCGAGGGCAAACGACCCTGCATCACGCACTGTAATTTTTTGAGCGCCGAGGCCATCGCCTCGATGAAGAAGCTCGGGTTGGTCGCGGACTTGCAACCCGCCTGGTTATGGCTCGATGGCCAAACGCTACTCAATCAATTTGGCGAAGATCGCACTCAGTACTTTCAGCCCTATCGCAGTTTGATCGATCAGGGTGTTATCGTGGGTGGGGGATCGGATCACATGCAAAAGGTCGGATCGTTTCGTGCCGTCAACCCATACAATCCATTCCTGGGGATGTGGATAGCTGTCCAGCGAACACCAAGGCGGACGGACCAAGTTTTCCATGCGGAACAAAGGATTAGCCGTGAAGAAGCCATTCGCTTGTACACCATCAACAACGCATACTTGACCTTTGAGGAAAAACAAAAAGGTTCCCTCGAACCCAACAAGCTTGCCGACTTTATCATCCTGGACCGAGATATCTTGAGCTGCCCGATCGACGATCTTCGAAGTACTGAGGTACTATCGACGTATGTTGGGGGAAAGATGGTTTATCAGAAATGATGTACCATCGGTCGCTTGAAAAGGATCGTATGCACGCTAAAGCTCCGTGGGTCGCACCTGCCGGGTGCGACCTTGAACGCGATCGTAATTTTGAACAACCCAGTGATCGCGCCGTCGCAGTTTGAGCCTCTCTTTGATCTTGCTCCCCTCTCCCCTTTTTTAAGGGGAGAGGGGCTGGGGGTGAGGGGTTTTGCGAGATGTTATGATTGGATTTCTAGTTGCGGTCTCGATGCCTTGACGTGCCTAAAAATTCTGAACAAATTACTGGACCGGAGGCTTGTTCATGACAAGTCTACCCCTCACCTCCGGCTCCCTCACCCCCCGGCCCCTCTCCCCGAAACGGGGCGAGGGGGAGAATATCGCATTGGTAAATCCCATGGCCGAAACGCCTAGAGCAACAACTCACGAACGACCCTCGCTTTCGTGACTTCCGCATCCGTCAAACTTGCGTCGCGGCCATCGTGTGGATACGTGAGCTGACGATGATCGATTCCGAGCGATTCGAGCAGCGTTGCCTGAAGATCGTGCACCGTCACAATGTTCTCAACCGACTTGTAACCGAATTCGTCGGTCGCTCCGTGCGTGTACCCTTGCCGAAATCCACCGCCAGTTAGCCATAACGAAAACGCATGTCGATTGTGGTCGCGTCCATCGGTTCCTTGCGAGACCGGCAAACGCCCGAACTCTCCTGTCCATAATACAATGGTCGAATCCAGCAGCCCGCGTTGTTTTAGATCCTGAACCAAGGCCGCGCTTGGTTGGTCGGTTCTGGCGCACAAACCTTTAAGGCTTTCGGCATTCTTGCTATGCGTATCCCAAGGTTGGCCATTGAGAAAGATTTGGACAAACCGAACTCCTTGCTCGACCAATCGACGAGCCAGAAGGCAACGTGTTCCGTACTCTTTGGTCTCAGGCCGATTCAACCCATAGAGCTCGCGGGTTGATTCGGTCTCTGTCGACAAGTCCAAAATTTCGGGCACAGTCGTTTGCATCTTGGCTGCCGTTTCGAAGTTCTCGATGCGGGCTGCTAGTTCAGTACTTTCCGGATGTTGATTCAAGAAACGGCGATTCAAATCCTCGACGAATTTAAGCTGATTGCGTCGAGCTGGCTCGATGACTCCTTGCGGCGTTTCTAGATGTAGGACAGGTGACTTGCCTGAGCGGAACATCGTTCCTTGATGCACCGCTGGCAGCCAGCCTGATGACCAATTACGTTCACCATCGACCGGCAGTCCTCCAGGATCACCAAGCACAACATAGGCGGGCAAGTTTGCATTTTCAGTACCGAGTGCATATACGACCCACGAACCCATCACCGGCATGCCAGCCAAAAATCGTCCGGTGTGGATCAACCGGAGAGCGGATTCATGGTCGACCGATTCGGTGGTCATCGACCGCACCATGGTGATGTCGTCGACAATCTTTGCTGTATGTGGCAACAATTCACACAGTTCCATCCCACATTGCCCATGCTTTTGAAAACCAAACGGGCTTCCGAGCACATTCCCCATTTGCTTATCAAAATGAACTTCCAGGTTTCCGCCTGGATAAGGCTTGCCGTTCCACTTCGTCAGCTCCGGTTTAGGATCGAACAGATCCATTTGACTTGGCCCGCCATGTTGGAAGAGGCAAATGACCGACTTTGCCTTTCCTTTGCTTGGCTTTTGGCTGATCTCCTGAGCTTGAGCTGCTCGATCTCCCTGTTGAAGTAGATGCGCGAGGGCCAATCCACCAAGGCTGCCCGCGTACTGACTTAAGAACGCACGCCTCAATATCCGCGAGTGATTTCTGTTATGGATGTTCATGCTGGTTAGTCTCCGCTCTCATTGAACATAGAGAAACTCGCTGCTTGCCATCATCGCCTGACAAAGCTCCTGCCATGCATGGTCAAGTGCATCAGGTGATTCTGAATACAGCTTTGTCTGTTCGTCAAGGAACCGAGCCGATTCGGTCAACTCGTTGTCGCTCGGCTCGCGACAGTAAAATAACTGAAACGCACGCTTCAGGCGATTGTGTTCATCCAACGTTTCGGCTTGCAGACGGGATGCGGCAGCCTTGGATCGCTTTACGGCGAAATCGGAATTCAACAACGCCAATGACTGGAGCGACATGGTGGACGTATTTCGACGAACCGAATTGAACACGATTGAGGGAGCATCGAAGATGTTCAAGAAACTGACGACCTGCGTTCGCTTCTGATTGAGATACAACGAGCGACGATGAGAAGCCACCGAATCCTCTGCCGCGACAACTTCGCCGCTTTCAAGACGTTTTGTTGGAATGTACGTGCCGCCTAACGTACAACGGAGTTCTCCGCTGACAGCAAGCATCTGGTCTCGAATCGCTTCCGCATCCAATCTTCGGGGAGTGAATCGCCATAGAAGCCGATTGTTTGGATCGGTCTTATAGGTCTCATCGTGCAGTTGCCCCGATCGCCGGTAAGTTGCCGAAAGAAGAATCTTCCGATGGATGGCTTTCATGCTCCAATCGTTGCGAATCAATTCGAATGCCAGCCAATCTAGCAATTCAGGATGAGTCGGCGGGGCACCACTGATGCCAAAATTATCCGGCGTGGTTACGATTCCTTTGCCGAAGTAATGTTGCCAAAGCCGGTTGACTTGTACGCGGGCCAACAATGTGGCGGCTTTCGAGTCTCGACGTGTAACCCACTCCGCCCAAGCGAGTCTGCGCCCCGATGATTGCGGGCTCGAATGCTTATCGGTCACTGCAAAGGGATGGGATGCATCTGTTAATGCTGAAAAAGTTCCCGGTTCAACGACTTCAGCCTGATCGGAATAATTGCCTCGCGTTAGCAAATGCACCACGGGAATCTCCGCAGCCATATCTCCACCCCAGGCAATTTTTCCCGGACGTTTTTCCGCTTGTTCCTTTTGGCGTTTCACGGCGGTCGCTAATTCCTTTTGTCGTTTTTTGAATTCGACAGTCGAATCTTCTTTGGGAGAACTTTCGATACGCTCTATGAGAACATTGTCCACGATAAAGCTGCGACCGCAGCAATATTCAAATCCGAAGCCGCCATCTGGCAAGTCCTCTTTCTTGACCTCGATCGGTTTCTCATCGGGAAACGAGTTCACCAACTGTTCGATTCGATATTTTTCGTTGTCGATGTTAGTGACTCGAACGCCATAGTTTTGACCAGGAGCGTAGCCCGTCGTTCCAAGCGTACCGAGCGAGCGGCTGTCTGTTCCTGGATAGTCGAGGTGGACCGAAGTACCCGCCGTTGGGTTGCCATCGATCAAAATATTGCCGCCAGGGATCGGGCTATCGTCGTTGAAATCGTGCAACGCAATAAAGTATCCAATGCGCTGTGCCGCTTGGCCGTCCGGCAGTTTGTTGTCTACTAGGTCGAAGGTTACTTGGATGGCCTCGCCCATTTTGTCGGGCGTCCAATCGAACTTGGTTTTTGTGGACAGCCAGCTGTCCCCTTGAGTTCCGCCCTCGATCACCAATAACTTGCCATCTTTGAGCTTAGCCGCAGGCGGTGCTTCAGCATCCAGTTTGACCACAACACTGCCGCCAGGAGAATCGTCGTCTGGGGCCGTCGCACTCCATTGATTCGCGACACGAGCCGAATCCAAATCGAAGCGATCCTCAAACAACACTTCACCACCGACTCGATGGGTTTTTACCCAATCTGCGAGCTCCGATTTAGCCTCAGCAACGATCGCCTGATTGACCTGTTTGTCCCGTTCCCAAAGATCTTGTTCACCGCTAAGCGGTGCATAGACGAAACGGTCATTGGGCTTAACCCACTTCTCGATGTGAAACGTCGGGTAGAAGATGGCTTGCCAGCGATAGTAATCATTTTGAGTAATCGGTTCAAATTTATGATCGTGGCACTTGGCGCACTGGACGGTAAGGCCCAGCAGAGCCGATGAAGTGTTCTGCATCACCGACTCGAGGGCGTAGTAACGGTCCGCTCTCACCTCGTCAGGATTGCCATCGCTTTCCCCCGAACCATCTTGACCGTTACGAAGAAAGTGCGTTGCCTCCAGGAGTTCGATCGTTTCAGGGGTAATGGCCTGACCGGGTACGAACCGAGCCAATTCGTCACCCGCAATTTGTTCGATGATAAAGCGATCGAATGGTTTGTCTTGATTGATGCTGCGAACGATATAATCTCGATATCGGTAAGCGAGGGGGCGATCGCTGTCCGCATTGAAGTAGCCGTTCGAATCAGCATAACCAACGGCGTCGAGCCAGTTTTTCCCAAAACGAACACCGAATTGTGGCGAGGCCAAAAAGTGATCTACCATTCGCGAATACGCTTCGCCGCTGGTGTCCGATAGAAAGCTCTCGATTTCACTGGATGTCGGAGGCAGACCGGTTAAATCAAGACTAAGGCGGCGGATGAGCGTTGGTTTGTTCGCTTCGGAGTTCGCGGAAAGGTTTCGAGATTCCAGAGCAGCTTGAATGAAGCAGTCGATTTCATTGACGAGTCCTTCGGAGTCAATGGCTTTGGGGACAGCAATGTCGCTCAAAGGTCGGAAGGCCCAATGTCCATCGGTACCGTTACTTGTCGGGGCAGAAGACAAGCCAGGTGCGCCCGAGAGGATCCAGCGTTGAAGCAATTTCTTTTGTTCAACGGAGAGTGGGCTTTCGGGTGGCATCTCATCGCTTTGAACTTGCATCCACAATCGGCTGGCTTCGAGATCATGCGGCACGACAACGGCACCACCCTCGCCGCCGCGAGTGATACCGACCGAGGTGCTTAGATTGAGCATCCCTTCTTGTTTTGCCGGCCCATGGCATTTGACACAATGAGTCTTCAACAACGGAGCTATTTGCCCCTCGTAGCTGGGCGCATCATCAGCCGCGTGCACAAAGTGCACTGCTGAAAACGCCAACATAGAGAGGAGAGTTATAAAGCGGATCATGGCCCCATTGTAACAAACCGTTGGTGTACCGGCTTCAGCCGGAATTAGCCGGCTTTCGCCGCTCACTCACGACTCCCAGCCTGATCGTCTCTTTATTGGAATGGACAGGAATCTGCTACAATTCCGAGCTTGAACGTTTCGTTTTGGAATCACGCAGAAGGGTTTCACAATGCTATCGCGAATCATCTCGAACAACCACAGCACGTTTTCGAAAACAGAAAACCTGGCACGCAATTGCCGCAAATTTAGTTGGCTTTTCATGGCCATCACGTTTTGGAATCCCGGCCAACTCTTGGGTATGCCACAAAAGGAGGGCGAAAAGAAGGCGCCAGCGAAAACGGTACAGGATGATGACGAAATTGGACTCGATGAATTGGCCGGAGTCGTTTTGGATTCCGAGGGCGAGCCGCTTCCTGACGTATTGGTCGACGCATGGTCTTGGTACCCAGGCAACGAGACACGGACGGACAAACAAGGGCGATTCCGTCTCAAAATGGGAGATGCATCGAACAATATTGAAGTTCAATGTTGGCGAAGGCGAACCGGTGGAATTCGGACATGTGAAAGGCTATTTACCTCGAAAAATGGGGCGATGGTGGTCAGCGGATGCGTTGCACAAACACCAGCAGAAGCTTATCGAGCCCAACCAATTTCAACGCAATTTCGATGATCTTATCTTCAAACTTACTGTTGGGATGGCGCCGGTGACGATTGAAGTGGAGCGGGGTGTTACCTTTGCGGGCAGAGTTCTCGATCCCGACGGCAAGCCTGTGGCTGGAGCTACCGTTGCCCCGGCAAAAACAGGAAGCGGTAACTCTCTAACTGGCGACACTCGATTCAGTACCAAGACAGACGCGGATGGAAAGTACTCGGTCGTGATGCCCGCTGGAAACGCGTTTCAATACAATTTGATGGCGCATGATGGAGACTATCAGGAGTGGCGAACTTGGGCGAATGGCGTTGGCGAGCCAATGTTCAGTTGGCCCGGCGAAGTTGTAAAGGATATGGACCTGACATTGACACATCCCGCCACTGTTCGGGGCCGAGTATTGACGAATGGAAACACACTGAGGGTAGGAACACAAGTATCTGCTCAAGCAAAAGATCTACTTGAGAACCGATACTACAATCCAACAGCCCCAGTCAACGAAGACGGGAGCTTTGAGCTGCGATTTATTCGAGCAGGCGAGCATTCCATTAGCGTCGAGCAAAGAACGATGAATGTCACTCTTGCCCCTGGTCAAATTCTTGAGGGAGTCGAGATCAAAATTGAGCCCTGACGGATTTGATACCCTTCCTCTCGCCAACTCATCTGTTGGTGTACCGGCTTCAGCCGGAATTGGCCGCCAAATCGCCACTTCCAGCCCGATCCACTGTTTGTTGGAATAGCTAGAATTTACTACAATTCAGATTGCTCCATAGGAAACACATGATGGTCGCCTTTAATTTAATTCGTGTCCTTTTTGTGTCATTGGTTGTTGCGCTCGTTGGTGGAGCAAGCGGGTGTAACCAGGGGCAGAATATCGTGGGTGGAGACGATCCTGAACATGCACCGGATGTTACCCTTGCCCAACTCAAGGAAGTAACGAAGAGTGAGGGTCATTTTATGTGGTTCGGATGTAATGACAAATTTCATTACTTCGAATTCCAACGGAAATTCTATCGGATGCCGATCAAGTTCGATATTCCCGCCGTTAAGGATTTAATGGCCAGAAAAGCAGGGTTGGGGACAGGTATGAATGTGTGCATCGAGGAGGGGGAAATAGTCTATTGGGTTAACAAGAAAAAACCTAAATGACAACGGGCTGGATATTCGTTGCAAATGATCTTAAGGGCCAACAACGCGGACGCATGTGAATTGGATGGTAGATTCACTAGCTTGCGCGTCGAGCTAAAGTAGTTTTCATTCTGCCGCTCGCCATATTGGCATCTTGCTGCAACCCTACTCGACTCGCAAGATCTTTTCCATTTTTCTTCCTTTCGCCAACTCATCCACGAGCTTGTCCAGATATCGAACCTTTTGTGTTAAGGGATTTTCGATTTCTTCTACGCGGTAGCCGCAAATCACACCCGTGATCAGGCTCGCATTTGTATTCAATTTGGCTTTCTTGAAGAACTGCTCGAACGTCAGTTTGTCCTCAATATGTTTCTGCAGCATGGCTTCGTTGAATCCGGTCAACCATGTTATCACTTGGTGCAGCTCTTCCTTCGTTCGCCCTTTCTTTTCGACCTTCGCAAGATAGAGAGGGTAAACTGAGGAGAACGTCATTTTCGCGAATCGTTCATCGTGATTGCTCGTACTTTTCATTTTGTTTTGCTCGTGGTTGAGTCAGGCTCTAGCGATAAAAACACTTCCTCCGCAATCGCTACGAGCTGATCGTCGTTCATTGTTGACGATGGAAGCTCACCGATGCTTCGAAGAAGCGCAAGCAACACTTCATGCTGTTCACGAGGCGAAAGTGATGAAAACGTATTAACTCGTTGGATTGCTATTTCTGACATGGCTAATCTCTTCATCCCAGTTTAGTCGTCGCATCCCACCTGTGGAAGTGAGTATTGTGTAAGCCCGTCTGGCGCGGGTTGGTCGGCCTTGATTTAAACCCGAAGGGTTGGCACAACCTCTGCCGGGGTCGAAGGCCCCGGTACAGATTGCGATTGAAACGCAAAGGCCTGAAAGGCCGACACACCAACATCCAGCATTGAGATGTGTCAGCCCTTCAGGCTTTTGCGTTCTTCTCTGGCTCTACATCCGGTGGTTATCACCACCGGCAGAGGATGTATCAGCCCGTTCGGGCTTAGCACAATTGGCTTTCGAGCTTGCGATTACCAGTTCGCAAACTCATCAACCGCCTCCCGAGTGTCACATCGAAAATTCGAAAAAAGCCTTCTCTACTTGTACATTCGAGAGCTTCCATTTTGACCGCGTTATCGATTCAATTAACTCACAAAGTTGGATAATCGACTCACTTGACGATTTCCGCCCAAAGCAGAAGTTCAATAAACCCGTCTGCGAAATCGATATGGAGTTGTCGCTACCAATTTGGAAAACAATCATGTAGCTTCTGTTGTTGAGTTTTGCCGTGAATTCCCAGCCGTAAAAACTGCGTTGATACACAGGACTACATTTTTCGAGCAGTGATTCCAAATCGTTCGGAACAGCAGTTTGTGGTCGAGAAAAGAGGATTTGCGAGCCCCGAACAAAGACTTCCCTTGGTAACAAATCCCGAGGAGCAACCAGCCGAAACGGCAGTTCGACTTACTTCGGAAGCATCTGTTACGCTCAAGAAATCCGAAACGCCATGACATTTCGTTGGTGTACCGGATTCAGCCAGGCTTTGCTGCTGAATCTAAAGAGACGTTCTAACGAATTGAGTACGCCTACGGCTGACTGTTAAACGACCATCGGCCATAGTCCTCTGCTGTCGCAATGCCGATCAGCGAACGGAAAAGTCGCGTTCTGCTAGTTGAGCTAGACGTTGCCAGGAAAGGTCGTCGCCGGCTGCCTCTAAGAAATTGTGCGCTCGGTCCATATCCGCTTCGCACTCCATCGAAAATCGTAACGAACTATGCGCCAGCCCTTCTGGCAATGGTATCAGCTTGGTTTGGAACAAAGCGGGGTTCCGTCGGATGATATCGGGCACGTCGCAGGGTTCAGAAAGCAAATTTTCCGACTCCAATTTGATTAACGCACCTGCCGAACACATCTCGCCGACCAAGCCCAAGGACTGCAACGAAAAGGTTGGACGATTTGGCGAAACGAATCCGACAAAGTCCGTCGTTGGATTGGCCCACCCTCGCGATACCAATCGGTCGAGCAACATCGGATCGGTGAATGGGCAAAGTGGACTCGCAAAAACGATCCATTCGGCTCCTATTCGGTCCGACAACTCTTTGGCTCGACGCGATGGAGTGTCGAGTGCGCTCGGCATCCACCTCGCATTGCAAAGGCCAGTCTGACTGATGAGTTCGCGATAACTCGGCGGTCCGGTCACCACGATGGTATCGATCAACGTAGCTTCGCTCAGTCTCCGAATACACCACTCCAACAATGTTAAGCCATCAAGTCGACGCAAAGCAGCCTCCACACGCGGTGTTCGCTTCTCTTTGTCGCTGACTACGGCTAAATCAATCAACGCTACAGTTTGCTTTAGATTCGTTGCCATACAATGCTCCGTGCGTGTAAGGAAATCGGCTGATTTGGAATCACTGGTGTCCCGGAGGGGCTGTGGGATCAAGGTGAGAAGAGAGGCACAGTGGTATTAGTGCAATTTATCGCTGCTTGTGACTGACCGCAAGCACCCTAGTGGGGCAATGGCCCCAGACGAGCTTGTCTCGTCTGAGCCAACGGTTCGTGGCTAGCAGCGAACCGTGACGTCCGATGGGTCAAGCCCATCCGGGCGTAGCTTAAAAACCTTTGGGAGAGCGAGGCTCCTGCCGAGCTTGCGACGCTACGGTTCGGCGGGAGCCTCACCCTCCCAGCCAATGAATTGATTGGTCAGAGCTTGGAAAAGATGTAGGACGCGATCACGCATTTAGCGAATGCTATCATTCTGGCTAAGTATTCTCCTGTAGCAACTCATCAATGCGTTGTACTGCCAGAGTTAGCGATTTCGCTGCCATACGAAAATTCATGTGGCCGGAAACTTCGGGTTGGATCTCGCGAAACGATGCCGTTGCCGCTTTGAGCTTACCAACCTTCTTTCGAGCGATGCGAAGGTATCGGACTGCATCGCCCGAATCGAGCGACGGTCCAAGCGCTAGCATGAAGTCATACAAGCCGCGATGGACATCTGCCAGCTCTTCGTCATCGGTCGCTTCGTCGGAGTGTTTCAGGAAAGCTCGAACCATCCATACATGGCTGATCCAACCATCGACTTCGTTCATCAACGCAATCGCTTTCGGATCGACGTTTGCGAGTTGAGGCGATGCAAGATCGTCATCGCTCTCATCTTCAGTTTCGCTTTGGCTATTCAATTCCGACATACTCGTTCTTTCATTGATGTTGAATCAAAGATACTGAACCACATCGGTTGCGTCGAAGCGTACTTTTGCCATCGATGCGTAATGATCTTCAGGATGCCGATAACCGAGAGCGCAACCGACTACCGTCGCGTAATCGCTCCCCTCTAGGCCGAGAAGTTTGTCGTATTCCGAAGCCACGATTCCTTCCATGGGGCAAGCGTCGACACCCAACATTGCGGCGCTCGCAAGCAACTGCCCCAATGCGATGTACGTTTGATTGCTGCTCCAAGCCATATGGCGACCGCTCGTGTTCTTCAGGAATCCCACCATCACGTTTCGGTACCCTACCAAGGCTTCGTCTGTTACCCCTCGCTTTTCAGCAGATTTGGCGATAAATGCGTCGACGTAGGCTTCATCAACGGTTTTTCTCGCCGCGAACACCACCATGTGCGAGCAATCGCCAGGTTGTGTTTGATTCCAAGAGATTGCAGGCAGCTTGGCTTTGACATCGGGGGAACGGATTACAAGAAATTTCCATGGCTGTAGGCCAAAACTGCTTGGGGTCAAGACCAAGCTTTTTTCGATTGCGGACCAAGTCGCTGCATCGATTTGTTTGGACGGATCAAACCGCTTGACCGCGTATCGCCATTGGTAAGAATCAATGAGTTGTGTAGCGCTTACAGTGGACAACGCCATATTATGGATACCCTTTGAGAAGATAATTTGGAATCAAAATGAGGACGCTTTGCAGGCAAGCAACGCGAGGTGCCGTATTTTCCTTTGATTCTAGCCTCGTGTCTAGCGAGGATTATTCTTAACCCGACTGATGAGAACGTAAACGAGAAGCTTGGTAGCCCGATGTGGCAAAGCCCTAACTGCGGAGCAGTGGCATTATATAGCCACGGATGAAATCCGTGGTCGGTGTTGAACGGATAGCTCGAGAGTCGCGGAGCGACGCCATTCCCGCTGAATCTACTCGGCATGATGATCAACATTGCCTTTGATTGAGGAAATCATTCACGGCCAATGCCGCTCCTTCAGAGCTCTGAATCGATTGGGGTGTTGTACCTGGGGTTTCGTTCGCGATGCGAACTTTACCCCAGGCTTTCAAATCCCATCGCATTCGCGATTCTGTCGCAGTTTCCTTTGATCCGCATTGTTGATTTTATTTGGCTCACAGCCTTAGCGGCGGTTGTCTGTCCGAAATCACTGGAGTGCTCGCGCACTTCCGCTAGCACTTTGCAGTACAAGAAAACACGATCTCTGGTAAACTCGAACGTCCGCACCTATACTGAATATCCTCTTCATCGAGACCATCATGCGATCCAACTTGACCCGCTTCGCCACCTTGGGCTTGCTCTATTTCTGGTTCCTCAACTGTGGTTTTGTCCAAGCCCAATGGAAACCGGCTGAAACTCGGCTGATGACCGAATGGGGGCGAGCAATCAAGCCGGACTCGGTATGGGCTGAGTACCCTCGCCCTCAATTCCAACGCGATAAGTGGACCAACCTCAATGGGCTTTGGGCATACGCTGTTACTCTAAAGGCGTCAGGCAAGCCTTCGCAGTGGAACGGCGAGATCTTGGTCCCTTTCAGTCCTGAATCGCCGTTGTCAGGTGTCGGCCGGTTGATCGAGCCCACCGAAGCGTTGTGGTACCGACGTTCGCTTCCTGCCGCCACATCGGGGTTGCGAAGCGTTTTGAACTTCGAAGCAGTTGACTACGAAACCACCGTTTGGGTCAATGGGAAAGAGATCGGCAAACATCAGGGTGGCCACACACCTTTTTCGTTCGACATCACGGATGCGCTCAAGGCTTCGGGCGAGAATGAATTGATGATCCGGATAGATGACGCCACCGAAGGCTATCAACTGCACGGCAAACAGAAACTGAAAAACGAAGGTATCTGGTACACGCGCGTCACTGGCATCTGGCAGACCGTATGGTTGGAGCAAGTATCGTCGACGCACCTGACGGATCTCAATTACGAGTGCGATATCGCTGCAGGTACCATCACCGTCACACCAATAGTTTCCAACCCAATAGCCGGTGGGAAAGTCCGCGTTGCTGCATCGTTCCAAGGAAAACCTGCTGGCAAAGCAGAAGGCATCGGCCCGATCAAGCTGATGATCAATAATCCGCAGCTTTGGAGTCCTGCGACCCCCAATCTTTACGACCTGACGGTAGAACTGCACGACGCAAAGGGGGCCGTCATCGATACCGTCAAAGCTTACACGGCCATTCGTGCCTTCGGTAAATCGAAAGATGCCAATGGCCATTTGCAATTAACTCTGAATGGTAAGCCGATTTTCCATTGGGGGCCGCTCGATCAAGGTTGGTGGCCAGATGGTTTGCTAACTCCGCCGTCGGACGCAGCCATGGCCTCCGACATCGAGTTCCTCAAAGCCTGCGGATTCAACATGATTCGCAAGCACATCAAAGTTGAGCCTCGTCGCTACTACTATCACTGCGATCGACTCGGGATGATGATGTGGCAGGACCAAGTTAGCAGCGGCTACGGACGCAATGGCAAAGAAAAATCGAGCAGCCCAGATTGGACGCGTCTCGATCCAAAGCCGACGGATGCCGATTGGCCCGAAGCAGCACATGCACAATGGGTCACTGAGTACAAGCGAATGGTCGATCACTTGCGCGACGCGCCTTGTATCGCTGTTTGGGTTCCATTCAATGAAGCTTGGGGGCAACACGCGACGATGGAAGTGGGAAAGATGGCCATCGAATACGATCGGACTCGATTGGTGAACATCGCTAGCGGCGGCAATTTTTGGCCCATCGGAGATTTCGTCGATGAGCATCACTACCCACACCCAACGTTCCCATTTGAGTTGGGAAGGACTGGACGCTTTGATGGTTTCATTAAGGTCGAGGGTGAGTTTGGGGGCCACGGGTGGCCTGTTGAAGGGCATCTTTGGAAGACCGATGCAAACAACTGGGGCTATGGTGGGCTTCCTAAATCCAAAGAGGAATGGCAAGGTCGCTACAAGACTTCGATTGCAATGTTGGCGGCCCTTAGAGCCGAAGGTATCGCTGCAGGTGTCTACACTCAAACCACCGACGTTGAGGGAGAAATCAACGGGCTGTTAACTTACGACCGATTGAAGAAAATCGATGTGTCCTGGTTGCGTGAACAATCGGACCGGTTGCTAGCTGCACCGACATCGTTAACCAACAAACGCGATGTGATGGGTACTGCGGAGTTGCAACCTCAAGATTGGCAATTTACGACCAAAGCCCCGAGTGAAACTTGGATGACGTCCGATTACAATACGGCTGGTTGGAGCGAGGGCAAAGCAGGATTCGGGGCAGGCAATCCAGCCCCGCCGAATTCGAAAATCAACACAAACTGGTCGACACCTGAAATCTGGCTGCGGCGAACGTTCGAGCTCAAGGATTTGCCGACCGGCAATCTCTATCTTCGGATGCACCACGACGAGGACAGTATTGTCTATTTGAACGGCAAAGAAGTCGCTCAATTCACTGGCTACGTCACCAATTATTTCAATCTGGCGTTGGCAGCAGACGGGTTACTAAAACAGGGCCCCAACGTGATTGCGATCCACTGCAAGCAGACCGGTGGAGGGCAATATCTCGATGCTGGGCTCTTTTTGGCCGACTGATTGCGGGATTTCATCCTGGCCTGCAAATCTATTGGCATTCCTCCGTGCTCGTGCTCAATGAAAAGGCACTCACTTTGCAATTGGTTGAGGCAACTTACTGAGCCGCGGGCGCTAGCGCGGATTATTCATGCAGTATACGGATTTTCGATCGTCTGCGGATTTTTTGAGTTTTTGTCACTGATGTTCGGCGAAACCCACTTTGCAGGCAGACCGCCCCCTTACCCCCGAAGTCGATTC
>JANPHB010000329.1:0-4546 GCA_031424235.1 Pirellula sp.
ATCGACTTCGGGGGTAAGGGGGCGGTCTGCCTGCAAAGTGGGTTTCGCCGAACATCAGTGACAAAAACTCAAAAAATCCGCAGACGATCGAAAATCCGTATACTGCATGAATAATCCGCGCTAGCCGCGTTACGGTTTCCCTGATAAATATCGTGGTCGCGGCTCAAATCGAGCGCCGTGAATAATCCGGGATAGCAGCATTCTTTTTGAGGCGATCATGTGGATATCCTTCTTTGCTAGGGCAACATGAGAGCTCTGCTACGGCAACATGAGAGGGAAAACTGATGTAGCTAGACATTTCTGCTGGAATCACTTCCCGGCAACGGTAATGTGCTCACGGATTTTATCGCGGGCAACCGATGAAATGATCGATTAGGTAGACTTTTCGGATTCTGTGCATAACAGGACTAAAAAGGATTATGACGATTCGTTCGAAAGTTTCGCGTGGTTTCGACCGTGAAACTGAGTAACAATCGTTACACCTGTAATAACCATACTCACCGAGTGAACCCATGCGTTTCCTACTTGTGATCAGTATTTGCTTTTGTCTTGCTAATTCCATTGCGCTGGGACAGGAAGCCGACTCAAGCAAGTCCTCGGCACCCGCGCCGCAGAAGCAAACAACGCCACAGACTGCGCCGCAACGAACTGCGCCACCACGGAATGCGTCACCGCAAACTACACCGCCGCAACCTACACCGCCGCAACCTGCACCGCTACAAACTGCACCGCTACAACCTGCACCGCTACAACCTGCGCCGCCGCAAACTGCGCCGCCGCAAACTGCGAGGCCAGCCGATGATCTCAGTCTAGATGCGAATCGAAGTTTTGACTTTGGCGACTCAGACAATTCCCCATACTCGAGGGCGTCGGATCCCCAGAGTTCGATTGCTTCCAACTCGGAGTTTCGCGGTGCATCACCTCAGATGATGGGTGACTTCGGAGGTGGCTCGACCATCTTGAAAATCCACAACAATCTCTTTGGCCCTAACTTTCCAGGAGCCCCGCTGACTGTTCAGATTCCGTTTGCGGGTGGTAGTCGGCGAATCAAGGCTGGGGAGAACAACCAAGTACAGCCTCTGAACCGAGTTTATGGCACCTTCAACTACTTTGACAATGCAATTGTGAGTGGCGGTCCAGGATCGCCGGTTCAATCTAGTGGTCTCAGTCAGTATACGATGGGCATTGAAAAGACGTTCTTTGAGAACTTCTCAATCGATGTGAGGATGCCGCTAGTCGGAATTATTGATTACACAGCGATCGTCGACACGCCCACGTCAAGAACTGCGGCGCAGGTAACGACGAGCGGAGTAGGCAACTTGTCGACATCGTTCAAGGCACTCCTGTTGCAGATGGGACAGACATCCATATCTAGCGGTTTGCAGCTTAGTATTCCAACGGGTTCTGACGCGAGAATTTCTTTTGGCAGGGGAACAATCCCCCCAAGCCAGAATTTAATTTTGGGTGACATTGTTGTTAAAAACCAAGCCCTTCACCTGATGCCATTCGTTGGTGTCTATCGAGAATTTCAGACTTCTTGGTGGCTGCAAGCCTTCACACAGGTCGACGTGCCAACCAGCGGCAATGATGTGCGTGTGGACGGGCAGTTCTTCGGTCGCATCAACGAACAGACGTTGCTCTACTCCGATGTGTCTGTAGGCAAATGGTTGTATCGCAATCGTGGGCGAGGCTTAACCGGTATCGCGTCGATTCTCGAGCTGCATTACACCTCTTCACTTAATGATGCTGACACATTATTCACGGTAGACCCACCCGAGAATCGGTTGGATGTCCTCAACCTGACAGCTGGGCTGCAAGTTGAATTCAGCCAGAAACTCAGGGTCAACGTATCGGGGGTGGTACCCTTGCGGGAACGAGAGTTCGATGGGAGTCAGCCCGACTTCCCAAAGCGCCAGGAAGATCGGTTCTTCGACGGCGAGTTATCCTTACAAATTAATCGCTTCTTTTAGGCGATGGGCAGTTTGCAAAGTACCCTATTTGTTTATTTGAGCCTGAGGCGCTAGCCGATTACTTGAAGCACGGATCGGCTAGCGCCTCAGGCTCAACGGTTGGTTTCAGCCTTCCGTTCGCTTTAGGGCAAGATGACTTTTGTCATGACATACTTTAGGGGACGCCGCTAAGCGAAAATGTGGCCCAGTACGTTCAAGATCCATTCTCTCCACGGGTGGAATTCTGCTTGGCGATACCTCTCCATTCTCTTGGCGGCAGACACCGTCGATGGTTCAAAACGCACTCTAGCTTTGAACTATTGGCTCAGACGAGACAAGCTCGTCTGGGGCCTATGAAAACACTAGTAGCCCGAAAGTGGGAAGAACCCCAAGAACAAAGTCGTCGCTGTTATTGGCCTGCAGAGCGTAGCGAAGCGGCCCACGACAGCATTCTTTTCGAATGCGAACATTTGGGTATCCGCGGCTGAGGCGACACGAGAGGGAAAACTATTGTCGCTAGACATTTCTGCTGGAATCACTCACCTGCAACGGTAATCTGCTCACGGATTTTATCGCGGGCAACCGATGAAATTACCGATTAGGAAGACTTTTTGGATTCTGTGTATAACAGGACTAAAAAGGATTATGACGCTTGGTTCGAGAGTTTCGCGTGGTTTCGACCGTGAAACTGAGTAACAATCGTTACACCTGTAATAACCGTACTCACCGAGTGAACCCATGCGTTTCATACTTGTGCTCAGTATTTGCTTTTGTGTTGCTAATTCCATTGCGATGGGACAGCAAGCCGACTCAAGCAAGTCCTCGGCATCCGCGCCGCAGAAGCCAACAACGCCTCAGGGGACACCACAGACCGCGCCGGCACGAAATGCGTCGCCACAAAATGCGTCGCCACAAAATGCGTCGCCACAAAATGCGCCGCCACAAAATGCGCCGCCACAAAATGCGCCGCCACAAACTGCACCGCCACAAACTGCACCGCCACGCATTGCGCCACCGCAAACTGCACCGCCACGCATTGCGCCACCGCAAACTGCACCACTACAACCTGCGCCGAAGCAAACTGCGTCGTCAGCCGATGATCTCAATCTGGATGCGAATCGAAGTTTTGACTTTGGCGACTCCAACAATTCTCCATACTCGAGGGCGTCGGACTCCCAGAGTTCGATTGCTTCCAACTCGGAGTTTCGCGGTGCGTCACCTCAGATGATGGGTGATTTCGGAGGTGGCTCGACCATCTTGAACATGGGCAATCTTCTATCCTCTAGCTCAAGCCCGCTGACTGTTCAGATTCCGTTTGCAGGTGGAAGTCGGCGAATCAAGGCTGCCGAGAACAATCAAGTAGAGCCGCTGAACCGAGTTTATGCCACCTTCAACTACTTTGACAATGCAATTGCGAGTGGTGGTGTGAGGGATGATGGTCTAGGCCAGGGAGGGACAGTAGAGGTGCCACTTCACTCTAAGGGGCTCAGCCAGTATACGATAGGTATTGAGAAAAAGTTCTTTGAGAACTTCTCAATCGATGTAAGGATGCCGCTAGTCGGAAGTTTTGATCACACAGTGAACAATGACCTGCCATCGGTCGGCCTACCGTCGTCGACGACTATAGGTACGAGCGGAGTAGGCAACTTGTCAACATCGATCAAGGCTCTCCTGCTACAGATGGGACAGACATCCATATCTTGCGGTTTGCAGCTCAGTATTCCAACGGGTTCTGACGTGAAAATTGTCGCTCTCGCCAGTAGTAATAATACCATCGTTGAGACGACTACCGTTTTTGTGGATAACGATGCGCTTCACCTGATGCCCTTCATCGGTGTCTATCGGGAGTTTGGCAGATCGTCGTGGCTGCAAGCCTTCACACAGGTCGACGTGCCCACCAGCGGCAATGATGTGCGAGTGGTGAACACATTCGGGAACAATTTTGAAGGTCGCCTCAACGAACAGACGTTTCTCTACGCAGATATCTCGTTAGGCAAATGGTTGTATCGCAATCCCAGCAACAGCTATCGATCTGGGCAGCGAGGCATAACCGGTATCGCATCGCTACTCGAGCTGCATTACACCGGCTCGCTTAATGATGCTGACACATTATTGTCGGGCGGGAATGCTGGACCTGAGAATCGGCTGGATGTCCTGAACCTGACGACTGGGCTCCAAGTTGAATTCAGCGAGCGATGGAGGATCAACCTATCTGGAGTTGTACCCTTGCGGAAAAGAGAGTTTGAAGCGGATGGCGGTCGCCGAGAAGATCGGTTCTTCGACGGCGAGTTATCCTTACAAATCAATCGCTTCTTTTAGGCGATCGGCAGTTTGCAAAGTACCCTATTCGCTTATTTGAGCCTGTAAATAGTTTGGTCTTGTAGCAGCTTTTGTTTGCGCAACTTATGTTCCCAACTAGGCAACATCGCGTAGCGATTGTTGGTCTAACTCCCCTTCTCCTCCTCGGGAGGAGAAGGGGTCGGGGGATGAGCGACCGTCTAGGAATTAGGCAATAGAGCCGATTCGAAAATTTTAAATTTTTCGAACTCATTCAGTGCTCCTCAGGGGCTCTGCCCCCGAACCCCCGGGATTTTTTT
>JANPHB010000330.1:0-8269 GCA_031424235.1 Pirellula sp.
GCACCGCCCTTGGCGGTGCGACGAATCCAGAGTTGTTATTTCATCACGCGGCCCCATTAGAACACCAAAGCGATGTCCGGTCGGGACAAGCCCGAACCGGACAAAACGACAAATATCAAAAGTCACTGCCGGCAAAATTGACTTGCCAAAAGTCGCACCTGCCGGATGCGACTTTTGAGGCGTAACCTAGGCCTAATTTGCGTAACTTCAAAACGCGCAAGCTAGTGAGACTACTAGCCAATTCACTAGCTTGCGCGTCGTGCTAAGTTAGTTTTGCCTATGCAAGCAGATCTGGCAGTTGCATCATGCTGGCCAGAGTCGCGACAAACTCTTTTGGCGTTTCTCGCCAGGACACCGTCGTACTGACCTTGGTTGCCAAGTTCTTGATTTGCACCTGGCCGGCATCGAGTTCTTGAGAGCCTGCCACTAAGGCAATCTGGAAACCTCGCTGGTCCGCGTACTTCAGTTGAGCTCCAAGCTTTTTGGCTTCAGGATAGATCTCAGCCGACCAACCGGCTTTGCGAACAATGGACGCCAATTGGAAGTAGTCGTTGATGCGTGCTGAATCGAAAAGCGGAATAAATACATCTGCTGACGAAATCGTTTTTGGGAGCAGGCCAAGTTGTTCCAGGGCCGCCAAAAGCCGATCCAGTCCAAGTGACGCGCCAATGCCTGGCAAATGTTGCTTGGTATAAAGCCCAGCTAAGTTATCGTATCGCCCGCCACTGCAGACGCTTCCGATACTAGGTAGATCCCCAAGCACGGTTTCAAAGACAACTCCAGTGTAATAATCAAGACCGCGCGCGACGGAAACATCGAGTTGATAAAACTCGTCCTTAACGCCAGCCGCCTTGAGCGCCCCACAAATCGTACGCAATCGCTCGACACCTTGCTGACCAACCTCAGAGCCCTGCAACAGCGATTCCAGATTAGCAAGGACGTCATCGGTCGAGCCGTGTATTGCAGCCAACGCGAGTACTTGTTCTGTTTGCGTTTGGCTCAGGCCAGCATCATTGAGTTCCTTGATGACCTGCTCTGCTCCCACTTTCTCAAACTTGTCGAGAGCGCGAAGGACCGTGGTACTTGCTCCTTGCAAATTCATTTGATCTAACAAGCCGGTGAGTACCTGTCGATTGTTGATGCGAATCTTAAAGCGATCGACACCCACAGCATGCATGAGTTCATGAATCACCAATGCCGTCTCGATGTCCGATACGACGCCAGTCGTTCCGATCGTATCAAAATCGCACTGAACGAATTCCCGATACCTGCCCGCCTGTGGATTCTCACCTCGCCATACAGAACCGATGTGGTAACGTTTGAATGGAGTACCGAGCTCGTTGATGTGCTGCGCCGCAAAACGCGCAAAAGGAACCGTCAGATCGAATCGCATCCCCACAGCTCGTCCACCGGCATCGACGAAGTGGTACATTTGTCGGTCTGTTTCCTCAGACCCTTTTCCCGTCAACACTTCGAGTAGCTCTAGCGCTGGAGTGTCGATGGGGACGAAACCATAGCGCCGATAAACTCCGCGAGCAACCTCCATCAGTTTCTCGCGAGGAATCATGGCCGCAGGCAAAAAGTCGCGAAACCCTCTGAGGGTTCTGGGTTCAATGAGAGCCATCGATTCAACTGTTTCAGCGAAGTGTGTTTAGGTCCGACCGCTCAGCGATCGCAATTTTTTCTGACGACTATCTAGAGAATCGGCAGCAAAGAAGGTTCAGGGCTTCGAAGCGTCTTTGCGTCCGAAGAATGGAAACGAGCTTCCATGTATTCTGCCACTTGTTCCGAAGTCTCAAAATACATTTCGTAAACTGCATCTTCATCGAATTCGCAATTTGCAGTCGAATAGTCACGACAAATCTGTGGCCGAGTGTGGTAAATCCCGCAACGATGATCGGACTGGAGATGCTTGCAGTCGGTATGTACCAAAAGATACCAAGTGCCATCCTCAATGAACACGGTTGCCCTATCGTGCAGCAGATACCAACGAATGAAGTCCAAATCCTGCTCGCAGGTTGGGGCATCGATGGGCAACGCGAAATAGCGGCAGCATTTGGCGGTACAGTATTCGCAAAGCGAGGCTCCTTTGGGAACTTGTTCCCGCGTTGGCTTCTTTCCGTCTATGGTTTTCGCCGGCAAAAGTTGCAAAGGCTGCGATGAAGTAACTGTGCTCATGGATGCGTCTTGGTAAGTTTAGCAACGTTCGGCGGCGTGTTTTTCGCCTGTTTTCAGGAACCGTAGTTTGAACCAATTGGTGCTGTTCGGCAAGTAGCTGAGAATTATCGTTGCGTTTTTGGTCCGGCTCGGGCTTGCCCGACCGGACACCGCTTTGGTGTTCTACATCGCGATGAAACTGTTTCCCCCTGCATGCTTGGCCCCGCCGGAGGCGGGGCCAAGCATGCAGGGGAAGAGGCGGCGACTCGAATGTAGAACACCAAAGCTGCGGACGGAGGGGCAAGCCCCTGCCGTCCTGAAACAACAGGCCGTTCCGGCACAGTTGTTCTCAGCCGTTCTGAAACCCACTTCAGTCGTTAAAAACTAGCCCCTCGAATTGACTACGGCGAAAGCAAGTCGTTGCAATTCCACCGCTAGGTCAACGTCGACCACCGTCAAGCCACTGCCTGGACTGCGTACCGTTACGGGTGCGAAATTAAGGATTCCCGTCACTCCAGCATCCTCGAGACGCTGTGCAACAATCGCCGCAGAACTCGCGGGTACCGCCAGAATGGCTAGCTCGACTTTCTCGCGTTCCACCGTCGACTCTAGTTCCTCTAATGGAGAAACCGTAATCGTCCCTAGTTTTGTCCCGATCTTGCTTGGGTCGCTGTCGAAAACGCCAACGAGACGGAACCCCTGTTGATTGAAGCCGCGATAGCCCGATAGCGCTCGCCCCAAATTCCCGGACCCGATCAAGATGACATTCCAAGATCGATCTGTGCCTAAAATGGCCTGTATCGCCTTAGTTAGTCCGGTGATACTGTAGCCAACTCCACGTTGACCAAATTGGCCAAAGCATGATAGATCACGTCGAACTAGCGAATCATTTAAGCCCAGACGCTTCGCGATCGCGCTACTTTGAATACGCTGCTGACCTGACCGCTGTAATTGTTGCAGTTCCCGTAGATATAACGCCATACGGGTCACGGTGGCAACGGGCACGTTCGGAGATGGATTCGGGGCTGGACTTGGACGTTCAGCCTCTTCGTCGTCGCTATCCGTAGGTTCGAATGGCATTATCGGGCCAACGCAGGCTCGGTGTTTGCCGCTCGGAAATACTCTGGCGCAATGGCCTGCAAATGCTCTGCGCATTTATCGACTGCGTAGAGGATTTGTTGGTTGGTATGCGTTGAGTTGATAAAAAACCGCAATCGAGCTGCCGATTCTTCAACGGCCGGATAAAGGATCGGTTGCACATTCACTCCGGAATCAATCATACGCCGAGAGAGTTGCAATGCATGACTCGAGTTGCCAGTGATAATAGGGATGACCGCGGTCTCTCCGCTCTTCCCGGTGTTGAGTCCACGCTTCTTTGCCTCGGTGAGAAAAAGCCTGGACGCATCTTTGAGGCGAGCAACTCGCATCGGCTCGCGTTTCAGAAGCTGAAGCGAAGCGATCGAAGCCGCGGTATTGCTTGGCGAAAGCCCAACGCTGAATACGAAGCCAGGAGCGGTGTACTTCAAGAACTCGACGAGCTCCTTTCGACCTGCAATGTAACCACCGCAGGACCCGAACGATTTGCTCAACGTTCCCATCCAAATATCGACGTCGGTCGGATTGACGCCAAAGTGCTCTGCAATCCCTCGGCCGTGCGCTCCCATGGTGCCAATCGAGTGCGCTTCGTCGACCATCAGCCAACACTTGTGTTTCTTGCAGACCTCAATGAACTTGGGCAGATTCGGGAAGTCGCCGTCCATGCTATAAACCCCCTCGACGATCACCAATACTCGACGGTATCGCGTCCGCAGTTCCGTGAGCGCTTCGTCCAATGCGGCGAAGTCATTGTGAGGAAATGCTCGACGTCGACTGCCAGATAAAATTGCTCCTTGGACAATACTGTTGTGCGACAAAGCATCGTGGAGTATCAAGTCTTGTTGACCGACAATATGACCGATTACGGTTTCGTTCGTCGAGTGGCCACCGACCAAAACGATCGAGTCCTCGACTCCGATCCAATCTGCGATCAGTCGTTCCAGTTGCTGGTGAATGTCCTTTTCGCCACTGACCAACCGCGATGCGGAAACACTCGTACCATACTTCTTGACGGCATCCACTACGGCTTGTGTCACGTAAGGGTCGCCGCTCATGCCGAGATAGTTGTAGCTCGCAAAACTGATCAGCTGCTTTCCGCCAACCGTGGTTGTATCGCGGGTCATCCCTTGGTGTACTGAAAAATAAGGGTTCGGGAGCCCAGTCATTTCAAACTGGTTCATGATCTGCTTGAGGCGACGATATTCGGGTATCAAATCGAAACGATAGTCCTCGGGTGCAACTTCTCGTTCCACTGGCGTTGCGTCTGCTTGACCTTCGGCAACGATGTCGGTTCGAATGCGTTCTTTGCCGAAGTGCTTCTCGATGGCTTCCGCGATTTCGCGAACGGTTTCAATTTCTTGCAATACTTCTTCTGGAAACCGACCGCCGACCGAGCTTTCCAGAACGTGAGCAATCTGCAATCGCTCGAGACTGTCCAGCCCTAAGTCGACCACGATGTTCGTATCCAAGTCGAGCAGTTTGGCCCGTTCTTGCGCGACCGTTTTCACTGCACGCTTAACGAGTTCAACGATATCAATATCTGGGTCGCGAGTCTTTTTGAAGGGCAAAGCCGAACCAAAGTTTCCACGCCGACCGAATCCAGAACCCGCATTCTCGATCGTCGAAGCTGCGATCATCGGGGCTTGTTCAGGTAAATCGTCATCCCAAGAAAGCCATTGATGGATGACTCGCAAATTGCCTTCACGGAAGTCTCGCAAGCAAGCATGCCGCTGGATTTTTCCGGACGAGGTTCGGGGTAGCGAGCCATGTCGCACGAGTACGACGGCATCGGGTGGCAGTTCGTGACCTTGAGTCACACTGCGTCGAATTGCGTGCACGACAGGATTCCAATCGTCCTCGAGCGAACGCTGTACCTCGACGGTAATGATCAAGCGTTCGCGAGGTCCGGAATCGTCGGCGAACGCCGCTGCTGCTGAGGATGAAATCGATTCATGGCATTCCTCTACGGTTTGTTCGATATCTTGGGGGTATCGGTTTACGCCTCGGACAATGATCAAATCCTTAACTCGCCCGGCAACATAGATTTGGCCCTCGCTCCAAAAGCCGAGGTCACCCGTGCGCAGATAAGGCCCTTCGTTGTCAGCCGTCCTGGCTTGAAAAACGCTTTGTGTAACGTCTTCCTTTTCCCAATAACCAAGTCCAACGCTTGGACTCTGCACCCAAATCTCGCCGATCGAATGGTCTGGGAGCGGCTTTAATGTTTCTGAATCAACGATCAAGATCGATTCGTTTTTGGTTGCATGACCGCATCCGACCAAACTGCGGGCGTCGCGAGCATCCTCACTCACTTCGGTAACCATGCGAGCATCTAGCCGGCGGCCATCAAAGTGCTTGATGACCGGGGGCGTTTGGCGTGGACCACCAGTCACAATTAATGTCGTCTCCGCCATTCCATAGCATGGAAAGTGAGACCTGTTAGTAAATCCGACTCGCTCAAACTTGCGGCTAAACTGCTCAAGCGTAGTTGCGCGAACAGGTTCAGCGCCATTGAAGGCAAGTGCCCATGAGCTCAGGTTGAGCCCCTGCATCTCTTCTTCGGTGACTTTATCGACGCATAACTGGTAGGCGAAGTTAGGTCCGCCGCTGGTCGTTGCACCGTACTTCGAAATCGTCTTGAGCCAACGAACAGGTCGCTGCATAAACGACATCGGGCTCATCAGGACCATGCTCAGCCCCATCGATACCGGTGAAAGCACACCTCCGACCAGTCCCATATCGTGATACATCGGAAGCCAACTAACACCGATCGTTTTGTTCGTTTCGTCAAACAGGACCGATATCATTTCGCAATTGCGAATGAGATTGGCGTGTGTCAACATCACACCCTTCGGTTGTCCGGTCGAACCCGATGTGTATTGGAGCACCGCCAAATCCGATGGTGGTATCGGCATTTCCGAAAACTGGATGGCCAAAGAACGATCGATGCTATCGGTTGCGAGCAACTGCATCGAACCCGTCTCGGCCTTGGTCGAATCGTCCTTGATAATTTGAGCGACGGTTTCCGTCGTGGTCAGCGCGAACTGGGCTTGGCAATCCAACGCGATACCTTGGATGCGCGCTCCCTTTCGGCTTCGACGCGGTGGATATGCTGGAACGCTAACACAACCAGCGTATAGGCAACCAAAAAAACCGACGACAAACTCGATCCCGGGTGGATAAAGAAGCAGACCACGTGAGCCGGGCCGGTTTGTTTCTAGAATTTTGACGGCCACAGCCCTGGCCGCGTGGTCCAATTCGGCAAAGGTCATCGACGTGTCGCCGTCGGTTTCGCCATCGGTGTAGTAGAAGGCTACCTTATTGGGCTGAACATTGGCCCAGTAACGCAGTACATCCACAAGAGTGGTTTTGGGTGGGTTGAACGGTGCATGAAAGCGAGTCAAATCCAACACTAGTGTATTCCCTTTGGGAGTCGACCATCATCAGTCGCGGGCAGGGGGGCGGGCTATCATGAGCTCGCCGCGGCCTACTGCACGAAAAAATCGCCACGTCGAGCGCGGCAAAACGGTAAATTAAACGCTTTGTTCCAAATTAATCGCCTGTTCCTACCTTATCGGACTTTCTTTATACCTGCGATTTAGCAAACTCGGTACACCCTATTTTTTACCCAGACCGCCCAAACTGCGATCGAAATTCTGACCAACCCGGGAAATCCGCTCGACTTGCGCATGAAAAGCCCTTGTGAGCGCGAAAACAGACCGATATACTCTGCCCCTCACAAATTTCGAAAAACGTGGTTTTTGCAGGAAAAGCGGCATCCAATCGATGGATGTTCGGCCAAAGTCCTAGTTTGCCCTGCCGGAACCCAAGGAAATGACTCATGGTATTACAACCCAAAACATACGTAGCAAAAACCGGCTCAGTTGAACAAAACTGGCATCTCGTCGACGCGACCGATTGCATTTTAGGACGATTGGCAACCGATATCGCAATGATTTTGATGGGTAAGCATCGTCCTGAGTACACCGCTCACGTCGATACCGGCGAGTTCATTGTCGTCGTCAACGCCGAGAAGGTGGTAATGACTGGCAACAAACTAAAAGTACGCCACTACGCTTGGTACAACGGCTACAACAGACAAAAGATGGAAAGCTATGCGGAACGTTTGGAACGCAAGCCAACCGACCTGATCACCCAAGCTGTTAAGCGAATGCTTCCAAAGAACGCTCTCGGACGCCATATGCTTTTCAAACTTAAGGTTTACGCTGGCAGCGAACATCCGCACCAAGCACAACAACCACAACCTGTTTCGTTCGGCCACCAAGCTAGCTAACCGATCCTTCAACACTCAGCATAAAGTACGATTTCATGGTCGCAGTAGTCAAAAAAGACAAAGTTAGCGGTGACAGCCTCGGAACCGGTCGTCGCAAATCATCCGTCGCTCGTGTTCGCATCAAGAACGGCGATGGCAAGATCACGGTCAACGATCGCGAGTTTGAGAAGTACTTCGTGAACGAATCCGAGCGAAGACTCATCTTGGAAACCCTCGATCACGTAGGACACCGAGACAAAGTCGATATGTTTATCCGAGTTAGCGGTGGCGGAACCATCAGCCAAGCCGGCGCAGTGCGAATGGGTCTTGCCCGAGCACTCGTTAGCCTCAACGAAGAAAACTTCGCAGCCTTGCGTGCTGACGGCTTCCTCACTCGAGATTCTCGAATGAAGGAACGAAAGAAATACGGCCTCCGTGGTGCACGACGCGGTGTTCAATTCTCCAAGCGTTAATCGCTGGCGAAAAACAGACCAAATCAAAAGACCTGCTGCAAACAGCAGGTCTTTTTTTATGCAATGAGGTCGTCTGCAGTCATGACTCGGGAGGATGAGGCGATTCGCGTTTTGTTTCATAGCCGCGATAGCGGTGACACTTTGTAGCCGTGGGGCTTGCCCCACGGACTCGAATAACGATGAATGCAAGAGCCGTGTGACGGCGGCGCACTGTGATGGGCCCGGTTTAAGGGGCGAGGCTAATATTTAGGAAAGTGTGTGGGGGGGGGGCCCC
>JANPHB010000331.1:0-38879 GCA_031424235.1 Pirellula sp.
TTCTTTGCAAAAAAGTCCTGATTCGGCTGCAGTGCAAGGTCACTTTCGGCAAAAGTGACCCACGGTGGGGCACGCTGACTTCGCGGAGCGACGAGCGACAATGTCGCCCTTAGCTCCGCGAAGGTAGCGCGTGCCAAGACCGACTATCGATCAGCAACACAATAATGCGAAATTCACAAAAATGCCCTAGAGTGCCAATGCGTCGCCGAAGCGGTCGCGTTCCATTTGCGTGATTCGGTGCATGTCATAAATCAATTGGACGTCGCAGCCTCTTTGCTGCACATCGCGGCGTGCAAACATTCGCTGTTGCGTGCTGACCATGACCTCAGGCGGCAAGCTTGCCATTTGACCGAACAACCTCGCATAGTTAACAAAACTAGGGACATTGCTGGTCACAAATCCGTACATCATGCTGCAAACGCCAATGACCTTGCCTGTAAAGATTCCGGTGTTGATCGCTGTCTTGGAATAGTCACCCATAATGCAACCCAAGAACTGCATGTTGGTCGACGCCTTGCCAAAACCGTACTCCATGTTGACCGTGCCATAGGTATTCTTCAAATCGCTATTGCATGTCCCCGCGCCGAGATTGATCCAGCTACCGAGATAACTATGGCCGAGGAAACCATGGTGCTGCTTGTTGCTATACGGTTCAACGACCGACGCTTCCACCTCGCCGCCAATCTTCGTTGTGTGCGACAACGAAACTGCGTCCTTGATGGCGGAGTGCTCCAAGATACGAGCTTTCTTGCCGATGTAGATCGGTCCTCGCAAAAGTGTGTACGGACCGATCTGAGCACCGCTATCGATCACGATCGGTCCCTTGCGTGTGTCGGTCAAGACATACTCACCCACGGATGCGCCATCGGCCAGGAACAATCCGTCTCCCATCTGTCTCAATTGAGTCACCTGCGGAACTCCGGTTCGCCCCTCGGCGGCACTCTGCCCAAGTTGAATCCGCCACTCAAGGCTATCGCGAATGCAAGCCATGTTGCAAGCGATCAATTCGTGCGGGACAGAGATCGTTGCTAAATCGCATTCGTACACTTCAAACGCTTTGGCTTTTTCTAGCCATTCTTCTACACCTAAATATCCGTATTGAAACAATTGCTCAACCGTCCAGGGAGGGTTGATCACTGCCGCGACGTGCTCGCGATCCCAGACAACCATGGGAACTGAATTTTGGGTCGCTTGCATTGCGAGTCGGAGCAGAGACTGAATCTGAGCAAAGCTCTGAGTGGTTGGTGCAACTCGAGCATTGAGCAGCAAAGTAATGGGCCGCTCGGGCTTGCCGTCAGTAAAGCTCTCATCGGGGATCTTCAGCCCCGGAAAATCGATTCGTTGAATGGTCTGCAGATAGGGGCGAGAAATGCCATACACCTCACTCCCAAACGGTTCCAGCAAATCCACTAATCGAAAGCTCCCGCAGGTGACCGCTGCAGCCAGTCGGGCGGTGGTGATGGGTGCCAGGAGTTCACATTGAGGATCTTCGAATACGACAATCGACATAAGGCTCAACCTTTGGTAGGAATGCTCTTTCGAGAGCGATCCAAGCGAAAAAACGGAAACGAACCCGCAATTGTGCCGAATTCGGAGGGTTTGCCTAGCATTTTTCGAATCCTTACAAAACGTTGGCAAGATGAGTAGTGGGTTTGAAACGATTGCGTAAAATAGGCCGTTCTCGATCGACGATTTCCTATTCTCATTCACAAGCCAGAAGCAAAAAATGTTAGACCTGTACGACAAGATCCAAGACGCAACCGCAGCCATTCGCAAAGTTTGGGGACGAACTCCGCACGCTGGAATCATTCTTGGAACAGGTCTTGGACCACTCGTTCAACGCATCGAAGTGGAAGCGACTTTGGAGTATTCCGACATTCCGCACTTCCCTCGCTCTACAGCCACGTCGCACCGTGGTCGATTGGTCTGCGGGATGCTCTGCGGACTGCCAGTAATGGCCATGGAAGGTCGATTTCACATGTACGAAGGCTACGAACTCAAGCAGATTACGCTGCCTGTCCGCGTCATGAATGCGATGGGGGCTGGGCTTTTGGTAGTCTCCAACGCGTGTGGCGGTATGAACCCGTTCTACAAATCAGGGGATATCATGTTGATCGACGACCACATCAATTTGCTCGGCGGCAATCCACTCATCGGCATCAACGATGATCGCCTTGGCCCACGCTTCCCTGACATGTGCCATCCGTACGACCAGTCCTTGATCGACGCTGCATTGAAAACGGCTCGAAAACACGACATTGTTGCGCACAAGGGAGTGTTTGTTGCCGTCTCAGGACCGAATCTAGAAACGCGAGCAGAGTATCGTTTCCTGCGAGCCATCGGCGCTGACGTAGTTGGTATGTCAACGGTTCCTGAAGTGATTGTGGCGGTTCACTGCGGCATGCGATGCGTAGGCTTTTCGGTGATCACCGACATGTGTTTGCCAGATGCACTGGAGCCTGCAGATGTTCAGAAGATTATTGCGATTGCAAACGATGCAGAGCCGCGTTTGACAACCCTCGTGACTGGCGTGCTTGAGCACGAACGCGATAGCAAGAAGGCATAAAGGCGCGTCTTCAGTCACCCTCCCTCTGGGAGGGTCGAGCGTAGCGAGGGGAGGGTGAATTGCCAGCGGCATTTGCACAACTCAGCTCACCCTCTCCGGCCTCTGGCCGACTCTCCCAAAGGGAGAGTGACTTTCCTACTCGGCCGTGTTTTCAGGTAGTGCAATCGATTTCACATCGCTGCTCGGCGCGTCACTTGCAGGTGCTGCCGCTCCACCTTTTGGCAAATCCGCCTTGGGCAGTTCTGGCAAACTCTTGCGTTCCTCGACTTCCATGTCGACCAAATCAAACTCGGCATGGTCCACGTCCTTGCGCAGGATCAAGTAAGTCGCAGCAGAAGCGGTCCAGAAATAGCTAAAACCATAAGCGGCCAAAAGCAGCGGAACAATACCCCTGAGGATCGGCCCCCACATCGATTCGAAGTCTCGCAATGACGAAAACGACCCAATGTCAAAGGCTGCTTCGACGACTCCAAGTCCAGTCGTCAGAACGATCGACAAAAGCGTACCACCCACCATACTTAGAAACTGAGCCGCAATCACACACAGAACGAGAGTAAGCGGTTTTTGAAAGGTGTAGGCCGCGGACCTGGAGATTCCGTCATAAGCGTCAGCACCTTTTTCCGTCACGATCGCACACACGGAAAGCGGAAAGCCAAACAATGTAATAGCGGCACACCAACCGATGCCAATGCAAAGGAAGACCATTGGGATCATCAGCAAGCCAGCGAGCCACGGCCCTATTACAGGAATGTTGGAGAGCCACCCAAGAAGCAATGGGAAGACCGCTATCAACACGATCAAGCCGCTCGGCATGGTCACCGACCAAGCGATCGATTGCCATCGTCCAAGAACCAGACGAATGGATTCAGCCCAAGGGGCAGTCATCTTGGTCCCCATTTCGACGACCGAACGCCTCGTCAAACATCCGCCTACGAACGACCAGATTGCGATGATACCAATCATAGATGAAAGGCAAAAAGCGATTCCGCTGAGTGTTGGATTCGAAAGGCCTTGGAAAACGGGAAATAGGAACTTCTCCCAAACCGTGAGAGGCAAATCGGTGCCTTGGGGCGCCAAGCCTAGGGGAAAGAGTGGTGGTTGTGGTTTCACTATTGGGGTTACCCAATCGTGGAAGCCCGCCGACTCTGGCCCAAAGATGCTGTGGCAAACGGCCAGCCACACCTGAGTTAGGAGCAAGGCTGCCGCGCACAGCAAGATGTGGGTTGCACGCCACGAGATAACAATGCTCTGGGATGCGAGCGGCCACCAAGGCGTAGCACGATACCAGTCGATTGCGACCTTGGGAGTTGCTACGGTGTCGAAAGGAGAATCTTTCATTGAGTTGAACGTGTCTCGGTCAGGTGTGAATCAAAGCGGTTATCCAGGGACATCAATCGAAATTCCACTGCCGTTGAGAAGGAGGCGGTTCGGGTTCTGGTTCGTCCTCTGGTTCCGAAGAGCCAGTTGGGATACCGATCTCTTCGCTCATCCATCGATGCAAATCTGCCAATTTGCATCGATCCGAGCAAAAAGGCATATGAGCAGCGGTCGCCGCTGCGGTGAAATCGCGGCCACAAGTTGGACATTTTGCTGAAAAGTTAGTTTTCGACATTCTCAGAGGATAGCGAATTTAGCGAACATGTCACGGGTAAGCCTCCCTGATTTCACATTGGAAAGCACGATTTCCACGCGTTTCGCTACGAAATGATCTTGGCAAATTCTTGCGGGCACTCCAGTGGCGTCAAATGTGCTGAATTTCCAACACAATGAAATTGTGCATTCGGCAACTCTCTGGACATTTGCTCCAGTACGTTCGGCGGAGTGATCGGATCCTCCGCCCCCGCGATGCACACAACCGGCATCGTCCAGTCCCGCATCTTCCCATGGAAGTCCATTCGGGCAGCCATCCCGAGCTGGGCCCAAGCGATGGTTGACGCCCTGGTTTCCAGCATCATGGACCGGACCAGCTCAACCACTTCAGGCTGATTCGTAATCGTATGCGGACTCAACAACTTTGAAAGCATCGGCAAAACAACTTGCGGTACACCCTCAGTCAGCGCCCTGCCAGCGGCAGTTCGACGCGTCGCTATCCCCGCCGAATCATCTGCATTGGCCCTCGTGTTTGTTAAGATCAAACGAGCAAGCCGCTCTGGGTGTCGCTGAGCCACCTCCATGGCAACGTATCCACCCATCGATAGCCCACAGAGGGTAATCGACTGCCGGATCTGCATGGCGTCCAAAATCTGGATGCAATCATCCGCAAGATTCGCCATCGAAAACGACTTGGACTCCTCAACGCTACATCCGAACCCCCGCAAATCCGGAGCGATACAGAGAAACTCTGTGGACAGCAGCGGAACGACGCGATCCCAAAGTCGGCTATCCAACGGATAGCCGTGCAACAACACTAGCGGAACGCCTCGCCCGGCAATTCGAACCGGAATTGTGCGATCGCCTACTGCAACTTGGACGATGTCTTGGAACGGATAGCCGTGCATGAGGAAGCTGAGTCTCTTTCAATGAATGGAGTTTAGGTTGTCTCACTGCTTACGGGCTTTTTGATTTCGTCGTTTAACAGCCAGCCGAAGGCGTACTTTGCTTTCTTTGACAGTACGCCTACGGCTGACTGTTAAACGAAGAGCATTTAACCAAGTATTAAATTAACAAGCCCTTATGTGTCCGGGGCCATCGTATTCGCAATGTCATCGCGTTTCATGATCAACTGTCCTACGACGCTGATTGCGATCTCGACTGGAGTATTGTTACCAAATGGCAAGCCGATCGGACAAAAAAACGATGTGATCTTTTCCGCAGACAACCCAGCCGACTTGAGCTCTCGCCGTAACACGCTCGCCTTTTGATCGCTGCCAATGACACCAACATACGGCGCGACACGTGTTTGCAAAATTTCCGACAGGACAGGCAAATCCGTCGCATGACCTCTGCTCATCAACACAAAAAAGGTATTCTCTGGTTGAACAGCAACGCTTTCAGCGGGGTTCGAAATACAAGCCTTCTTCAATTTGGGGTGGTCCGGTAACTTCGCTATCCAATCGGATCGCGAGTCGATACAAGTGACGAAACAATTGAGCTGAATCAACAATCGAATCAGCGATTGGGCCACATGCCCCGCGCCGTAAACCGCAATCGGCCAAACGTTTCTCTTCTCCATCTCGAAGAACAATTTGACTTCACCGCCACAGGTCATCCCAATATCGGTCTGCAAATTCCAGACAACAAACTCGTTCGTCAACTCATTCTGCTGGAGCATGTTCTGCGCATGCTTGATTACGGCATTCTCGATTTTTCCACCGCCAACGGTTCCTGCCTCAAGGCCATCGTCCGTAACGATGGCTTTTGCGCCGACGATCTGTGGTGCACTGCCGCGAATCGCGATCAACGTCACAACGACATACGCTCGTCCGCCTTCCAGCAAGATTTGAAGGCAACGAACGATCTCAACCGCATCATGGGTCATAATGAATTTTTCCGTGCCCGAGCATCAACAACAAATGGTCTGACGTAGTCTGTGGTACAAGTAACATTAGCACGAAGCGCAAGCTAGTGAATACAAGGCACAAAGCGCAAGCTAGTGACCGCAATAGCACGACGCGCAAGTTTCGCTCTTGTTCCAGGGCTCTGCGTTGGAACGCACTGCCTTCGAGGCTCCGCCTCAGGCTTTCGTGACTCAGGAGGCAGGAGCCTCCGATGCATTGCGTTCCCAGGCGGAGCCAGGGAACGAGTTCATTCACTAGCTTGCGCGTGCAAGCTAGTGAACGCAGATTATATTCACTAGCTGGCGCGTCGTGCTAGGGGATTGGGGCCCCAGAGCTTGCCGACCGAAAGTCAACCCAGTTTTTCGACAAAAGGCAAATGAGCCACAAAACAAAATGTTATGCGATCTTGCCCGCCGCTGGTAGAAGCCGACGGATGGGACAGCCAAAATTATTGCTTCCATGGCCAAATGAGGGTAGCTATAGCTCTTCGCCTCAATCTGATGGCAATGGAATTTCCAATTCACGAGTGATCGATCAAGTTCTCCACGCATGGACTTGCAGTCGCATTGACGAAGTCGTTGTGATCGTTCGCAACGACGACCACGAACTAAGGAATGCATGTTTACGATGGAAGGTCACCATTGTTCAGCCGGAAATCGCTCCTCGCGATATGAAGGAATCCGTTCAGTATGGACTGCGCTATTTGCAAAAATATCGCCCCAATCCCATCGATCGCTTTTTTGTTGCACCCGCAGATACGCCGACGATTTCCTCTGCGATCATCAATCGTCTCGCGGACGTGGCTGCCAACCAGGACACCATCGTTGTACCGTCGTTTGCAGGCCGTTTAGGCCACCCTGTCCTGTTGCCTTGGGTGCTATCGCAGGAAATATTTGGCTTAGGAGAAAAGGAAGGAGTCGATCAAGTTGTTTCGCGACATCTTCAAATGATGGTAGAATTTGACGCAGACGAAAGGGTGGGGGATGTCGATTCGCCAGACGAATATCAGGTCGCCTTCCAATTAGCCCAAAAACGACGAAACAATCAACGGTAGGACTTAGATATGCCAACGATCAAAGTAAATGGAAAATCCTATGAGCTAAAGGATGTGCCGTTGGACACGCCGCTGCTCTGGTTTCTTCGCGATCATCTCGGGATGACGGGAACGAAGTATGGCTGCGGTGTTTCCGAATGCGGAGCTTGTACTGTACATCTCAACGGTTTGGCCGTGCAGTCCTGCGTTACGACTCTCGAGGAAGTAGGCGAATCCGAAGTGACCACGATTGAGGGGCTTTCGAAAGACGGCTCCCATCCTGTTCAAAAAGCTTGGAAAGAACTCAACGTACCACAATGTGGCTACTGCCAAGTTGGACAGATCATGATGGCAGCGGCCATGCTGAAGTCGAACGGCAATCCAACCGATGTGCAGATTGAAACAGAAATGTGGAACATCTGTCGATGCGGTACCTACCCGCGAATTCGCGAAGCCGTGAAAGCGGCGGCCAAGGAGATGAGCCGATGAGTGCTTCCAAACACTATCCAAATGCCCTGAACGAAAACGCATCAGCATCGACTGATTCCCCTGAGCTTGTTGACATTCCTAGTGTCTCTCGACGCATTTTTCTCGCCACGGTTTCCGCGACTTCGCTCGTACTGATGGGCAAAACAATGGTCGGCGGTGGTGCGGCTTTAGCAAACGCCGGCCTTGCTGACCCGGAACAATTCGCTCCCGATTTTTTCGTATCCATCGCGCCTGACGGTACAGTGACTTGCTTGGCACACCGATCCGAAATGGGGACTGGAATTCGAACTTCACTCCCACGAGTTGTAGCCGATGAACTCGAAGCAGACTGGGCTCAAGTCAAGATCCAACAGGCGATCGGCGACAAGCGACTCGGCGACCAAAACACCGACGGCTCAAACAGCATTCGTTTCTTCTTCAAACGAATGCGCATCGCGGGCGCTACCGCGCGTACTATGCTGGAACGGGCCGCCGCTGCCAAGTGGGGTGTCCCTGCTGCCGAATGTTACGCGGAAAATCATCAAATCAAACACAAAACCAACGGCAAGTCGATCGGCTTCGGCGAACTCGTTGAATCGGCACGAAAGCTCGATGTGCCCAAAGAGAGCGAACTGCAACTCAAGCCTCGCGCTAAATGGCGATTCATTGGCAAAGACGTACCGATCACCGATCTGAACGACATCGTTACCGGCAAAGCGATCTTTGGAATCGATGCCAGGATGGACAACCAACTGTTTGCCGTGATCGCCAGACCGCCTGTCGTCGGCGGCAAGGTGAAGACGCTCGATACAAGCGAAGCCAAGAAGATGGTCGGTGTTGTGGACATCGTCGAGTTGCCCGCCTTTCAAGGCGCTCCATTGTTTCAGCAGCTCGGTGGCGTTGCGGTGCTTGCCAATAGCACTTGGGCCGCCTGGAAAGGTCGCGACGCTTTGAAAATCACTTGGGATGACGGCGAAAATGCAACCTACGATTCTGAAGCTTTTGCCCAACAATTAAAAGCAACCGCTCAAAAGCCTGGCCAAGTATTACGGTCTGTGGGCGATGCCACGGGAGTGATCTCGAAGTCAAAGAACATTGTATCCGCTGACTATTCGGTGCCACACCTGGCACATGCTCCGATGGAAACCACTTGTGCTGTGGCCGATGTCAAAACGGATACCACCGGCAAAGCCACTTCCTGCCATGTTTTGGCTGCTACGCAAAACCCACAAGCGGTTCAGCAAGCAGTCGGTCCCGCGTTGGGGATGCAGCAAGATGATGTCTTAGTGAACGTGACATTGCTTGGCTCGGGATTTGGCCGAAAGAGCAAACCGGATTACTGCGTCGAAGCTGCCCTGTTATCTCGTAAAATGGGAAGACCTGTCCATGTGACTTGGACGCGCGAAGACGACTTGAAACACGATTACTATCATGCTATCTCTGCCGTTCATTGCGAAGCTGCCATGAACGACGCCGGGTTGCCATCGGCATGGCTCCAACGCGCTGTGTACCCAACCATCGGCTCGACTTTCGTGGCTGGTGCAAGCACTCCAGCCCCATGGGAAGCCGAAATGGGATTAACCGATCTGCCTTACGATATTCCTAACTTAAGTTTGGAGGTCGGAGAAGCCAAAGCGCACGTTCGGATCGGTTGGCTTCGCTCGGTCTGTCACATCCAGCAAAATTTTGCAGTATGTTCGTTTGCGGATGAACTAGCGCATCATGCGAAACGGGACCCGTTTGAGTTTCTATTGGAGCTCCTCGGCAAGGATCGGAAACTAGACATGGTTGCCGCGAAACTTGCGAACCGTGACGCACCGATGGATGAGTATCCGTACGACATCGCTCGGCTTAAAAATGTGTTGCGACGCGCAGCAGAAAAAGCCGATTGGAAGCGCGCGAAAACCTTGCCTAAAGGGCGAGGACTCGGAATCGCATGCAGCCGATCGTTTCTGGGTTACACGGGGCATGTCATTGAAGTAGAGGTAACGAAAGACGGAAAGCTATCGATTCCCAAAGTTTGGATCTCCATCGATGCTGGCATCATTGTCAGTCCAGATCGAGTTCGAGCGCAAATCGAGGGAGCTTCCATTATGGCAACCAGTCAGGCTCTCTTCGGAAAGCTGTCGTTCAAAAATGGACGCGCCGTTGAAAGCAACTTCGACTCGTATGTTGTCGCGAAAATGAAGGATGGGCCACGCGAGATCAACGTTGACATCGTTCCAAGCGAAGCGCCGCCAGCAGGCGTAGGAGAGACGGGCGTTGCCTCATTCGCTCCAGCCCTGTGCAACGCCATCTTCGCTGCAACAGGAAAACGAATCCGCGATTTGCCACTATCAGGTCACGACCTATCATGGGCGTGATGTAAGGTGATAGCGACAAGGCGTTGAATTAAGATGTAGAGGAATCTCGTAAGAGTTCCTAAAATGCCTCGAACTTTAGGAAGTTTTACAACTTCCGCTACGAGCACAGGTAAAGCGAGTGCCCAATCCTCCCGCCTCATGTACGAAGGACTTGTTATGCGAATCGTCACTGCTTGTTTCAGTTGTTTCGTTTTGGCTCTCCAGGCGGTTACGTCAGGCAGCGTGGATTGGCCCATCGTTCAGAACGTACCGCGACAGCCTCTCCAGGCATCGGTGAATCGACTCGCAGAAGCGTTGACGGTCGCAGGATCGCCACTCTCCGCTGCGACTCAAACCAAGATCAAGGAGCTCGAACAGCTCAATAGCGATGACATGGTTGGCAAGGAGCTCCAATCGATCCTCGATCCACTTTGCTTGATTGCTGTCGAGATCAGCGCTGAGAGTCGTGTCCACGTTGTTCGTGGCCCCGCACCCGCTTTGCTGGTCGAAGGAGGTTGGCAAACGTTTCTCATCAAGGTAGTCAATCAAGCAGGTGTTACAGCGCCGCTTCGATGTTCCAGTCCACAATCGTTGCCGATGGTCAAACAGAGTAGCTCAAGCGCTCGGCCAAAATCGTTGATCTCGCCAGCCGAAGCGGAGCGAAGATGGCTCGACATCGCTAGTTTGAACAGTCCGCCGTTGCTACCGGCTCTTTCTGGAGTGGCACTCGAATATCGGCTCATTCAGTTGTACAGCCGTGATGCGGGCAAACGAGAAGCGACACTTGCATTCGATGTCGGACAAGGGACGCAGGACCTCGGTTTTCGAAACGAAGTGCCAATCCTCTTCGATTGCGGTGCCTCCTTCGACATTCCGCTATCGATTCTAGATTTTGATGGTTCGCCTACCACATGTTGGATGGTTATTCGCGATGAGCTGGGCCGTGTCTATCCCAATCAATCGCGACGACTTGCCCCCGACATGTTCTTTCACAACCAAATCTATCGCGAGGATCAAGAGCGAATTCGATTGCCACTTGGCAGGTACAAAATCCAATGCTCGCGAGGGCCTGAGTATATCCCTTTAGAATTGGAGTACACCGTAGACGGCCGAGAGTCCGCGCCTCCCATATCAGTTCGTCTACAGCGTTGGGTCCACATGGCGGAACTCGGCTGGATCTCGGGTGACCATCATGTGCATGCGGCCGGCTGTGCTCATTACGAGAACCCCACGGAAGGTGTCACTCCTGCCGATATGTTTCGACATATCCTGGGAGAAGATCTCAACGTCGGATGCGTGCTAAGCTGGGGACCATGTTGGTACCACCAGAAGCAATTCTTCGACGGACAGACTTCTTCGCTGTCGAAAAACAGAACTTTGATGCGTTACGACGTCGAGGTGAGCGGCTTTCCTTCTTCGCACGCGGGCCATCTCTGCCTTTTGAACCTCAAGGAGGACGACTACCCCAAGACCAATTCGATCGAGGACTGGCCGACGTGGACATTACCTGTCTTGAAATGGGGGAAGAGCCAAGGTGGCGTGGTGGGATATAGTCATAGTGGTTGGGGGCTCGGATTGCCCGATTACTTGCCCAACGGAAAACGAGGCTTGACGCCTCAACAATATGGAGGCGGAGCCAAGGATACGGTCGGACGCGCAGCGGACCGACTGCCTGACTATGAGATCCCTCCATTCGATGGCATCGGTGCAAATGAATACATCGTCGCCGTTACGCAAGACGCATGTGACTTTATCAGTACGGTCGACACACCAGCGGTCTGGGAACTGAACATTTGGTATCACACTCTCAACTGTGGCTATCGAACTCGAATCAGTGGCGAGACGGACTATCCGTGCATCTACGGCGAACGCGTTGGGCTCGGTCGCATCTACGTCGAATTGCCAAAGACGCCGGAATTCAAATACGAGGATTGGGTGTCGGGCCTCAAAGACGGACGAAGCTATGTCGGAGATGGAATGAGCCATCTATCGCAGTTTCGTATCAACGATGTCCACATGGGAAAGATGGGGAACGATGGCGAAGTGAGCCAACTCAATTTGAAGAACGCTCAAAAAGTAAACGTGCTAACTCGCGTTGCGGCCCGGTTGCCTGAAGAGATCACCGAACAAGCGAAGCAGATCAAGAACAAGCGTCTCGATGAGAAACCGTACTGGCATATCGAACGAGCCCGTATCGGTGAAACTCGTACGGTGCCAGTTGAGCTGATCGTGAATGGAGAAGCGGTCGCAAAACAAGAGCTCTTGGCGGACGGCGAGTTTCGGGATCTGAAATGGGACATCCCATTGGACAAATCAAGCTGGGTCGCAGTTCGTGTCTTCCCGTCAATGCACAGCAACCCAATTTTCGTCGAGGTGGGGGACGCACCTATCCGAGCATCCTTGGCAAGTGCGACTTGGTGCCGAAAAGCGGTGGATCAATGTTGGTTAAAAAAGAAGGGACAGATTCGGCCAACCGAACTAGCCGAAGCGACTGTCGCCTACGACTCGGCGCGACAAGCGTTTGATTTGATCATTCAAGAATCAAAATGATTGCTGATGACTAAATCATTCAGCTAGGTTTCTGAGCTCTTGAATTTGTTCTGCCGTCAGAATCGACTTCAACTTGTCATCCAATTCCACAAGTTTCTCCTCGTAAATTTCGGCATCGAAATCTGTTTGCCTTCGCACCACACGAAGCGGTGCCGTTTCCTTTTCAAATTCGGACATCAATTGGTCGAAGTTCGATTTTTGTTCTGAAGATAACTTGATCATTAATCCTATCGGCTCGGATTCGATGGCTCGCAAGCCAATCCGTCGAACCAGGCATTTATGGAGCGTCTTGCTTTGTTCCGCATTAAGAACGTCGAGCACTTTTCGATTGGCCTCAACATTGATCAACTTCGCACTGGCGAGGATCGTTTGTACCAACCGCACTTTTTCGTCAGCCTCTAGTTCCGCGAAATCGGAGCCTGCGTCCTTCAGCGTCTTCAGTCGCACCGCCGTCACTTCTTCATCCGCTTTTTGGAGGAGTGCTTGGATTTGTTTGGATTGCTCTCGAGACAGGGAAATCTGCTGTCGAATCTCAGGCTGGTTCAACAGGGCATATTGGTTCTGTCCGCTTAGTCCGAAGACAAAGGATAATGAGCGTGTCTCGGGGACTTCGGTCGGATTGGACGAGGTTCGATTGAACCGCTTAAGTCGTTTCGCGAATGCATCTGCTTTCTTTTCGTCATTGATGTCAGGACCGAAGTGTATAAGCTCGGTGATCAACTTTTTCCCATCGTGCTCCATTTGAACCTTGGCAAAAGTTTCGAAAGGCAATTCCGGGCACTTCCAAAAAGTCCCAATTTCTCCCTGATTACGACGCTTCTCCCATGTGCATTGGAACTTCTTGTCGCCGATGGTAATCGTCTCGGTACCGCTCTCGAGTAATTCCCCTTCTTCAACTTTTGCTTGACTCCGGTCAAAGTAAATCATCGACCTTGATTTGAGCTTGTCGCCCTCGACTGAAAGAACTTGAACAGCATTCAGTTCGCCATCAACATCGACCGCGATCATAATCTTTGTTGGCAGGATGGTTTTTTCTTCGCCTGTATAAAGCGTATTTGAGTATTCCGCGTAATCGCCGAGAATCATTTCCAACCCTTTCCCTGGCCTTACCTGAGGAGGTCGCTTTTCTTGTGCATAAGCATTTTCATGCAATGGAGAAAGCACTATGAAGCCAATGAAAAACGTTAATGCCAGAAGCCTTAAGTTTCTTCCGGCTCGTTTGTTCCACCCACCCTGAGGAGGCAGAGGCCTTCGAAGCGAACTTCGGATCTTTGGCACTGGTTGGCAGAAGTGTGGCATTTTTTGTGGGCGCTTTCCAAAAGTCTCGGGAAAAGATCGCTTTGCATGGTATGCCACGGCGCGGGGCACTGCAAGTTGGCTGCTCCAACACAGACTGCAATATTGTCGTTCCCTCATCCGTTAAGCACAAAGCGATGCGCCAAATACCACATGTTGTTCATCTGATCAATTCGACCGCCGAACTCTTTCGTTTGGAATACGACTCCGCCGGCTACATTCTAATGAACAACGACGGATTGGATCAGAAATGATGTCAGCTCAAGTAAGCGTGAGGAAATGATAGGGTGAGCCGCAGCGTGAAACTACCAATCCTGACCGAAACGTGAGTGAGGACCTGTCGAATTGCCAACGGGCTTGTTGATTTAGAACATCTTGGAAATTGACATACGCTAGTAACGATCATTTGGTTTATTTTGCCTTCTTGACGCCCTAGAATCCCGGTCGCGTCTACGCAATCTTCGCGGAGCGACGAGCGACAATGTCGCCCTTCGCTCCGCGAAGGTAGCGTGCAGTTAGACCGATTATCTATCAGCGACACAATACTGCGTACGTAATTCGCAAAAGTGATTTAGTCGTTTGGCAGTCAGCCGTAGGCGTACCGTCGAGGATGCAAAGTACGCCTACGGCTGACTGTTAAACGAACGAAAACGATTGAGGACAATCATTCGACTCTGAAACGAAAAAAGGGTGAGCTGTGCTCACCCTTTTTGGTTTCATTCGCTGGAAGCTATGGTCTAGCTTGCCGTTGATTCAAATGCTGGCTTCTCAGCTTTGACCTTCTTGACTCGGTCGTTCTTGCCGACGAACTCGAGAATCGCTCGCGTGCCGTTGTCACCCAATCGAGGCTTGGCCAAACGCATGATTCGGGTATAACCGCCGAGGCGACCGACGAATCGTGGAGCAATACGGTTGAATAGGATTTCAACGGCTTGCTTGTCCCGGATCATTGCATACACGCGACGACGAGCTGTGATGCCTGGCGAGCGAGCGTCAGCCCACTTGCGCCACATTTCGCTCTTGCGCCATGCCTTCCACTCTTCCGAACCGCGTTCTGCTTTGCTTGCGAACTCAACTGCACCGGCCTCTCCAGCCAATCCCTTCATGGCGATCGTAATGCACTTCTCTACCATCGGCCGAATTTCCTTGGCCTTTTCGAGAGTCGTGATGATTCGACCAGGAACTTTTGGTGCGTTTGGCTCGAGCTCCGTCGTTTCCCGTTCGGTCAGGAAAATTGCGGAAACCATGTTCGCGAACAAGGCCTTGCGGTGCGACGAATTGCGTCCTAGAACGCGTCCTTTTCTACGGTGTCTCATGACAGTTATCCAAAACGATTTAGCAAATTAATAAATTGGTAAGACGGCCAGCCCGCGGCTAGTGTCAAATTATCGCAATGAAGGAACCCGCATCCCTAGATGCAATCCCATGTTTCCAAGTTTTTCACGCACTTCGGTCAAAGTGGTTTCGCCGAAGTTTCTGACTTCTAGCAACTGGTCTTCCGTTCGCTGAACTAGATCGCGAACTTGTCGGATCCCTTCGGCCTCAAGGCAGTTGTTTGCACGAACAGAAAGCTTCAGCTCAGCAACGGTAGTGTTGAGCTTAGCTTCCAGTTGGGCTTCTGCACTGCCTGGTCCGCCACGAGCAACAGCGTGAACTTGCTTGCCGAGTTCGCTGGACTGAACAAACGGATTGAGGTGCTTGCGAAGGATTTTTGCTCCCTCGACCAAGGCCATCTCTGGATGAACCGAACCGTCTGTCCACAATTCGATGATCAGTCGGTCGTAATTGGTCTTTTGTCCAACCCGAGTTTCTTCGACGAAGTATCGGACCCGAACGACTGGGCTGAAAACCGCGTCGACAGGGATAATTCCAATTTCGTGATCGCCCGAGCTGTGTTCGGTGGCAGGAACGTAGCTTCGTCCGTTTTCAACAACCATTTCCATCATGAATGGAACGTCGGCAGTCAACGTGGCCAAAACATGGTCCTTGTTGATTATCTCAACGTCGGAATCGGTCTGAACATCAGCACCAGTAATCGGGCCAGCCTTGTCTCGCATCACCGTCAAAACGCGAGTGTTGTCGCTGTGGTTCTTAACGACCAAGCTCTTCACGTTGAGAACGATCTCGGTAACGTCTTCAAGAACACCTTGAATCGACGAAAACTCGTGCTGAGCGCCACGAATCTTGATCTGCGTGACCGCACTGCCTTCCAAACTGGAGAGCAAAACGCGACGCAAGCTGTTTCCGATGGTAGCTCCGAAACCACGTTCAAATGGCTCGGTTGTGAACTTTCCGTAGGTCGACGAAAGAGTCGATCGATCGATACTCACTTGACTCGGTAGTTCTAATCCACGCCAACGAATATGCATTGCCTAAGTACTCCAATAACAACTAAAACTGAATCTTGATGACTGTTGAATCAAACGAATTAAACGCGACGTCGCTTGCGAGGTCGGCAACCGTTGTGAGGAATCGGAGTGATGTCTTCGATCAGCTTCACCGTAATTCCAGCTGCTTGTAGAGCGGTAATCGCCGACTCGCGACCTGAGCCAGGACCTTTGACTCGAACTTCGATCTCCTTGACACCAAACTTTGCAGCCTTTTCAGCGGCTTGTTGTGCTGCCAATTGACCAGCAAACGGTGTGCTCTTACGCGAACCCTTGAATCCGCTGGTACCAGCACTGGCCCAACACAGGGTATCACCCTTTGCGTCCGTGATTGTAACAGTTGTGTTGTTGAAAGTTGCTTTCACGTGAGCAACTGCGGAAGTGACGTTTCGTCGAACTTTGCGTCGCTTGTTCTGAACCGAAGCACTGGTATTTGCTGCTGTCTTGGCCACAGTGGGACCGTTCCTTCAAATCGAAATGCGGATAATACTTGTGTACGAAATGGGTCGTTCGCCGAGCGAACAAACCGCAACCCAAAATCGGATTGCGGAAATAAAGCGTCAGAGCTGCGAAACTATCGCAAGTCCTTAACGCCCTTCTTGCCTGCAACCGTCTTACGTGGACCCTTACGGGTACGCGAATTGGTACGGGTACGTTGGCCGCGGACCGGCAAGCTTTGCTTGTGACGAATACCGCGATAGCATTTGATTTCGCGCAGTCGGTGAATGCTCTGACCGATTTGGCGGCGAAGTGGACCTTCGACGGTGTAATCGCGTTCGAGCAACGTCGACAAGCGGCTCAATTCGTCTTCATCCAGGTCTCGAGCCTGTTTGGTCGGACTGATTTTGGTCTTTACGCAGGCTTCCCGTGCAATGACGGGGCCAACGCCGTAAAGATACTGAAGCGAATAAATGACTTGCTTGTCATTTGGAATATCAACACCGAGAAGACGCGGCATACTTGCCTACTCCTAAACCTTTATCTACCTAAACTTTACGATAATTTTTCCGCGGTTCTTTTTGTCGTTAAAACGGCAACAAATCGCGTTTTCCCTTTGGGAAGCCCCACAGTGTAGCGATGCAGTGCCAAATCCTGCAAGGGTTAATCCACGGGTTTGGCACGCATTTTTCGCTCTATCGAAATTCCCCGACGTTGAAAATCGCTACGACGCGTCCATTTTAGCCAAATTTCCAGGAAATTTGGCCCAGTGTGCAGCGGTTGTCCTCAATCCCTTTGGCCAGTGTAGCGCGATTGTCCTCAATCGCTTTTGCCAGTGTAGAGCGATTGTCCTCAATCGCTTCGCGAGCACTTGAGGTCTTTGGGCGGAAATCGCGATTGGGTGAATTGCGAAACATGGAGTTCCGACTCGAATTTCAGCGTGAAAACAATTGAGGACAATTGTTCGACACTCTAGACTGTCGCCATGAGCGCACTTCCTGAAAACAGATTTGGAATATTTGGCCAACTTAGCCCGCCGCTTGCTTTAGGGTTGCTTCGCCTTTCCACCGAAGGTCGCCCCAGCCTAGATGATGCAATCGCCTTGATCCATCTGGCATTGGATAATGGGATTCGACTCCTCGATACGGCAGATTCGTATTGCCTCGACAATTCGGAGTTTCATTACGGCGAAAGGCTAGCAAAACAAGCCATCGATTCGTGGCACGGGCAGAGAGAGGAAATTCGAGTCGCAACGAAAGTTGGCTTAGTCAGGCCGGGTGGCAAATGGATTCCCAACAGCAGCCCAAAACACATTCGGCAGTCCGTCGATGCAAGCTTGCAAGAGCTCGGTTCAGAACAACTTTTCCTTCTCCAGTTGCATGCAAAAGATTCGCGATTCCCGTTCGAAGAAACCCTCGCAGTTCTCGCGGAACTGCAGAAGTCTGGAAAAGTTCTACACATTGGACTTTGCAACGTGGGCCCTTCCGAAGTTCGACAAGCCGCTCGGCACTTTAACGTCGCATCCCTGCAGTGCGAACTCAGCGTCCTTGCCCGCAAGTCAGCTGCAGACGGCATGCTCCTGCTATCGAAAGAACTAGGCATCCCATTCTTGGCATATCGACCTCTGGGCGGTTATGCGAAAGTCGAGAAGCTCGAGAAAAACAAAGTGCTCGTGCCCTTAGCCAAGCGGCACAACGCAACACCGTACGAAATCGCATTGGCTGCAGTCCTAAGCAGTGGCGACAACGTAGTCCCCCTTGTCGGAGCGACCAAAACCACGAGCCTGCTCTCGTCGATTCAAGCGACCAGGCTCGTTCTCGATATCAGCGACCAGACAGCTCTTAGCATCAAATACTCCTTCGACGCCGATCCCGATGCTGCGGCGGCAATCCAGCCACCCACCAAACCCTCTGCCATGGCAAGTCTCTTGCCCGACCTCGGCCCTAGCGATTCGCCTGAAGTTGTCATGCTCATGGGGATTCAGGGGGCAGGCAAAACCGAACTTGTTCAATCGTACGTTGACAAAGGTTATGCCAGACTTAATCGCGATGTGATCGGAGGCAAAGTCGATGATCTCAACGGCCACTTGGAAAAGTTGCTAGCCGACGGCCACGGCCGAGTTGTGTTGGACAATACCTACCCAACGCGTGTCTCACGAGCCGGTGTCATTCGAATCGCTCACCAAGCTGGTGTTCCCGTTCGTTGTCGGTTCTTGCAAACATCCATCGAGGACGCCCGAATCAACGTGGTTCATCGGACCCTGGATCGCTACGGCAAATTGCTTGGACCTGCCGACATGAAAGAGCTCACCAAACAAGACCCGAATTTACCTCCACCGATCGCTCTGCAACGCTGGCACGACTCGCTGGAACGACCGGAATGGGACGAAGGCTTCTCGGCGATTGATTCTATTGCCTTTGTTCGGCGCGTCCCGGCTGAGCACACCGGAAAAGGCCTGTTGCTCGACGTGGATGGAACGCTGCGAACCACGCTCAGCGGCGAAATTTATCCTCGTCACGCAGACGATGTTGTACTCTTGCCAAATCGTCGCGAGACTTTATCGCGTTGGATTGAAGATGGCTACTCGCTGTTCTTCGTCTCCAATCAAAGCGGAATATCATCGGGAAAGCTAAGTCAAGCCGACGCCGACGGTGCGTTTCAACGGACCATCGATCTGCTGGGGTTGCCCGTTCAAGAAGTCTGCTATTGCCCGCACCCAGCCTTCCCGGTCGGCTGCTTTTGCCGCAAGCCAATGCCAGGAATGGCGATTTATCTCAGTCGCAAATACAAGCTCGACATGGCACAATTGGTCATGGTCGGCGATATGGAAAGCGACGCTGGATTTGCACGCAGTATCGGCGCTCGCTATGTTGATGCGTCCGTCTTTTTTGCTGACTCGGCAAGCGGCGGAACTTAATGTACCTAGCAAAACCTAACATAGCACGACGCGCAAGCTTTGAAGTTGCACTGTATTGAGAAATGTAGCTGAATTCGTAAGAATTCAGACGCTTTGCAATCAAGACGCGGCCAGAATTCTCACGAATTCTTCTACAAAAACACAAGTTGCGCTATTTGTTTTAAGGGCAGAAGGCTCGACACACCCTCGAGCACCATTTCATTGAGCACGAGCACGACGGAAGTCAAAAAGATGTGGGTAAAGATGAGGCTTATCAGCCACGGCTAGAGATATGTCGGCCTTTCTGGCCTAATTTACGCGACTTCAAAACTTGCGCGTCGTGCTATAGTGTTCTCTATCCGATCCCAGGCTAGAAATGAGTTTCGCTCCGAGGACAATGCGACCCCATGCTAGAAGAACTATTCGATGACTTGTATCGTATGCTTCGCGGTTCGACTGCCGCAAACTCTTTGGTCGACGCGAAGACTTTTTACACCGAAGAAAAGTTCGGTGAATGCGTTTCGCTTTTGGAAAACACTGCAAAAAGGTACGCAGAAGCCAGAGAGTCGACGCTCAACAAAGACCTGTCGCACATCGAAAAGAATCAACCGAACAAGTTAGACAAAGAAACCAAACGCCTCGTTCGCAAGCAAGATAAAGCCCACGACGTTTTGGACCAAATGCAAGAGTTGATCGAAAAGATTCGGCGCAGTACACGGATGTCAGATACGTTACCTAAGCCTTCGAAAGCAGCATTGCCAGAATCCAAAACGCAGCAGTCCAAGTCCGATCATCCACTTGAGGAAACCGTCAAACCAGTTCCCCTAGATCCGATGGAATCACTGCTAACGGATTTCCGCCAAGCGAACTCCTTTGATGAAAAACAAGCGGTCGTCGAAAGCCATTGCGAAATCCGAGCCATCGAATCGGTGATGGCTATCCAACCCGGTGACCTGCTCCTCGCCATTAGCGACGGCCTGCAATACCTGCTGCAAGTGGACTCACCTGCAATCGCTGAAGGTGCATTGCGAATTCACTCCGCGACCGAAGGGACCAAGCTTCGGCGACTTCCACTGGAGAAGGTATCTCGATCGATCTCTCGATCGAAGCTGCATTTGTTGGTTTTGAGGCGATCGGTCGATTGCACTGAACCAGAAAACTCCATTCTTGAGCCTGAGGCGCTAGCCGATTTTGACCAGGGATCGGCTAGCGCCTCAGGCTCAAAAGTTCAGCTCCAGTCGCCTACTCGCATCGAATCGAATTCAGAATTCCCTTCTGACTCGGCATCGAAATTGAGCCAACAGCAACGGGACCAGATTTTAGACCCCGGCGCATTTTCTCAATTGATCGATGCCGCTCAACGCACTGGAATTGTCCCTGGAATTTCGATCATCATCCAGGTTCGCGATTGTGAGTTTCGGCTCGGCAAGCACCATCAAGCACTCCAGTTGATGGAGTCTCAACTCTCCGCTTTCGTAGGCAGCGCTATGCAGAGAACCCAAAGATTAAAACGCGAAGAGCAAGACATTGCGAGCGGCAAGGTAAAAATGTCGCCCAAAGACATGCAGGCAAAAAAAGCCCGAGACAACAAAGATTCCGAATTGATCGAACGAGCTCGAACCCGCTTCACCCGTGTCCTTGAAGGCATCCGAGCGATTATTCACATGGAAAATGAATTGGAAAAGTAGGCTGTGTCTCACTTAGCCCAGAGGGCGGAACATCTATGCCGGTGGCGTAAGCCAAATGGCACTATAGCACTCACTTTGTAATTGCGCAAGCAAATTATTGAGCCGCGGGCGCTAGCCGCGTTACGGTTTCCCTGGCAAACACGGTTTTCGCGGCTCGCGCCCGCGGCTCAATTTGAGTAAGGTTAGTGCTCAGATTTGCCGAAGTCTCTTTGGCTTTGCTCCCCTTGCCCCACTTAAGCAACGCTGTGAAGCATTTCAGGACGGCTGGGGCTTGACCCCACCGTCCGCAGCTTTGAAGTTCTAGATTCACGTTGCCTGCTCACTTGCCTCTGGATTCGTCGCACCGCCAAGGGAGGTGCGACAAATCCAGAGGTGTCATTTTCTTCACGCGGCACGTTAGAACACCAAAGCGGTGTCCGGTCGGGACAAGCCCAAATGGCGTTGAGTTAAGTCTAACCCCGTAGCGGAAGTTGTAAAACTTCCTGCAGTTTAAGGCACTTCAGGAACTCTTACGAGATTCCACTACTTGCTAATTCAACGCCATTCGGGACAAGCCCGAGCCGGACAAAAAGACAAATATCAAAAGTCTCTGTCGGCAAAAGTGACCTACCAAAAATTGCACCTGCCGGAGGTAAATGATTTGCGTAGCACAGCAACAATTGAGGACAATTGTGCGACACTGTTTCGCCCGTCGTAATTCGCTACGAACGCGTCGGGTTGCAATGCTACGCAAGCCGGCTCAATCGTCGTATGAGCCATTCCATCGTCAAGCATCCAACGATTAAAGCCATCAAGATCCCCATGAGTCGCTGCTGAAACTGGCGGTCCGGTGAACCAGGCAGATAGTTCGTCTGATTACGTGCCTCGATCGATTGTGGAAGGCTCGACGCTCCTGCGGCGACGTTCGTTGAATCGGAATTCGCTGGCAACAATGAATCCATACCCACCCAGAATTTACCACCGGTGCGATTGGCCAGTTCGGTAAGCAACGGGTCGTTTCGTTGTGGGCGCTGTATCTCCAATGCCGGTACGCGTACAGTCACTTGTTGAGTCAGCAATTTCTGATCGGACAAACCGCCAACTGGCAGTTGCACTTCGTAGGTACCTGTTGCCTTCGTAAAGAACTGTCCTAGATAAACACCTGGCTGAGATGGGTCAGGGATAGGCGTAAGTACAAGCGGAACATTGCGCCCCGAGGGCTCAATCAATTTCGCTTTGACGTCGGGCTGTATAGTCGGTTGGAATTGAGCGTCCCGAAGAACCGCTCTCACCATAACTTGTTCCCCCATGATCGCTTGTTGCTTGTCCAAAAGCAAAATACCCCGATCGGAATCTCTTAGCATACGTCCTTGACCGGCCCATCGCACAAGCTTTGTATAGTACGTGTCAAAGTACCCATCACCTACTTCTCGCAACCGCCAAAACTCGCCACCACCTTGAAACGCGACTCGCCCTGCTCCATAGAACTGCGTCGCTAGGTAGATCGGCTTCTTGCCGCTATTCATTGTGGTTGGATCGGAGAAGAATGCGATTGGTGTCGCACCTGGCTTCGGTTCGTCACAGGCAAAGAAGCTGTAAACGCCGCGAAACCTCTCCCAAATCTTTCGGCTATCTTCTACCGTTTTTGCAATTTGGATGAAGTCGGATTGCCAGGCGTCTTTCGCAAACTCCAACGGCCAAGCCGTCTCGGACTCGAAGCGACCAATCGATACCATTCTGGAACCTCGCGTGTTCATCACCAAAGGAGAGAGATTTCGCATGACCTCCGCCTTACGATTCCCGTTTCCGCCGCTGCCAGCCCATTTAGGAGTCGACACTGGGCCAGCCACCATTACGAGCCCACCCGCTTGTTCACTGATCCATTTTTCGAGCACTTCGATTTGTTCGAATTCCAAAGCCGACCAATCTGCATCGAAACCAATCACACAATCGTATTGGCTCATTTCGATACGCGTCTTTGGGAACTCAGTTAACAGCTTCTTGGACTCTTGAGAAACGCCAGGCCCGCCTGTTTGCAAGAACACGTGAGATTGAACGGTAGGATCTCGAAACAACAAATTCCGAACAAATTGATACTCCCGAGTTGGCCCGCCCGCGATGATTAAAACTGTCGACTTAGGCTCGACCACCCGGACTTCACTCTCAAGGGCATTGTCCAACGGATTGGAATCCTGTTCAGGCGGCAGTGCCTTCACTTCATAGATCCAGGAACCTATCTCTCGTGGCTGGATATCGAAAACCAAACTCGACATCGTGTCCTCAGACTCGAGCGTGATCGTCCGTTCTTCCTCGATCGCCATTCCGGTATTCTTTTGTCCGCCGGCTCTTCGGCGAAGCTGGACCGTGATTTGTTTGCCTTCCAATCCGGAAGCTTGCAGGAGCGCGGTCAAGCGAAATCGATCCCCTGGGAAGACTCGCTTGGGAGCTTCGATATCCACCGTTCGCACGTTGACTGGATTTTTGGCCGTCCCCATGCCCACCGTATGGATCGGCACCCCTTGCAAGGTCGCCTCGGAAATCGTCATCAAGGGATCGACACCGGCGTTGCTGCGACCGTCTGAGATCACAACAATTCCTGCAAGTGGCGAACCTCGCTCCTGCTCCAAGATACTATTGATTGCGTCCCCAAGACGCGATTCCGAACCCGTTGCGGCAAGCTGCGATTCCCAAGAGACAGCATTGGGCTCAAGGGGCTTGGCTGCATCCGGTTTATCGCTCGTCGGAGCAGTTGCCCCAGACGCATCAGGTGGCGAGAAACTCCAGAGACTCTTCCATGGAATTTGGTCTGCTCGCAATACAGCGGTGGACATCAGGACAAATCCAGAAATAACAGCCACGACTGCCCCAACCAGAACATACGGCCACATCGGGCGCAAGTCCCCATAGACGCGAGCAACCAACGAAGTCAACATCAGCAACAGTCCGACCAATGTTAAACCAGTTCCTACCATCGTAAGCCGACTCAACAAGCGCCAAAGGCTATCTCTCGTTTCAGCCGACTCGGTTTCCGTCGCAGCTTGTTTGGGTTTCGCAAATGAAGCGACCGAGCTCGGTCGAGCGCTCTGGTCAAATCGGAAAACGCTGACGTCATGCTTCTGCTGCAATTGCTTGAGCAACGGCGATTGTGCAAAGGACTGCTGCACGGCCGTAATGCGACTCGTCGTGCTCGTTGAACTCGTTGAACTCGTCGAATTGTCATCTTGCTGCGGCATGGACATACTGAGACTCGTATCGACCAATACCGCAAGCCTGGACGAGCGAGTGACTCGCTGCTCTGTCCTCTTCTGCAAATCGAAAAAGAAAATCAAGATTCCCAGCAACGCCAATAGTCTCAGCGTAAACAGCGTCCAGCCTATACTCTTTGGCAGCTCAACCCAATCCCTGCGGTACCAATAGAAAACGTACGACACCAGAGCAACCAACACGCACCCCAGCACGAACCAATGTATCCACTGATCCATTTGCTCAATGCGCATCCACTGGTAGAAGACTCGCATGTCCTCTTGGGCAAAGCATTGGATGTCGTCAGGAAGCATTTTGTAAGTTGTCAGTTCTCAGTTGTAAGTTGTAAGTTGTAAGTTGTCAGTTGTCAGTTGTCAGTTGTCAGTTGTCAGTTGTCAGTTGTCAGTTGTCAGTTGTCAGTCTTAGGTAATCTGTTTTCAGTTTTCAGAAATTTGAAATTTGAAATTTGGGATTTGGGATTTGGGATTTGGCATGCAATTTGGCTTAAGCCTTTAGCCTTAAGTCTTTCTCCCCGGCAAATGATAGGACGCGCTCCAGGCTAGCCATTGTTCGAAAAGCAATAGGACCAACAGCATCGCCATCAGGAGCATGTTGCGATTGGCGAAACCAGCCAAGGCCGTGTTGGATCCAAGCGATTCGGAAGATTTGTAGGTGAACTTGACCCCGCTCAGCACGCGATTCAAATCGACCAATTGCACCTTCTCCGTTTCGCCCTCGATAGGTGGCGTGTTTCGGGCAAAGTTCTTGACGACGCGCTCGCCTTGAATCGAAGTCCCCCACCATTCAAAATTGCCGGCCGCTAATACCGCCCGAACGGAGTCGTCTGTCTCCTGATCGGCTTGGGCGTTCAATGAAGCTTGAAATGCGGACTCACCTGCGGGCGTTGCATTAATATTGAGAAGCGATTTAGCTCCGTTGCTGACCGTTGGTGGACAAAACACTTGAATTTCAGGCAACATCTCTTGCGATGAAAAATCCCAACGCATGGGCGTACCTGCCACGCGGGCGGCATCTGGCGTTCGAAACGAAGAAAGATAACCAATGATTTTTTGGCCTGCGATTACGAACGTCGGATCCTGCGGCCAATTCGTCCACTGCCGATCCAGTGCGGTCAGTCCGTAGAGCACGCGTCCGTTCCCTATTGAATGGTCGATGATGATCGGCCTGCCATTGCGAAGTGTGGCTACCGGCTTCCACCCACTAGCGTTCCCCTGGTCATCTGTCGATTTCGAATCGCCTACATCCCTTTCCAGTTCCAAGTAACGTTGAATGCGAACAAACTGAAATGGAGAGTTGCTCAAACCGAAGAATTCCTCGAAAATCGGATGGTTGTCGGCAATTAGATCCGGTTGGATGTCGCCGGCAACTTGAGCGAGATCTGCGGCCCCCTTGATGGCAAAGGGCATCAATGGAATCGCATTGTCCGCAGACGGAATCGACTTGGTCCAAACCGAGTTATAGCGAAGATAATCGGCCGTTGACATCTGCTCGCCGAAGAAGACCCCGAGGCCACCCCCTTGCGATACGTACTTATTAAGATTCTGAAGCGCCCTCGGGTCAAGCGACGGGACCGCTTGAATGAAGATGCATGCATAGTCTTGGATCGCCGCAAAGTCTGCGTCGCGCAAAAACTCAGCTCCTTCGCGAGACACGACAAAACCCGTCTTAACATTTTCGCTCGGGTTGAGTGCGGACTCAATAAAGAACGAATGCTTTCCAGTCGAATCGCCATCGATCAGAAGAACACGTTTTCCGTTCTGCAAATCGAGCACACAGCTGGCCTTGTTGTCGGCATTCAGGGAATCCGGTGGCAACTGAGCTTCCACCACGTGCGATCCGCTTTTTGGGAAAAGCACTTGAACATGCCGCGTCACCAACTCGCCTGGCTCGATGCGATCGATCAAAACGGGAGGTAACTCCGTGATCAAACCAGAAAAAGCCGCCGTCGGAGCGGGCTCCATTTGACGATTGCCGAAGTCCACGGAATTGACTCGGACGGAAACGTTTCGAACCGGCGCAATCCCATTGTTCCGTACCGAAATGTTGATCATGGCTGGAACACCAGCCGCCAACACTTCCCGCTGCGGCAACACCGAAACCAACGTAAGATTTTCGTGCCGTTCCGCAACGCAATCGATTAGTTGCAGCTCCGTATTGGTCGTTGGCAGCGATTGCAGTTGTTGCTTTAGCATGGCCGGGTTGGACCAGTCTTTGCTTCGGAAATCGCTCATCAAATACACGATGGATTTTTCCGAGGAAGCTTGTTGCAGCAACGGTGAAATCAATTCGATCGACTCACCCAGACCGCTGTCGAGCGATGTTGGTGTCGTGGAATTGATCTTGCTAAGCAAGCTTGACGGATCCGTCGGAATCGTTCGAGAAAGTAGCTCTGCGACCGAGTCCGCTTGTGGCCCTTGTTGCTCGGGGCTTTTGGCTGGTGTGGACGAACTGGTTGTGGCCGCAGCTTTCTTCTCATCGGCGGCGGTCGACTTTTCTACTTTGCTCTTTGCAGATGCTAACGCGGCTCGAGAAGCTCGAATCACGGTCAGCAAGTGAGAGCCTTCTTGTGTGTTCGCGTTTGCAGCAATCGACTGCACTGCCCCCAAAGCCGATTGGTAGGCCGTTCCCTTGGACGAAGTGTCGCTCATCGAAGCGGAGTCATCGAGAATCACGTAGTGGTGCGTCGTCGATTGGCTGATCATGGCCAACCAACGCGAACCGCTCACCCATTGAGCCAACATGGCCACCGCAATCGCAACGATCAGCATCCGCGAAGCGATCAGCAATGCTTGTTTGAGCCAAACCCAACGCCGCAACTTGCGGTAGCTTTCCAGCAAAAACTCCATCGCCGCCCACTGTGTACGACGATGCCGAACCAGATTGATCAAGTGGATCAAAAGTGGCAACAATACGAGGAGAAATCCCCAAGCTAGCGGTTGAAAGACGAACTGCATGGTCGGTTACTTTTTCCTCATGTGAGCCATACGTGAGGTCAAGTAAGCCGTCAACGTAGCGTCCATATGCCGACTCGTTCGAATCAACTGATAATCGATTTGGTAGCTTGCGCAAGCATGTCGAACCCGATCCAAAAATCGTTGCAGCGATGCAAGGTAGCCTTCACGAAGCGCTCTTGGATTGCATGTAAGTGCGTCCGTCGACTCCATCCCCTCAAAGCGAGTTGGGTCGTTAAAAGGAAAATCAAGTTCATCGTCGTCCATCACATGGAAGACGAGAATATCATGCCCTGAGCGTTTGAGAGCAGCGAGGCCTTTGAGCGTTTCCGCTTCGCTACTCAAAAAGTCCGATGCGATGACCATCAAGGACCGCTTTGGATAGGTGTCGTTGATTTCGCGGAATACTTTTGTCAAATCGGTTTTGTCTTTGGAGGCCGTTTGCTGCAGCGACTTAAAAATGCTCTGCAAATGCGAACGGCTCGAACGCCATGGAAGACGCGAGCGAATCTTCTGATCGAAGACTGTCAGCCCGACCGCATCTTGTTGCCTCAAAGTCAAGTATGCCAAGCAAGCGCAAATGGTGGCCGCGTAGTCAAACTTATTGAGCGAACCACGACCATAGTTCATGCTAGCGGAAGCATCTAACAACAAGGTGCACCGGAGGCTCGTGTCTTCCTCATACTGCTTGATGTAGAGTTTGTCTTGCCGTCCGTAAACCTTCCAATCGATATGCCGAAGATCGTCGCCGGGGACATACTGACGGTGCTGCACGAACTCGACCGATTGGCCAAAGTAAGGACTGCGATGCATTCCCGACAAGAACCCCTCGACGATATTGCGTGCTCTGAGCTCCATCGACGCAATGCGTCGAATGGCTTCAGGATGCAAGTATTCTTTGGAATCGGGCATCGCGTAGCAATTCGTCTTGGGCAGTCGGTGTGTTGGAAATGATGCGATCGATGACTGCATCGCTCGTAACGCCATCGCTTTCGGCGGCGAAGTTGACGACCATACGGTGTCGAAGCACAGGCTTGGCACAGAACTGAACGTCGCTCGGATCCACATGCGATCGACCCGATAACGCCGCTCGAGCTTTCGCGCCGAGAATCAAAAACTGCACAGCTCGCGGGCCGGCTCCCCATGCAACTTGTTCGCGAACGAAGTCAGGGATCCCTTCTTGGCCAACGCGCGTTTGACGAACGATTGCGAGCGCGTATCGGATGACGTTCTCGGAGACTTCGATCCCGCGGATAAACTCTTGAAGGCTCAAGATTTCGGCACCTGTCAGCACTGGTTCGATCGCGGCCGAGCTCTTGCCAGTCGTGCGCCGAGCCACTTCGAATTCGTCGGCAAAACTTGGGTAGGTCACGTGCACCTTGAACATGAACCGGTCCTGTTGGGCTTCAGGAAGCGGATACGTTCCTTCTTGCTCGATTGGATTTTGTGTTGCCAACACAAAGAACGGATCGGAAAGCGTATGCCGAACACGCCCAATCGTGATCTGCCGTTCTTGCATCGCTTCCAGCAAGGCGGCTTGGGTCTTTGGCGGAGTTCGATTGATTTCGTCGGCCAAGATCACATTGGCGAAAAGTGGGCCTTCCATGAAGCGTCGTTCACGCGAGCCGGTCGTACGGTTCTCTTCGATGATCTCCGTGCCCGTGATATCAGCTGGCATCAGGTCAGGAGTGAACTGAATTCGACTAAAGGAAAGATTGAGCGTCTTGGCAAGCGAACTGATGAGAAGCGTCTTGGCTAGGCCTGGCACTCCCTCGAGCAAACAGTGGCCTCGAGCAAACACACTGATGAGCAGTTGTTCAACCACATCAACTTGTCCGACAATCGTTTTGGACAGTTGGCCGAGGATTTGTTCTCGCGCACGTTGCAATCGATCCAAATCCGCTTGGGCTGATCCGTCTGTAGTCATGCCGTACTTTCTAAAGGAAGCAATTCAGTGAAACTGGTCGCCCGAATTGTATCATCCCGCAAAGCTTTCTGCATCCAGTCTAATCCTGCGTATGCAAACCGCATTCGGTTTTACCCGTTCCGCTCCAGCGGCCAGCCCGTTCATCCTCTCCGAGGCCGACGGCTCGCGTGCACGGCCAACAGCCAATGCTGGTGTAACCTTGATCATGCAATGGATTGTATGGAATCTTGCTATTAACGATTCGGTCCCAAACCTCCTTTTTAGTCCAATTGGCCAGCGGACTGACTTTCACCAAGTGGAATTTTTTGTCCCATCCAATAATGGGTGCAACGGCCCGGTCCGGGCTTTGGTCTCGCCGAATCGCACTTGCCCAAGCATGCATCCCTTTGGCTGCTTTCTTGAGGACCGTCAATTTGCGATCTCCACAGCACTGTGTCGGGTTCGTCTTGTAGAGTGGCCCGTTATGCAGTTTTTCATAGGCAAAAACCGTCAGCTCAGGCTTTAGGAGCTCAACTTCGATCCCGTATAGTTCCGCGACTTTGTCTCTCAAAGCGAGGGTTTCCGGAAATTGATAGCCCGTATCCAGATTGAACACCCAGGTTTTGGGACTGATCCGCGAGAGCATCTCCAGGATGGTCATTCCCTCGGGCCCAAATGCCGTTGCCATGGTGAACTTATCGCCATACCGATCGATCGCCCACTCTAGAATCTCCTCCGGTGTGGCCGTCTCAAGACGTTGGCTATGCTCCGCCAAATCCGCGAGAACTTCCGGCGTCGGAAGAAGCGGCGGATTGGCTGCCTGGGAGCCAATTAGTTCGTTGCTCGAGCTATCGGACTCGCTAGACGCGTTGTCATGCAGTGGGCGAGGCCGTTCGGACAAGATAGATTTGGGGAGGTTAGTAAGGGAAGGAAGAGGAGATTTGCGGGGGTGAACCATTGCCTAACTGAAGTTTAGCTAATGCAATTGTGTCTCGTTTAACGGTCAGCCGTAGGCGTACGGCGTAAGCAGTACGCCTACGGCTGACTGTTAAACGAAAAAATCGACGAACCCGTGTAGGAAGGTTCGCGATTCACCCCAACTTCGCGTCGCGAAATCATACTAGCGGACGACTCGCGAGGTCAAGCTGATGCAAACCGGCGCTGACGAATGGCGATCCAGTCTGTACCCTGGTGCGGAGACTCACACGAACACCGACACGAGGCCAAAAACATGCCTATTTACGAATTTTATTGTCCACCCTGCCATACGATCTACAGTTTTTTCGCCCGTTCCATGTCTCAACAGGTTGCACCCAAGTGCCCAAAATGCGGCCGCAAAAAACTGGAAAAAAAGATCTCCCGTTTCGCGATTTCCAAAGGACTCACCGAAAGTAGCAGCACTCCAGACCCGTTTGAAAACGTCGACGAGAGCAAAATGGAGCAGCTCATGGCCGAAATGGCGCCACATCTTGAGGAAGGCGGGGATGGCCCTGAAGATCCCAAGCAGATGGCAAATGTCATGAAACGCATGTTCGAATTGACCGGCATGCAACCCACCGGAGCCATGCTGGAAGCCATGAAACGCATGGAGGCGGGCGAAGACCCAGACAAAATCGACGAGGAAATGGGTGACGCGCTCGACGGAGAAGGCGATCCCTTCACCGCACCAGGCGGCAAAGGAAAAAGACTCTCTCGCTTTTTTGAAGCTCCCAATGTCGATCCGGAATTGTATGATTTGTAATCGAATCGGCTGCGTTATCTCTCCTACGCAGCCACAGTCTAGCGGCGATTTCGACAATGCCGCTTGAACCTGAGACGCTAGCCGAGTTCACCCCAAAAAATCGGCTAGCGCCTCAGGCTCAAACAATTATTCCCCAGACTTCTTCAAGCTGCCAAGCAACGCCAGCTTCCTTGCGCTTTGCTCCTAAGAAACCAAACCATATGCAAAACAACAAAGCAACCGACCAATCGATCGACGTTGGATGGCTAATTGACTCGCCCGAGCGAATGCTCTCCTGGGGACGACATGCCGATCGCAGTGCTAAAGCGGCCGCAACGCTTCGACAATACATCTACATGCAAATGGCTGCTTCGGACTTGGTCCTCGACGAAGAAGCTCGACTCAAAGTCGACCTCCCTGAAGGTCTGCTCGCAAACCTAGAAGAAAAAAATCGACTGCTATCGCTGCTCAAAGCCCCCATCGATCAACGCATCGAGTCATTCTTAGCCGGACACTTTGCGGAACTAAAATTGGAATCGCCATTGCAATTGCCTTCGATGACGTTGGTCTTGGACCACCATGGTCTGGCTCGGCAACTAAGCCTGCCCGATGGTGGCGAGCGATTCGAAAACGAATTGGTCAGCTCCTATCGCGTTGCAAACGGCGTGCTCCACAATCCGCGTGCCGATCGACGTACCACTCAGGGCACATTTCATGTGACCGAAGGTGGCTTGCCGATCGCCGGTGACAAACGAAGTGTTCCAAAACACGTCTTCGCCAAACTCTTCCAGCACGCAGTCACCCCGCCGGAAAGTCTTTTGGAACTGCCGTTCACGCAATCCAATACCGTTACAGCAAAGACGTTCGTCTCGTTGCTGGTCCGTCCACTGGTCTGTCCCCAAGTGCCTGGTTATTGCGAAAACAAATCGATGGAGATTCGATTTTTTGCTCCAGGTGGACTCGTTAGCAATCTCGATTTCGTCGAATCCATTTTCGGGAACTCAGGCGATCCACTTGTGCCTGAAAACGATGCGGCCCTCGACTGCATGCACTGGACCGGTCACACCGGGTGCGTCATTCTGGCTCCCCACTTGATCCACTTGACTAAAGAACAGCTCGGCCTTCCGCACATCTCCAAAGCGACCGAACTGCAAATTCGCGATCGCATGTGCTGGGAAGATCCTAAAGAAAAGTACAACGACGGCCAAGCGTTCAAGATCACATGCCGAAATCAAGAAGGGGTCATCGTCACTCTCATCGCTGACAACTACTACGGCTACTGCAAAAAAGAAGTCAAGACTCAAATCAGTTATGCAGCCAACCTTCTCGGCAATGTCGAAGAGGAACACGCCGGTGGCACGCTTGCATTCGTTTCGCACAACCTAGGCGAAGAGTTCCAATGGGATTCTCGGCGATACAACGGTCGTGATTTCACCGACATCGAACGTGAGTACTCTAGCTTCATCGATATCAAGCCCGAAGGCTACGGAGTAGACCAACAGCACCCAAGCTTAGTCTACGTACCCGAAAACGCCTTGGCTTCTCTCTTTGACCGAACCATTCGTTGGACACGAGCCGGAGTGGAGCATTCCATCCCGCTAGAAACCAACAAAATTTACATGGCCCCGAGCGGCTACAAGCTGCAGATGGAAAAGCACCCATGCGCTCCCTCCTGGCGATTGATCGGTACTGGCGGTGAAGGTACCGTCTGCCACAAGCCATGCACGGTCAGCGGCGGCGGCAAAAGCGAAATCAGCAAATCCCTCCGAGACTACATGCAAGGCGGCCCTATCTTCGTAGCGGACATCGACAGCGATTTCAACCAACTGCAAGAAATCTTCGATCGCGATTACTCCGATCGATGGCGAGACGACTCCACCGAAAAACCTGACTACGCAAATCGCGATAGCCGCAAAGTCCTCGACCCCAACCGGACGCTTGGCAGCGTTATCAAACTGCTCACTCCGTCCCGCGAGTACACGGAGCACTACAACAAATGGCTGAGCGGCATCCCCACGCATCTCTATGCTATGGCCTTTATTATCAAGCGGTTTTGCAAGCCGGAATGGAATGGCAACTGGCGCGAGCACTTCGGCGTCGATGTGGTCAACGGCGACAACGGCCACGAACTGAAATACGGAAACCGCAAGCTGGTCGGTATGTATCTGCGAGTCGGCCTCGACCCACTCGGTCGCTGGCGAATGTACAAACTCCGCCAAGACTTCGCCGCTGCGGAGAAGATCCAACTTGAAGACGATATTACTGCGAGCGTCGTGGTGCCAAAACGATTTCTATCGACCTTGCCTGCCCCTACCTCTGGTGACCAAGCTCGAAGCTACAAGTTTGTGGCCAACTGCGAGTACCGTTTATTCCAAAGGCCAGATGACGCAGTGCACCGTGGACTCGACAAACAAACCGAACTCGACATGGCAGACGTCGGCAATTTCTTCTGCAATTTCGAACCGCTGTCGAGGCAAGTGATCAGCCAAGAGATCGCGAATGTAATCGATTTTGAACAATACACTGCACCGATGCAAAATCGGATGAACGAATTTATCGAAAGCGATCAATCGTTTGTGGTCTCCTCGGCACAACCTCGTATCGTCGATGGCAAACCTTCGAAAAACCCTCGTTATCTGCAAGACCGAACCGATCTCCACGATCCGTTTGATCGCTATGTTGCCTATCGGGGCATGCAGCTATACCGAGGAACGCCAGCCGGCGAAAGCGTCCCAGCGCCGGTCAACGCAATCCTCTCCGGACGTCGCAACAACCCGCCCGATCGCGAGGCAGGGATCCGTTCGTTGGCCGTCTTCAGCCCGATCCATTATCAAGAGCTGCCAGAATTGATCATGGACTACGTTTGTTCGTTGACAGGCAAAAGCCCATCGACCACCGGCGCAGGAAGCGAAGGGGCACTAACCAAAGGTCCTTTCAACGCGTTAAACATGGTCTACGACTTGAACACCTCGATTGTCAGCATGATCCTGACGGGCCTGGGCGGTTTCAGCACGGCTGCCGGACACATCGGGCCCGACATCGAAGTGGGTCACGACATCAGTATGTTTGTCCCTGAGATCTGGTGCCGATTGCGACCCGAAGAACGCGAACCAAGCTTTCTGATGCGAGAAGGACTGCTCGAGAAAATCGACGACTTCACGCACAATGGCGTTGATATCCCAGCCAGTCGACTTGGCTATCGCATCACTGCGCGATTTGTCCGCCGATACTTTGGCCGCGTGTTTGACAATCCAAGCAAAGTCTTTGACGAGCGAATCCTGTGCCCAGAAAAGCAAGATCTGGATTCCTTTGCCGACGGTATTTTGCATATCGCAGAAGCCCAAAAGCGAGTCGCCGAAATTTATCTTAACGATGGCAGTTACAAGATCGCATGTCCGCCGTTGCAAGCGATCCTCAAGATCATGGCTGAGGGAACGTGGAACGGCTTTGGACTCAACTCGCTCGAAGTTCGCCAAATGTTCACTCGTGAAAATCTTGAGTCGAGCAGTTGGTACGCAGCCAGACTAGCGGCCAAACAGCGAGTCGACCAAAGACTTTGGCAGCGCCACGTAGAAGTCCTAACGGAGTACTGCAGCCGACCAACGCATTCGGCAGTGACCAAACGCTTGGGTCTACACGCCAAGCTGGAACACGCAAAATCGCAACTCGCTCTATGTAGTCGAGCTGACTACCGAGATTCGCTCGTTGGAACACTTGGGGTAGATCCATCGCTTTAATAAAAAAGTAGGCAAGACAGAGAAACGCCGTGTGGTTACAAACAGTTCCAACAAAGCGAACGAGGGCCTCGAGGCCCTCGTTCGCAACAGTTTCGAACGATTGTCTCAATCGTTCTTAGCCCATACGATAAAAATTGCGATTTAGTCCTGAAGGGACGGCATTTGAAAGCCTGGGGTAAAGTTCGCATCGCGAACGAAACCCCAGGTTTCTTGCCCACATCCATTCCGAGCTCTGAAGGAGCGCTACTGGCGGGTATCTGATTCACCCAGCCAAACGTAGGGTCGGCTATTATTTGCCTCGTGCCAAACGCTAGAGTGCCGTCGCGTTGCGACTCCTAACACATTTTGCACCACTAACCACGGATTGCATCCTCATCTTTACCCACATCTTTTTGACTTCCGTCGTGCTCAATGAAATGGTGCTCGTGCTCGTAATCTTGACGGCCCTACTTTCCCATCTGCGTAAATTTAAATCGAGAGACCGACGGAAACTCGAATTGCAGGTCGACGCAATCGACGGCATCCAGTTCACTGCTATTGATGAAAACACGCGATAGCTTCGGCAGCTTCGCAAACTCAGCAACGGCAGCGCGAGTCAATTTTCCGCTAAGGTGAACGCTCTCAAGATTTGAGTTGCGAGCCAAGGCATGAGCCCCTACATCCGTTATTTTGTCTCCAGAAAGAGTGATGCTAGACAGGTTCGGAAGTCTAGCCAATCGCACGACTAAGTCATCATCGACTTCGCCTGCGTTCAATGCGATATCACGCAAAGAAGTGCATTCAGCCAATGCAGAGAAGTGTTTTGGCTGGAACCCAAAACCGAACACGCATAGGTTTTCAAGTCGACTGAGACTCGACAAGGCTGAAAGATCTGGCTCAACTTTGCTTAGGAGCATCGAGATGACAATCTCTCTTAGTCTAGGCAGGTTTTTCAAGTGAACAAAACCAGGTCCGCGTGCTTCCGTACTGCCCAAATGCAAATCCTCGAGACTAACCAACTCAGAAAGGTATTCAAGCTGATCATCGGTGAGTGGAATATTATGAAGCCGCAACGTTTTCAGATTCTTCAGCGCGTTCAATTCCTGGAGCTTGGCGGTAGGAATGCTCGCATCCCAACCGTTGATGTCAAGCGTTTCCAGGGTCTTGTTGTCGAAGATTTTCTGCAGAGTTTGAATGCTTGGTTCTTGTATTTGAGGGATCGATTTGATTTGCGGCAGCGTTAACAGAGAACTTGCCATCTTCCTCTGAAAAACTGCTTGATCCGGCCAGTTTTGTTCGTCGGGGTAAAACTCGAACCGCTCGAGGCTCTTTACTGTTGCCAAGCCTTCAAGTAAGCCATAGCCTACCTTGTTGTTTTGAAGCCGCAACTTTCGAATCGTCGGGGTGCGTTGGGGTCAGACCCTGTTTACAGTTTTTGAAGCAATTCATCGATCCGCCCTAGGTCTTGCTTTTGTGACTTGGTTGTAGAAATCGCGTTTTCAGCTCGGCGAATCAAATTACTAACACTGTCAGGATGCGATAGACCAAACGCCGTTGCAAGCTCTCGAAGCGTTGCTGTCGTACGGCGATGGGCAAGGTAGGCCGCCAAATCTCGCCCGGGAGCCGTTGACCGTTTTGACTGGTAGCTCTCCGGTGTTACCATGAAATACCCAGCAACTGCGGCAATCACCTGATTCGCATCAAGACTCGTTAGGCGTCGAGCTTTCGGTGTCTGGTCGATATGCTGAGGTTTCGTAATAAGCTCCTTGATTCTCTTGAGAAAGGTGTCGCTTCCCAAGAGCCAACCATCCAATGCGTTGTCCAGTGGATTGCAAGGCGGCGTCTCCAAACCCGATTCAACAAAACGGCGATAAGCTAATCCTGAGTCTTTTCCGCCCATTTCGCCTTGCCAAGCAGCCAGCACATTCTCGTAATCGATCCAGTCGACGCGAGCCGATTTTCTGTAGTAACCTGGATAACTTGACCATGCCCACGAGCTGGGGTGGTCAACCAATGGTCGTTTGCCTCGTACCGGGTTCAAATGGACGTAGCGACTTAGCGTCCAAAAGTAGCTCTCATCCTCAACCAATTCCGCCTTGAATCGTCCCTGGAATAAGTGCCCCGTCCGCTGATGTCTTTTGGCATACCAATTCGCGTATCCACTCAATAGGTACTGCATCCCAACGGACAAGTTGGGTTTGGGCGTCCTTAAAAACAGATGGACATGATTAGGCATCCAAACAAAAGCGAAAACTTGCCAACCGGTTCGATCGACCGTCTTTGCCAATCCATCGGTCATTCGCTGGTAGTCTGAATCGGTATGAAAGATCGCTTGACGACCATTTCCACGTGCCATCACATGATATATCGCGTTCGGAAACTCTATTCGTAAAGGTCTAGCCATGAGGTCAGTTTACCATGCAATGAACTGGCCGAAAACAGTAAACAGGGTCTGACCCCAAAGCTTGTTTTCCCAGTTGGGTATCGGTCATTTGCAGTTTCTGCTGCAAAGCGGAATTGTCAACAAGCTCTTCGCACATTTCCCAAAGACTGAAGTTTTTAATAATCTCATCTTTTTCTTCAGCTTTAGTGACTCCTAACGTTTGGAAGCAAAGACAACATAAAACAAGCAGTCGCATGTTTTGTTCCATTCATTCAAAGTAAATGTTGGTGCATTGAACAAGGAATAGCTTATGATACTCATCCCATGGGTTGCGTAACTAGCGCCCCACCGGCCCTCCCGCTGGCGGACTCTCTTCGCTGTCAGCGACAAATCCTATTTTCCAATAACTTGCACCCCCGAAAGCACCGCGGGGCTGGTATTCGTATCTAGCAAAACCTGGCTGTCACCTTTGGCTGGTTTCGCCTCAAGAATTCCTAAGTTTACTCCGTCTTGTTGTTTTTCCGACGTTTCACTTATTTCCAAATACGGCCTTTGATCGCCGCGCCCAGAAGACAACCTTACTACCTGACGCTTGGCCGCATTGTTTTGAACCGGTTTCCCATCATAAAGAACCATTTGCGTGCTACTGGGTGAATTTGGCCGGCTTGTTGTCGCTGCAATGACCGCCTGCTTGTCCACGTCGCCATTCTCAAGTCGACTTGAGACCGAAAGATAAGCAGAGTCTTCCCAAAACTCATCAATGCCCAGAAAGATCTGTCGCTGCCCCTCATGATTAAACATTTTTAACGCCGGTTCGCCAGACTCCAGTTCCAACACCAATCGTTCGCTACCATTCTGGTCGCTAATAACCACTCTGCGAGCATGCAACGTGTCACAGGTCATATCCTTCTGATTCTCGGCTTGCGGCATCCCCGCGGCTCCAAACGAAAGCAATACCAACCCGCTTAACCCAACTCCTATCAAGCTCCTTTTGATGTTTCTGTTGTTTCGTTCGAGGTTGTTCAACCGGTCCCTAAGTTCAGCTATCGTCTCTTGTGTCATCGCAATATTCCTATCGAGTAAGTGAAAGTCCCAAAGTCATCCAGTGCAAAAGAAATGCCATTCGTAGAGTCCCGTTGATGGACGAGCACAAAAGTGCTTGAAATGCAATCGAGGCCTCGCATGAAATGGTGAGGGGAATCGCTTAATTTGGCGAGAAAAGTGGGCAAGCACAGGTACAGAGTGAGCAACTGTGACATGACGTTGAGTTAAGCCTGTGCTTGTAGCGGAAGTTGTAAAACTTCCTGGAGTTCGAGGCACTTCAGGAACTCTTACGAGATTCCACTACTTGCGAACTCAACGCCATTCGGGCTTAACCCGAATGGCGTTGAGTTCGCGGAACGGCGCGAGCCGTCCGGTGATCATCTATCGGGAAATCACAACTTCTGGCAACTCACCGGAGTGCTCGCGCACTTCCGCTAACACTAATTCAACGCCATTCGGGCTTAACCCACGGTCTTTGGTTACGATGAATAAAAGAGTCGTGAAACGGCGTTTCGTGTGGTGGCGCCGTTTCACGGCTCTCGCATTCGATTTCGAAATAGGTCTGCGGGGCCAGCCCCGCAGCTACGAACTGTCGCCGTTACACCGTTACACGGCTAAACAAGGCCGTCTCACTTTCTTTTTGGAATTGCTTGCAATTTCAACGGAAGGGCGAGGCTCCTGCCGAGCCATTTTCAAGGACGCGCCGCGTGACCCCCGCGCCAGCGAGTGGCTGCTGACCGCCGATGAATCCGCCC